>CAUYUA010000217.1:0-111867 GCA_963575675.1 Azospirillaceae bacterium
TGTGCCCTAGAAATAATTCACGCCGCTGGACTCCGGCGCTGCGGCGTGGTCTTCTTTCGCCGCTTTCAATGACGCTTCATAAAGGGACTTCGTCGCATTCGATTGCGTTTGATCACTAATGGTTTTGGTCGTTTTTTCGTCGGCCATGTTCGTATTCCTCGTTTCTATGAAAGGAAAGATAATCGGAATGAATTCTTCACTAGAGGTTAGAGCACATTTCATGCCATCAGAGAATCGTTCTATTTTGCGGTTGCGAGCGCTGTCATTGCTCATCGGGAAGGTAAAAAAGAGGCTTGTGATGATTTTTTCGGCAGGATTAAGGACGTGAACATAATCAACTCGTCTGCCGATGTTGTTCTTGCGGATGTTATGACGCAGGCTCGCGCTTGCTGTGTTTGTGCTTCAGACCTTCCTCATCAACCTCGCCCTGTTTTGCGTGGCAGAGCTTCAGCGCGGCTTTTGATCGTTGGGCAAGCTCCCGGCGCGCGCGTTCATAAATCCGGGATTCCCTGGGATGATCCCAGTGGAGACCGTTTGCGACAATGGCTCGGTTTTGATCAGCAGACTTTCTACGATGAAGGTCTGATCGCCATCGTGCCTATTGGGTTATGTTTTCCGGGAGTGGCTTTGCGCGGGGGAGATCGTCCTCCTCGGTCGGAGTGCGCTCCACTTTGGCATCCGCGTTTGCGTGGCGTGTTGACGAATATTAAGCTTACTTTACTGATAGGGCTTCACGCCCATATCTTTTATTTGGGGGCGCGGCGCGAAAAAACAATGTCTGGAACTGTGCGCGATGGAAAAAAATATCTTCCTGAGTTTATGCCGTTGCCGCATCCCTCGTGGCGCAACAATCATTGGCTAAAAAACAATCTTTGGTTTGAAAAAGAGACGTTGCCTCTTTTGCGTGACCGTTGTCGTTCTGTAATTTCCTGATTCGTGTTTTTTTGGTGGGCCTCACCGAACTGAAAAGACCCTCGCGCCTTCAGTTATGACAATCTCCGAGTTATGGCGTTCCAAACGCCTCTCGGTCTTACGGCAAACAAAGGAGGGGCGGCGCCCCTCCTTTGTGATCTCCATGCGACCAGGAATACAGTTCCCTATATGCGTTCAACCTTTTCGCAGGACAGTAAAGACTTACTGAGCCACTGGGGCAGGCATGAAGAAGCGGCGGTCTAGTAGAGTCTTTACGGATACCGTAATTTCTTCCCTATCCAAAGTCTGCGCCGTTAGACGCGCATGTGGCAAATGATGAGCGCGTTCATCGATTCGCGAAACCACGTAAATTTTGCGCGCCTGACCGACTCGGGTAAAGCGGTCGCCGATATTGACGTTCTGACGGCTGCTCATGACGAGGCACCCTGTGCGGCAAGAGAAATTCGACCTTGTCTACCACAAATCGACCTCGTGTTGCGAGGAGACTGTGAGCCTGACATCTTGAGAACTTTGGCCCGTCTTATTTTTTTCGTTCAACGGCGACCAAACGCTTGAGGCTATCCAAGTCTACGGCGCCCGGAATAACCTTGTCACCGATGATGAATGCTGGAGTCCCATGTAACGACAAAGCTTCGGCCAATTTTCGGTTGTTGTCTAACGCCGCTGCAATTTGAGATGATTCCATATCTTTGCGTAACCGATCGGTATCCAATGAAATTGAGCGCGCAAGGCGCATAATGGATTCCTCATTCAGAGGTCCGCGATTTCCCATTAATAAATTATGAAATTCCCAATATTTTCCCTGCTCATGCGACGCCAAGGCGGCTTTTGCCGCCAGCGTTGAAGCAGGGCTAAGAATTGGGAACTCTTTCATAACCAATCGAATGTTTTTGTCCTGATTTATCAGACCGAGCAAACTTTCACGCACGGATTTGCAGTATCCGCATTGATAGTCGAAGAATTCGATCAGTGTGACGTCGCCTTTGGGATTTCCGATGACGGGGCTACTGGGATCGTTGAACAACTGTTCTTTTCGGCTGCTCAATCCCTGTGAGCGTTTCGTATCTTCGGCAGCTTGTTCTCGTTCTTGATATGCCTGGACCGATTCCATGAGGACTTCAGGATGTTCGAGCAGGTATGTCCGAATGATCTCTTGGATCGCCGCCTTCTGATCTGTGCTGAAGGGGGACGACTCGGCGCGCGCCACGTTCACGACGCTTACGGCCATCAAGCCGCATATGGTTCCGATGATGAGACGCTGTGTCGCCAAAGTTGAAAAAGTAATCATTTTTTATCTCCGGGCCGCAGGCGACCGGATAGAGAAGGCCAAGACTCGACGGAATCCGTCGAACGACGACTGGTCGCCGCCGAACGCGCGGCGGTTAATCCAGAAGAAAGCGATGGGGATGATTCTAAGTTCGGCATGCGTCGTTCCGATGCCGAATCTTCCGGCGTAAAGGCGGTTAGATTCGCCTTCTTGGGCGCAAGCGTTACGTCTTTGTTTTTTCTGTTTACGTTTTTTGAGCTTAAGCTTGGCCCTAAGGTTGGTCCCAAACTTGGTTCGAGCGATTGAGATGAGGTTGTTCGTTTAGTGAGTCCGCGACGGCGACCGCTCCACCACCATACGCCTATGATTCCCGTTAAAATTGCGCCGATAAACCCCATAATCGCACTCCGCGCCCATCCGGGCGCAATGATATTCAGTGGGACATTTGAGTTCGGAATCGATGGAGCGGCGTCTGTGTCGGCGGCGTCGGGAATCAAGGTTTCAGAGGCGGAGACGGCGGCGCGTGGCGCTGCGTGTGGAATCGGAGCGCCATCTGGGCCGACGCGCGGTTGTAAGTGAGGCGATTGGGAATTGGGGCCGGCGTTTGATCCGATAGACGCATGGCTTCCGGTAGACGCATGGCTTCCGGATAAAGCGCCAGGCGGCGGCGGAGCCATGCCGCTGCGCACCACTACGGCGCCGGTCATCATATCTCCGCCGCCTTCCGTGGTTACGGAATGAGTGATCGCCGCGCGTGGCTGCGGGGGAGGCGTTGCGGCTTCAGCCTGAGCGCGGGCGCGGGCGCGCGCGTCGGGCGCGGCGAGGTTTCCAACGGTTGATGACGCCGGTTTGGCGCTGATCAAACGATCAATGGTGGGCTGGTCCAGTTCACCCGAGGGGGGCAAGCCTACGGATTTTTGAAACGCCGACAGCGCCGAATGAGTCTCATCACTCATCACGCCGTTGGGGCGTTGATGATAGAGTCCCTTGTTTTTTAGAATCTGTTGAGCCCATTGAATATCGGCGGTGGAGCCGCGCGCCGGCGCGGCGTGAGCGCAATTTAAGCTCAGCGTCCATCCCGCCGCGAAAATGCTCGCGGCGAGAAGAAAACCCATCGTCGCCCGTGGCGCCGGCAAGGCTTTCGTCGCCGTTGGTGTCATCCTTTTTTACTTTCTGCGCAATTGTCCTGCTGCGGGCGACGCGGACGAATCCGCGTCGTTTCGCGCGCATGTTGGGAGTTTGGTTGCGAATTAGGCCGCCGCCGCGCTCATTGCCGCGATTTGGTCGGCCAGAGTCACTTGACGACGCGCGTCTTCGACATGCAGATTTTCCACCAGTTTTCCATCCACCACCACGACGCCTTTTCCCGCTTCGGTTGCGGCGGCGTGAGCGGCGATAATTTTGCGCGCTTGAGCGATTTCCGTATCCGAAGGCGCGAACGCCGTATTGGCGGCTGCGATGGTTTTGGGGTGAATCAAAGTCTTGCCGTCGAATCCCATCTCAACCCCCTGACGACACGAATAAGCGAATCCTTCATCGTCGTTGAGGTCCAGATATACGCCATCCAGAATCGCCAAACGATATGCTCTCGCCGCCAACAGACACAATCCTAAACCGGTGAGCAAGGGCAGGCGTTCGCGGGTGTGTCGGGCATGCAAATCCTTGGCTAAATCCGAGGTGCCCATCACCAATCCCCCCATGCGCGGGCATGAGCTTGCGATTTCGCGTGCGTTCAGCATCCCCAGCGGGGTTTCCATCATGCACCACAGCGCTTGATTTTCCGGGGCTCCGGCGCCGCGCAAAATTACGTCCGCCTGACGCACGACATCGGCTGATTCCACTTTGGGCAACAGCACGGCGTCGGCGCCGGATGTCGCCGCCGCAACCAAATCTTCATATCCCCAGGGTGTATTCAGTCCGTTTACGCGCAGAAACAGCTCGCGATTGCCGAAACCGCCGCTTTGGATCGTTACAGCCGCTTGTTTGCGGGCGTCGACTTTGGCGTCGGGAGCAACGGCGTCTTCCAAGTCGAGAATCAATCCGTCAGCGGGAAGCGTTTTGCCTTTTTCCATTGCTCGGACGTTGGAGGCTGGAACGTAGAGAACGCTGCGACGCGGACGGGCTGGTGCGGCCATGATGAAGCTACTCCTTGGTTTGTCCTCATTGAGAGGTTTCTTATGGCTGAAAATGGGGATTGTCTTATGCTGTCGTGATTGTTTTTACATCAAAAACGAACAATTCCAGAGGAAGGTCGTTTCCAGAGGAAGGTCGTTAGGAAGGTCGTTTCGCGAATAAGGGGGGCTTTCGCTCCCCCCTTATGATCCCCAGAGATCAGGAACTCAGTTCCTGGACTCTTTTAATTTTTATGCAAATAACGGCGCAAGCGATCGCGACCATATTATACAGGGTCGCGATCGCTTGTTTTTTTTATCACCGACCGCTCGGTCCAGGAGAGCCGCCGCCGATTCCTCCGATCAAGGAGGACATATCGACGCCGTTCAGAGTGATTTGTCCGATTTGGGACAGCTCGATGCGATAGTTGCGGACTTCTTGTCCTGCTGCGTTTTTGCTCATTTGCCCCATGCCCTGGATCATGGCGAGGGCGGTAAGGATGCCTTTGGCTCCTTCGTCGGGTTTGGCGCCCGGCGCAGGCTGTAGGGTGCGAATGGCGGTGTCGAGTCCGCGCAGGCTGATGTCGAGAGTTGCAACTGCGTTCATCACGGCTTTTGCGTCGAAGCGGGCGCTGCCGGTGACGGACGCCGAAGCGGCGGGTGCGGAGAGCGCTAATTTCTCGATTCGAATTTCACTGGCGTTTTCGCTTAAGCCGGTCATGGCGCTCGCCATGGCGATGGATTCGGGGTCGGCGCCTGGAACTGGAGCTACGCCTTTGGTGGTGGGCGTCAGCACGGTTTCCAGAGCTTGCCATAATTTGGCGTTGGGGAGTTTCACCGCCGCCAGATCGACCTCGATTTTGTCCGGCATAAATTCAGGAGGGCCGGGGAGCGGATCGACTTTTACGCCTTCTTGCAGGAATCCGAGTCGGAACGACGAATTTCCCTGCTCCAGACCATCCAACGAGACATGAAACGACGCTTGTTGCAGAGAGAAGGTTCCAATGTCGCCACTGGGCTTTCCTGCGCCTGCTTTCTTCATTTCGTCGGCGTTGACCACAGCGAGATCGTTGACGCGCAGCTTGGCGGCGGCTCCGTTGAACAAGCCGCGAACGGTTTCCATGCGCTGCTTGAAGACGGTGGGGTCTCCGGCTTTGGCGTCATCCTCGGCCCACTGGCTGATTTTGGCGAGACGCGACAGATCGACGCCATTCGCTTCGGCTTCAATCGCCATGCGACCGAGCTTCAAGACGTTGACGCCTTTTTCGTCTTGAACCAACAGATCGCCGATGGTGAAGCTGCTGGGGCCGCTCCAACGATTGGGGGCGCTTTGCGCCAAATCGGCGCGCACGGCCAATAGACCGATCTTCACGGAAGGATTCGGCTTGGAGGGAACCACCGCTAGATCGGAATAAGCGGCGTCGATTTTTATGAAGGTCTCCAGTGTGGGAGACCACACGCCGGAGAAGTGCTGAGAGCCCATGGACAGCTCGGCGTCTTTGGCGCCGGCGGAGGTCACGGATTGTATCGAGGCCGGAAGCGTGATTTCGACTCCGAACGTCTGATCGGCGTTCGGTTTGACGATCATGGCGATTTCGCCGACCTGAATCTTGCTGTTGTCGGAATCGACGATCGCCACGGACGGCAAGCGCACGTCATAATGATCGCCGACCGGCGTCGCAGAGACCTTTCCTGTCCATTTCACGCCACCCTTGTTCTGATGAGGCGTCGGGAACCAGCGAAGCAATCCGGCGTTTAGCGCATCGGCCAGGGCCGACGCCGCTTCAGGGGTCACTGCGGGCGTTGCAGTTTGCGCCGGCGCTTCGACCGACCAAATCGCCATGCCCCAGATCACGGGAAGCGCCGCGATCATGCGCGGAATCTTGCGAACCATTGAGCCTCCTTAAGCGTGCGCCCCGCTCGATCGAACCGGCGGCGGAGGGGGCGAACCGACGACGGGAGTTTTTTCTGCCTGAACCGACAGCCTCAGTCTGGTGAAACCAATAGCGCGACGAGGCCGCTTGGTCCATGACGATTCATCGTTCTTCGCAACAATCCGCGACGATGCGGCGCAGAGGGATTTCGGACGATGCGCTTCGTCTAAATGGCTTGGTCGCTCTTTGATTTGACGACGCTGCGCCTGGGCAATTTCGGCTGCAAACCTGGTTGCTGTTGGGGGCTTTTTTCCTGCGACGTTTTGACGCGCCAAAAAAGCCGCTCGGTTTTTGTTTTGTCATGGCCGATCGCGAAGAAACACGTAGGCGCCGAATAGCAATGCGTGATACTCTTTTTCCGAGAAGTAATTGTATTGAATGTCTTTTTTGGGTTGCGGCGCAATACAGACCATACCGCATCGCAAAAATAGATCGGTATTTTATCAATTTTGATGGAGTTATATTAACCAATCTTTTCGATTTTTTTTAAAAGCGCCGTCATTTTTCTTCGTTGACGTTTTCCATTGTTTGTTTGGCGTTTGGTTCGCGTGGCGCTTGTGTTGGCGCGGAATCTGCATTGTGCTCTTTTTTTGTGAACCGTGAATTGGAGTTGAAGAAAGATTTCGAAATTAAAAAAAACGCTTTCTTGATTTTTTTCTGACCTCTGATGCCTCTGATATTTGGAGGAATGCCGATGTTTGGGGGAATGAAAGCCGCTAAAGAAATCGTCAAAGATCAGTGATCGCGTCTCTAAAGCCGTCTTCAATCGCAGATTTTATCGCTCTTTCGGAGTTCTTTCCAATGTTCGCGTTTGCCGCCGTGTCCGCGTCTTCTGTCTTGGCCGCTCGCGCTTCTGCGTCGGAGGCGCTTTCGACTGCGCGCGTTTCGAGCAATGCTGTTTCTTTTAACAAGCCGAACGTCGCGACAGCCGTCGAGGCTTCGACGGCGGTTTTGACTGTCGTGATCTCGACCCGCAATTCAGTGCGGGCCTTGCCGGAAGCGATCGACAGCGTTGTGGCGCAAGGAGTCGTTAACTTGGAGATCATCGTCACGGACGATGGATCCACCGACGGCACGCGCGCTTGGCTACGGCGTCGACAAGAAACTCTTCCGGGGCTGCGCGTATTGACGGGGGACGGCGATGGGCCAAACATGGCCCGCAATCGCGCGATTATTGCCGCTCGGGCGCCGTTGATTGCGTTTCTTGACGCTCATGATCGTTGGACGCCGGGAAAATTGACGGCGCAGCATGACTTTCACCTCAAACGACCGGACGTTGTTTTCAGTTTTACGAACTACGTTAAAGTTGACGCCGAAGAAAGGCCGCTCGGCGCGTGTTTCGATCAATGGAATGGCATGCGTCGTTTGACCGAAGCCGCCGAACGAGCGGCCGGACGTGTTGAAGAGCGTTCACATTTGCGTCAGCCTCCTTTCTGCTCCATTGATCAAAGACCGCGTTCCGGCGTTGTTTCCGATTCTGATGGCGCTGTTTTCTCTTTAGGACGGCGTGGCGGTTATTGTCTTTTGGAGCTTGCTGAAGCGCGGCTGCTGGCGGAAAATGTTGTTGGAGGCTCCACTGTCGTTGTTCGGCGACAAGATTTGCTTCGCGTCGGTGGGTTCGATGTTTCTATGCGTTCCGTTGCAGATTGGGATTTGTGGTTGCGCTTGTCTCGTCTTGGCCATGTCGGGTTTACGTCTTTTGTCGGCGCTGTCGACGCCCCCAAACCGGATCCCGTTGGAAACGACGTTGATCTTCGAATCGAGTACATGCGTCGAATCATTACGCGCCATGCGCCGTTCTTGGCGGTGAGCGGCTCTTGGGCTTTGCGATGCGCTGAAGCGCGTCTTCTGCTTGCCGAAGCTGAACTTGCCCGATCGCGTGGTTTGCGGTGGAGAGCTTTTCGCGCTCACCTGAAGGCGTTCTTGAAGTCTCGGGGACGACGCGCGGCTCAAGATATGTTGGTTGATCTTAGCGGACTTTGGCCGAGGTCGTCCACGCAGTCGCCTGGTCCTTGGTTTCCTGCCGGAGCTTGAATAGTAGGCTCATAATCTTGACGGAGCCTGAAATGATTTAGTCGGCGCAAAAAGCGATGCGCCAAATTCTCTGCGCGCGGATCCTTATTGGGTCGATTCTTCGGCATACTCCTTCTCGGAAGGTAGCGTTACACGCAGACAAGTTTGTCCCATAACCGACGTGTCGAGAGAGATATTTCCGTTTTGACTTTTTGCAATTAGCATCGCCGAATAGGTTCCAAGTCCGGTTCCATTAGGTTTTCCAGTCGTTACAAATTTTTCGAAAAAGCGCTCTCTAATATTTTCCGGAACATCGCCTTTGTTTATAATTGATGTGACGATATTGCGATCTCGCTCGAAGTTGATGACGATTTCATCTCCCAAAGAAGAAGCTTCAACGGCATTGTTGCAAAGATTTGAAAACATCGAGTGACAAAGAAGAGATTCAGCCATGACATTGACTTTTTGATGTTTCTCGACGTCGCGACCATCGACTAGAATTTTTATTTGCAGCTTTTTTTCAGAAATCAGCATTTCCAGTTGAGCCAGCACGCCGCGTATCACGGTCAGAAGGTCGACCTGTCTTGGTTGAAAATTATACTTTCCGTTTTCCATCATAAATAAATCGAGTGAGTTGTTGATCATGTCCAGCATTCTATAGCCTGCCTCCTCAATCAGACCGATCATCTTACGCTGCTCTTTTGTGAGATCGCATTTCATCAGCAGAAGTTGTGGCATACCTAAGATCACATTGAGCGGAGATTTCAGATCATGATGAGTAATGTGTTCAACATCCTCACGGAGTCGGACGGTATCGACCAGGGCTTTGTTTTGTACGGCGAGTTGCTTGACGGCATCGGCAAGAGCAATGTGAGTTCGTATTCGAGCCAACAAAATTGACTGTTTAATCGGTTTGGCAATATAGTCAACCGCTCCCATGTCTAGACCACAGGTTTCATCTTCGATCTGATTCATTGCTGTAACAAAAATAATTGGAATATCGCGAGTTGTCTCGTTACTTTTAAGTTGACGACAAACCTCATAACCGTCCATATTCGGCATCATGATATCAAGAAGAATGATATCCGGAGACTGCGTTTGGGCAATCGTCAACGCCATAGCGCCGCTGGTGGCTATCTTGACGGTATAGTTCGGAACCAGGATCGACTTGATGACGGCAATATTTTGTCGCGCGTCATCGACCGCTAGGATCGTCCTTTTATGGTTCTGATCGTTTTCCATTAGGTATCCTCCTTGAGAGTTCCCACGATCGGTTTGATCATGTGATCGAGATATTTCAGGGCGTCGTCGAACTCCAGATTTTCAATTAGGCCATGCAGCGTTCGGAGAAAGCTAAATAAAGCGGTGTCCGATACGTTTTGGATCATCAATGCCAAATTATCCACTGCTTCGGAATCGTATTGCGTCAACATTCGGCGCAGGGTTTTAAGTTGTGGAATAACATTAACAACGACGGCGGGATTGACGTTTTCAACATTTTTGGCAATATCCTCGGAAATTGATTTGGTCGACATTAGAGTGTCCGATTGCGAAATGATGCTTATACAAGAGACTGTTCGCTTTAGTTCTAGGTCAATTGACGTTGTTAGTTCTTCAATGAAATCGTCTCTTTTGTCGTTCAAGGCGGATTCCATATCTTGCGCCGTCCGTTGCACCAGTGTCGCACCGATATTGCCGGCCACGCCTTTCAGTGTGTGCGCCAAACGAGCAGCCGACATAATGTCTCCAATTTTGACCAATTTTCTTATCTTGTCTGCCGTGTTGACTTGATCGACTGCAAATGTAATCAAAGTCTGTCGATAAGCATCGACGTTGTTGTTCATACGCGCCAGGCCGTCGCGGACATTGAGACCAGTGAGTTCCGGAAAATTTATCAAGTGATCTTTGTCTGAATGTGAAACATCTTCACGTATGGGGAGAGCGCGTTCTTCAAGATGAATCGAACTCCATTGCATGTCGAGCCGATTATCGGGCATGGCGGGGGAGGCGACATTGGTGTTTGTGACAATGTTCGTTGAGAAGCGTGTCGAAGTCTTGGAGTCGAAACGGGCAAGGACGGCGTCGAGTTTGTTCCATTCGACCGGTTTTGTTAAAAAGTCGTCCAATCCGGATTCTATATAGGCCGCTCTGTGTTCCGTTATGGCGTCGGCGGTCAGAGCGACGATCGGGACATCGGAAAACGGCAGAGGCAGAGTTCGGATGCGTCGCGTCGCTTCGACCCCGTCCATCTCCGGCATTTGCATGTCCATCAAGATCAAGTCGAATCGTTGCCCTGCCGCCGCGTTATAGGCCTGGACGCCGTTTTCAACCATCATAACGCGGTGAAGGCGCTGCTCAAGTCCGAGTTTTACGATCATGCGGTTGGTTGGATTGTCTTCAGCCAGCAAGATCGTCATCGGGCGAACTGTGACCATTTGTTGCCGTTCGATGACGATGTCTTCCAGACATGCTCGCTCGACCAAGCAGGTAAAGCAAAATATCGATCCGCGTCCCAGAGTGCTGGAAACGGTTAGGTCTCCACCCATGAGTTCGGCCAACCGTTTGCTGATGGCAAGTCCGAGTCCGGTTCCTCCGTATTTTCGCGTCGTTCCCTTGGCCGCTTGTGAGAACGGAAGAAACAGTTTAGAGAGATTGCTTTCGGAAATACCTATCCCTGTATCCTTGATTTCAAATCTTAAACGAAAATTGTTTTCCATCATATCTTGTCGTAACTTGATCATGATGCGTCCGTTCTTGCTGAACTTGACGGCGTTGTCGATCAGGTTACCCAATACTTGTTTGGTGCGGATCGGGTCGCCTTTGACAGCCAGCACGCTGTATCCGCCCAGATCGACAGAAATCGTACACGCGTTCTCTTGCGCCTTGGACCAGAACAAACGCGAGGTCTCCAGCAACAATAGTACGGCGTCAAAGGCGACGGCTTCTATGGTCAGTCGATTTGCTTCAACTTTCGAATAGTCCAACAGGTCGTTCAGAACAGCCAGCAATGTCCTCGCCGAAGAGCGCATGGTGTCCACGTAAAGACGTTGATTTTTGTCGAGTTGAGACTTTGCCAAAAAATCCGCCATGCCGATCACGCCGGTCATTGGCGTGCGGATTTCATGGCTCATCATCGCCAGAAACGTTGTTTTTGTGCGATTGGCTTCTTCGGCTTCTTCCTTGGCTCGGATCAGTTCGGCTTCATTCGCCTTTCGTAAGGTTATGTCTTCAAAAATGCCGACGATATACTCGATGTTGCCGGTTTCTTCGCGAACGCCGGCGACGGCGGAAAATGTATCGATGATTCGACCATCTTTACGAATGAAGCGCTCGTCTAAGCTGTAGCCATCGATCTCTCCATTGAGTAATTGTGCAAACTGAGCGGTGTTGCGGTCGCGATCTTCGGGGTGAATTAATTCGAGCCAAGTCATCATTCTTAGCTCTTGAGGCGAATAGCCAAGCATGTCGCACAGAGTCGGATTGACTTCGATCCAATTTTTGAACGCCGATATCGTCGCCAATCCAACCATCGATCGGTTGAAGAAAGTTCTTAACATTTCTTCGCTGCGGCGTAGCGCATCCCGAGATTCTTTGTATTCGGTAAGATTCTCATAAGTGCCGAGAATGCCGATGACTTTGCCCCCACGATTGCGCAGAGGAATTTTGCTGCTGCGAACCCAGAGAATTCGGCCACTGGGCAGAGCAACGGGTTGCTCGTAATTAATCGTGGACTCGCCGGACGTCATAACTCGACGATCATCGGCGCGATAGTGTTCTGCAAAGGCGGCCCATCTCAGATCAAAATCGCTTTTGCCTATTACGTCTTCTGGTGTTTCGGCTCCACAGTCCTCGGCGAAAGTTCGGTTACACCCCAGATATATCATGTCTAAGGATTTCCAAAAGACACGTTGAGGGATGGTGTTCAAAACAAGTTGCAATTTCTGTTGCAAACGAAATTGCACTTCTTCAGCTTGTTTTCGAACGATGACTTCATGGTCAAGTGCTTTAACGGTTTCAGACAACCGCTCATTTAGTTCGAGCATTTCGGCATTCTTACGGACAATATCGCTTCGCGTGGGTAAAGCCAGAACAGTTGGCATAATTATCCAAAGGGATGCGGCTGTCATCAGCGATATAACTGCCGTTACGATTTTTATCGCCGCTTCGGCGTCGTCGTCGGCAGACCATAAAGTCCAGAGGCTGAAAGCGTGAGAAACACCTCCACACAATATCCATAGAATAAAAAAGTGTAATATTCGTGAGAACTCCGGATCAGGTCGATGGGATGAATAATATATAAGAGATGCAGTTATTGAGAAACAGCATAGAGTGTAAATTCCATCGCCAACTGATTTTACCATGAATACATTGATATATCCTTCCAGGTATAGGCCATACGGGACCACATCTTTGATAGAAAAGAAATTTATCAGAAAATCGCTCATTGCTTTCTGCTTTCTTTTATCAACAGTCGGTCGGTATGGCCGATTTCGTTCCTTGGTTCATTGGATCGTCCAACTGAATTGTCTTGACGAAACTCCTAGCTGTTGATCTTCTCTTTTTTTATGTGTCACATTCTCGGATATAATATTTTTATCGTAATCAATGATGCGGACTTGGTTATTGCGAGAGGCATCAATCTGCAATCCATGTTTCAAAAGCAATCAAGTGGGTAAATAAGGCTTTGCTTTGTGCTGAATGTCTCATATTGCCCGCGAGCAGCCCGTTAAATTTTCTGATCGTCACCATCCTATTTGTCGGGTTTTGGATGTTTAAGGCTTCATAGGCGCCCTCTAAAAAATTTGCATCACGGAGCGAGGTCGTCGTCATTGAAGACGCAGCCTTTTTAACGTGGGACACACGCATGGTCCTTTGATTAGTGTTGATGAAAAGAGTTTCTGATCGATCAGAGAAGAGGAAACGCTCTATTGAGGGACGTATTTTCTTTCCTCCCCTGTATTGTTCGGCAATCTTCATTTGAAGACGCCGTCGGTGTCGGTCTTGCGAAGTCGTAAAAGAGACTCTCTTGTCCCCAGTATTTTTATATTTCTTCTTTATTGCTTGTTGTTGTGATGTTCGACATCGTCAGAGCCATGATGGCTATTAGCTCGGTTGTATGCAGTGACAGGGTCGTAAAGTCGGCGCTGATACGGGTTGCATTTTCCCAATTCATTGCGGCAATTAACGCTTCTTTTGCGGTTGCTGCTGGCTGTGCAACAACTTTTCTGTAAATTTTTCCAGACAACTTTTTCAGGCGACGAGCGAATTACCCTTTCAGGTTGAGATACATTTTTCCTGACATCCACTCTTCGTCACACTCAGCGAGCAGAGCAGAGACCAATCGTAGACATGAAGCGGTATTTGGAAAGATTGAAGCCACTCGGGTGCGGCGCTTGAGTTCTCTGTTTATCCTTTCGAGTCCATTGGTTGTTCTTAGTCGAGTGCGATATTGTTGGGGCAACTCGAACACCGAAAACCCCATAGGCAGGTTCTCTTCCGCCCATTGCGCAAGCTTTGGAGCGTCTTTAGCCCATATATCCACGAATTTTTTTAGCAAACGCTCGGCCTCGACTTTATCAGGAGCATTGAAGATTGTCTTAATTTGCTGAGCGACAGATTTGCGTTGGTCGATTTTCGGGACGTAGGCTTGGGCATTCAACTGCAAATGGAACTGGCAGCGTTGCCATGGGACGCTGGGAAGCACGGCTCTGCGAGCCGCTTTAAGGCCAGCATGGTCGTCTGCGATGATCATTTTGACGCCCATCAAACCACGCCGCACCAAGCTCTCCATAAAGGCGCGCCAATGGACTTCGGCTTCCGACAAGGCGACGGAAACACCGAGCACGCGCCGAATTCCGTCCGTTGTGATGCCGATAGCAACCAGCACGGCACAATCGACCAAATGCCCGCCTTCTCGCACCCGTTCATATCGGGCGTCGAAGAAAACATAGGGAGTTTCGCCAAGTGGCCGTTCACGCCAAGCCGCAAGACCAACGTCGAGAGCTTCGGCCGCACGGCTGACCTGGGCCGACGAAATTGAAATCTCCGGTCCAAGTAAAGCTTGAAGAACCGTTATCACCTTTCTGGTTGATACCCCCTGAATATACATTTCAGCCAGGGCTATATTGACGGCTTGTTCGGTCCGCGATCCTTTCTCAAGCGCGCTTGGATAAAAGCCTCCACCGCGAACTTGAGGCACATCGAAGGTCACGTTGCCGACGCGTGTTAGAACCGTCTTTTGCTTATAGCCGTTGGCATAATCAGTACGTTCAGCGGTTCGTTCGTGAGATTGAGCATTCATAAAGTGGGCTCGCTCGATCTTGCTTGCTTCATTAACCAGAATGCGCAGAGCTTCGCTCGCTCCGTCAAGTCCATTTTCAATTAACGCTGCATAAGCATCGTCAAGGGGGTGTTTTACGACGCGCATTGCCATATCTGTCAACTCCTTCGTTACATTTCCAAGTAATACTCCGAAGAAGTCGTCCGGGAAATTGCTCTCCGTGGTTCCTCCAGGCATGCAACCGTAGCGCAAAGAGCTACACCTCGAAGCGTGGAAGGCTGCCCACCCAGGGAAACCCGAGAGAGAGGAATTTACAGAAACCATGTTGCACTAACTTGCTGCTTTGGTCATAGTTTCAAATGTTTGTTGAACCGCAATGATTGTTTTACGTTGGTCGGCAAGCAAATAATCAACCAGCGCTTGGCACTGTGTCAGCACCTTCAAGTAGTTCTGTAAGGGCATTTTGATCGCATTGACATCGATGGCGGAAGAAGGAATGATGTGCGTCATGGATGTAGCCCTCAAGTTTGGGGTGCAAGAAACAGTTCCAAATCCGGATAGTTTACCATCTCCGACTGTGGTCTCGTGTTTTAACGGTGGCGACGCCTCGGTATTAAAGTTCCGGCGCCGTCGAACCATTACAGTAGGATCGTTTTCGCGGATCGTATAGCCTCAGAAAATACTCATTTTTTGCCGACTTACTTGTTGGCGGGTTTATTCCATTGTGGAATGAGCAGAAGGTTGATAGGATGCTTTTTTGCAAGAATAAGAAATCACCTCTGTGAATTTATTAATCAAATGAATGTGGTAAATGAATGTGGTAGGGGTGGCTTCAAAAAATGGAGCATATGGCGCCGTATTTTCTAAGTTGTGTATTATTCGGTAGATATGGTCGCATAGGGGAATTTACTCAAAGAAAGTTGTTCGCTGTATTTTTTATATGGGCACATTTGATTTTAATAAGGTGAATTCGATACGGCTAATTGAGCGACTTGGGGAGCGCGGTTGCTAAATTTCAATCATTAATGCTGCCATTAATGCTGATAGGACTTAATAGTCGATCCCGATACAGAAAACCTAAGAGACAAAAGACAATGCCAACAGCCAAGCCTGACGATCGTGATGCGGCGCAGCGCTCTCCGAGTACCGACGGCAAGGAGGATCACATCTGCGATGCAACCTTTCCCGTTGTTTGTCTGGGTGCGTCGGCCGGCGGATTGGAGGCCTTTCGACAATTTTTTCAAGCCATGCCGTCTGATCATGGTATGGCTTTCATTCTGATTCAGCATCTTGATCCAACTCACGACAGCATGTTGGCGGCGCTGCTGGCCGACGTTGCCGCAATGCCGACGGTGCAGGCAATGAACGGCATGGTTTTGGCGGTCGAGCATCTCTATGTCATTCCGCCTGGGGTCTATCTATCGATTAAAAACGGCGCGCTGTGGTTGTTCGAACCGCCTGATCGGCGCGGAACCCGCATGCCGCTCGATTTTTTCCTGCGTCTTCTGGCCGAAGAATGCCGCGAGCGAGCGATTTGTTGCATTCTCTCTGGTTCTGGAACCGACGGCAGCCTCGGATTGAAGGCGATCAAGGAATTTGGCGGACTTGTTTTGGCGCAAAGTCCGGATGAGGCGATGTTTGACGGCATGCCGCGCAGCGCCGTTCAGACCGGTTGCGTCGACCTTGTTCTGCCGATAGCGAAAATGCCGGAGGCCTTGCTCCGTTACAGCGGCGGCAACTACCATCGACTTGGCGGCGAAACCGAAGAAAGCGATGCAACGGACAAAGCAACGGACAAACAAACGGTTTTTTTACGATCGTCCGGCGAGAGTGTTCAACTCCTCCATGCAGTCACCGGCGGCAGGGGCGATGACCGAAACGACCGCAGCCTCAACATCGACGATGATTCTTTATCGGTTATTATTTTTCTTCTGCGTCGTCATACGTCCTATGATTTTTCTCTCTACAAGCACGGCACACTGCGTCGGCGAATTGCGCGTCGTATGGCGATCGCCGGGTTTGTCGACACGGGCCGCTATCGGGAGGCGCTGGAGCAAAACCTCGCCGAGATGGATATTTTGGCTAAAGACATGTTGATCAACGTCACGCATTTTTTTCGAGACACGGCGGCTTTTGATGTTTTAGAACAACAAGTGATTCCGCAAATGGTTCGAAACGCACCGACCGGACGGCCGTTGCGCGTGTGGACTTCCGGATGCAGCACCGGCGAGGAAGCTTATTCGCTTGCGGTTTTGTTTCTGGAGGCGATTGCCGAACGACCAATCAAATTCCAGATTTTTGCTTCCGACATCGACTCTGAAGCGGTTGCGACCGCACGAGAGGGGTTTTACCCTGAATCGATCGAAGTGGACGTGTCGCCGTTTCGATTGGCTCGATTCTTTTCCAAGGAAGACCTCGGCTATCGCGTTTTGCCCGAGCTGCGACGTGTCGTAGTCTTTACGACGCACGACATGCTGGTTGATCCGCCGTTCTCGCGTTTGGATATGATCGCCTGTCGCAACCTCCTGATTTATCTCGGCGCGGAGGCCCAGAAGAAAGCGCTTCGGCTGTTTCATTTCGCTTTGCGCGAAAACGGCGTCCTTTTTCTCGGCTGTTCTGAAACAATCGGCGCGATGGAGGACGGATTCATTCCCATCGACAAAAAACAGCGCCTATACCGCCGGATATGCGCTCATAGAGCCGCCTCCGAGATCGACTTTCCGATTCGCTTCGGCGATAGCGCGCGCTTACTCTTGCCGCGCTTTCCGCAGCCGTCGGTTGTTCGAACCGTCAATCCCGAAGAGCTTACGAAACGTTTGTTGTTGGCGGACTTTGCTCCCGCTTCGGTGTTGATTGATTGCGCATTCGAATGCCTCTACTTTTTAGGGCCGACAGATCGCTTTCTGCAAGTCGCCGAAGGAGAGCCGAATCGCAACCTCCTCAACATGATACGAAAGGGCTTGCGAGGCAAACTCTACGCTGCGATCCGGCGTGCGAATCCGAGTGGCGGCAGGGGAGGGGGGTGCGAACCGATAGCGACGCCGAAAACCGGGGGCATGATTGGCAACATCGGCAACGACGTTCATATCTCCGACGTTCATACCTTCGTATCGACCGTTCGAACCGGCGACGTTGCGTCGATTAACTATGAGACCGTCACCGTTAATGCGCAGTTGGTCCACGTTGATGGTGGAGTCTTTTATCTCATCAGTTTTCTTGAAGCGTCTTCGCTCTCGCATGCAATTCCGTCTTCGCATGTAATAGAGAGGGAAACCGAAAAGAAGGAAACCGACGCAAGCGCAAAAACGAATTCCTCTCGTCTTTCTGTCGTCTCCGCCATTCGAATCGCCGAACTCGAACGAGAGCTGGAAGCGACGCGCGACGAGCTGCTCGACGCCGTCCGGAATCTAGAGGAGATGGTTGAGAATCAAAAGGTGTTGAATGAAGAAGCAATGTCGGTCAACGAAGAATTTCTTTCAACAAACGAAGAACTGGAGACTTCAAAAGAAGAGTTGCAATCACTGAATGAAGAGCTGACGACGCTCAACAACCAACTTCAGGAAATGGTTGAACGACAGCGGAGCGCGACCAATGATCTTCAGAATATTTTGAACAGCTCTGATTCGGCGACTGTGTTTCTCGACAACCACCTCAACATTCGCTTTTTTACGCCGCCGGCCAAGGCCCTGTTCGGAGTCATTTCCGGCGATATCGGACGACCGCTTGCCGATCTTGCGCGCCGCTTCGACGATCCCCATCTTCTCGACGACGCCCGTAAGGTTCTGAACGACCTTGCGCCGCTCCGGCAGGAGGTGCGGGGTGAAGATGCAGGCATGTATATTCGGCGTATCCTGCCCTATCGAACCGCCGATAATCGGATCGAAGGCGTGGTTATCACTTTCTCCGACATTACCGACATCAAGGCGGCGCAGCGGGAAACTGAACGAGCGCTCGCCTATGCCGGACGAATCATCGACACGATTCGACATCCTTTGGTGGTTTTTGATCAAAGTCTGCGCGTCGTCTCGGCAAACCCGGCTTTTTACCGCTTCTTTCAGCACGAGGCCGAGGAAACGATCGGTCGACGGCTATCTTTTCCCGGCGACGACGATGTAAACAAAACGGCAACGAAAAATGTTCGCAACTTAATCAAAAAACAGAATTGAATCATCTGCATATCCGATCGAAGACCTAGAAATTGAAATTTTGGTCCCGGCCCTCGGACTGCGCAATTTGGTTTTGAATGTGCGGGAAATTATTAATGAACCAGACGGACGGAGAAAATATCTTCTGACCATCGAGGATGTTACCGAGCGCAGACAAATAACGGCGGCTCTGGTGACCGCCAAGCGTCAAGCCGAACAAGCTAATTTGGTGAAATCGCGTTTTCTCGCCGCAGCCAGCCACGATTTGCGTCAACCGCTACAGGCTTTGGTTTTGCTGATTGGATTGCTGGCGAAAAAGATCGAAAGGCATGAAAACGATCCAACTTTGATCAGTCGCTTCAATGAGCGGTTGGATTCAATGTCGAGCATGTTGAGCACGTTGTTGGATATCAATCAGCTTGAGACCGGAGCGGTTCGCGCGCGGGTTGTTGATTTCCCGATCGACTCTCTGATCTACCGGCTGAAAGTCGAATTCGCTCCGTTGGCCGATTCGCGAGGCTTGGATTGGCGGGTCGTGCCGTGTCGATTGATGGTGCGCAGCGATCCCAGTCTTTTAGTTCAAATGGTTCGTAATCTTGTGTCCAATGCGATGAATTACACGTTTGCAGGCAAGATTCTGCTGGGCTGTCGACGTGTCGGCGCATCGTTGCGGATCGAAGTTTGGGACACCGGAGTTGGGATTCCTGTCGAGTCTCAGGCTTTTATTTTTAAGGAGTATTATAGGATCACCAATTCTATCGGCGAGGAACGCAGCAGAGGACTGGGGTTGGCGATCGTTGAGCTTTTCGCTAAGATTTTAGAACACCCGATTACGGTTCGTTCCTCCGATCGAGGTTCGATTTTTACGATCTCGACGCCTTTGGTCGAAACTGTGCCGCCGATAATTGACTCCGTCGCAGAACACGCCATTCAAAAGCGAACACTGCTGGTGGTCGAAAACGACATGCCAATCCGAGAAAGCCTGACGGGACTTCTGGAGGCCGAGGGCTATCATGTGGTTGCCGTTGCCACCGGCGTTCAAGCATCGGCTGCGGCAGCCCGAAAACCGCCGGATTTAGTTGTTGCCGATTACACTCTTCCCGGCGATATGAACGGGCTGGACGTGATCGCGCGTCTTCGACGCACGACGCCTCTTCTGCCGGGAATTATTTTAACCGGTGATATTTCAAACGGCGTCACTGACGAGATCGTTCGGCATCGTTGCCGCAGTCTCACTAAGCCGGTCTCTGCGGCTGATTTTCTGCGCCATATTCAAGACGTTTTCAATAAACAGGAGCCCCACGAGCCGTTTCTTTCGAGGCTGTCCGAAGATGCGCAGCTTAAGACCGCCGTATCCGCCGTTCAGGAGAAAACCGATATCTTTCTTGTAGACGACGACGACTGCGCTCGCACGGCCATGGTGGAGCAACTGATCGACCACGGTCTAAAGGCCGAGGCTTTCTCCAGTGGGGAGGCGTTTCTGAATGCGATCGGTCCCGATCGGAGCGGATGCCTGATCGTAGACGCTCGAATGCCCGGAATGGATGGGTTGGCGTTGTTGGAGCGGCTGAAAATAGGAGGCTACAAAACGTCCGCGATCATGATTTCCGGCTACGGCGACATTTCGCTGTCGGTTGCAGCCATGAAAGCCGGCGCCGTCGACTTCATAGAAAAGCCGATACGAATTGAAGAAATTTTAGAATCAATCAATCGCGTCATCGCAGGCGATTGCCACGCATCGGTCAAGACCGAATGGCAAGTGGGGGCCTCCTCCGCACTTTTGGATGCTCTGACGCCGCGCCAACGTCATATCCTGGATTTGGTTTTGGCCGGGCGTCACAGCAAAAATATTGCTGCGGAACTTGGAATCAGCCGCCGCACCGTTGAAAATCATCGCGCTGCCATCATGAAGAGCCTCGGAGCCAAATCGCTTCCTGAATTAACGCGTTTGGTTCTCACGTCTCTTGACAAGCCATAAGTGAGCAGACCTATAGGCGCTTGTCGGCGTCGATTAGCATTTTCCTCAACTAACATTTTCCTCAACTAACATTCTCCTCAACCGGATTGGTTTTATTTTTTTTTAATGCGACGGCATGTGTCGTCTTCTCGCAATTATATGCTCAGAAGTGGTCTGCTTGATTCTGGACGCGGCGATGGTCGTCGTCGGAAAGAATCGAGGTGCGGTCAATGTTTGATCTTTTGATGCTTCTGTTCGGAGCGGGGCTTTTCGTTTCGGCGATGGAATACGCCGACGCTTGCCGCAGATTGTAAGGAGCCGAACATGTCTTTGGATATGATCCTCGGCGGCTTAGCAGCCGGAGCGCTGTTCGGCTATCTTCTTTACGCTTTGATCCGGCCCGAGCGGTTCTGATCTTGCGTTGTTCTTTTTCCGTCTGAAAACAGCCGCTTCCTTTTCCTTTTTCACCGATGGAGACGCGGCCGGATTCGACGAGGAAGGGGTCTTATCATGACTCTTCATGGATGGTTTCAAATCGCGCTGTTCGGCGTGATCGTGTTGTCGTTTGCGCGTCCGGTGGGAGGATATATGGCTCGCCTGTTCGCCGGAGAGCGCGTTTTTTTAACGCCGATCCTGCGTCCGGTGGAGAGTGCGTTATATCGGCTGTCGCGTATCGACGAACGGAGCGAACAACACTGGTTGACCTATACGCTCGCGATGTTGGCGTTCAATTTCGCGGGTTTCGCGCTGTTGTACGGCATTTTGCGGTTTCAAGAGTTTCTGCCTCTGAATCCGCAGCATATGCAAGGGATGCCGTGGGATTTGGCGTTCAATACGGCGGTCAGCTTCGTCACCAACACCAATTGGCAAGGCTATGGCGGCGAAAGCGCGTTGGGGAATTTTGCCCAGGCGGTTGGATTGACGGTGCAGAACTTTGTTTCGGCGGCGACGGGGCTCGGGTTGGCCTTGGCGCTGATCCGGGGATTTGCGCGCAAGTCTTCTCAGACCGTCGGGAATTTCTGGGTCGATTTGGTTCGCAGCGTTCTCTATGTCTTGCTGCCGCTGTCGATCGTGGCGACTCTGGCGTTGGTCTGGCAGGGCGCGCCGCAAACTCTGGAAAGCGTGGTCGAGGCGACGACGTTGGAAGGCGCCAAACAGAGCATTCCTCTGGGGCCGGTGGCGTCGCAAGAAGCGATCAAGATGTTGGGAACCAACGGCGGCGGCTTTTTCAACGCCAACTCGGCGCATCCGTATGAGAATCCGACGCTGTTTTCAAGCCTGTTTCAGACGATTTTGATTTTCGTTCTCGGCGCGGCTTTGACCAATGTTTTCGGGCGAATGGTCGGGGACGAGCGCCAAGGCTGGGCGATTTTCGCCGCCATGGGGCTTTTGTGGTTGGTGGGAGTCGGCGTGTGTTACTGGGCGGAGGCGGCGGGAAATCCGGCGTTTGCGGCTTTGGGCATCGATCAGGCCGCCGGGCCGCTTCAGAGCGGCGGCAATATGGAGGGAAAAGAGGTTCGGTTCGGAATCGCCAACTCGGCGTTGTTCGCTGTCGTCACCACCGACGCCTCATGCGGCGCGGTCAACGCCATGCATGACAGCTTCACGCCTTTGGGCGGATTGGTTCCGTTGGTCAATATTCTTCTGGGAGAAATTGTCTTCGGCGGCGTTGGCTCGGGCCTTTATGGAATGCTGCTCTATGTGGTGGTGGCGATGTTCGTCGCCGGGTTGATGGTGGGACGCACGCCGGAATATGTCGGCAAAAAGCTGGAGGCGCGAGAGGTTAAATTGACTGTTTTGGCGCTGCTTTGCATGCCTCTGGTTAATCTGGGCTTCACGGCGATTGCCGCCGCGATCCCGGCCGGAGTCGCAGGCGTCGCGAATGGTGGGCCGCATGGGTTTTCCGAGATTTTTTACGCCTACAGCTCGGCGGCGAACAACAACGGCAGCGCTTTCGCCGGTCTCAGCGCCAATACGCTTTGGTACAATCTGACGCTTGCGGCGACGATGTTCGTCGGGAGATTCATGATCATCGTTCCGATGATGGCGATCGCCGGTTCTTTGGCGGCCAAGAAACGATTGCCTCCGTCTTCCGGAAGCTTTCCGACGACCGGAGGGTTGTTTGTGGGGATACTTCTCGGCGTGATCTTGATCATGGGAGGCTTGACGTATTTCCCGGCTTTGTCTTTGGGGCCGGTCGTCGAGCACTTGCTGATGGTTCGCGGCGCGACGTTCTGAGCCGGAGGGTGGAGTTTTGATTCCCTCAGTAAGCCGGAGTTTCCTCTAAACATAGCGAGCGGCGTATGAAAAAGACTATTCCCTCGGCTTCCTTATTGGACCCGAAGATTATCGGTCCTGCGATTCCGGAAGCTTTTCGCAAGCTGGCGCCTCAGATATTGATCCGCAATCCGATCATGTTCTCTGTGGCGGTCGTGGCTTTCTTGGCGACGGTTCTTTTAGCGCGCGATTTGGTGATCGGCGCCTCCGGAGTGTTGTTCTCTGGGCAAATCGTGTTTTGGTTGTGGCTGACGATTTTGTTCGGAAACTTTGCCGAAGCCGTGGCCGAAGGGCGCGGAAAGGCGCAAGCGGGGTTTCTGCGGCGGATGCGCACGGAAACGCCGGCGCGTCGCCTGATCCGGGCCGATGGTCGCGAGACCGAGCCGGTTCCGGCTTCCGAGCTTCAAGTCGACGACTTGGTTTTGGTCGAAGCCGGAGAGACCATTCCCAGCGATGGCGACGTGGTGGAAGGAATCGCCTCGGTGGACGAGAGCGCAATCACCGGAGAGTCGGCTCCGGTGATCCGCGAGAGCGGCGGCGATCGTTCGGCGGTGACCGGAGGCACGCGCGTGCTTTCAGATTGGATCGTGGTTCGGATCACGGCTGCTCAAGGTTCGACGTTTCTCGATCGCATGATCGGATTGATCGAAGGGGCTCAACGGCAGAAAACGCCGAATGAAATCGCGCTGAATATTCTCCTGGCCGGGCTGTCGTTGATCTTTATTCTGGCGGTGGTCAGTATTCCGGGTTTCGTTCGCTACGCCGAAGGCTCTGTTTCGGTCACGGTGCTGTCAGCTTTATTCGTGACGCTGATCCCGACGACGATCGGAGCCTTGCTGTCGGCGATCGGCATTGCCGGGATGGATCGGTTGATCCGGTTCAATGTCTTGGCGATGTCGGGGCGGGCGGTGGAGGCCGCAGGCGACGTCGATACGCTGTTGTTGGATAAAACCGGCACGATCACTCTGGGCAATCGGGTCGCCACAGAGTTGATCCCGGTCGATGGCGCTGGAGAGCATGAACTGGCCGAAGCGGTTTATTGGTCGTCTTTGGCGGATGAAACGCCGGAGGGGCGGTCGATCGTGGCGCTGGCGCGCGAGAAATATGGAATGCGGGGCGTTGAGGCGGCGTGCGCTCAGACGGTTTTCGTTCCGTTTTCGGCGCAAACCCGGATGAGCGGCGTCGACACGCCGGAAGGTGAAATTCGCAAGGGCGCCGTTGAGAGCGTCTTGGCGTATGTCGGGCGGCTGAACGGCGGAGCGGTGGCGCCTCGCAGCCGAGAGTTGAGCGAGGCGGTGGATGGAATCTCCAAAACCGGAGGGACGCCTCTGGCCGTGGCGCGTCAGGGGCGGTTGCTGGGAGTCATTCACTTAAAAGATGTGGTGAAGGGGGGCATTCGCGAGCGTTTCGCCGCTTTGAGGAAAATGGGAATCCGCACGGTGATGATCACCGGAGATAATCCGTTGACCGCCGCCGCCATTGCCGCCGAAGCCGGGGTAGACGATTTCTTGGCGCAGGCGACGCCGGAGGACAAACTAAGGCTGATCCGTCGAGAGCAGGCCGAAGGCAAGCTGGTGGCGATGTGCGGCGACGGCTCGAACGACGCTCCGGCATTGGCGCAAGCGGATGTCGGCGTGGCGATGAACACCGGGACCATGGCGGCGCGTGAAGCCGGAAACATGGTCGATCTCGACAGCGACCCGACCAAGCTGATCGAAATCGTCGGCATCGGCAAGCAGTTGTTGATAACCAGAGGCGCTCTGACCACGTTTTCGATCGCCAACGACGTGGCGAAATACTTCGCGATTATTCCGTCGATCTTCGTTACGATCTATCCTCCTTTGGCCGTCTTGAACGTGATGAATCTGGCGACGCCGCAAAGCGCGATCTTGTCGGCGATCATCTTCAACGCTCTGATTATCGTCGCGTTGATTCCTTTGGCTTTGCGCGGGGTGCGGTATCGGTCTCTGCCTGCGGCCAAGCTGCTGTCTCATAACCTGCTTGTGTACGGGGTGGGAGGCGTCGTCGCGCCGTTCATCGGCATTAAGATGATCGATCTGGTCGTGACGGCTTTCGGCCTATCATAGAATTCTATGTCCGGCCACCCCGAATTGAAACGGCCCTCACACTTCTGGTCGTCACAAACTCCAAGTCATGGTTTCCAAAGGTAACCGGCTGTTGAAGGCGCCGGCCTTTGGCGGGTCAAGGGTGGAGTCCCGCCTTCCTCCGAGTTTCTTTCGGATTTTCAATCGAACCGCTTTTCCATTCAAAGGTGACGCCATGTTGAAACATCTTCGTTCGGCCTTCATTCTGATGAGCCTGTTGACGCTGTTGTTGGGAGTCGCTTATCCTTTAGCGATGACCGGACTTGCGCAGACGCTGTTTCCGGCTCAGGCGAGAGGCGGCTTGATCGTTCGCGACGGTGTGACGATCGGTTCACGCTTGATCGGCCAAAACTTTCGTCAAGAGAAATATTTTCACGGTCGCCCTTCGGCGACCACCGACGTTGGCTCCGACGGCAAAACAATCGAGGCGCCTTACAACGCCATGGGATCGAGCGGCTCCAACCTTGGCCCGATCAGCAAGGCTTTGATTGAGCGCGTCAAAAACGAAGCTGATGCGTTGCGGGCGGAAAATCCGAAACCGATTCCGGTGGATTTGGTCACGACTTCCGCGAGTGGGCTTGATCCGCATATCTCGGTGGCGGCGGCGAAATTTCAGCTTCCTCGCGTGGCGCGGGCGCGCGGGCTTTCGGAAGCGGCTGTGCAGTCTTTGGTGGCGGCTTACACGGAAAGACCTTTGCTTGGAGTGATCGGCGAGCCGATCGTTCACGTCTTGGAGTTGAACTTGGCGTTGGATCGATTGGAGAAAAAGTGAAGAAAAAGAGAATCGGGGCTCCGCCCTCGACCCGCCAAAGGCCGGGAGGCCCTTGGAACCCATGACTTGGAGACTGCGAGAACCGGCGGTGAGTAGACCGTTTCAATTCAGTGACGCTGCGAATCCGTCAGGCCTTCCCGAATTGAAACGGCCCTCACACATCTGTTGGTTACAAACTCCAAGTCATGGGTTCCAAGGGCCTCCGGGCCTTTGGCGGGTCGAGGGCGGAGCCCCGCCTTTCTTTTTTGAGTTTCTTTCAGAAAGACGGCAACCATGGCAACCTCGGACCTACAACTTGGGAAAAAAGCGCGCGGTCGGTTGAAAGTCTTTCTCGGAGCAGCGCCGGGAGTCGGGAAAACTTACGCGATGCTTTTGGCGGCGCAGGCTTTAAAAAAAGAGAGGGCGGATGTCGTCGTAGGCGTCGTCGAGACGCATCGACGCGCCGAAACCGAGGCTCTTGTTCATGGATTGGAGATTGTTCCGCCACGAAAAATTGAATACAAAGGCAGAATCCTGGAAGAAATGGACGTGGACGGAGTTTTAAAACGCTATCCGCATGTGGTGTTGGTGGATGAGCTGGCGCACACCAACGCCGTCGGCAGTCGCCATTTGAAACGCTGGTTGGATGTCGAAGAGCTTCTGGCGAACGGCATCGATGTTTTTACAACGGTGAATGTTCAGCATCTGGAGAGTCTGAACGACGTCGTCGCGCAGATTACGCGCATTCGTGTGCGAGAGACCGTTCCAGACAGCATTTTAGAGCGCGCAGACGAAGTCGAATTGGTTGATCTTACGCCGGAACACCTCACCAAAAGGTTGTCCGAAGGCAAGGTCTATGTGCGCGAACAAGCGCAACGCGCTTTGGCGCATTATTTTTCTCCGGGGAATCTGACGGCTTTGCGAGAGTTGGCGTTGCGCTGCACGGCGCAACGGGTTGACGATCAGATGCTGAATTATATGAAAACCCATGCGATTCAGGGGACGTGGGCGACGACTGAACGGGTTCTGGTTTGTATTGATCACAATAAGCGCGGCGCAGCGTTGGTGCGCAACGGAAAACGTCTGGCGGATCGAATTCACGCCAAATGGACGGTTTTATTCGTCGAAACTCCGGAGCATGCAGCATTATCTGATGTAGAACGTGATTTGATCGCCGATACGTTGCGGTTGGCCGAGCGATTGGGAGCGACGGCGCTTTCGGTCTTCGGCAATCGAATTGCCGACGACATTCTCGCCTATGCTCAAGAGAACAATATCACGCAAATTGTGATCGGTCCGTCGGTTCATCGTCGGTTGCCGGGATGGTCGGCGTCGCCGATTGCGGCGACATTGATGAAGCGCTCCGGAAATATTAGCATTCACTTTATGGCGGGAGACGATGTCGAAGAAATTTTGCCTTCGAAAAAAGTAAAAACACGCTCTGTAAGAACGCCATTTTCATTCATTCCTTATTTGGTCGGAACGGCAATGGTTGTTGGAGCGTTGGGAGTAAGTTTATGTATTGATATGGTTATCAACACCACGTCGGTTCCTTTGGCTTTTCTTGTGTCTGTCTTTGGAAGCGCCATGCTCCATGGTTTAAAACCGTCTCTTTACGCCTCGCTTCTGAGCGTTTCATGTTATAATTATTTTTTCTTGCCGCCGCTGTATAGTTTTTCGATCGCCGATCCAGAGAACGTGGTGGCGTTGTTTTTCTTTTTTTTGATTTCCGTACTCACAAGTCATTTTACGGCGAACAGTCGAGGTCAAATCAATATGGCGCGTCGTCGCGCCAAGAGCACAGAGGAGCTTTACGCCTTTAGTCGAAAATTGGCCGGAATTATTGATCTTGATGATCTTCTATGGGCGGCGGCGTATCAAATCGCGGTGATGTTAAGGGTGAACGTCGTCATTCTGATGCCGGTTGAGAGTGGCTTGGCGGTGCGGGCCGGGTATCCGCCAGAAGACCAATTGAGCGACAATGACCGAGCGGCGGCGCAATGGACATGGGATCATAATTGTTCCGCCGGACGCGGGGCCGAAACCTTGCCGGGCGCGCATCGGCTTTTTCTGCCGGTGCGGACGGCGCGAGGTCCGGTGGCGGTGATCGGAGTGGCGGACATTGGAACCGGCCCGATTTTGACTCCCGACCAACGAAGGTTGTTTGACGCCTTGGCCGATCAAACGGCGATTGCCATAGAGAGAATTCTTCTCGTGCAGGATGTTGATGAGGCGAAACTTCTTTCTGAAACCGAAAAGCTGCGTTCGGCGTTGTTGAACAGTCTATCGCATGATTTAAGAACGCCGTTGTCTTCGATCATGGCGGCGGCCTCCAGTCTGCAAAGCTACGAAGATCGCTACGACGCCGCGATGCGTCAAGAACTGGTGACGGCGATTCAAGTCGAATCGGAGCGGATGCATCGGTTCGTCAATAATCTTCTGGATATGACTCGCTTGGAGGCGGGAGCTTTAGAGCCGAAACGAGACGTGGTTGATATAAGCGACGCTGTGGGGGCGGCCTTGCGTCGTTTGGAGCGTTTGTTGTCGCGACATAGAGTTTCTTTGGATATTCCGACTGATTTGCCGATGGCGTGCGGAGATTTCGTCCTTATCGAGCAAATTCTGTTCAATTTGTTGGATAATGCGGTGAAATATGGGCCTCTCGACAGCGAAATCATTGTGCGGGCGCGCGGTCGAGACAATAAAGTCGTTGTGACTGTGGCGGATGAAGGGCCAGGCATTCCGGAAGACAAACTTGAAATGGTATTCAATAAATTCTATCGTTTCCATGAGAAGGATCGCCAAAGAGCGGGAACGGGCCTTGGTTTGGCGATTTGCCGAGGATTTGTGGAAGCTATGGATGGAGCAATTGTCGCCGCCAATCGTCTGGATTGTTCCGGGGCGATTATTACCGTGACGTTGCCGGCAGTGCCCGAGTTGCCGGAGATTTTGGAGTAAGCGGCATTCCCGAATTGAAATGGCCCTCACACGGTTGGTTATCATAAACTCCAAGTCATGGTTTCCAAAGGCCTCCCGGCCTTTGGCGGGTCGAGGGCGGAGCCCCGATTCCTTTGAAAGCTCTTTCTTGAGTTCTCAATTGAACGGAGTATATACTCTGTCCAATTGAGAATCCGAAAAAAACTCCGAAAGAATCGGGGCTCCGCCCTCGACCCGCCAAAGGCCGGGAGGCCTTTGGAAACCATGACTTGGAGTTTATGATAACCAACCGTGTGAGGGCCGTTTCAATTCAGAGACGTCGCAGGACAGGGTGTCGCAGGACAGGGTGTCATTGAACGGGAGGCGAGCGTGACGGAGCAGGGGCCGGTGGTTCTGGTGATTGATGATGAGCCGCCTTTTCGGCGATTGCTGCGCGCAGGTTTGACGGCTGAGGGCTATCGTGTGATCGACGTCGCCACCGGGCGTGAGGCTTTGGATCGTTTTTACGACAGCGCGCCCGATCTTTGCATCTTGGACCTTGGTTTGCCGGATATCGACGGTCTCGATCTGATTCAGCGGTTTCGTCAGGCGTCTCAAACGCCGATTGTGGTGTTGTCGAGCCGGTTTCACGAACAGGCGAAGATCGATGCCTTAGACTTGGGCGCGGATGATTACATCACTAAGCCGTTCAGCATGGGCGAGTTGATGGCGCGATTGCGAACGGCGTTGCGTCATCGAATTCAAGAGCATGGAGCAACGCCGGTCGTCGAAATCAAATCGTTGCGGATTGATCTGGTGCGCAGTTTGGTCAGCCGCGACGGCGAAGTGGTTCGCTTGTCGGCAACAGAGTATCGCCTTTTAAAAGCGTTGACGTTGAACGCCGGAAAAGTCATGACGCATCGACAAATTACGCAAGCCGTATGGGGCGCGCGCATCGAAAAAGACCCTCAATATCTTCGCGTGTATATGCGTGCGCTGCGACAAAAATTGGAGCCGGATCCGGCGCGTCCAATCTATATTTTGACCGAGCCGGGTGTGGGGTATCGATTGCATTTAGACTCTACTAGCTGATTCTTGTCGCGGATGTTTTACGTTTCCGCCTTTTTTTAATCTTTTCGTGAGAAATGCGGGCTAGACGTTCGGCGTCGGCGTGTCGAGCCATGTCGGCACAGGTAAATTTTTCTCGCGCAAAAAAATCGGATTAAACAATTTCGATTGATAGCGGGCGCCGGAATCGCACAAAACGGTGACGATCGTGTGTCCGGGGCCGAGGGTTCGCGCGAGTTTGATCGCGCCGACCACGTTGACGCCGCTGGAGCCGCCGAGCGCCAATCCTTCTTCCTTCAACAGGCGAAACAGTTCGGTCAGAGCTTCGGCGTCGGAAATCCTTTGCGACCAATCGATCGGCGCATCGGCCAGATTGCCGGTGATTCGTCCCTGGCCGATGCCCTCGGTGATCGAACCGCCCTCGGCTTTGAGCGTTCCGTGGGTGTAATAGTGATGCAGCGCCGAGCCGAACGGATCGGAAAGAACGATTTTAATCGCCGGATTTCGCTCTTTCAGCGCCGAGCCGACTCCGGCCAATGTTCCTCCGGAGCCGACGGCGCATGTGAAGCCATCGACTTTACCGTTGGTTTGCTCCCAAATTTCCGGGCCGGTGGTGCGGTAATGGCCGTCGCGATTGGCGGTGTTGTCGAATTGATTGGCCCATACGGCGCCGTTCGGTTCGGTCTGCGACAGTTTTTCCGCAAGACGGCCGGAATAGCGCACATAATTATCGGGATTGCTGTAGGGCGCGGCCGGAACCAGGATCAACTCGGCGCCGCAGAGGCGCAATGCGTCCTTCTTTTCTTGGCTCTGGGTTTCGGGCATGACGATCACCGCGCGATAGCCGCGTGTGTTGGCGATCAAGGTCAATCCGATGCCGGTGTTGCCTGCGGTGCCTTCGACGATGACGCCTCCGGGACGCAACAGGCCTTTTCGTTCGGCGTCTTGAATGATCGACAACGCGGCGCGGTCTTTGATCGAACCGCCGGGATTCAGGAATTCGGCTTTGCCGAAGATGTTGCATCCGGTGGCGAGTGACGGGCCGACCAACCTGATCAACGGCGTATTCCCGATGGCGTCGACGAATCCTTGACATGTTTTTCCAACGAACGACGTCGACATGTGTTCCTCCCAGCCGTTGGCGGACGCGATATGTTTGTTGTTCTTTACGTGGAGCGTCGTCGATCCATGCGCCGCGCCGCTCTTTCGCCGATCGATTGAACCAGTTGCACCAAAACAATCAGAGCCGCCACCGTCGCCGCCATCATTTCCGGTTGAAAGCGCTGATATCCGTAACGAATTCCGAGGTCGCCGAGACCGCCTCCACCCACGGCTCCAACCATGGCCGAATAGCCGATGAGGCTAACGATCGCCAAGGTTAGGCCAAGGATAATGGCGGGTAAAGCTTCCGGCAACAACACCTTCATGATGATTTGTTTCGGAGACGCCCCCATCGATGTCGCCGTTTCGATTAAGCCGACGTCCACGTTGCGAATGGCGGCGTCCACCACGCGGGCAATGAACGGTGTTGCGGCGACGATCAAGGGCACAATGGCGGCGAGAGGGCCGATCGACGTTCCCGTGACCAACCGCGTGAACGGAATGATCGCCACCATAAGAATAATGAAGGGAGTCGAGCGTGTGGCGTTGATCACAACGCCGACGGTGCGATTGAACAACAGGCAGGGCAACAGATCGTCGCGTCCGGTGATCGCCAAAGCCACCCCAAGAGGCAAGCCGAGCGCCGTCGCCACCAATCCGGAGACGCCGACCATAAACAGCGTTTCGATCGTCGCGTCAGCCAACAGCGCGTAAATTTGCGGGGACATAACCCAAAACCTCAACATCGAGTTGATGAGACTGAAAAAAGGCTGTGGCGGCTTGAACGCCGTTCGAAGGACCGGTGATCTCTATCGTCAACACGCCGAATGAAGCGTTGTCGATCACGTCCAAGCGTCCATGTCGGAGATTCATATCAACCCCGAACCGCCGACTGAGCCGACTGATGAGCGGCTGATCCGCCGGGTCGCCTCGAAAGACCACGCGCAACATCACTCCGCTTCCCGGCTCTGGTCGAGAAAGCAAGTTGCGCGTCACCGTTTCAGGCGGTTCGCCGCCGGTTGCCGTCTTCACCAGAGCTTGGGTCGTTCTTGCGCGTGGTTGGGCAAACACGTCCAACACTTTGCCTTGCTCGATGATCCGACCGCGCTCCATCACCGCGACCTGTCGACAAAGCTCTGTAATGACCGTCATTTCATGCGTGATCAGCAGAATAGTCAAATTCAGCCTGCGGTTGATGTCGGCCAACAACCTCAAGATTGCGCGCGTGGTCTCCGGATCCAGCGCCGAAGTCGCTTCGTCGCACAACAACACCTTAGGATCGGTGGCCAACGCTCGCGCAATGCCGATGCGTTGCTTCTGGCCGCCGCTCAGCTCCGCCGGATAGTGGTCGCGTTTGTCGTCCAATCCCACCAGCTCCAACAGCGCTCCGACCTTGCGTCGGATCTCGGTGGAAGGCGTTTTCGCCAGCTCCAAGGGTAAGGCGACGTTGTCGAACGCCGTGCGCGACGACAAGAGATTGAAATGTTGAAAGATCATGCCGACGCCGCGCCTTGCTGCGCGCAACGCGGCGCCCGAGAGGTCGGTTATGTTGAGGCCGTTCACCGTAACGCGCCCGACGTCGGGCCGCTCCAGCAAATTGACGGTGCGGATCAGAGTGCTCTTGCCGGCGCCGCTTGGACCGATGACGCCGAAGATTTCACCGGCGGCCACGGAAAGGGTGACGTCGTCCAGCGCGCGCACCGGCGAAGAGCCGGCGCGCGTGTTGAAGACTTTTCCGACATTTTGTAAGGAGATCATGCTTGTTTACCACGTCGGCAGAATTGAACCCTTGAAACGTTCGGCGATAAACGTTTTCACGGGCTGTGAGCGGTAAATTTCAATATAGCGCTTGATCCGGGGATCGCCGGCGTTGTTGCGGCGCGTCGCCCAGACCAGGGCCCATTTGGATTTTTCATCTTCCAACAAAAGAGCGGTTTTGGGGTCGAGACCGGCCAGCATGGCGTAATTGAGCGTAACGGTCGCCGCCGCAACGTCGTCCAAGGAGCGCGGCAATTGCGCGGCGTCGAGTTCGACGATTTTGAGATGTTTCGGATTGGCGACCACGTCGAGCACGGTGGCCGAAACATCGGTTCCCTCTTTCAAGGTGATTAATCCGGCTTTTGCAAGAAGGAACAACCCGCGCGCGCCGTTGCTCGGATCATTGGGAACGGCGACGGTTGCGCCTGTGGGCAGATCGTCGAGTTTGGTCACTTTTTTTGAATAAACGCCCATCGGCACGACGATGCTGGTCGGTCCGGCGACCAGGTCGTAGCCGCGTTTGGCGATCTGATTTTGCAGAAACGGCAGATGTTGGAAATTGTTGGCGTCGATGTCGCCTTGGGCCAGAGCCGCGTCGGGTGTGTTGTAGTCGCTGAATTCGACGATTTTGATTGCCAACCCTTCTTTTGCGGCGATTCCCGCCGCGAAGGTAAGGATTTCACCGTATGGCCCGGCGGAAACGCCGATTTTCAACGGTTCGGCGCTGTGAGCCGGAGAGGCGATGAAGAATCCGGCCAACAGAGGCGCGATCATTCGCCACAAAAGATTTTTCTTCATGATGAAGCGTCCTTTTGTCGATTGTTTTAAAAGATTGAAACCTCGTCAATGGAGGCGGGAGCGCGGAGTTCGGCTCCATTGACTTTTTATTGGTTGGTTTTCGTTTGATTTCGCTACGCCCAGACCCCTTGACGGCGATCGTCCACACGCTTTGCCTTATGCGTCGCGCGCGGCAGAGCGTCCGGCGGCAATACGCGAACCTCGACATGGACTCCGATCACCGCCTTGATTCGCTTGGCGAGGCGCTGCGCCGGCTCTTCCGAACGGCCTTGAAAGCCATGCGCATGCTCGACCTCGATGGTCAGACGATCGAGATGATTGATTCGCTCGACGATCAATTTGTATTCGCCGGTGAGATCGGGGTCTTGACGAGCGATTGCCTCGACGTCACTGGGGAAGATGTTCACGCCTTTGATGATCAGCATGTCGTCGAGGCGCCCATGGACTCCGCGCAGTCGCAGCGAGGTGCGGCCGCAACGACATGGCTCGGTTGTTATCGACACAATATCCCCGGTGCGGAACCGGATCATCGGTCGCGCCGCTTTTTTCAGCGTGGTCAACACCAGCTCGCCGCGTTCGCCTTCGGGAACCGGAGCGCCGGTTTCAGGGTCGAGAACCTCGACGTGGATATGGTCTTCCGCCCAATGAAGCCCGTCTTTTTCTTCGCACATTCCCGCGCAAGACCCGAAAATATCCGACAATCCGTAGTAATCATAAACATCGGCTCCCCACAGAGCCTCGATGCGATTGCGGGTCTCCGAAATCGAGCCGCCGGGCTCTCCGGCGACGAAAATGCGTCGAATCGCTAGGTCGCGTTTGGGATCAATGCCTTCTTTGGCGGCGGTTTCACCCAAATGCCAAGCGTAGGACGGCGTGGTCCACATGGCGGTGGCTTGAAACTGTTTTAAAATCGCCAAAAGTCGCTCGGAGGGCAATGTTCCGGCGTGAATCGACAACGCGCCCAATTTTTGTGCGCCCAAAACGCATGGGCCGCCGACGAACAACGAGAAGTTCAAAGAATGAGCGTAACGGTCGGTCGACCGCAATCCGCTGGACCAGAATTGCCGCGCTTCGTAATCAATCCATTCGTTGAAGTCGGTGGTTGTGAACGGCGACGCCGTGGGAACCCCGGTTGAGCCGCTGGAGGCCGAAATATAAACAATCGCCTCTTCCGGTACGGCGACCAGATCGCCGAATGGTGAAACGGCCAATTGTCGATCGCGCAACACGGTTTTGTCGATGAATGGAAAGCGGCGCAAGTCGTCGAGGTTTTTAACGTCTTCCGGTCGAACGCCGGCGGCGTTGAACGCGATCCGATAGTAGGGTGATCCTTGATAGGCGTGACGAAGGTGCGACTTAAGAAGATCGAGTTTTTGTCGTTCCCACGCGGCGCGCGATTGCGTTTCCAACTCCGGATTCCAGTAGCGTTCGTCGTGACGGAGTTGTTTTTGAAGCGCGGCTCCCATCTCTCGACTCCTCGTGTTTCTTTTGTAATTTTCGTGACTTTGTTCCGGAGCTGATCAGCCTCGACGTCGGGCGTTTTGAGCCGCCAAAGTCTGTTGCGCCGCTCTTTGAGCATGCGCCACATCTTTAAAAACACGTCGTTCCAAGGCGTAAAATGTGCGTTCGGCGGCGAAAAAAACAAAACCGCTGGGGTCGGAGACGACAATTCCGGCTGGTCGACCGTGAATTTCAATGGCGAAAGCATGAGATGTAGGCATAACGCATTCTCCGCAAGAGGGGCGCGCGTCCCGAAAGAATCGGGAAAGAATGATTGTTAAGATGCGACGCGAAAGCGGCTGAAGCGGCTCTCAAGCGACGAGCCGTCGTTGTTTTGTCAACAACGCCCATCGGTGAGACGACATGCGTGTTTTATCGAGCGACGCCGCATTGAGCGATGTTCGAAGGCAAACATTTCGAAGCGATCCTCTTGAGCCTGTCTCGGCGATCGGCCGTTTATCGGGCTCGATCTTTTTGTACAAATTTTTCTGGATCGTGTCAATCATATTCAACGAAAAAATACGGATTTTCATCACAAACAACAATATTATACTGTTGTTTGTGATGAAATATATAAAACCATTAGATTTATGTCATAATGGAAGCGGCAAGGCGCTCATTAATTGGCAGGAATTTAGCGTTGGGGCAGGGGAGACATGGATCGTAAACAAAAACCAAGAAGCCAATTTCAGAAAAAGATCGCTCCCGAATTGAAACGGTCCACACTCATCCGGTTGTTACAAACTCCAAGTCATGGTTTCCAAAGGCCTCCCGGCCTTTGGCGGGTCGAGGGCGGAGCCCCGAATTCTTTCGGAGTTTTTTTCGCGTTCTCAATTGGACAGAGTATACTCAACCAACAATCCTCAACCAACAATCCTCAACCGCTTTGTTACGCAAGACTACGAACTTGCACAAACTCATCAAAAGCTTCCAACATGATATCCGCCAAAGCAGGATCAAACTGCCTTCCACGCTCACGAGAAATATAATCATGCACCTGCTCGGTCGGCCAAGCCGCTTTATAGGGTCGATTGTGAGAAACAGCGTCGAACACATCTGCTAAACAGACAATCCGCCCCATCAAGTCGATTTCTTCACCCTTGAGTCCATGTGGATACCCTGTTCCGATCCAATGCTCATGATGCTGGAGACTAACCAAAGCAGCCGTTCGCAAGATGCGACGCGGAGACCCCTTAAGAATCGCATGACCAATTACAGTATGCGTCTTAACACAGGCGAATTCTTCCGGAGTCAATGGTCCGGGTTTATTAAGAATGGCGTCTGGAATTCCGACTTTTCCTAAATCATGCATGGGCGCGACAATCCGAATCAGCTCGGCGTCTGCATCACTCATGCCGATTTTCTGCGCCAGCAAATGAGCCACGCGCCCCACGCGCAAGGTGTGTTGGCTGGTTTCCAAAGAGCGCGTTTCAATGACTTCACTTAAAGTCTGGATCAACTCGGCCTGAGTGTCCGAAATTTCACGATGCAAACAAATATTATCAAAAGCCACACCAAGATTGGCTGAAAACACCCGCAATAGACTTCCTTTCAGGTCGTCAAACGGCTTAAATGATTGTAAATATATTAGACTCTCGGCGCCGCTGCTGGCGCGAAAGAAACCAATAAAATCTTGACCGCCAATGTAAGTCTGTTGTTTGCGGACGGTAGTCATCAATTTCTGATAGAGATCAGAGGAAACGGCGTCCACCAAAGGAAGACCGAGACCTTCCGTAAACTGTCCCGTAGCCGCCATAACAACATAACTCTGATTGGTTCTGGTGGCGGCGATGCCCGAAGCCAAACAACCGGCCGGAGATTTGATGAACAAACTGTCTTGACTGAGGTTCAATAAAGACGTCAATTGCGTTAAAACGCCTTGCGTAAATCTCTGTATGGATTGCGGCTCAAATAGAGTGTTGGACGCTTCGATAATCTGTTCTAAACCTTTCCGGCTTGATTCAAGATTCCGAATGTCGCGGTAAGCGCGCAGCGCGGACATGACCGCCGTCACCAATTTCTGCGCCGTCAGTTCTGTTTTTTCTTTATAGTCATTGATATCGTAATCTTCGACCACCTGTTTTTCCGGCGCTTGGCCCGGCTGTCCCGTGCGGAGAATCACACGAACAAAGCTGTTCTTTAAATCTTCACGAATATAACGAACCACGTCCAAACCGGCGTGCTCGGATTCCATCACCACGTCCAGCAATAAGATCGCAGTGTCTGGGTTTTCCTGAATCAGCTTGCGGGTTTCCGCGCCGGAGTGTGCGCTGATGAAACGCACGCCACGGCCATCAAACGAAAAATCCTTCAACAACATACGAGAGACGCTATGCACATCTTCCTCGTCGTCGGCGATCATGATTTTCCAAGGCTCATGTCGCTGAAGGCGCAAAGAGGCGCTTGCAGAGGGACGACTTCCAAACAACAACGGCGACCGTTTGTCGAAAGCCGGATCACGCGGCGTATTCATGATCAATATCCCTTTTATTCTTTGTGTTCGCCATCTCGTCAATAAAAGCCTGTTCCAAAACAGAGACTTCAGAGACGGCCACCAAACCGGACGTTCCCACGTCTTCACTTTCTGCTTTTGGCTGGTCTTGCGCAAGCCGCTCTAACAACACACGTTCATGGCGCTCCAGAAGAGGAGGATGAAGCGGAATACGAACAATCACAGAAATTCCTCGCCCCGGCAATGAAACACAGCGAATTGTTCCGCCCAAGGTTTTTGTCACAAGATTATAGACAATATGCATGCCGAGTCCACTGCCGCCTTGCCCCATCTTCGATGTGAAGAAAGGCTCGAATATCCGCTCGGTTTGCTCTTCCGTCATGCCTTTTCCATTATCGGAGTACGCAATAATAACATCGCTTACCTCTCCGAAAACAGAGATGATGATGGTTCCGCTTCCCATGTCCTCGAAACCATGGATCAAAGAGTTATCGATCAGATTAGTCAAAAGCTGAGAAACGGCGCCGGGGTAACTGTTAAGCGTCAACCCATCAGGACAGTCGATAATCACTTTATGTCGAGTTTTCTTCAGTTTCGGCCTCATACTGACCAAAACTTCATCTATATAAGCCTTAAGTTTGAATATCCTCTTCTGCTCGCTGGATTGATCGACAGCCACTTGTTTGAAGCTATGAACCAAATCGGCGGCGCGTCGTAAATTCGACAACAGCGTCGTCGAAGCTTCGGCCACAGTTTGCATATACTCTTCGAAATCCTCACGCATCACCTCACCATCGTCGTAAAAACGGCTCAGAACCCGCGTGCGTTCTTCGATGTGGGAGGCGATGCTGACTCCCAAACCGATCGGCGTATTGATTTCGTGAGCGATTCCAGCGACCAGACGCCCCAACGCAGCCATTTTTTCTGAGCGCATTAGCTCGGCTTGGGTCGCTCTGCGTTCACTGACGTCCACAGCGGTTCCAATAAAGCGAATCGGACATCCATCGGCGTTGCAAATCACTCGTCCGACATCTTCGAACCACACCCACCAACCTCTTTTATGCAGGACGCGATATTGTGCGCGGAACTCCGGCGCCACTCCCGCCAAGTGCCGTTTTGCAGCGACTCGCACCTGAGTTCGGTCTTCCGGGTGAATCATCGCCTCAAAGACAACCTTGCTAAAAACCAGCTCGCTGAATTGATAGCCAAGAATCTCCGGCAACTGTGGCGACCACCACCGCTCTCCGGTTTGTAGATTAATATCCCACACTCCGGCGCGCGTAACGATCAAAGCGGTTTTCAGTCGCTCTTCGCTCTCACGCAAGGCGCGTTCACCCTTTTTACGCTCCGTAATGTCGAGATAGGTTAAGACATAACCAATTTCCGGACGGCCATATCCTTGAACCTCCAGAATTCGTCCCCAAGAAAGAGAAAGTTCATAGCTGCAAGCGTTTTCGCTCATAATCATGGCGATGCGATCATGAACCAACGCTTCAACATCTCCCTCTCCATAATCACCCCGCGCGGCGAAATATCTTACCAACCCAGTAATGCTAAAGCATTCTTTAATCTGCTCTTCGGATAGCCTCCATAAATCTAGGAACTTTTGATTATAGACAATTAAGTTTTGATCGCGATCGAACATGATGATGCCATTAGGCATAACGCCAATTGCAGCTTTTAGTCGAACATAGATTTGGTCGGCGACTTTCTCGGCGTTTTTGCGTTCGGTAATATCTGCGCCAGTGCCACGATAACCACGAAAAACACTATTTTCGTGAAACGAAGGCTTCCCGGACAACAATACGGTGCGAAGTTTTCCTTCTCGATCGCGAATAAGAAACTCCAAATCACGAAACCGCGCATGGGCCTGCATTATTTCCATGTGTCGCAATGAAAGCGCGCAGACGCGCGAATCGATATCGGAAATTTCGGAAAGAAACTGCCAAGGAGTTTTACCCAGAATGTCGTTCGGCTGCAAACCGGAAACTTCAAAAAAACGATCGGAAATGTAACAAAATTTCTGTCCGGAATCCGTTTCCCAAAACCAATCCGAAGCCGATTCGGCAAGATCACGAAATCTTTGTCGACTATCTTGCAGTAAATACGCCACCACCCACAAGGCAACGCTCAAACCAAGTCCCGCCAACAAAATAAACATCGGCTGGCCTGTGTGAGACGCATTTTCCAAGGCCGACAAAGATGAAAGTCGCAAATGCCAGATGCGATCGCCTATGGTTAAAGGCAGAACGCGCGTCCACTCTCCACGAAATCCAAGGTCTTCATTTGAATCAGACGATGCGTCGATCTCCGCCAAGGAAATCGTATGCTCCGGGTCTGTCACATCGGATAGAGCGACATGTAGAGGATATTGGAGCGAGCGTTGAGCGGTGTTCAGCACGACGGTGGGATGGAAAAACAATCCCACCCAACCGACCAGAGCGTCCCATCGTTCCGCTTCGGACGCGGAAGAGAAGGAAAAGTCGCTGCGATAGATCGGCAACGCCAATAATAAAGCTTTTTGCTTTGGTGCGTTCCACTCCGACGGAGCATCCGCAGACGGTTTTCCCGTCCCGTCTCCGGTTTCGAAAGAAAGGAGCGGCGCCAGAACCATTCTTCCTAAAATCGCGGCGCGGCGCGCACGCTCCGACCAGTCGGGAATGCTATGCAAGTCGAACCCAATCCCCGGCCTTTGTTTCTGCGGCGGCTCAACCAAAGTTATAATGTCGGAACGAGGAGAATAATCGCCGGCGCGGAACGCGGAAGAAGAATGACTTTCGGCTGAAAACAACGCTCGAATCGTCGAAGCGGAGCCTTCAATCTCTAAGGCTGCAACAAAGTGACGCCAATCTGCGGCCTTCGCCGCCGTCAAGGCGCGCGCAGCCTGCAAGATTGTTTGAAACGTGTTCAACCGCAGCTCCACCCCCAAACGCAAGCTTTCCGCTTCTTGTTCGAACAAACTCTGAGCGCGCGCGTTTTCCTCGTCCCGCGCGCGGCTCCACATAGCCACGCTCACCGCCAGAGCGGCGACCAAGATGATGCTGGGAACAATCGGCAACACGGAAGGCGCCGTTTTTTGAGGAGGACCGATCATATCAGAGAGGCCCGCTACCGCAGTGCAAAAGGGCTCAACGCCCCCGCAAAATGATATACTGCTTCTGCGAACATCCTCATGACAAAACCATTCTAAGTTTACTTTCCACGCCAGAGTAATTATTACACCGATCCTTCATATCATACAATAGGGACACGCGAGCATTCTTAAAAGTTCAACTTCATTTTTCCAACAATCAGACATCTACGATGATTTCACTGACGACAGTTTTGAACATAAAAAAATTATTCGAAGTGGTTGATTCCAAACGGATTCGCCACTTTGCCAAATCTTGTCAAAAAGAAAGCAAGAATCAATCCGGTTGATATGAAATTACTCTCTCATTTTGTGTCTATGAACGCTGATGAACGCCCAGAACCTCCGCCTCAAACCGGACCCATTTAATTCTTGCCAAAATGGATTGCGCTAATTACGATGAACGCCTTCTTAGTGTAAAAAAACATCCAGAAAACGCCCATGTCCACAGAGACTCGCGGCAAATCACTCGAACGCGGGGTCGCCGTTATTCGCGACCACCTCAAAACTCTCCCGGCCTCTCCCGGCGTTTACCGCATGATCAACGCCACCGGAGACGCCCTTTACGTCGGCAAAGCCAAAGACCTTAGAAAAAGAGTGGTCAATTATACGCAGCCGGCGCGTTTGCCCGTCCGCCTTCAGCGCATGATCGCCGAAACAAGCTCCATGGAGTTCATCACCACCCACACCGAAGCCGAAGCGTTGCTGTTGGAAGCCAACCTCATCAAAAAACTATTGCCGCGCTATAATGTGCTTCTACGCGACGACAAGTCTTTTCCCTACATCATCATCACCAGCGATCATGATTTTCCTCTCGTCACCAAACATCGCGGAAGCAGATCGCGTCCCGGAGACTATTTCGGCCCCTTTGCTTCCAGCACAGCCGTCAACGAAACCACGATGGTTCTCCAGCGTGTCTTCATGCTGCGCACTTGCGCCGACACAGTCTTCGCCTTGAGATCGCGCCCCTGCTTGCAATATCAGATCAAACGCTGCTCTGCTCCATGCGTTTTGCGCGTTTCGCGCGAAGAATACGCCGAGCAAGTGCAGCAAGCCCGTGATTTTCTTTCCGGAAAATCCCGAGCCATTCAAGAAAGCTTCGTCCAAAACATGTTGGCGGCCAGCGACGCGCTCGATTTTGAAACCGCAGCCGTCTATCGCGATCGAATTCGCGTGCTCACCGCCATTCAAGCCCGCCAAAACATCAATCTTCAGGGTCTGGAAGACGCAGACATCGTCGCCGCGTGGCAAGAAAACGGACAGACCTGCGTCCAAGTGTTTTTCTTTCGTGGTGGAAGACACTATGGGAATCGAGCCTACTATCCCAGCCATGACCAACAAATGGAGTCTCCAGACGTTCTCGCGGCGTTTCTTGTGCAATTTTATGAGAACAAACCTCCTCCATCATTGATTTTGATCAGCCACGACTTGCCCGAGCAAAACCTGATCTCCGAAGCTCTGACGTCGCGCGCCGGGCATAAGGTGGAAGTGCATGCGCCCAAGCGAGGCGATAAACGACGTCCGGTGGAGCACGCTCTCGACAACGCGCGCGAAGCTCTGGCGCGCAGACAGGCGGAAAACGCCACTCAAAAGAAACTCTTGGCCGGGCTGGCCGAAGCCTTCGGTCTGGACGCTCCGCCGCAGAGAATCGAAGTCTACGACAATAGCCACATCCAAGGACGGCACGCCGTTGGCGCAATGATCGCGGCGGGTTCCGAGGGGTGGATCAAGTCGGGCTACCGCAAATTCAACATCCGCCGTTCCGAAGCCGCCGGAGACGATTACGCCATGATGCGCGAAGTTTTGCTTCGGCGCTTCGGCAGAGAGCAACGCGAAGACCCAGACCGCGAACGCGGCGGCTGGCCGGATTTGATCCTGATCGACGGCGGCCAGGGACAACTGAACGTCGCGTTGGAAGCAATGCGCGAGTGCGGCGTGTCGGATATTCCCGTAGTGGGCGTGGCCAAAGGTCCAGACCGCGATGCAGGTCGAGAGCGTTTCTTCTTTCCGAACCGCGATCAACCTCTTTCATTCGAGATGCGGGATCCGGTGTTGTTTTTCTTACAAAGATTGCGGGATGAGGCGCATAGATTCGCAATTGGCGCGCATCGAGCCCGCCGCGCCAGAGCCATAACCGTCTCCAGTCTGGATGAGATCGAAGGAATCGGCCCGGTTCGCAAACGAGCGTTGCTCCACCACTTTGGCAGCGCCGCCGCCGTTGGTCGCGCCGGTCTGACCGATTTGGAGAGCGTTGAAGGCGTCAGCCGCGCCGTCGCCCGTAAGATTTACGACCACTTTCACCCGGCAGAAGGAATATGCTGAACCGGATTGAAATGCCGAATTCACAGAGCGCCATCTTATCAGGCGTGATAATAACGATCCGAATACATTTTCGGAGCGTCTGCGTCTCTTATTATCATTTTGCGCGCATCGTTTTATGATTGCGCAAAACACACTCTAGACAAGTCAAAGAGTTTCTAATATATACGACTCTAAGAGAGTTTCGGCGCACGTTCAGTTCTATAACCAGCAACCTCCGACTGTAAACCTAGAATGTACTACGAATAACGAAATTGAGCGCGACGTCCTTTGAAAAATAGTGTTGTAAATGCTAAGACGTTCCATTTTTCGATTGTTTTTTGGTAAATTCAGGTGTTTTCCAAATAAATTTTTTAATTGGAAAGTATGAGAGAAATAATCTTAATTTTCCGGAAAGAGATAGAGTTTTATTTGTATTTTGTCATTGCTTTTATAGAGAAGCTCAATGCGGCTAGACTAAGGTAAGAAAACGGTGCAAAGCAGTACAGGCACAGTCATCTATTCAAGCGCTGGAAGGCTGCGGTCTTTGCCGACAGAGGTGGTGTGTGATCTTGCGAGAGCAATTCCTGCGGTCTTGGTTCCTTTTTCCTCGCCAATGTTCGAGGGGGTGGTCGAGATCGATGGATGTCTTACCGCTCAATTCGACTTGGTTCAGGCAATGGGAGGGGCGGCGCGAACCGGAGCTTACGCAATTCTAATAAAAACTTCGGTAGGATTGATTCGGCTTCGAGTCGATAGCGTCTCGTTGACGTCCTCCGCTTCGTTCGACGATGCGCCGCCAGGGCTTCCGGAGATTGAAGCCTTGATTGCCGGTCTTGCGCCGGCGGATACTATTCCCCAGCTTTGCGCGGACTCTGACGGCGATGTTGCTTTAAAACGGTTCGATGCATTGGTCGTCAAAAGCGGAGAGGTTGTGATCGCTTTGCCGGCGCTCGACGTCGAACGAATTGAACGCATCGATCGTCGTTGCAGGGTTGAGATTCCGCGCAAAGGCGAATCCGACGAACGGATTGTTGTCGTTGCAGAGGAAATTATGTCGGGCTGGTCTCTGGGAGCGCATTTCAGAGAAAAAATGAATAAACGCTCTGACGGCATGATTATTAATGGCGTAAAAATTGATGATGAGCCATGGGGTGTGACGCTTCGGATTGGTGAGCGTCGCGCGGTTCTTACCGTTGCAGAGATTAAAGGCATAACCTCTACGCCGCTTCATCACATTCAATGCACGCGCCATCGTAGTGGTGTTTCGACATGGTTGCCGGATTCGGATTATGGCGTGATTGAATTGATTGCGCCTACAGAATTCGATGGAGTATATTCTTCTCCACTTGCTTTGGAAGAAGTTTTCAGCGCCCCATCCTTAGAAAAGCAGGAACAACGCGAGGTCGATCGAGAGACGTTGACAGCGAGAATGGGGCCGTTTTCTTGTGTGTTCTCAAGCGATATGGTTATCGAAGTGCTGGGAGAAAGCCAATTACAAGAAATCGGAAATCATCGGAAGAATTACCCTTTTTTCGATCTTGGTGAGTTTCTGGGGTTTTCTCTAGGCTCTAAAACAACTCGGGCGCGTGGACTGGTGTTGCGCCGATTGAAACGACGTTCGATCGTTTTATTGACGTCGGGTGTTGAACGCACGCCTCTTTTGCCGGAATGGCGTCCATTGCCGATCGTTCCTCCGCTGGTGCGTCTGTTGTTTCAATCGGTGCGTATTGAGGGTTCTTCCTGTTCTTTTATGATAAAAGAGACTCTCTTTAAACAACGTCCCGCGCCAGAGATCATTCCTTTTTTAAGAGCGGCTTATTTAGGTCGTTTTGGCGGGTTTTAAAAAATTAAGGGATTGGCTATGTGTCGTTTTCAGTTTTCTAAAAGCAATGGAGAATAGCGTTTTGGTGTTATCGAAATATAATGTACTTTGTTCGCTCGAAGACGCGAAGGAAGAGGTGAAGGAAAGGTCGAAGATTCCATCAAAAGCTGAAAGACCTGAGGAAACATGATCCGGAGATTGTGACAATCAATCACAAAGGGCCGGAAGAAGAGATATGTTTCTATAATTTTGTTTGAAGAGGCGTCGATGTTTAAGAATTTCAAAATCGGAATAAAGTTAATCATTTTGGTGTTGCTTTTAAATTTTTTTATGGTTGTGGTCGGTCTGATCGGCCTTATGGGAATGCAGGCCGGAGATGCGGCGCTTGACACCGTCTACAATGATCGGGTTGTGCCTTTGCGGGATTTGAAAGTCATCGCAGACATGTACGCCGTCAATATCGTCGATACTGTTCATAAAGCGCGCAACGGCGGTTTGTCCTACGTCGAAGCAATCAAGAATATAGATATTGCAAACGCGACGATCAAAAAGAAATGGCAAGACTATTTGGCCACATTTTTGGTCGATGACGAGAAAGCATTGGTTGTTCAGATCGCGCCGTTAATGGAAATCGCTGATCGTGACGCCGCACGCATTCGACTCATTTTAGAGGCGAAGGATGCTGTTCAATTGGCTGACTTCGCCGCCCGTTCTCTGTATCCGGCGATTGACCCGGTTTCCGAGAAATTTGCGGCGCTGATCGAAGTTCAGCTTAAAGTTGCGAAAGAGGCTTACGATAAAAACGAAGAACTGTATCAATCTTCACGCAAACGGATGATCATTTTGATCATCGGGGCCTTGACGCTTGGCTTCGGAGTTGGCGTCTGGATCATTCGTTCGATTACTCGTCCGATTCTGTATGTGCGTCAAATCATCGAACGTATGGCCGCCGGCGATCTTAATATCGACGTTGTCGATGACGGTCGTTGTGATGAAACCGGGCAGATGGTGCGTGCAACGGCTGCAATCGTGTTGACGTTGAAAGCTGTGGCCAAAGATTTGCGCGATATGATCGACGCCGCCAAGGTCGGAGCGCTTTCCGTGCGCGCAGATTCTACGCAGCATCGAGGCGAGTTCTTGGTTTTGGTGCAAGGCGTTAATGATCTGGTGGAGATTCTGACGGTTCCTTTGTTCGAAGTCGCTGGAGTTATGGCTAAACTGGCCTCGGGTGACGTGCGTGGTCGCATGACCGGGATTTATGAAGGTGATTTGCGAGCGCTGAAAGGCAACGTCAATCGTAGTCTCGATGCTCTGGTTGCGCTGTTGGATGAAATCTCTCTTTTCGCGGTGGCGATGGCCGACAGCGACTTGACGCGCTCGATTGACGGCTCTTATCAGGGCGACTTCGCCGCGATCAAAAACAATCTGAATAAAGCGATCGAACGATTTGGAGCCGTACTTCACCACGTCGGCGATTCAACTCAGAACGTCGCGCACTCCGCCGCCGAGACCGCCGCCGCCGCAATGGATGTTTCTCGACAAGCGGCGAGCCAAATGAACACTCTGGCCGACGTTTCCAGCGCCATTGAGCAAACCGTCGCCGCCATTGCTGAAATTGCTCGCAGCGCCGAACGGGGGAGTGTCTTAGGCGCCGCCGCCGCCGCCGCCGCCGCTGAAGGGCAATCGAAATTGACGAGGCTCTCCGACGCGGTCGACAGCATCGCTTCTCGCAATATGAAAATCGGACAAATCAGCGCTCAAATTGCGGGCGTTGCAGACAAGACCTATGTATTGGCTCTGAATGCTGGTCTGGAGGCTATTCGGGCGGGCGAGCAGGGACGTGGTTTTGGGTTGATTGCGCATAAAATTACTTCTTTGGCTGAGGAAGTCGCTCAGGCAACCCGCGATATCCGTATTCTTGCCGAAGAAACTACCGAAAATGTGCGCTCCGGTGTTTCTGCGGCAGGTGAGGCAAGAGGTTCGATTTCTCAGATCGTTGAGACCTCGCGTGAAAGCGGACAGACCGTTCAGGCCATCGCCGCCGCAATCGATGAACAAAACGCCATGGTTCATATGTTGAAAGAGCGGGTTGTTCACTTGAAGATGGTTGGGCAAACAACCGCCGGCGCAGCAGAGGAAATCTCGGCGACTATGGCGTCTCTGACGGAAATGGCGCAGGTTCTGAAAGCCGAGGCCGACAGTATTCGCACGGCGTAGTAGAGCGCGCGTGTTGGCGCGAAAATAAGAAAGCGGCTCAGTATGTTTCAAGCGCTTCGTAAAACGGCGGGAAAGCTTCTTGTTCCGTTTTTATTCTCGATGAGCATCCTTGCTTTTTTTTATGTTGGCGGTGATGCCTATCAGACGTTTGGTTTGGCCGCTGTCGACAGCACCCGTAAGGCTCTGAAATATGTACTGGGTGTTGCGGCTTTTATGTCGATGGCGGTTCTTACGCAGAGAATTATTCGATATGTGATTTTTGATGGGCTTATCGCGGGAGCCACCGGAGCGCCGGTTCCGAAATTACTCAGTCAGATTTCTGGGCTGGTGATTTTTGTGGTTGCGATTTCTGCTTGCGCGGGAATTGTTTTTGAACAAGACCTCACCGTTTTATGGGCTGCTTCTGGAGTGGCCGGATTGGTGATGGGTATGGCGCTTCGTGAGCTGTTGCAAGACGTCTTCGCGGGAATTGCGCTTAATATTGATCGAGCGGTAAAAATTGGAGAACACATTCAACTGCACAAAGCTGGAGACGCCCGCATCAGCGGTCAATTGTTGGAGATCAGTTGGCGGACCACTCGAATAAAGGATCCTATGGGCGATGTTGTGATTTTACCGAACAGCAAATTCAGCTCTTACACGATCACCAATTTCAGCCAGCCGGAGCCCGTGAGCTATCGCGCTGTGTCGGTTGTTTTAGATTCTCGCGTGCCGCAGGCGCGCGCAACGCGTATTCTTCAAGCCGCCGCATTAGAGGCAATGATTGAATTGGTTGGTTCAACGACGGCTTCTCCGTGGGTGGAGGTCAAAGCCATCAAGTTGGAAGGCGTTGAGTACGCCATTTATTACAAAGCGGAATGGCGACATCTGATAAACGCGCCGCCGGTAATCTTGCAGAATGTCCTTTCGCATTTGGCTCTGGCTGGAATAGAACCCGCGAGCCTTCGGATGACTCGTGGCGGTGAGGCGGGGGGCGGCGAAAGCAGCCTACAACAGTCTCATGATTCAGAACGATTGGTTGCTTTGATTGGCGGCGCCAAACTCTTTCAGTCTTTGTCGCCATCTGATTTGCTGCTTTTGGCGCAACACGCGGCGTTGCGTGTCGAATCGCCGAATCGAGTGGTGGTTCAGGCCGGAGAAGCTGGAACTGCGCTTTATCTTGTTCTTGAAGGTTTGCTTTCAACCGAAATTACACGGCGGTCAGGGAATCGCGCGCCTCTACCGGCGATGCTTCGTCCTGGTGATGTTTTCGACGCATCGGTTGCTCTATTGGGAGAGGCTCATAGCTGCACAATTCGTGCGCGGACTTCTGTGTTGCTTTGTGCATTTGAACATGAAGTTATGCGTCATTTATTTCATGTAAGCCCGGTCTCTTTAGAGAAAATAGGAAAAGACTTTGTTGAAAACTATATGGTCAAGAGTAGCTCTCAAGCCATCCAAGATTCAGATCAAATAACAGATGTTCTTCGACAGATACGCCATTTATTTCCTCCGACGCCGCCGAGAATTCATTTAAAAAAATAAACTTAGAGTTGAACGGGGGGTTATGAGGTCGGAGACTGCGTTCGTATGGCGCAACAAATCCGACCCATGACTACAATTCAGGATCGAGCACATACATGCTATCGAATGGAGGGGAAACCTGTTCGAGAAAAGAAAAAAATAGAGCGAAAATAACTTAAAAACTGACCGCGCCAACTTAGTTTTTTGGCGACAATCTTTGTGAGATATTGGGATTTTCTGGTGAGCGTTTAACCAAAGAGGGCGTGTATTTTCAGATATTGGCGGAGGGAGGGGGATTCGAACCCCCGATAGAGGTTTAAGCCTCTATAACGGTTTAGCAAACCGCCGCCTTCAGCCGCTCGGCCATCCCTCCGTAGAACGCCTCCCTCTGCAATTTTACCGAAGAAGACCTTCGGTGAGGGGCGTTGGCTGATAGGCGTGATCATATGGGGGAAGAGGAGGAATGTCAATCAAATTGTGTGAGGGTTTTGATTTTTTTGTTAGCCAGGGAGGCTTCCGATGACATTGCAAACCCTGGATTTGTTTACCGGCGGAGCCGCGCAGAATTGTTGGTGCAGAATTGTTGGTGATGTGCATCTAACGCGAATTGAGCCTCAATTGAAAACCCAAGAAGAGTCTTCAAGAAAATCGGGGCTCCGCCCTCGACCCGCCAAAGGCCGGGAGGCCTTTGGAAACCATGATTTGGAGTTTGTGACGACCGGATTGTGAGTGGGCCGTTTCAATCCGGCAACGCTACGTCGTTAGCGCATCACATGCCGTAAGCAACGCGCCGATCATTGCGGCTGGTCAAAGTGCGATAGCGCGAGATCGCCCACAACGGGAAATACGCAGCATAGCCATGGTAACGTAAATAAAACACACGTGGAAAACCGACTCCCGTATAGAGTTTCTCATCCCATCTTCCTTCAGAGCGCGGCGCATTTTCTAAGAACGCAACGCCGCGTTGCACGGCGTCACTTTCTACTTCTCCAACACTCATCAATGCAAGAACCGCCCACGCCGTTTGAGATGGCGTGCTGCTTTTGGCTTCAGTACGACGCGATAACCAATAAGTGGCGCAATCTTCTCCCCAACCGCCATCAGAGCCCTGTCGGGTAATCAACCACTCAACGGCGCGCCGAATCGCGGGGTGTTGGTGATCCATTCCAACTGCGTTTAGGGCGCATAATACAGACCAGACGCCATACACATAATTGGTTCCCCAGCGACCAAACCAAGATCCATCGGGCTCTTGCTCTTTAAGCAGATAAGCCACGCCTTTTTCGATGACCGGGTGATTGGCGTCATAACCGATCTGAGCCAGGAAACTGACGCAACGAGCCGTCACGTCGGCTGTCGGAGGATCAAGTAAAGCGCCATGGTCGGCAAACGGAATATAGTTGAGATAGTGATGCGTGTTGTCGGCGTCGTAGGCGCCCCAACCGCCATTGCGGCTTTGAAGCCCGATGACCCACTCGGCGGCGCGCTGGACGGCTTCTTGATAACGTGGATCGCCAGAGCGATGCAACGCCATGGCGACGACGGCGGTGTCATCGACGTCGGGATAGAAATCATTGCCGTATTGGAAAGCCCAGCCGCCGGGACGAGGAGGATTTTTGAGCCTTTCAGCCCAATCGCCGACGACGTCGAGAATCTGACGGTCGCGCAACCAATCCAACCCACGTTGGAGCGCATGATTCAGATTGGGGTCTCCGATTCCCGCTGCGCCGCCGTCAGAAAGCGAGGCGCCGGCTTCCATGAGCGCGTGAGCGGAAAGCCCCGTGTCCCACACCGGAGAGACGCAAGGTTGGCAGTAGTTGCGATCCGGGGCGTCGTGGTGGAAGACCAGGAGTTTATCAATGGACTCGCGAGCGGTGACGAAATCGGGATGGTCCGTCGGATAGCCGAGCGCGTGATAAGCCATGACGACGTTGGCCATGGCCGGAAAAATGGCGCCGATGCCGTCTTCACCGTTTAGGCGCGGATGAATGAAGTCGAGAGCTTTTTTCAGCGCCCGTTGACGTGGTCCCTTGAGAAAAAAGGGCTCAACGACATGCAGGACGCGGTCAAGGCCCAGAAAGAAATTTCCCCACGCGGAACCTGAAGGGTTGATGTTGTAGGCTTTTTCTTTCTCCGGCGGAGTGACGAACAGTTCGCGGATATCGACGTTTCGAGGATTGCGGGCTGTGGGTTTTAGCGCGGCGAGAATCAACAGAGGAACGATGACCACGCGCGACCAGTAAGCGATTTTCGTGAGGTGGAAGGGGAACCATCGAGGGAGCAACATCAACTCGATGGGCATGACCGGGACTGCGCGCCAAGGAACTTGATTGAACAGAGCGAGAGCGATTCGTGTAAAGACATTGGCGCGCGCAGCGCCTCCGTAATTCAATATGGCTGCGCGAGCGCGTTGCATGTGGGGAGCGTCGGGAGAGTCGCCAATAAGTTTGAGCGCATAATAGGCTTTGACTGAAGCGCTTATGTCGAAATCGCCGTCGTGGAACAGAGGCCAGCCGCCGTGAGAACCTTGAGCCGCGCGCAGGTAGGGGGCGATTCGAGCCTCAAGCATCGGATCGGGGTCGCCGAGGAAATGTCGCAGCATCACATATTCTGAGGGAATGGTCGTGTCCGCTTCCAATTCGAACACCCAATGCCCATCGTCACGTTGCCGCTTCTGAAAATCCCGGCAAACGCTTGCGATCAGTCGGTCCAGTGTCTCGCTCTGGTTTATTGAATACAGCCATCCGTCCATGACTTAAATCCCGAATAATCGAACGAGGAACATTCTGTCAATAACGCTTATTGCGCGTATGCGAAGACACCCCACTTGCGCTCGCGCAATGATCCGTTTTTTGGATTTGTCGAACTGCGCCAGGGCGGTTTACGAAATCGTTGCGTTGTTATCAGCGCTTTTGGACTGAGACGAGTTTTTGTTCTTCAACCCGATCTCGGCTCTTTCAGATAAGCCCGCTAAGCGGCGAGTTTGCCGGAACAACAGCGCGGAGAGCTTTGTCGTGTGAAGAAGGCGATTTTTTCTTGAATAATAGAGCTTTTGTCGCAGTGCAAGACAGCTTTGCAAGGGATGCAAAATTTTTGAAAAAAATGTGTCATTTTCGCCATGGATTCCACAGAATGACGTCATGGATTCGTCTGACCGTCGGATGAACGAAGAAAGCGCGATTCGGTCATGAAAATCGCCGTTGTATTGAATGAAACAGCGGGGGCTTTGCATCGGCGGTCCCCGGAGAAAGTCGCCGCGTGGATTCGCGAGCGTCTTGAAGCGTGGGATCATCAGGTGACGATAACGACCGCTGCGGGAGGTTTGCTGACTCGCGCCATTCGTCAGGCGATCAACGGCGACGCCGAAGTGGTGGCGATTGGGGGAGGCGACGGCACGATTTCGGCGGCGGCGCGCCAGATGATCGGAGCAGGAAAGTGTTTGGGTGTTTTACCGATGGGAACGATTAACTTGTTTGCGCGTGATTTGGGGATTCCTCGGGAGCTGGACGCTGCAATTTCGGTGATTGCGCGAGGGCGCAGTCGTATGATCGATGTCGGAGAGGTTAATGGTCATATTTTTCTAAACAATTCGGTGATCGGTTTGTATCCGAGCTTGATTCGCGTTCGAGAGCGGCATAGACAAGCGCGCGGCCTTCTGCGTTGGGCGTCTGTGGTTTTGATGGCGCTCCGCGCGGTTTGGCGGGCTCGACCGATTCCGATTCGTTTGGAATGTGGACAGGGATCGCAATTCATAATGGCGGCGGCGTTGGCGGTGGCCAATAACCCCGCCGTGGCGCGGCGTAGTGAGGCGCGTCCTAAACGTGTTTTGGATGGTGGGCGGTTGGGAGTGTTTTGGGCTCCTGCGCGGGCGCGAATAGGGTTGTTGCGGCTTATGGCGCGTTTGGCTTTGGGGTGTTGGAGACTCGACGCAGATATTGGCTATCAAGCGACGGGCGCGGCGGCGGTGGAGTGCTCATCGCATCGGCGTGTAAAAGTTGCATTGGATGGCGAGGTTTTTCGGTTGACGCCGCCTTTGTTGTATAAAATCCGCCCGAGTGCATTGAAAGTTATGGCGCCCGAGGGGTCGGAGCGTGTCGCTTTTAGAGCCTGTCCGGAGTGAGAGGCGTTGTTTGTGAGAGGGGCGTTGTTGTGAGAATCGTTGCGCATATTTCCGATCTCCATTTCGGTCGCATTGATCCCAAGGTTGTCGAGGGGTTGGAGGCCGATTTGGCGTGGAGGTCATCGTCGTTGTCGATGATCGTCATTAGTGGAGATTTGGTGCAACGTCCCGGGCATAAGCAATTTCAAGCGGCGCGAGCGTTTTTAGAGCGTTTGCCGGTTCCGTTTCTTGTCGTTCCCGGCAATCATGATATTCCCGTCTATAATTTGTTTTTGCGTTTTTATGATCCATATCGCCGATATCGTCGTTACGTTTCGCATGACCTCAGTCCGATTCATATTGACTCGGAAATTGCGATTCTTGGTCTTTCCACCGCTCGTGCGCTCAATCTTAATTTTGCTCACGGGCGCATCAATAAGCGTCAGGTGGCGCGCATTCATGATGTGTTTGACGCCGCGCCTTCGCCTTTGTTTAAAATTCTTGTTACGCATCATCCTTTTTTGCCTCCTCCTGACGCTCCCAACACGCGGTTGGTTGGACGATCGCAAATGGCGCTGACTGCTCTGGAGCGTTGCGGCGTTGATTTGGTGCTGTCTGGCCATTTGCACCGCAGTTTCAGCGGCGATGTTGCGGGGCATCATGCGTTTGTTCAGCGTTCGATTTTGGTTGCTCAGGCCGCCACCGCCACGTCCACTCGTCTGCGTCGGGATCCCAATGGGTATAACGTGATCTCCATTGCTTTCGATGAAGTAACCATTGAGGAACGCGCATGGAATGGCTGCGCGTTTGAATGTGATCGAATTACGCGTTATCGTCGAGAGGGCGATCATTGGCGTGTTTGTGCGTAATTTTGATTTATTAAATCAAAGACCGGGTGTCAATAACTCGAGTCGTTCGTATAATGCGCATCGGTGTGTAATGTTTGCGCCTGGTTTTGTTTTTCTTCCGTCTGAACTCCTTTGGTGATCATTATGTCTCAGTCTTTTCCGCGCACGCGGATGCGTCGGAATCGCCATGATGAATGGACGCGCCGTCTGGTGGCCGAAAATCGGCTGTCGACGGATGATCTGATTTGGCCGGTGTTTGTGATCGATGGTGAGAATCGGCGCGAACCGGTGACGTCTATGCCGGGCGTCGATCGTCTCTCGATTGACCTGCTGGTGATCGCGGCGCAAGAAGCCGCTGATTTGGGCGTTCTGGCGTTGGCGCTATTTCCGGTTGTATGCTCTGAGCGCAAGTCCGATGACGCCTTGGAGGCGATTCGTTCGGATAACTTGGTGTGTCGAGCGATTCGCGCAGTGAAAGCTGCGGTTCCGGCGTTGGGAGTGATCGGTGACGTCGCCTTAGATCCCTATACGACGCATGGTCACGATGGTTTGATGGTCGATGGGCGAATTGTGAACGACGCAACGGTTGACGTCTTGCAGAAGCAAGCGTTGGCGTTGGCTGAGGCCGGATGTGATATCGTGGCGCCCTCCGATATGATGGATGGGCGCATTGGCGCAGTGCGTGACGTTTTGGATCGAAACGGGCGGCAAGACGTGCGCATCTGCGCCTATTCGGCGAAATATGCTTCGGCTTTTTATGGCCCATTTCGCGACGCCATGAATACGAAAGGTTTTTTGAAAGGGGACAAACGGACGTATCAAATGGATCCGGCCAACAGCGACGAGGCGTTGCGTGAGGTGGCGTTGGATATTCAAGAAGGAGCGGATATGGTGATGGTGAAGCCGGGCCTGCCGTATTTGGATATTATTCGGCGAGTGAAGGAGCGCTTTGAGGCGCCTGTTTTTGCGTATCAAGTTAGTGGCGAGTACGCGATGTTGAAGGCTGCGGTTGGGCAGGGGTGGTTGGACAATGACCGAGCGCTTTTGGAGACTTTGTTGGCGTTCCGTCGCGCGGGCGCTGACGCTGTTTTGACCTACGCTGCTCTTGAGGTTGCGCGTTTATTGCAGGAATGAGCCCAGCGGGGCTGGGAATTATGCTCCCAACGCCGCCCCGCTCGTGACCGGGGCTTAAGGCTTTTCCAGGGCTAGGGTGTGAAGCCCTGGCGTTGCCTAGCCGGAGTCGATCGGTTGTTTTTGTTCTTATGTCATTGGTTTGGCGCGACCCTCTTTGTTTCTGTGATTCTCTCTGTTTCTGTGATCGATCAACGGCATTCGCCGATAGAGCTGGATGCGCATTGGCGACCATCAACCCAGGTGACGCCGGACAGATAAGCGCCGATCAGTTTGGTTTCGTTGAGCTTGGCTCCAGTAAGGTCGGCGCCGATGAGCTGTGCGTCTCGAAAATTGGTTCTGGTTAGATTCGCGCCTCTGAGGTTGGCGCGTTTCAGATTGGCTTCTCGAAAGCTGGCGCCGGTGAGGTTTGCTCCCGACAAATTGGCGGCGCGGAGTCGGGCTCCGCCAACCTTGGCGTTGGTCAAGTTTGCGCCGGTGAGGTTTGCTTTCGCCAAATCGGCCTTGGTCAGCCGCGCTTCAGCAAGAAGAGATCTGCTGAGATCGGCTTTACGCAAGTCGGATTTGGTTAAATCCATTCTGGCCAAATCGCGTTCTCGACATTGTGTGCGCGGCTGGATTTGGCAGCCGTTGAGAACTTTGGGGGGAGCGACGTGATGAACCAAAAAAGGCGCGGCTGTGACGGCGAAAAATAAGAGAATGTAGGGGATTAAGCGTAGGAATATCATGACGGCGGTTCCAAACCGTTTCAGAATATACGGCGAGGCGTCGAGGATAGCATGAAACGTCAGGAAAACGGCTTGAAATCCTTCGTCGATCCTCGCATGACTTTCGATGCTGCATGAGTGTTTTTGTAGAATCGAAATGGAGCGCGCTTGGCGGATCGGCAAAACGATTCAAAAATCGAATTCGGTCTTCAACGCGCAAGGGAGCGTTATAAATCTTTGTTTGGTGTGACGCTTCACGTTATTAAGCGATCTAGCTTTCTTCCGATCCGCATGAGGGGGGCGTTCACAAGAGCCATTTACGCCGTCATTTGCGTCCATAACAAAGAATGCAGGATATTGAAACACGACAATGAATAAAGATCACTCTCAGTTGGGCTCTGCGAATGACTTTCGCATCCATCCTCCCGAGGATTTCGAGGGTATGCGGCGCGCCGGACGTTTGGCTGCGGCTACGCTCGATTTTATTACGTCTTATGTTCAGCCGGGAATCGCCACGGCGGCTCTGGATCAACTCTGTGAGACGTTCATTCGGGATCACGGCGCGATTCCGGCGCCGTTGGGGTATCGCGGTTTTCCCAAGGCCACATGCATCTCTCTGAACCATGTGGTGTGTCACGGCATTCCGGGGGAGCGGCGTTTAGAGAACGGCGATTGTCTGAACATCGACGTTACGGTAATTCTTGATGAATGGCATGGCGACGCCAGTCGGATGTATTTGGTCGGCGATGTTGGGGTGAAGGCCAAGAAACTCATCGATGTTACTTACGACGCCATGATGGCCGGGATTTCCGTTGTTCGTCCAGGCGCCACTTTGGGTGATATCGGTCACGCCATACAGACTTTGGCTGAGAGTCACCGTTTTTCTGTGGTGAGAGATTTTTGCGGACACGGTTTGGGAAGGGTGTTTCATGAACCCCCTTCGGTGTTGCACTATGGCAAGCCTGGAGCGGGGCCGGTTTTACGTGAAGGTATGTTCTTCACCATTGAGCCGATGATTAACGCCGGGCGTTATGAAGTAAAAGTGTTGGGGGATGGTTGGACGGCGGTGACTAAGGATAAATCCTTATCGGCGCAATTTGAGCACTCGATTGGGGTTACGGCGGATGGTTATGAGATATTCACGCTCTCTCCGGCGGGACACACGAAGCCGCCTTATGTGGTCTGACGTCGACGAGTTGAATGATCGACTTGGAGTTGAATGATCGACTTGGAGCTGAATAACCGACTTGTGTCTTCTGAATAAAAACTAAGATGGGTCCAGGGAGTGTGTTCCTGGTTGTGGGGGATCAAGGGGGGGAGCGAAAGCTCCCCTTATTTGCGAAGCGATCGTCCTCTGGGGGCGTTTATGTTGTAGAGAAATTCCAACAAAAAATGATGACGCTCATGAGTTTCAGAAAGAATTTCAGGAGATTTCTATCTTTTACACCTTGAGGTTATACCTGGCTCCGAGTTTCTTTAAACCTTCGCGGAGTTCGTTTTTAACTTCAAGCGCCAAACGAGCTTCGCGTTGTTGCAATATTTGCTGAATCTCGCTGGGAGAGGATTGGTTGTCGTTTTGCGCTGTAGAAGTCGTCGGCATAACGGTAAGAGACCATCCAACAGGGGTTTGTGTATTGGGCGGCGAGATAATTGCTTCGTATTTGCCGACGGCAAGGTCGACCGTAACGGGTTTCATGTAGTCTGGGTCTTCTGCGCCGGTGTTGGAGCCCGAGGCGATGGTTTTGCCGGAGGAATCCACCAAAGAGAATTTGCCGTAGGGCAGGCTGAAGGTGATGTCGAATTTTCCGGCCGCGACGACCTCAACGGTGTGTTTTTGGGCGGTGGCGAGATCAAGAGCGTTGGGCGAGGAGGTCCCTTGAAGAATGCCGCCTCCTGTGGTGACGGCTGTTGTGGTGCGGTGGTTGATTTCCATCGCATAGGCTCGCCCGAAAGCGCCGGGCGTGGTTTGGGTGATGTTGAGCTGGTAAGAGCCCGGCGCCAGTTTGACGCTGACGGACTCCGGATTGGTTTGATTGACGCCGTATGCGATCATTTCGTTTCTGGAATTGATCAGGCTAAACGAGGTGAGGCTGGAGGTGAGGTTGAAATTATATTCTCCTTCATCGTAAACGAGCAATTGGCGGGTGTCTTGGGGGAGTCCGCCGGAGCCGGAAACATTGGCGACGCCATGAACTTGAGTGGAATCGGCTGTAAGGTTTATTGTGCGGTCTTGAACGTGTCGTTCAATAGTGACGGCGTAATCTGTGGAAGGGAGGTCTTTTCCCTGCATTTCAATCAGTAGACTATAAGTGTCTCGCGAGAGATTGACGCGCACCGGCACAGGGCTAAAATCAGTCTTTCCGGTGGCGACAGAATTATTGGCTGAATCGCGCAGCTCAAAGCGCGTCAGATTTCCACTGACGGCGAAACTATATGTTCCTGATTGTCCATGTTCCACAGTGAGCGCGCGAGTGTCGCTCATATACCCGTTTGAGTTGAGAGTCGAAGTTCGACCATTAAAATATGTTTGAAAGCCGGAGAGGGCGACCGCGCTGGTTGTCATTGGGAAGCCAGTTCCTTTCTTTTCCCGAGCGGGCCGGTTTGAATTTGGCGCCGGCTGATTCCCGGATTGTTGTTGCGAGTCCCTGCCGCGTTGGCCGTTGAAGGCAAACTATGCGCTTGTTTTTTAGGGGCGGCAATCACATTTACAGTGATTCCGTTGTGTCGTCTTTGGTTGGCGTGATGTTGTTTTGCTGTCGTGTCTTTGTTTTTTTATGGCTCCGAATTAAAATGGTGACGTTCATCGATCTCATTCTTTTCTGTTTTAAAGAGGAGCGCCAATGTTTCCAATGATTCGAAAAATCATTCGTTGGGCGCAGTTAGAGAAACGAATGTTCTCTCTAGATAATCTCTGCATTTTTCTGTTAAATTAACAACGTGTGTTGAAGGAAAAAAGAAGAAGATATTTTTTTGAAGTTATGAAATAAATTGTAGTTCATTTTTATAATAAAATATCTTATTGTTTACAATATTATTAATAAATATGAATATTTTGATTGTAATATTTAATATTATATAAAAATTTACACAGATTATTATTTATTTAATATGTTTTTTCATATACCGTAAAAGATATATTCTGTTTGTTAATGTAAAATTTTTCTATAAAAATATATATATTACTGTTTTTCTATGCATTGTTTTGGATGATTTAAGCCAAGATATTAACTGGTGGAGCGTTCATATTATTTATTAAATGATGATTTTTATTTTTGTTTGGAATGATTCTGTGTCGTTGATCGCATTGTGACGATTTATGATTGTGCGAATTTTTAGCTTGTATCGTTAACGAGATGTGAATTAAAGAGAATTTCATTTTCCATGAGACGCCATGCTGGCGCCGGGGGAGTATTTGTTGGTATAACATACTCGTTACCGCCATTTCGAATAACCAACCAGAACATGTATAAGGGGTGGTCTCGTGAAAAAGCGCGCTCTGGAAAAAGGCGAAGGGACGAATGAGGTGGACGCCCTGGTTGGGCGGCGGTTAAAAGAGTTGCGCATGCTGGCGGGGTTGAGCCAGGGTGATCTTGCGGCGACCATTGGATTGACGTTTCAGCAGCTTCAGAAATATGAACGCGGAGTCAATCGGATTTCCGCCAGCAAACTCTATTTGTTGGCTTTACACCTCAAAGTTTCTGTCTCTGCGTTTTTTTCCGATTTGGAAGGTCAGCAGGACGACAGTAGAGAGAATTTCTCGGTTGTGGCTCACGGTGTTTCGGTGGGGGAGACTGCGTCCGCAGGCGATGATGTGGAGTTCTCACGCGAGGGGCAGGCGTTGTCGCGGAGTTTCCAAAGGATTTGTGATTCGAAAAAGAGAGACGCTATTCGCGCGTTCGTAGAAGCTTGCGCCGGGGTTCCATCGACTGATCATGCTTCCGTTGATCACGCTTCCGTTGAAGAAAGCGATGGCGAAGGAGGGAATAACGGCGGTTTGCGCGGTGTCGGCTCTGATGACGCGCCGAAAAAAAGTCGGAGGCCGCGTGGCGCCACTTGGCATCCTTCCGACATTAGTCGCCGTTGATCAGTCGATTGGGGAAGCGCTCCGATCTATCGCCGAGTTTGGCGATCGAGGGAGGTTTTGGGGCGCTGCGTCGTCGTCGCCAATTCGCGGTAACGCCGAAGAAACAGAGCCATGGCGTCATCGGGCCCCAGAGGCGTGATCAGAGTGGCGCTTGGCGGCGGCAAGTTGCGCCAATTCAATCGATGCGGGGCGCATAGATCGCGAAGCTCTGTAGCGAGAGCGCGTTGATCCGCTGTTTTCACAGCTTCCGGCTCTGGGTGACGGAATCCGAAACGTCGCGCCAGCGCTTGTTTTAACGGGTTTATCGCTTCACGGATGCGGTCGCGGCCGATCCGCACTTTCCAAGGAGTCGGCCAGTCTCCAGTAAACGCTTCCTCGCAGTCGTGCATCAGAGCGTCGAAAGCTGTCTCTGGCGTTGTTAACTCGCTGGTTAAGACGCAGTGTTGCGCAACGCTGTAGAAGTGGCGGGTGTTGCCGACGAATCGGCACTGATACGCCAAAGGCCGAGCGATGTCATCGATTTCAAACCGGCTGAAATCGGGGTTTTCCAGGTCTACCGTGCGGCCAGAGTACGTGAGCATTACTGCTGTCGGTTCCGGGACGTCGAGCAAGTCATATTGGTCGGGATCATGAATCGTCGGCGAAAAGCGGCGGGCCATGGGTGTGGAAGCTTTCTAAATAGACTTCTTTGGTTTTTGGGATTGTAAACCGCAATCAAGTCGAAGCAATCGGAAGAGGGGCGATGGTCTCTTCGGCGCGGATGGGCGGATTGTTCAGAAGAATTTCGGCGAAACGTTCAAAAAACATCGTCGCCATCGAGCGAGCGGCTGCGTCGATCAGTCGAGCGCCGAGTTGCGCCAGTCGGCCTCCAACTTGCGCTTGAACCGTGTAAGAAAGGACGGCGTTGCCTTCCTCGGTTTCAAAAAGTTGGACGTCTGCGGCTCCTTTGGCGAAGCCTGCGACGCCACCTTCACCTTGACCCGTTAGGCGGTAATGGCGAGGGGGAGCTATGTCGTTCAGATATAAGCGTCCAGAGAATTTTGTGCGTATGGGGCCAACCTTTACGACGGCTATGGCCTGGAATTCGGTTTCAGAGATTTTTTCGATGGTTTCGCATCCGGGGATGCAGTGTTTTAGAATCTCTGGCGTGTTAAGAGCAGCCCAAACCTGGGGCGGAGGCGCGGGAATATGGATGGCGTCCGATATCTCCATGGAGCGATCACAATCGTCTCGTTTACGTTCCAAGACGGTAGGCTTTTTTGCGGCCAACGGCAAGAGCGCGTTGTCAGAGGATGATTGCATGGTTAGGGGAGAATTAATATATTTGGATTAGAAAATTGAGAATCGTCGAAAAGACTGGATTCCAAAGATGGTTCCTATTTTTTTCGTTGTGCGAAAAAGACCGAAGGGGGAGCTTGGCTATCGCGAGATGTGACGCGCTGCTGCGGCGTTGAGAGCGTCTGGTATTTTGATGGTCTTTTGGTGAGGATATGTTATTGTATTGGAGATTTTTGTATATCAAGCTTGCACATTAAGCGCGCGCGCCGTGATCTGTTGAATGGCGATTCAATAACATAATGGTGTCAGCATGACTTTGCAGTATTCTGATTTGCTTCGTATCTTGCAGGTCATGGATGTCGGCGTCATTTGCGACGAAAGTCAGGGGCGTATTCGATGTTATGGGCCGCTTTGCGCTTCTTTAAGCGATATTTTAGAGGCCTGCGATCCCACGGAGAGCAAACCGGCTCTTGATGACGCCTGTGAGATTGCGACGCCGGGTTCTTTGTCTGTGTTTTTTGAAAAAGCTCTTTCGTTGAAGGAAGGGTTGCATGCGGCGTTTGCCTCTGAGGCGTTGGCGCCGGTCGATGGAGAGACCGCAGAAGCTGTTCTGGACGCTGTTTTGAACGGCTCCGGGCAAGGAAGCGTCGTGCTTCATGGGCGCCGGCGCGTGCGTTTGTTGCGTGTGGCGCGTCCGGCGGGCGGCTTGATTTTGCTGATTCGCCCCGAGCGGACAACCGCCGACACGAATGAGGCCAAGTTGAATTTGTTTCGGACCACGTTGGAAATGTTGTCCGATGCGGTGACCGTCGTTGATAAAGACCTTAATATTGTTCTATGGAATCAAAATCTTTTGTCGTTTTTGAATTTTCCTCCCTCTTTGGTGGCGCCGGGAGGCACTTTGATTGATTTATTTTGGTATAATGCTCGGCGTGGCGAGTACGGCGAAGGCGATCCTGAAGAGCAGGTGCGTCATCGCACGGCTTTGGCGCGGCAATGGAAGTCGCACGCCTTTCAGCGTGTTCGGCCTGATGGTCGCGTGCTTGAGATTCGCGGCAATCCAATTCCCGGCGGCGGTTTCGTCACCACCTACACCGACATCACGGCGCGCGCGCGCGCTGAATCCGAACTCCGCGCCGCCAAGGATCGTGTGGAGCAAGCGCTGGAAGATTTAAGAGCCACTCAAAACAGTTTACTGCAAGCAGAGAAAATGGCGTCGTTGGGAGGGCTGGTCGCCGGAGTCGCTCATGAAATCAACACTCCGGTCGGGATTGGTCTAACCAGCGCCTCAACTTTGGCCGTCGTGACGGAGGAGATTCGGCGTCTTTATCAAAACGACGACATGTCGCAGGAAGAGTTTGAAAATTATTTGGATATGGCAAGCGAAGCGGCGCGGTTGATGATGGTCAATATGAATCGCGCCGCCGAGTTAATTCGTAGTTTCAAACAAGTCGCCGTCGACCAAACCAGCGCCGAGCGGAGAGAATTCGAACTAGGATCTTATATACACGAAGTTTTATTAAGTCTAAAACCTGCTTTGAAAAAAACACCTCACGCCGTTCTGGTTGAATGTCCGCAAGCGTTGATCGTTGATAGCTACCCCGGCGCATTATCTCAAATTATAACAAATTTTGTGATGAATGCCTTACTTCATGCGTTTCAAGGAACCGAAGTTGGATGCTTGACTATTTCCGTCAAACGGATGGATGATGATCAAATAAACCTTAATTTTACAGACAACGGAAAAGGAATCCCGTCTGAATATTTATCAAAGATTTTTGATCCGTTTTTTACGACGCGTCGTAGCGCCGGAGGAAGTGGTTTGGGTTTGCATGTTGTTTATAATCTTGTGACGATAACCTTGCAGGGAAAAATCTCTGTTGAAAGTTGCGAGGGGTGGGGCACGCGGTTTTCTTTGAGTTTTCCCCGTGTGGCGGCGTCGATGATAAAAGACGTTGGGGGAGAACGGGAATGAGCCGGCGTAACGCGCCAAGTGTGTTTCGTTTGTTAGTTTATTTAAAAGATGGCTCAGATTGGAAGTGATGTTTTTGATGTTTGTTTTTTTATGGGATTGAGTGTAATGTAAATTAATGTCAATTTTACTTAATTGCGCTCGGTGTGGCGCCAAGGCTGCTTCGTTGGAAACAGTGATGAATTTTTCAGATAGGCTCTAGTAAACGCGACTTCTTGTGTTTACTATCCAAGGTTAAGAGCTTTTTTTATTGTTGCTTGTTTCGACGTTACCATTGTCTCTATTTTAGCGCCTAACGTGCGCGTTCAAGTCGTGAAGTCGTCGGGAACAACCGGAGAATGCAATGGCCGGCAAGATTGTTTTTGCCAAGAAAAAACATGGTGAAGACGCACATTGGGGAAGGCCTTGGACGATCCTCATTGTGGATGATGAGCCGGAAGTTCATTCGGTGACGCGGTTGGCCTTGCGTGACGTCACCTATAAAGAGAGGCCGCTTCAGTTTCTGGAGGCGTATTCGGCGGGGGAAGCAAGAAAAATATTGGCCGAGCATAATGACATCGCGTTGATACTTCTCGATGTGGTGATGGAAACCGACGACGCCGGTTTGCTGTTGGTGGATGAGATTCGCAGCAATTTTGGAAACCGTAAGTCAAGAATAGTATTGCGCACCGGACAGCCTGGACAGGCGCCGGAAAAAGAGATTATTGTTCGTTATGATATAAATGATTACAAAGCGAAAACAGAGCTGACGCAAGAACGATTGTTTACAACTGTCGTATCCGCTCTGCGTTCGTATGATGACATTATTGCGTTGGACTTTAATCGGCAAGGATTAGAGCGAATTGTTGCCGCATCGGCTTCTCTGTTCCAAGTGCGCTCGATGGAGATGTTCGCGAGCGGCGTACTGACGCAAGTCAGCGGGGTTTTAGGATGTGGCGAAGATGGCATTCTGGCGATGCGGCGCGGCGATTTGGGGGGAGGGCATCCAGATGATTTATATGTTATGGCTGCGGCGGGGCGTTATCAATGTATGATCAATCAACCGGCGGAAGCATGTGTTAATCATGAAATTGCGCAATTAGTTTCTCAGGCTTTGTTTGAAAAACGTCATCTCTATGATCGTAGTAAAAACTGCTTGTATCTCCGCACGCCGAACGACCGAGAAATGGCTGTTTTTTTTCGCACGGATCGTCCATTGACGGCTTTGGATCGGCAGTTGTTGGAAGTGTTGTGCGTGAATATTTCCATCGGTTTAGACAATGTGCAGATGTGCGAGTCTTTGTCTGATATGAACCATAACCTTGAACGCTTGGTTGATGAGCGGACGCAAGAGCTGGACATAAAACGCTTGGAGGCGGAAGCGGCGACTCGACGGCTTCGCGGAATTATTGAATTGGCGCAGGACGCAATTATCTCGGTAGATGCTGGGCATCGAATCACGTTGTTCAATCCGGCGGCTGAACGGATGTTTGGATGGTCGGCGGCGGAATGTGTTGGGCAGTCGTTAAATATTCTATTGCCGGAAGATGTGATGACGTCTCACGCCTCTGTCGTGGCGCGCTTTGCCTCCGGAAAAAACGACGCCAATGAGGTTGCGCGACCGGAACTGCGAGGGCGTCGTCGTTCTGGAGAGGTTTTTCCAGCAGAAATCTCGATTTCTCGCCTCTGTACGGGACAAGGCGTGGTTCTGACGGCAATGATTCGCGACGTGACGCAGCGCCGGGCTATGGAACAAGAATTGCGGCGTTTGGCGGCCACGGATTCGTTGACTGGCGTCAGCAATCGTCGTTGTTTTTTGGATGCGGCGTCTCAAGAATTCGCTGTTTCCGAGGAATCACTGCGGCCTGTGTCGGTTTTGATGATGGATGTTGATTACTTTAAACGGATAAATGACGGTTTTGGTCATGCCGTTGGTGATCAAGTGTTGTGCGCTTTGGTGGATGTGTGCCGAATGAGTTTACGTTCGGATGATCTTATTGGACGTTATGGAGGAGAAGAGTTCGTAATTCTTCTACCGAATACTGATCATGAAATGGCGTGTGTGATGGCGGAGTATTTGCGGGCGCAAATAGCCGGAACGAAAATGGCTTCCACGGTGAAGGGGCCGCTTTATTGTTCCGTCAGCATCGGCGTTGCAAGTCGTTCGGCTCAAACATCGGGTGTGGATGACGTGTTGATGGCTGCGGATGATGCGCTTTACAGGGCCAAGGCTGCTGGGAGAAACCGTGTGGAAGTAGCGAGAAACACTTCATAGCATTGCATTGAAATTCGGAAAGAAATAGGATGTTTTTTTATGTTTCTTGAGAGGGCGGTAAGAATCTCAAAATGGCGTTGTGAGGAAACCTTGACTTGAGACTTCTATATGTTTAAACGATGTTTTTTGTCATAACAAATCAAAGGGACGTTGAAAATGAGCGCCATACCCTATCTTATCACTAAGGTGATGTATTACAGTCGGTGGATTTTGGTTGTGTTTTATGGCGGGCTTGTTGCTGCGCTTCTGTTGTTCGGGCTTTACTACATTAAGAAAATATACAAGGTGTCTCTCACTGCGGGAGGAATGGAGTCTTCTGATTTAATTCTTTCTATGTTGTCTATGATTGATATGACGTTAATTGCAAGTTTGATTGTTATGGTTCTTATCAGTGGGTATGACAGCTTCGTCGCCAAGTTTAGTAGCGTTCAGGGAGGCGAAAAGCTGGAGGATTTGACTCATGTCAGTTCTGGAGCAATAAAACTTAAAATTTCGACGGCAATCATTGTTATATCATCGATTTATATTTTGGAAATGTCCATGGACTTTCCAAAATTTAATACCAACGAGATACTCTGGGCGTTGATAATGCATGGTTCTTTGGTTGCGACGGGACTTGCTCTCGCATTTATTGAGCGTATGTCCGGTCATCATTGAGCGCGTGTTCGGTCGTGACATTACTAGAAATATGAATGAAAATGAGACGGGGTCAGAGGTTGTGTTTCTAGCCCCGTCTGGTTCATTATTTTTTATTATTGGTTTTATGGCGTCATTTCTTGGAAGAGCGTTTCTTCGGTTTTTGTGCGGGTTTCTGAGCGGTTTTTGTGGAAGAGCTTGATTCGATTGCATCCACGTTTAGTTCCAGCTCAATGGCCTCTAAGCGGCGTAGCTCATCGCGAAGTCGCGCAGCTTCTTCGAATTCCAAGTCAGCGGCGGCGGCTCGCATTCGTTTTTCCAAATCGGCCATAACCGTTCTTAGATTGCCGTCTAAAAATGGAGTTGCATCTTCTGCGACGCCTTGAACTGGTCGGATTGTGACATGGTCACCGCGTTCGTAAACACTTTCGAGTATGTCTGCGATGTCTTTTTTGATGCTTTCCGGCGTAATTCCATTTGCCGCATTGTAAATTTGTTGTTTCTCGCGCCGTCGGTTGGTCTCTGAAATCGCGTAGTTCATGCTTTCTGTAATTCGATCAGCGTAGAGAATGGCGCGGCCTTCAATGTTTCGTGCGGCGCGACCAATGGTTTGAATAAGAGAAGTCTTTGAACGAAGATAGCCTTCTTTATCGGCGTCAAGAATGGCGACAAGCGCGCACTCCGGAATATCCAATCCTTCACGCAGCAAGTTGATTCCAATCAAAACATCGTAAACGCCCAAGCGAAGATCGCGAATGATTTGTATTCGCTCCAGTGTATCGATGTCGGAATGAACATAGCGCGCGCGCACGCCGTTCTCGTGAAGATATTCAGTCAGAGCTTCAGCCATTTTCTTGGTTAGCGTGGTCGCCAGCACACGTTTTCCACGCACCGCCATAGCGCGGCACTCGTTCAGCAAATCATCAACTTGAGTTTCTGTGGGACGCACTAATACCAGGGGATCGATCAATCCGGTCGGACGGACGACTTGTTCAACGAAAACGCCGCTGACGCGCTCCATTTCCCATGGACCGGGGGTTGCGGAGACAAAAACAGTTTGCGGTCGCATGGCGTCCCATTCTTCAAAATTGAGTGGGCGGTTGTCGACGCAGGATGGAAGTCGGAAACCATAATCGGAAAGCGTTCTTTTTCGTTGATAATCTCCGCGAGACATGCCGCCTATTTGAGGCGTCATGACGTGACTTTCGTCGACAAAGAGCAATGATCCAGGAGGAAGATATTCAAAAAGAGTAGGGGGAGGTTCGCCTGGGCGACGACCTGTGAGATATCGCGAGTAGTTTTCAATTCCGGCGCAGCTTCCGGTGGCGGAGATCATTTCAATGTCGAAAGTAATTCTTTGCTCCAATCTCTGCGCTTCGAGTATTCGACCGGCGCTTTCGTATTCGGCCAAGCGGAGTTTGAGGTCGCGTTTGATTTTTTCAACAGCCTGGTTCAGTGTTGGTTTCGGTGTGACGTAGTGACTGTTGGGATAAACCATAACATGCGGTAGTGAGGTGATTTTCTCGCCGGTAAGCGGATCGATTTCGAAGATTGCCTCGATTTCGTCTCCAAACATGGAAAGACGCCAAGCGCGGTCTTCCATGTGGGCGGGAAACACTTCCACCGTGTCTCCGCGCGCTCGAAAACAACCGCGCGCAAAGGCAATGTCGTTGCGTTTGTATTGCAGTTCGGTAAGTTTCGCCAGAAGGAGATTTCTATTGATGATTTCTCCAACTTTGAGGGGAAACGCCATTTCGGCGTACATTTCCGCCGAGCCGATGCCGTAAATGCAAGAGACCGAAGCGACAATCACCACGTCGTCGTGTTCTAGAATCGCGCGTGTGGCGGCGTGGCGCATGCGATCTATTTGTTCATTTATCGTAGATTCTTTTTCAATATAGGTGTCCGTGCGAGGAACATAGGCTTCCGGTTGATAGTAATCATAATAAGATACAAAATATTCTACTGCATTTTTGGGAAAAAAAGACTTCATTTCTCCGTAGAGTTGTGCGGCGAGCGTCTTGTTCGGAGCAAGAATTAAAGCGGGGCGTTGTAGTTTTTGGATAACATGCGCCATGGTGAATGTTTTGCCTGAGCCGGTGACGCCCAGCAAAACTTGATTGCGGGCGCCGTTCTCTAAATTGTTCGAGAGTTCGGCTATGGCCTGGGGTTGGTCTCCGGCGGGGCGAAAATTGGAGACAAGCTCAAAACGACGTCCGCCCCCCAGGCGTGGACGTCGAACGGGAACGGTCTCGTGCATAGTGGGGCCTTCATTGCTCCGGAGTTATGACTGCGCTAAATTCACCACACTAAGTCATACATCCAGGTGAAGACTTTGGCGGCTGTGGCGCCGGCGGCGCCGATCACGCATCCGACCATGGCGTTGCCCAAAATCACTGAGGTCGTCGGCACGGTGAGAACGCTGGTGATCAGAGTCGGCGTGACGCCGATGAAGCTGGTGACTCCGAATACGCCGGCGCCGAATGCGCACGACTGTCCTGCGTCGCGGATCAGCCCGGCGTGAGCTGGGGCGGGAATGCTCCAGATTGCGATCAACGCAAGAACCATCAGAGTTTTGATTGGCTTTTTAAAGATGTTTTTCATGGCGTTTTTGCCTTCCGGCGTAAAAGTTCGAAACGAAAGCGACGATAAAGAGCGGAAGTGGAAGGATACTCGATTTTCCGCAGAAATCCCAAAATATCTTCATCCTTGACAGAGAAACGCGCCCGTCACTATTGTCTCCATCGATAGAGCGGCCGTGTCATGGTGTTTCGGCCCGTCTTCGTGCAGGCTCTATAGACCCTCGTTCTGGAAAAGGATGGCGCATGAGGATCGGGAGAGGGGTGAATCGGCTTTTCACGACGGTGGTTGTTTTTTTGGCGTTGGCTTTTCTGACGCCGTTGCTGATTCAATATGCTCCGTCACATCAAGTCGGGTGGGACGACGCATTTTATTTGCATCGCGCCGCTTGTGTTAATCATGGCGTGTTTTCCTCGGATTTGGTCTCGTTATCGGGCTGTTTTGCTGATATTCATAAGTCTCCGATGATGGCGTTCTGGAGTCTCCCTTGGGGCGAACAGGCCGCGACGGAAGACGGCGCCGCATTGGGGCTGGTGACGCTAACCTTTGTTATGTTTGTGGTTGTAATCGCCATTATTGAATTGTTGGTGTTGTTGGCGGTTCCGAGACTGTTGATTCTTTTGGCCTCTATCGGTCTTTTCTTCACGCCGCTGCCTTGGAGCGTGGTTGGAGTGTATCAAGGCGATGTTTTGATTTCTCTTTTAACGACATTGCTTTTGTTGTTGATTCCTCTGGAGTTGCATGCGCCGGAGCACTGTCAACGTTCTTCCGTGGCGCGCGGTGTTTTTTGGGGCCTGATTTTTAGCGTCGGCGTTATGACGAGACCTGCTTTTGGGGTTCTCGTTGTTTTATCGGCCCCGATGTTGATTGCTCTGCGTTGGCGGCGCGTCGGAGCGCGCACGGCGATTATTACGACTTTTGTGGCGGTTCTCGTCAGTTCTCCGGCGATCGTCTACCTCTTGGTTTATTGGAATGAATTATCTGGTTACGCTATCAATTCGGCGGGGCTTATCTCTAAATATGCCTCTTATGGGTTGGATTGGAAGGGGTATTTAAACGCTCTGGTTGAGCGTTTGGGGCTTGGTGTAATTTTCTTTATGGCAATCGGTTTTATTGCCTGTTCTATGCTGATTTCTCGTCATATGTCCCATTCCTTTCGCGCTTGGCGTGGGCAAGAGAAAACGGCGCATCTTGAGCCTCCCATCGTTACCTTTCTCCGTTTCTATCCATTTCTTCTTCTGGAGCTTTATCTTGGATTGACGGCGCTGAGCGTTAATCACGATATGCGTTATGCTTTGCCGTTCGTCTTTGGCTTGCCGTTCGTCGCCGCTTCTATCGCCATTGATCCTAAGAAGATATTGACTCAGAAATTCAGACGCTTCGATTACATGGCTCGCGTCGCCATTTCTGTGGCGGCGGCGGTGCTTCTCTCGGTCCCGATGAGCAACCGTCTCGATCTTCGTTATGTTCAGATCGCTGAAGGCGCTTTGGCTGCTTTGCCTTCTGATCGGCCAATGCGTGTGATGATGGCCTCTGATGATCGCGGCATCAACTCCGACACGCTCCAACTCGCGCGTCAGTTGAACATCAAGCGGTTCCATCACCTGACCATCGATACTGTGGTCTATGATGTTTTGCGTGAGCTGCCTTTGGCGTGGTCTCTGGATCGTTTGGTGGAAGCAGACGCCGTGGTTATGTTGAAAAAGACGCCGCTTCTTGAATCTCCCGACTGGACTAATCAATTTTCCGTTCAATTTCGGGAGTATTTGACAAAGATCGGCGCTCGTAAGCAAGATGACCCGACAGGATTCTTAGAGATTTGGAGGATTGAAAAACACGGGCCTCAAGAAGGGTAAGAAGCGGATCTATTCAACAGGAATAACAGAGTTCGCCTTGATTGTTACGGCAGAGATCATCAATATGCTTGCAAACTGAAAAGGATACGACGTCTGGATTGAGAGAAAGTTTACGCCGCCGTCTGTGGCGCTGGTTGTCGTGGTCACGGTGAGTTTCTCTTGATCCAGTCCTGTCATGGCTTTGCGAATATGGCTTGGGATTGCGGTTTGCAAAGCCGTCAATGGGTCCGTTGAATGTGTATAAATATATCGAGCGGCTTCGGCGCATGCGGATTCAACCGTGTGCTGTGTCCATAAATAGCGACCGAACTCGATTATTCCAAAGATCGCCAAAAAGACAATCATTGATCCGAGCGCGAATTCAACGCATGTGCTTCCGTGTTCTGCGTGTTGCGCGCTTCGGAGCAGGGTTCGAAGCGGGAGAGGCGATTCTCTGTTCATTGGGGTTCTCCTGGTCGTGTGGTTATGGTTAGGAAGTTCGCACCGTGATGCTTGAGACTAGTTTTTGCGGCGATGAAGAGAACAGCGACACGACCGGCGTAAATATGAAATATGCTGAAAGCGTGACGTAATGTCCTACTGCACTGCCGTCGGAGCATGTTGCTCCGGTGCATGCGATTTCGTCTCCATGGGCGCAACGACAGAGCGTCACGATCGGTTCGACGACAATCCCTGAGAGTTCGGATGCGCCTTTGATTGTGGCGAATATTCCTTCTTCATCTGTGGCGTGAGCGGCGGAGGTTGAAAACTGCGCTCCGGCGCGCACGGCGCGTTGTAATTGAGCGCTGCAATATACTTCAAAGCCGTAGTTGATCATTCCCAGAAGTAAGATCAAGAAAATCGGCGCGCTGAGAGCGATTTCCACAGCGACGCCGCCGGATCGGCTTTGTCGAAATAGTGTGAATAGAGGCATTTTCTTTCTCCTGTGGACGAACATATTTTTTACTCCACGAGATCGATAATTTCCGTTATATGTTGGCCAATCATAATATCTTTTGTTCCGATTGCTAGGCAATTATTGCCGAATGTGGCGTTGTTCGAGAGTAGAACGCGGCGTCCGATCACTTGCAAACATCCGTTTAAATCACTGATGGCGTTGTTTTCCATGTTGATGATTTGTGATCGAAAATAAATTGCGCCCTTAACATTAAATATTGTGTTGTTGTTAAAGGTTTGTACAATCGTTGGTTTTCCGTTTGGGTCTCCCATGATTGCGACTCCTTGATAAGGACCGCTATTGGGCGCCGTAATCTTAATAAACGCATTGTTGTTAATATCGATTGCGTAACTGTTGTTTCCGCTGCCGACGAAAACTAAAGTCGTTCCCATTGTTCCATCTATAAAGGCGTTGTTGGAAATAATAAATTTCGATTTTATGCGGTATGTTCCTGAGTCCAATGTGATATGAACATTGTTCATCATGCTCCAACCATTGTAACACCCAGGCCGGATGTGCAAATATTGATTGTTGTCGTAAGTGACGGTTGTGATTGAGCATGTATTGTCTGGAACGCTGATATCAATGGCTTGAGCGACGCTGCCGCCGTTGCCTCCGCCGGTAATCAAGGCAGCGGTTGCTGTCGGTGTGGAAACAGTAAGCGTAGAGTAGGGATCGGGAACCTGCGTGGAATTAGGGATTTTTGTGCCGGAGATTATGGCGTTGTTGGCAAGGTAAATCGTTCCGGCGGCGCTTCCCGTGGCGTTGATGCGCGCGTTGTTCAGTAGGTTAAGGCTGGAAACCGATTTGGTTCTAGTTGTAGCGATGCATTGCGGATCGACGGATGGATCGCAATTGCTGTAAGAGCCGTAGGTGTTCGCGTCGAGTGTGCAGGTGGTTGATCCTGGGCCTTGGCATTTGGAGTTCGACATTACGTTGCAGTTGACGATGGCGTTGTTCTTTAGTGAAACCGTATAGGCGGCGGCGTTATCGAGTCCGAGAACGCATCCGGGAACTCCGCCGGTTGCTTTGTTGATGAAGGCTGCTCGGCCTGTTGCGTGAATACGAATTACGCCCTCTGGCGTGGTTTTTAAGAACATCCGCGAGAACAGTAAGTTAATCTCGCTGTAGGCCACAACTTGCACGCCGTTATCGATCGAAGGTGACGAGGCGGTTCGAAATATTGTTGGCGGATCGAGAGCGCATTTTTTAGCCGATGTGCAACCGTTCAAGTGTCCGGACAAAGACACGACGGCTTCGACTTGTCCGGTTCCCGCCGCAAGTTCACGATCTCCGGCCATGGCGGCTGCGTCGGCGATGTGTTGTAGTTTGGCTTTTGCGACATACCATAATCCGACTTCGACTCCCAATGAGACAAAACCGATCATTGTTGGCGCAGCGAGAGCAAAAATCACCGCTGCGACGCCACGGCGATCTCGCAAAAGTGCAGAAGCTTGGGAAAAATATGGGAGCCTCATGGTTGGTCCTCCACGGGCCAGTTTTTTTACAGAATAGAATGTCTATTTGTGATGATAGGCCCTTTTGTTATTGATTTCAAAAGAAATTTATTTTGTTATTGTTGATGGAGTATGGTTTTATTGTGTCTCTTATTTGAAATGGAAAATGTTTCTAATTTTGAACTATATTTGTCCACGAGTGACGCCGTGATTCTGTATCCTTGTGATTTGCACAAAAATTAAAGCTTGTCCGGAAAGAATATCAATGTTTCCGAACAAGTTCTTCGATAGGGCCAGGAACCGTGTTCCTGGATTCATCTGATTCTATAGCATTTTCAAGCAATCGGCAAGTTTCTGAAAATCTTCTAGGCTGTTATAGACTTGCGTTGAGAGACGAACCCAAGGTTTATTCTTGTGTAAGACAATGGGAACTTCAAGGTGATGCGTTTGCCAAAGATGAAGACGCATAGCCTCTGCTTCTTCTTGAGTCATCGTCTGCGGATGCGGCAAAGGCACAACGATCATCGATGCGGACATTTCCGGAGCAGTCACAATATCGGTTTTCCATGTTCGAGCAAGAAATTCGGCTCCGGTGCGCGTCAGAGTGTGATTATAGGCGAGGAGACGATTAAAACCGATCGCTTCAATAAAGTCTAGGGCGATGGGTGCGCACAACCACGGGGTGGGATCTCGTGTGCCGACCCAATCGAAAGACGCGATATAGCCTTTGTCGAGTCCCCAAGAAATTACCGGATGATGAATGTCTTGGAGAGAGGAAGGGTTTTTCCACAAAAAACCGCATCCACGAGGAGCGAACGCCCATTTATGGAGATTGCCTGCATACCAATCCGCATTGATGACAGAGAGGTTAATCGGCGTTTGTCCTGGAGCATGGGCTCCGTCAACTAAGATGGGAACTCCATGTGCGTGGCATGCCTCGATCAAAGCTCTAATCGGCATGAGTTGTGCGGTTTCAGAGACGATATGATCAAGAATCGCCAAGCGGGTTTTGGAAGTGATGGTTTGTTCTACTACATCGAGCGCTTGTTGAGGGGAAATCAATGGAAAGGGAAGTTCTGCGGAGACGACATGAGCGCCAATGCTACGGGCGGTGAAGCGAGCGGCATTACGCACGGCTCCGTAAGTGTTGGATGTAACGAGGATTTCATCATCTGGAGCAAAGGTGAGAGAGTTTAAAACGGCGTTGATTCCGGTTGTGGCGTTATCCACGAAGACAAGGGAGTCTTTTTCGTTCGCGCCGAGCCATTGAGCTACGCGGTTGGCGGCTTGACGAAGACGTGGGTGGTGGTGATTGGCGAAATAGGGGCCAGGGGCGGCTTCGATTTCATTACGAAGGGCGATTTGGGTTTCAAGAACGGGAATTGGGGTGACGCCGACGGTCCCGTGGTTGAGGTAAACAGTATCTTTGTGAAAACGCCAGAATTGGCGCATCGGTGCGCCGAGTGGAACGGTTGAGGGGGATGAGAGAGACATATAACGCCATCGCATCAAAAATTAGACGGGTCCAGGGACTGAGTTCCTGGTCGTGGGGGATTATAAGGGGGGCCCGACGGCCCCCCTTATTGCCGTAAGGCAAAATTCGCGCAAGCTGTAAGACGTTCGCCTTATGGCGATAAGGGGGCGGTCGCTTCCCCCCCCCTTATGATCCTCCACGACCAGGAACTCAGTCCCCGGACCCGTCTAATTTTACGAAGATTGCAAAGTTGTTACTTCCTTTTCCATCCGCGCCATTTCTTTCATAACCTCTTCAGAGAGCAAATCAATATCTTCCCACTTCTGAGTAAGGCTAAGGCTTTCAAGCTTCTGGCAGGCAAGAGCCAAGGCTTTGGCTCCTGCTGTGCGCGAAGAGCCTTTTAGATTATGGGCGCAACTTTTGATTTCTGAGGCTTGGCGTTTCTCGCAAGCGGCGGAGAGGCGGATAATGATGTCTCTACTGGAGTTGAGAAAGTCTTGAAGCATTTCTTGAATGAGGATTTGGTCGTCACCGCAGAGCTGTCTTAGTCCGGAGAGATCGAGAACCGGCAGTTCGTTGGCGGCGGAGGAGGGCGCGCTTTGAATCGTCGTAGGCGCCTGCGGTGTGAATGCAGGCGTCTGCGACGTAGATGTTGTCAACGGAGCTGTTTGCGTCGGCGTGAAGGGAAGCCAACGGCGCAGGGTTTCCCCGAGTTTATTCATATCCAGTGGTTTGCAGAGGTAATCATCCATTCCGGCGGCTTTGAAGCGCTCGGCTTCCCCTTGGAAAGCGTTGGCGGTGATGGCGATGATGGGAAGGCGACGGGAAGAGGATATAAGTTGTTCGCGTTCGCGCAACAGGCGAGTTAGCTCGAAACCGTCCATTTCAGGCATGTGGCAGTCGGTAAGCAATGATGCATAGGAATCAGGATTGCGTTCGAAGGCGTTGAGAGCTTCTCGACCATTGTTGGTGAATTCGGCGGCGTAGCCGAGGAGATTGAGTTGCATTTGGATAACTTTACGGTTGGTTGGGTTGTCCTCTGCAATCAAGAGTAGTTGTCCGGCTTTTCGCGCGTCTTCGATGGAAGCGCTGTGGTTTGGCAAAGAGGCGTCGGCGTTGAAGCGGGCGTCGGTTGATTCGGAGGGAGGGAATGAATCTTGCTTTTCAACGGAGATTGTTGCGCGTTCGGAATCCGGAGCGATTCGTCCGGCGACAACGGCGACGGCGCGGATGAGTGCGGTTCGGCGTGTGGGGCGGGTCAGCGTTAATGGGGTTCCGGGGCGATGGGGGCGCCGAACTCCGATATCGACTCCGGGTTCGGATAGCAACACGGAATGAATTGTCTCTCCGGCGGGGCCGAACCCCAGGGCTTCGCGCACAGCAATCACAGATGATTGATAGACGCGAGCATCGATGACGGCGACGTCGAAGGGGCGGCCTGCGGTTGCCGTGGCGCGGGCGATCGTAAGAAAGGCGGGACCGTCTGCGACGGCGACGGCGGTGGCTCCTGCGGTTTCGAGATAGCTGTTGAAAAAGTCTCGGGCGACGTCGTCATAATGGACAATGACGACACGAAGGCCGGATAAATCGATCTCTCCGGCGGGGGGCTTGTCGTGGTGGAGGGCGAGGACTTCGGGGGGGGCGACATCGAGGCAAACTTGAAGCCAGAAGCATGACCCTTGCCCGGCGTGGCTGGAGACGCCGATTTCTCCGCCCATAATCGCGGCCAAACGGCGCGAGATTGATAAACCCAAGCCGGTGCCGCCAAAACGGCGGGTGGTGGAGTGTTCGGCTTGAGAGAAGGGTTGAAACAATCGTTCTTGGTCTGCGGAGGCGATTCCAATACCTGTGTCGATGACGTTGACTCGGAAGGACGCGCGTTCGTCGTTGACGTCGAGGGCGTCAACTTGAATGACCACTTTTCCTTTCTCGGTGAACTTAATGGCGTTTCCGGCGAGGTTGAACAAGATTTGCCGTAGGCGCAAGGAGTCGCCCATTAAGGTTGTGGGCAAATGTGGGTCGACGTGGATCAATAAATCGATGCCTTTGCGCTGAGCGTTGGCGGCCAGAGTGTCTCCAACGCTCTCCACCAGAGTCGAGAAAGAGACCGGCGCGCGCTCTAGGTCGAGCTTGCCGGCTTCAATTTTAGAAAAGTCCAGGATGTCGTCGATGATGCGCAGCAGCGATCGCGCGGAATCGCGAATGGTGGCGACGGTGTCGGACTGTTCCGGGTCGAGCGGAGAACGCTCCAAGAGTTCCAACATGCCGAGAACTCCGTTCATCGGCGTGCGGATTTCATGGCTCATGGTGGCGAGAAACACCGATTTTGCGGCTGTGGCTTGTTCCGCCTGCTCTTTGGCGGCTTGTAGTTCGGCTTGGGCCTGTTGTCGTCGAGAGATGTCGTAGACCCAGCTCAGATAAACCTGTTCGCCATCGATTTCGGTGGCGTCGCACGAGATTAAAGCCCAGAACGGCGCGCCGTCGCAGCGTATCATCCGCGCTTCGGTTTCTTGTAGAAAGCCGTTGTTCTCAAACAGAGTTTCCACGAGGCGGCGATGTTCGGCGGGGGAGACGAACATTTCGGCTGCGTCGGTTTCCAGCAAGCTTTCGCGCGGCCGGTTGAGCATATTCGCCAGTCGTCGGTTGGTGAAGATCATCGAGCCGTTTTTGCGCGCCGCGACGACGCCGACAGGACTGTTTTCCAAAATTGTGCGTAAGCGTTCGCGACTTTCAGAAAGTTCTTGGGTGCGTTTTTGCACCTTTGATTCGATCGACATGATGTAGTCGAACGAACGTAGCGCGGCGATGACGGCGGTGAATAATCCTTCCGCTGAAAGCTCGGCCTTGGATTTGTAGTCGTTGATGTCGTAATCGATGATTACGCTGCGTTGTGGCGCTTGACCGGGTTGCCCCGTGCGGAGAATCAGCCGGATATCCAAATTGCCCAATTCTTCGCGAATGGCGTGGACCAGTTGCAATCCGGCGTGTTCGTCCTCCATTACGACGTCGATTAAGGCTACGGCGATCAGCGGAGTGGTTTCGAGCATGGCGCGGGCGTCGTTTGCCGAGTGCGCGCTGATGATTTTCAATGACCGGTTTTTGAATCGAACTTCGGACAAAATCAGCTCGGTCATCGAATGGACGTCCGGCTCATCGTCCACCACCAAGATGAGCCAAGGGTTTTCGGTTTCGGTTGGTTCGTCGGTTTCTTCGGCAAATAGAATTTCATCCGATAACAGACCGTCATCGCTCTCGTTTGGCGGCGAGGCGTCGTTGTTCGAGAAAGAGCCGTCTTTGGAGAGGAAGGCGTCGGTCTCGGAGGGCGTCACGGTGAATTCCTTGCGGGGAGGGGGCGGACGGAAGGCGTGATGGAGTTTAAATATTGATCGTCTATGACGGCTTTTATACAGGCGCAGGCAAGACCGGCAGAGTTAGGTGTTTTCCGATGTGGGCGTCAAGACTGCGTTTGAGGTCGTCCATGTGCTCGGAGAAAAAATGGTCGGCGTTTTCGACGATGTGATAATTGACGTTTAGGCGATTCTCTAAAAGAGCGTCTTTCGAGGCGTAGGCGCGGGTGAAGCGTTCGACTAAAGCGGTTGAAGCCGGTTCCGGGGCTAAGTCGTCGCGACTGCCTTGAAGAAACAACGCCGAGCCGCAGCGCGTCGCGTTGGATGCAGAGGAGGGAGCGTTGAGAAAGTCGAAGTCAAACATAGAGGCGGGGGGCGCGACGGCAATGACGTGCTTGATGCGTTGATCTTGGCGCCATAGGCGCAGTCCGATCCATGATCCGAACGAGAAGCCGGCGATCCAGCAGTCTGATGCTTCGGGTTGAGTGGCGCGCAGCCAATCCAAAGCGGCGCAAGCGTCTTCGGTTTCGCCGACTCCTTGGTCATAGAGTCCTGCGCTGCGGCCGACGCCGCGAAAATTGAAGCGCAATGTTGCGCAACCGTGACGGCTCAAGGTTTGAAAAAGAGCGTAAGTCACTTTGTTGTTCATGGTTCCGCCATACAGCGGATGAGGATGTAAAGCGAGCGCGATCGGGGCGCGAGGGTTGGCGGCGCGTGTAAAGCGTCCTTCCAAGGGGCCCGCAGGGCCGGGGATCATTACGTCTGGCATGTTTGGGGGGGTATTCTAGCGTTATTTGAGGAGGAGAGGGCTTTTAATCTTAATATCGCTTTCGGTCTTAATATCAATGATATTAATTTCATTCATTTGATGGCGTCGGATCATGGTCTTCTTCAGAAGAGTGGTGTGCGTGGTGACTGAGTTTCTGGTCGTGTGGGGGAAGAAAGTCCCCCCTCGACGACCAGGAACTCAGAGTCTTCGCCTTTTCTGAACAAACTCTAACGTCTTCTATGGCACCCGTGTAAAAGTTTCATAATGATCAACTGTTACATAGATTTCGTTTTTTCCTGAAAACACCAGACGTTTGGCTCCGCGTGATTTGCATGTCGGCTCTAAATCGGCTTCTCGGTAATTTTTTTTCGGCAACCTGCCTTCCAGATTTCGGAACACATCGCCTCCAATCCATTGGTTTGGAATTGCTTCGCAAATATTTGCTCCTGGACGCCACCCTTTTCTTGAGGCTTCTTGTTTCGTGAGATATTTATTGGGAAGGCGTCCGGTTGAGCGAATGGCGGAGACGGTTTCGACAAAAGAGGCTGTGTCTTTCAAGCCTATGGAGCGAGAAAATTGAGTTAAGTCTTCCGCATGCGCGCCGGAGGCGATTGTTCCAGAGGCGATCACCGCGAACGCGACCACAGAGCATCCGAAGCAAAGCGCCGAGCGCGCAAAAGTACGGAATAAAGAGCGTCGTTTGGAGAAGATAGGACGGTTTATCATAAGCAATCCTTGTAATTTGTAGTATAGGCGGGTTCGAATCAAGGTTCTGTTTTTACGCGATCCTCCGATTTACTGAGATTTGGAGCGCGTCAAATTCTGTTGGGATTTTCGTCCTTCTTCCGAATCCGGAGCTAAACGCACCACGCGCCGCCAATCAACAATGGCGGAAGGAATGTTGTTGTTCAACGCTTTCAAGTTTCCTCGTAAAAACAACGCCTCGACATAGTCTGCGCGAATCTCCAATGCTTTCTCAACATCGGATAGTGCTTTTCCAAGCTCGTTCACCGCGCGCCAAGCTGCTGCGCGATAATAATAGGCCTCCGCTCGTTTTGGCGAGCGTTTTAGGGCCTGAGACAAATCTTCAATGGCTTCGCGAGGACGTTTCGCATCCATTCGAGCGAAGGCTCGATCAATGTATAGATCCGAATCGTCGGGAGTGCGCGACAAAGCGGTGGAATAGACTCGTTCGGCGCGCGTAGAATCACCCGCCAATAACCAAGCCCATCCTGCGCGCGCCAATAATCCGGCGGCGTGTTTGGAGTCTTGTCCTGCTAAGATTGGCGCTAACTCTTCGAATTGTTGTCCGGCTTCAGCAAAGCGGCCAAGATAAAATCGCGCGGTGGCTTGGCATAATTTTGCGGATGGGCCGCCGCCATGATCCAGCCATGTTTCAGAATCACTTAATGCGGTTTTTGGAGACGTCTCGGCTTTTTTAACGCATGCGGCGAGTTCTGGAGTCTGGACGCTTGCGGATGGCGGCAATGGGCGTTTTTCAGCCGGAACGCCCGCAAGGAGCGCAAATGGAATGGCGCAAAAAATCGCACTGACGCATGCTCCCATGACGAATCGTTTCCGCACGATTTCACCTTTTCATTGTTGCATTATGATTGACGCATGTCTTCTGAAGAAAAAAATCCAGTCGAGAACTTATATTTCTATTTGACATGACTGGCTGAGAACGAGGGTTCATCATGTTTTTTAAACCAAAGCCTTGACCGAAGCGCGGGTAAGAAACGCCTCGGCGATCGCGAGGTCTGTCGGCGTGTTGATGTTGAGGAAAGAATCTATAGGCGCTTCCGGCCAGGCGACAACTCGGTGGGGGCGCCGATTGAGCCAATCAAAGACCTTGCGCACGCCTTCGCTTCGCACAGCATGATCTAGGGCGTCGCGTAAAGCAAGCGGCCAGAGCCCAATCAAAGGATGAATGCGGCCTCCTGAACTGGCGCATCGAATAATATCGTTGCGGACGTCTGCCTCCCACAATTTTGTTGCTAAATTATGGGGCAAAAACGGAGTGTCGCACGGAATCGTCATCAAAAAACGGCAAGCCGGAGCGATCTCGACCAGTCGGTTCATGGCGCCCAACACGCCCGATAGAGGGCCTTGCCAATCGGGGAGTGCGTCATTAACCCAGAGCGTGTTTTGTTGTGGGAAAGAGATGTTTTGCTCCGGACCCGTTGCAGAGCCGTTGATCATCAAAATATCCACTTGAGGCTGAATTCGTCTCCATACATGAAGGATAAGAGGTTCTTTCGCCAGAAGAACCGCTGGTTTTCCACCGCCAATTCGCACGCCGCGTCCTCCGGCCAAAATGACGGCGGCCACTTCAGAAGAGTTGAATGTCATGACGCAAGCCATATCACACGGGTTTGTTTCGCTCTCTTATTGTCTATGGTTGACTCTTTGGGAAAGGGAGTAAGAAATATCGAAATCTTAAGAAAATCTGCTTTGTTTACCATAACCTATGAATTTTATTGTTTCAGATAGGCTAACGGAATTATCCAACTCTGCAATAAGAATAAACGCTTTTGGAAAATGATAATTAAAAATTTTTCTATTGGAAAATATTAAAAAATCCTTCAATTTAAGTGACAATGTTCCGTTCTGCATTTAAGGGTTTTTGACACATGAAGAATCTACCGATTGCCATAAAAATACTTACTATTCTTGGCATGATGGCGGCCATAACCGTAGGAATTGGCCTTTACGCTGCTACGAACATTGCATCTATCGATAGAGCCTACTCTCAGCTAATCGAGCATAAAGAGAAAGGCGTGTTGGCTTTGGCGCGGCTGAACCGTAGTTTATCTGAAATCGGCCGTCTCCTTTATGGGATTATTGCTGAAGCAAATGATGCCGACATAAGAGAGAACGCCAGTTTATTAGATGACGCTCAAAAACAATTCCTAGAGTATGCAAATGCTGCTCTCAAGGTTTTGCCGGACCAAAAAACTCAAATCGACGATATTATCAGTCAGTATAATAGACTAACTCCGGCGATGTCCAGAGTGGAATCTTTGGGATTAAAAAATCAAAATGATGAAGCTGTTAAAGAATTGCGTCCAATTAATATGGATATGCGCAAACTTCGTCAAGATATAGTGTCTATGGTTACTATGATCAATAAAAGCGTCTCTGAAGAATCGAGCGCTCTCAGTGTCAACGCAAACACCACCTACACTTTGTCTATCAGCATTTCTATTGGCGCATCGCTCTTGATGTTGTTCGTTGCTTATACTCTTACGCGCGCCGGGGTGTCAAAACCAATTATTGAGCTGGTTGCGCTGATGGAGCGCCTCGTCAAAGGCGATACAAGCATTCAAATTGGAGAACAAGATCGTCAAGACGAAGTCGGCGCCCAAGCGCGAGCGCTTCAGGTGTTTAAGAGCAACGCCATTGAGGTTGAACGTCTGAAGACTGAACAAGCGGCTCAAGAACGGCGCGCGCTCGAAGAAAAAAAGCGTTCCATGAACCTGCTTGCGGATGGTTTTGAGAACAGCGTCAAAAGCGTGGTGAGCACTGTGTCTTCCGCTTCAAGCCAAATGCGCTCCAACGCCGCCAATCTTTCAACGATCGCTAAGGAAACCAATCAACAGTCGGTGGCGGTGGCGACGGCGGCGGAACAAGCATCGACCAATGTTCAAACCGTCGCCTCGGCGGCGGAGGAGTTAAGCGGATCTATTGTCGAGATTGGGCGTCAAGTTAACCGATCCTCAAAAGTCGCCAGTGGCGCGGTGAATGAAGCGGAACGCACCAACGCCACCGTTTCTGGTTTGGTTGACGCGGCGCAAAAAATCGGCGAAGTGGTGAAATTGATTAACAATATTGCGTCTCAAACAAATCTTTTGGCTTTGAACGCAACGATTGAAGCGGCTCGCGCAGGCGAAGCGGGAAAAGGCTTCGCTGTTGTGGCTTCGGAAGTCAAAAATCTTGCGAATCAGACCGCCAAAGCCACCGACGAAATTTCCGCGCAAATCACCGAAATGCAGGGCGCCGCAACTGGGGCCGCAGATGCAATCAAAGGCATTGGCGGCACGATCAGCCGAATCAATGAGACCATCACCACTATTGCGGCGGCGGTTGAAGAGCAAGCGGCGGCCACTCAAGAAATTGCTCGAAATGTTCAGCAAGCCGCAGTCGGCGCCTCTGAGGTGAATCGGAACATTTCGGGTGTTACACGATCCGCCAATGAAACCGGCTCTTTGGCGGGACAAACTCTATTCGCCGCTGAGAGTTTGATGAGAGAAGCGGAAGTTCTGCGAAAATCTGTCGATAGTTTTATTGTTAAGGTTCGGAGCGCATAGGAAAATAAAAATTAGACAGGACCAGTGACTGTGTTCTTGGTCGTGCATGGAGGGGCGAAAGCCCATATGCGCTAGGATAATAATTTTTGCCTCTCGTGCATCTGCTTTTTGCGCTTTCGCGGAGGGTCAAAGAGGTTTCGTGTGCAGGGTCTGAATGCCTTGATCAGGCGTTTGGTGCTGTGCTCCCCTTCAACGATAGAGATCAACATCTTTCGAACAATAATATATACACGCCATGAGCAAGGTTCGTATTTTAGGTGTTCTGTACGCTTAGGGGGAAGATTCCAGGATTTCCTGGCTCATTCTGTCGATCGCAAGGGCCGCAATAATGTGGCAATATATCCAGGATTTGGCTAGGTCTGGGTCGTATGCGCGCAAGCGATCGATGTGGAGGATGCTCTTTAGTCTCTTGAATGCGATTTCAATTTGCCAGCGCAGTCGGTAAAGAGCGGCAACTTCGTGTGCGGGAAAGGCGTCCGCCGCCAACGACGTTACGATCATGACGTAGCCCGCCGCGATCAAAGTGCGCGGATCAATCTGGTGTTGATTTCTGTTGCTCCGACGCTCGACGCGGCGTTGCTCCTGCTCGGTCGCGCCATCAGGTTTTTTCAGCAAGATCAAACGCACCGGCAAGGCCGGCCGGCCTTTGCGCGGGGCAATCATCACGGAGACATCAACGGCCCCATCTCCGGAATCTGAGGAAAGTTTCCCAAACAAATCAAAGACCTTACCATCGCAATTCAGAAGCCGAAGCGAGCGCCAACCAATCCTGACGATAAAATCTCCACCCTGTTGATTAACCGCCAATAGATCTGCGGCTTTCGCATAGCCTCGATCAGCAATCAGTATGTCTCCAGCTTGAACTGGGGCATGGGTTAAGCTCTCCGCTGTGTGTTGATCCGTGACCTTTATATGGCTAAATTGCCCACTTCCAAGATCATAGGCGGCGTGCAGTCTCCAGTCAGTTCCTTTGCTTCCCGGCTCAGATATCGATGATCCATCAATAAGCTTTATCGTCCGGCCATCATAGTAACTGTTGGTTGGTTTAATTCTATCCGACATCAAAGACCGGACAATCTCAGCAAACCAATCTGAAGAGTTTCGAAGCCGGTCAAGAAGCGACGTATTCGCAAGGCTGGCGACGCCAGTGACTTCCGCCCATGCGGCGGCTTGACGGAGTGACAAGCCACAGGGACCATAGCCAAGCCCAAGACGCAGCAACGACGAGGCGTCTTTCACGCCCCGTCGTCGCTGGAGCGCTTTGAACGAAGCGGCGGTTGCGTCAAGGTCGATGAATCGGGATATCTGCGCGACAAACGCGTTCCAATCCTTGGCGAGAAGAGAAATCGTGTCCATCGCGTTGATAAATCACAATTTTATCGCCGCGTCAACCCCATATCCTAGCGCATATGGGGCGAAAGCCCCTCCCTTATTTGCATTAAATGGCATAAAAATTATTTTGATTAAGAAAGCGCCTCTCTTGTTGCTTTTTTTTCATGATGGAATTGCTTCTTTGGTGTGGTGGTTTTGATTTTTTGTTCCGCTTTCTGTTTTCTCAAGAAAATAACAAATTTGAAACGGGACATCTGCCTTCGTTTCGCCGATAACTATATATAGCCGATGACTCAATCATCGATTTGAAGACTCAAATCTCTCTTCATCCGTGCAGGTTGTGGGGGTGAAGCGACTGGAGGTCGTTATGAAAAAGATCGTTGAAGAAGAACTGGTGTCCTTAGCGTTTCGTCAATTCGTTAAGGAAGTTCATATCGAGAATCGTATGGAAATGATGTCGCGGCGTGATGAGCTTGCGGCTCTATTCGAAAGTTTTCCTTGGGACGAAAAAATTTTTACTATTCATGACGCCAACGGCATGACGTGGGCGGCCGATGTCTTCAAAGAAGGGCCTACTCTTGTTTTGGAGCCCGTTGATGGTGGTAAGGGTAAGGAGATACACGTAAAAGGGAGCGCTTTTTGGAAAAGCTTTCTTTCTGCGTTTAAATACACATCATTCGGCGCGCATCTTTTAGAGGATAAGGGCTTTTGGGACGCATTCCTTCATGGAAGGCAGACGGAAGAATCGCGTTATCTGCAAGCTGAAGCGCGGCGTGAACACGAAAAACTGTGTGAACGGCGGCGGAACTTGAGAATGCAAAGGCAAGAGCGTTCTGATTCCTATAATCAACAAATTAGAGAAAACAAAAACCAAGATTATTGGGTCTTCTATCAATAACGGTAGGCCAATAACGGTAGGCGCGAAACGGCCCGACAGGCGCAGTCAAAAATAAAGTCTGCGCCAAAACCGGGGTTTGCGCGTCGCTCTGGCTTTTACAAGAAACTCTTTACCGAAAACAACAAAGAGCAAACTCTAAAAACAATATTAAAGGGTGTTTTTTCGTGTCCTGAAAAGCGATGCAGATGCAACCGCAGAACAACGAGAGAAATGGTGCCCCTGGCCGGAGTCGAACCAGCACGCTGTTACCAGCAACAGATTTTGAGTCTGCCGCGTCTACCAGTTCCGCCACAGAGGCTCATCCATCGACAACGACGCGGAGTGTACAGGTTGATTTTTTTGCGGTCAAGCTTTTTGTTGAAGGTTTTTGCAAAAAATATTGATGGTGGGCGTTTCTTCTGGCCTGTATCTGTTCTAAGATGTTTAGGCTTTGAGTTTGTGAAGAGATTGCTCCTTAAAAAAATCTATGATTCAGAAGGTTTTTTTTGCCTTTCCTGTTTTATTGGGTTTGACGTGGCTGGTCGGATATTCGGCCTATCCTGTCAAGGTTGTGTGGGGTGTTTGAAGAGTCTCTCATGTTTTGCGTCTACGGAAATTGTGTTTATGGAAACTCTTGGGGATGTGTCGGCGATGGTCTGTATAAGTCGCCATGTTGATGAGGCGATAATGCGATGGTTGGAGGAGGGGGGCAAGACGATCCGCGTTCTTTCGTTGAGCGTGGCGTTGAGCGTTGTTCTGTTTTTGTGTGGCGTTGGCGTGATCGGGAAGGCGTGCGCGACGGAGGTTTCTGAGCGGCGTGTGGCGGCGCCTTTCGTTCTTCCTCCCCCCACGACGCCGCAATCCGTGGTTTCGCCTTCTGATGTTCCGCCTTCTACTGTGCCGCAATTTCCAACTTCTGTTGCTGTTGCGCAGTCGCCCACTCCGAAAGTCGTGTTGCCGCTTCCTCCGGTTATGGCGGCCGGCGCAGCCGGGGAACGAATCGTGGTCAACGCCATGGAGTATCCTTGGAGCGCGATTGGGCGATTGAATGCGGCGGGGCGAGGTTATTGCACGGCCTTTTTGGTCGGAGAGCGGTATGTTTTAACGGCCGCTCACTGCTTCTATGATCGGGTCGCCAATCGATGGCGTCCGCCTTCGATTATGCATTTCGTCGCTGGATATCAGCGAGGACAAGCGGTGGTTCATGCGGCGGTGGTTCGCTATGTGACGGCGGATGATTATCAGTTTGCTCTTCATCCCACTGTGTCGGGATCGACCAATGATTGGGCTTTGGCGGAGTTGGCTGAACCTCTTGGGCGCACTGCGGGATGGTTGGGGGTGTCGGCGCTGACTCCGACAGTCGTTTCCGATTTGCGCAATCGCCATGCTTTGGTGCTGCTGGCGGGATATCGCAGTGATGCGGCTCATACTCTGACGGTGCAGAGCGGTTGCGAGCTTCATGGCATGATGGTGAACACGCAAACGGCGGTTCACACATGCGAGGCGGTGAAGGGCGATTCTGGTGGGCCGTTATTGACTTTTGACGGACATGATTTAAAAGTGATCGGAATTCATGTTGTCGCAATTGACGGCAAAACGGCGCATTACGGCGGCGCCGTGGCGACGTCTGTTTTGACGGACGTTCGACGTTGGCCGAAAGCGGCTGGAGCAATTGAGGCTTCGGGGATTCTGTCTGGTTTAGGAACGGCGCCTCCGGGGGATGGGCCGGTTTTCGCGCAGCCGAGGCAGACTGTTGGCGAATTGTTGGCGCGGAGAGGATTCCCTGTGGCGGTTGATGGGATGAGTGGTGCTGTGCGGCGGTTTCAGCAAGCGCGTCAGCTGCCTGTGACCGGGGATGTTTCTGTGCAAAGCTTAGGGTATTTGTTACAAAAATAACGGGTCCAGGGACTGCGTTCCTGAACCCGTTATTTGTTATGTGGAAACGCAAGGGCATGTGTCGATCGCTTGGCTCATTGGTGCGATTTCATCCTTCTAGGCGTGTTTTTTTCTCAGCCAGGACGCTCTCGATGCGTTTTGCAAAAGTAGAAAGATTGTAAGACGATCGGGCGCGTTGCTCTAAGGGCGAATCAAATGGCGGGTACAGTAGAGAAGACACAAATCCATAAAGCATCGCATCATAAGACGTGGGAGACTCGGACACCAAGAAGCTACGGCCCTCTAAAATGCGGTCGATTGCATTGAGATCGGCGCATCCCAATTCATAAATTTCTTCTCGATCATGACGTCCATAACCCTGACTGTATAGCGCTTTGCGGATTTTGCGGCGGATCATTGCCGGAAGCACGACGCGCAGAGGTTTTGGCAACGACTCCGCCAACGTCCGTTGCATTACCGTCCATCCGGGGAGGTCGATCCAACGACCGAACGCCATAACGTGCATCAAGCTTTCTTCGCATGTGCGGCGAATCAAATGGCCGAGCGCATGCTGATCCGGCGAGAGTTTGTCGTCCAGCGGGTCGCCGTAGGCGTGCTTCAAATGAGCGATGATGTGGCCGCTGTCTGGAATGCATGCGCCGTTGTCATCGATGATGAACGGCAGTTTGCCTTTCGGCGCCTTCATTGGCGTCGTTGGAACGACCTGATAGGGAATCTCGGCCAGGCGCAAATAGGTTTCCACCTTGAGGCAAAACGGACTGAGATTTAGTCCCCAGATTGGGGCGAATTGATGTAGCTGAATCATGACGACTTATCCATAAGAAAAAAAACGATGAAGCGTTCAGGCGTTGAACGCTTGGAGCCGATAGGTTATTTTTGTCCGCCTCTTTTCCCAATGTTGCAACCCTGGAAGCGGTGGGTATAGTTCGGGTGGGTGATGCGTTTCACCTGCCGCGCGGCGTTGTCCATAGCGGTGTTGAATTCATCTGTTGACTCATAAAGCATAAGTTTTTCGCATAAGTAAGTCGATCCACAGGGAGAGTTTGACTATGTTTGTTTCCACGGCTCACGCTCAAGCAGCGTCTGCGGGCGCATCGCCGGGCGCCGACTTGATGTCGTTCGTTCCACTGGTTCTGATTTTCATTGTGTTCTATTTCCTGCTGATTCGTCCGCAGCAGAAGCGCATGAAAGATCATAAGGAAATGTTGACGACCTTGCGGCGCGGTGATCGTGTGGTCACAGGCGGCGGGTTGATCGGGACGGTGTCGAAAATCGTCGGTGATGACGAAGTGGTTTTAGAGCTGGCCGAAAATGTTAAGGTGCGTGCGGTGAAGTCGACCTTGCAGTCGGTTTTGGCCAAAACCGAGCCCGTTCGGGGCGGAAAGTCCGATGACGACGATGACAAAGAGGCCGCCGTGAAAGAAAGTAAGGACGCGCGGGAGAAAAAATAAAGAATTGGGCGACCCTCGTTCGAGCGTCGTTCTTGGCCGAGAAGCCGATGTGGACAAGTACGGAAGAGGCCGTATTTCCCGTCGTTGTTGGTCGGCGATATAGTGTATGACAAGGGCGTGACGTAGAGGCCCCGTAGAAATATGCGGCCTTAATGGACATATCCTTGCGAAATGGTCGGAACAGGAAGATGACCGGAACAGGGCGGGCGGCCGGAGACACAGATCGTCGCCCCCCGCGCGTGGTCCGGCTTTTGCGGAGGGCGCGGAGCGGATGCTCTATTTTTCCAAATGGAAGATTTACGCGATCATTGCGGTGTGCGCCGCGAGCGTCTTGTTTTCCTTGCCGAATCTCATTAGTCGGCAGTTGCTGGAGCGTGCGCCGGATTGGCTGCCGCATCGTCAGGTCAATTTGGGCCTCGATCTGCGCGGAGGCTCTTACCTCTTGCTTGAAGTCGACATGGCGACCGTGTTGAAGGAGCGTCTCGACCACTTGCAAGACTCGGTGCGCACAGAGTTGCGCGCCGGAAACGTCGGCTACACCGGAATCTCCGAGGATAGCCGGGCGGTGCGCGTTCAAGTGCGCGACTCGGCTCAAGCGCAAGACGTCGTTCGTTTGTTGCGGACAAAACTGGCGACCAACGTCGGCGGCGGCCCTTTAGGCGGCGGTCGTCCGGATATCAATGTGGACGTCGGCGTCGACGGCGCGGTGATTCTGCAACTGAGCGAAGACGCGATCAAAGAAAAATTGCAGCGTTCGGTCGAACAATCGATCGAAATCGTGCGGCGGCGCATCGATGAGACCGGCGTCAATGAGCCTTCGATCGCTCGCCAGGGAGAAGGCCGGATTTTGGTGCAGCTTCCCGGCGTGACGGACCCCGATCGCATCAAGCGTCTGTTGGGGCAGACGGCTAAAATGACTTTCCGGTTGGTGGACGTGAATGCTGATCCCTCCACCGGGCGCGTTCCGTCAGGCGCTGAGCTGTTGCCGAGCGTCGAAAGCGACCGACGCGGCGGTTCCGGACGATATGTGGTGAAGCGCCGAGTCGAGGTCGATGGAGCCAATCTCGTCAACGCTCGCGCTGGAAACAATCCTCAAACCGGGGAGTGGGTGGTCAATTTCGAATTTGATGCGGTGGGAGCGCGGCGATTCGCCGACATCACTAAAGCCAACGTCAATCGTCCTTTTGCGATCGTTCTCGACAACAAGGTCATCAGCGCTCCCGTGATTCGCGAGCCGATCACGGGGGGACGCGGTCAAATCAGCGGAAGCTTCAATGCTCAAAGCGCCAATGACTTGGCCGTCCTTTTGCGCGCCGGCGCGTTGCCTGCTCCGTTGATCGTGATCGAAGAGCGTTCCGTAGGGCCGGACTTGGGAGCGGACGCCATCAACGCCGGAATTTATTCTTGCTTGGTCGGCTTTACTCTTGTTGTCAGTTATATGGTCGCCGCATACGGGTTGTTTGGCGTTTTTGCAAATATTGCCTTGTTGTTCAACCTCTTCCTGACGGTGGCCATTCTTTCCTTGATGCAGGCCACTTTAACCTTACCTGGAATCGCCGGTATCTTGTTGACGCTCGGTATGTCGGTGGACGCCAATATTCTGATCAACGAGCGCATTCGTGAAGAAACCCGCAAGGGAAAAACCCCGTATTCCGCGATGGAGGCGGGATTTAAACGCGCGTTCTCCACGATTTTTGACGCCAACATCACCACTTTGATCAAAATGTTGATCTTGTTTAGCTTGGGGTCAGGTTCGATCAAGGGATTTGCGGTCTCGATCAGTATCGGCATTATGACGTCAATGTTCACGGCTGTGGTCTTGGCTCGTCTGATGATGGTCACTTGGTTGCGGCGTGTGAAGCCCGTTGCTTTGCAAGTGTGATCGTGTGAATCGCTAAGACTCTCTGTCGAACCGGCGAGAGACACGTCAGGGCGTTTCTCTCGTCGCCATTCCGCCGGAGATTCTTAAATTCCGGTCGTTATTTTCTTCTTAACGCCTGCGCCTGTGACCCTTTCGCGGTTCTAAAGGCCCAAGGTCGGTCATTGCATTTGAGGAGTCCGCGCCGATGTTCCGGCTTCGTTTGGTTCCCGACGACACTCGAGTTCCGTTCATGCGCGGCCGTTTCGCCGGTCTGATCATGTCGGCGTTGCTCAGCGTCACGTCGCTTATCTTGTACTTTTATCCCGGCTTGAATTACGGAATCGATTTTCGCGGCGGCATCGTCATCGAGGCGCGCACGTCGAAACCGGCGGATTTTCCTGCGCTGCGCAGTATGTTCGGCGCTGTTGGGTTGGGGCAGGTTGCTTTGCAGGAGTTTGGTTCTCCTCACGACGTTTTGGTGCGTCTGGAGCGTCCTACCGGCGATGAATCGGCTCAGCAGAAAATCGTCAATAAAGTGCGCGAAGTTTTCGACAAAGCCGATTCTGGAACTCAAATTCGTCGTGTTGAAGCTGTCGGCGCCTCGGTCAGCGCCGAGCTGTTCGCCAACGGCATGTTGGCGTTGGCGTTGGCTATGCTCGCTATGCTCGGGTATATCTGGTTTCGTTTCGAGTGGCAGTTCGGCATAGGGGCGGTGATAACTTTGTTACTTGACGTCACGAAAACTGTCGGTTTTTATGTGATCACTAATTTCCAGTTCAATTTGACTGCCGTGGCGGCTATCCTCACAATCATGGGGTATTCGATCAACGATAAGGTGGTGGTGTATGACCGAGTGCGCGAGAATCTGCGTATCTACAAAAAAATGCCGCTGCGTGAATTGATTGACCTCAGCATTAATGAAACGCTGAATCGGACTTTAGGAACTTCAATGGCGACGTTTCTATCGGTTTTGCCGTTGGCTTTGTTTGGTGGTGAGGCGTTGGAGGAATTTGCGATTACTATTCTATTCGGCATTGTCATCGGCACGTCGTCTTCTATTTTTATTGCTGCGCCGATTTTGTTGTTCTTGGGTGAGAACCGTTTGCGTCGTGGCGAGAGGACTGTAGAGGTTACGTCGGAGCCATCTAAAGGTTAAGACGCGCTTCTGTTCGATCAAGTGAGTTCTTGCTATATATCTTCTAAACCGAAAGATCTGAGTATGGATATTACGCCTCTTATTCCGGCGGATCGGCAGGTGATTCACGGGTATTCTCCCGGGGAATTCGTCGTTAACGGTGTAGTGCATCGTCATGCGGTTTTGGTGTTTCCTGAGCGGGTTTTGGCGTGGCCGGTTACGGCGTTTTCCGAAATCACAATTGAGAGTTTGCTGCCGGTTTGTGAGGCTCAGCCTGCGGTTGAGATTTTATTGCTTGGGTGTGGCTTGAAGATAGCCTTGCTATCGTCCGAATTGAGGCGGGCAATGCGTGAACGTGGCGTAAGGATTGAAGTTATGGATACCGGCGCTGCGTGTCGTACTTATGTTGTCTTGTTGTCGGAAGGCCGTCGTGTGGCGGCGGCCTTGCTGCCGGTGTAAAACTTGGGTGTTTTGGCCGAGCTTTTTATGATGATGTGATAACGAAGGCGATGGGTCCAGGGACTGTGTTCCTGGTCGTGGGGGATCATAAGGGGGGAGCGAAAGCCCCCCTTATTCGCGAAGCGATCCGTTTTTCTGGAAGCGTTTGTCTTTATTAGGCAAACAACTTCAGAGGAAAGTCGTTTCGGCAAGTAAGGGGGGCTTTCTCTCCCTCCTTATGATTCCCCACGACCAGGACACAGCCCCTGGACCCTTTTAGTTTTTGTAACGATAATATTATGGGAGATGTTTCTTTCGAAAACGTTCAAAATCCCTTGCTTTGAACGGTAATTGAAGTTAGTATTTTGCGTCGGCTGGCGTTATTTTTCTTATGCGGCATGGAAGCGTGGCAGAGCGGTCGATTGCACTGGTCTTGAAAACCAGCAAGGGGCAACCCTTCGTGAGTTCGAATCTCACCGCTTCCGCCAACAAATTTGGTTATCTTGTTGAAATCGGCTGAGTTTTTTTCTCAGAAAGATTTCCAATCCACAAGCTAACCAACCAATCGGCGCGGCGAGCCAAGCCATTCAGGCGATCGAGCGGACGCGGCGTCGGTATTTCCTTCCATCGGTATTCCCTTCCATCGTCATTGGCGAAATCCGCCCATTTTCTGGTGCGAGCGCCAGTTCTAGCCGTCAAACGTGCTCACACACATCGCGTTTCTTAACTCTCAGGCGTTGCTCCATTGGTTTCGGCAGGCGAGGTCGACAAAGCATTTCAGCGCCGGCGAGAAACTTCGTCCGGCCACGGTGGCGAGCTTGATTTCGCGAAAAATCTCCGGCTGGGTGAGGATGCGCGTGGCGATGCCGGGAAGGATTGGTAGGAACTCGGGCATTACGGCGCAGCCGAGGCCGGCGAGGATCATCGCTTGAATCCAGTCCTCGCGCTCGGATGCATAGCACACTCGGACGTCGGCCGCCGGGTCGGGAATCCCGAGAGCGTCGAAATGCTCGGGGTATTCGCAGTTAATCCGGTTGAGGTAGTTCTCTCGGTTGAGTTCGCTCAGAGGCACGGCTTCCATGGCTTCGAAGCGATGGCCGGGGCAGAAAGCGACGGTGTAGTATTCTCGATAAAGGAAGTGTCGGTCAAGCCGATCTGGAAGGTTCGGCGACGCGATCAGCGCGACGTCGAGTTCGCCCTCCATCAGCAGTCGCGCCAACTCGTGACCGGGAGCGTCCTTGAGGCTGATCTCCAGGAAGGGAGCTTCGGCGCGTAGCCGTTTGAAAAAAGGAATCATCCGGGTCGGGCCGATGGTGCACATGACGCCCAGCCGAACCGGAGTGTGGTCAATCCGGCGCCACGCCTCCGCTTCCAGCCGAGCCATTTCATCGGCTCGCACCAACGCCTCGATGTGCGGCTGCATCCGTCGGCCGAGGTCCGTGAGGTGAGTGAGGCCGCGCTCGCGTCGGAGCAATGAGCCTCCCAGCTCCTCTTCGAGCTTCTTGATCGCCTTGGTGAGGCTGGGCTGAGTGACGCCGCATGTTTCCGCCGCGCGGGTGAAATTGAGGCTGTCGCACAGCGCCAAAAAATACCGAGCCTGCTGGATTTCCAAGACAATCTCCGCTTCGGCGTTCGATCTCGCGTTCGGTTTGAAAGAAGTATGCCTTGTTGCGCAGGGAAACGCTATTCCCTTCGGCTATTGAAACGATAACGCCGGTGAATTTTACAAGGCGACGAGGCCGCTTTATAGTGTTCATAGAGACATCCGATATCGACGGCGTAAGCAACTCAGTCGCCTTGCCGTTTCGGGAAGTTGATCCATATCCAATTGAGGAGGAGATTGACATGATTACGCGACGACATTTGCTGATGTTGGGAGCCGGTGGGGTGGCTCTGTCGTTTCCCGTCGGCAGAAGCGCGAATTTTTTTGCCTGGGCCGCCGAAAACTTTGAAATCACCCATACCGACAAGGAGTGGCGCGCCATGCTTACGTCCGAACAATATGCGGTTCTGAGGCAAGAAAGCACTGAACGGCCATTTTCAAGCCCGCTCAACAACGAGCATCGCGCCGGGTTGTTTTCCTGCGCCGGTTGTGGTCAACCGCTGTTTTCATCCGAGACCAAGTTCGACAGCGGCACGGGGTGGCCGAGCTTCTGGGCGCCTCTGGAGAAAGGAGTCGCCACGACCGAGGATCGCACTTTGGGCATGATCCGCACCGAGGTTCATTGTCGCCGCTGCGGAGGCCACCTCGGCCATGTTTTCGATGACGGGCCGAAACCGACCGGCAAACGCTATTGCATGAACGGACTCGCCATGAGCTTTACGGCCAAAGCCGGGTGAGAAACGCCGACAGAGAAAAAGAGAGAAAAAAATAAGGAGCCTACCATGTTGTTGCTCATTCTCTCGTACCTCGCCGGAGCGCTGACTATTCTCAGTCCGTGCATTCTGCCTGTGTTGCCTTTTGTTTTTGCGCGAGCCGACCAGCCTTTCGTGAAAAGCGGTTTGCCGATGCTGTTCGGCATGGCTCTGACCTTCGCCGGAGTGGCGACTCTGGCGGCGGTGGGCGGCGGCTGGGCGGTCGAGGCTCATCAGACCGGACGGTGGGTTGCGCTGGCGTTGTTGGCGGCGTTCGGCGCCGCTCTCTTGGTCCCGAGCCTGTCCGAACGATTGACGCGGCCTCTGGTGGCTCTGGGAGGACGGCTCTCGGAAAAGGCGGACGGCGCGGTCATCGTTTCGTCGGTGGCTTCGTCGTTGTTGCTCGGAGTGGCGACAGGCTTGTTGTGGGCGCCCTGCGCCGGGCCGATTCTTGGACTGATTTTGACCGGCGCCGCTTTGAACGGCGCGAGCGTCGGGACGTCGCTGTTGTTGGTCGCTTACGCCGCCGGAGCGGCGACCTCTTTGGCGGCGGCTTTGCTGCTCGGCGGTCGAGTGTTTGCGATGATGAAGCGCTCGCTTGGGTTCGGCGAGTGGGTTCGGCGCGGATTGGGAGTCGCCGTGTTAATGGGCGTTCTCGCCATTGCGGCCGGGCTCGACGTAGGGTTTCTGAGCCGAATCTCCGTGGACGGCGTTTCGGCGCTGGAGCAAGGCTTGCTTGATCAGCTCAGTCCGATGTCGTCGTTTGCCGCGAAAACCACGCCCGCCGCGAAAACCATGCCCGCCGAGAGCGCCATGCCGACCGAGAACGCCATGCTAACGGAGCGTCGGGCTCTGCCGGTGGAGGGCGCGGCGCCGTCGTTGGATGGCGCCGTCGCTTGGCTGAATTCGCCGCCGCTCTCCATCGAAAGCCTGCGCGGAAAGGTTGTTTTGGTGGATTTCTGGACCTATTCCTGTATCAATTGTCTGCGTTCTTTGCCTTATGTTCGCGCTTGGGCGGAGAAATACAAAGACGCCGGATTGGTGGTGATCGGCGTTCACGCTCCGGAATTCGCATTCGAAAAGAGCCTCAACAATGTCGCGAAGGCGGTGCGAGACTTAAAAATTCAGTATCCGGTCGTCGTCGATAACAACTATGCTCTGTGGAGAGGCTTTGACAATCATTACTGGCCGGCTCACTATTTCATCGATGCTCAAGGGCGGATTCGTTTCCATCATTTCGGCGAAGGCGAATACAAGCATTCCGAAGAAGTCATTCGTCAGCTCTTGGCCGAGGCCGGTAAAAGCGTCGTCTTGAACAGCGCCGTCGGCGTGAGCGCCGACGGGATTCAAGCCCCGTCGGATTTCGCGGCTATTCACTCTCCTGAAACCTATCTTGGTTACGCGCGCACGGAGAACTTTCAGTCGCCCGGCGGAGTTCTCCGCGACCGGCGACACGTCTACGGGGCGCCGTCGCTCTTGCGGCTCAACGAATGGGCCTTGGCGGGCGAGTGGACGGTGGAGAACGAACGAGCGGCGCTCGGCGCGCCGGGAGGGCGCATCGTTTTCCGATTTCAGGCTCGTGATTTGCACTTGGTGCTCGGGCCGGGTGAAGACGGCAAGCCGGTGCAATTTCGGGTCCGCCTGGACGGGACTCCGCCGGGTCGCGACCACGGCGTCGACATAAATGAGGAGGGGGTGGGGACGATCTCCGGACAGAGGCTCTATCAGTTAATCCGGCAGAGCGAGCCGGGGCGAGAGCGTCGTTTCGAGATTGAATTTCTCGATCCCGGCGCTCACGCCTTCGCCTTCACTTTCGGTTAGCCGGGGCGCTTCAAGTTTTGGTTCCAGCAAGTTTTAGGGTTCAGCAATTTTAGGGCTCAACAATTAGGGCTCAACAAGGAGAAAAACAATGTATGGCGTTCTTCTGTCCATCGCCGTCGCATCGGCGTTGTGGTCGGTTTCGGCGTGCGCGACCGAGCGATCGGCTTTGATTCCTCCACCGATCGACGACGCGCGCGCCGACGCTGTTTCGGCCTCTGAAACGGTGGTTTTGGCCGGAGGTTGTTTCTGGGGCGTCCAAGCGGTGTTTCAGCATGTGACCGGAGTTGTCAAAGCCGTTTCCGGCTATGCTGGTGGAACCAAGGCGACCGCTCAATATGAAATCGTGAGTTCCGGACAAACCGATCATGCCGAGGCGGTCGAAGTCACCTTCGATCCTCGCGTTGTCAGTTATGGGACACTCTTGAGGACGTATCTCTCGGTGATCCACGATCCGACGCAGCTTAACCGCCAAGGGGCGGACGTCGGAAGGCAATATCGCTCGGCAATCTTTGTCCGCGACGACAGCCAACGACGCATCGCCGAGCGCTATATCACTCAGCTCAACGCGGCTGGAGTTTTCAACCGTCCGATTGCGACCAAGATCGAACCTCTTGAAGCGTTCTATCCTGCCGAAAGCTACCATCAGGATTTTGCGACTCTTCATCCTGATCATCCCTACATTGTGGCGGTCGATCGACCCAAAGTCGAAGACCTGAAGCGCTCTTTCCCCAAGTTGTACCGAGAAACCCCGGTTCTTGGCGCGGTCCTCGCTCATCCGTGACAGTTTTGTCCTACCCGTGCGGTTTTACGGGGATTTATTTACTCGGAGAGATGGGGCCTGCTCAAAAGAACATGGGAAGACGCTCAGAGACAACGTCCCCTTGTTTCAACAAGTTGTCGGAACGTTTGAGAACGGGTGAGAAGGCCCCAAAACTGGGGGGGGAAGGGCGAACGCTTCCGCCAAAATCAAGATATCCCGCTTTCATTTTAAAACGTGAGAGCGTTTTCTTGCGCAAGTTGATGAACTTGCAGTTTTTTTGTCATAGGTCGGCAAAGACGGCGAAACAGAAGCCGGATTTTTCCGGCTCCTCATCATAGGCGTTGTAAACAGTTGAATATGGGCAAGAAGTAGAATTACCGGGGACGCCAAGTGCGCACGGGGCCAGTGTCAACATGGACATGTTGAGAATGTGGATACCAGGCGTAGCCGCCTTGACCAAGGCGCTTGGCGGCGTCGGCCACCTGAGCAGGGGTAAAGCCGGGTATTTTTAAATCCATTGCTTGGCCGCGAATATGGTAGCTGTGTTCGGCAACATTGGGGTTGTCGCGACGTAGCGCTGCGTTGGTGATCGGAGAACGATAACCGGATGTCACCAGCAACGCATAGTCTTGCGGCAGGCCAAGCGAATCACGAAGATCAGCCAACAAACTAATCAATTTGGGATCAATCGGCATAACTTGATCGACTCTGCGATCGCGCAGAAAATAAGAGATGTCGATCATGGCTTTTTGATCATAATTTTGATTGCGCCAGAAGGTCGAGGCTAGAACTTCGTTTGTGTGGGCATGTTGGAGCACGATCGATCGTGATTCCGTCGATGCGGTGGGGATGGGTGTCGAGGCGCATCCACTTAACAGTATTGCGCCACCGATCATCAGTCCGAAAAGGCGGAACCAATGCGTCATATTCTCCTCCTTGAAAACCCTGTGCCCCGGACAGCAAAACCGGCATCTAATTGTAAAATGCTGTATCACATATCCACCAAAGGGTTACAGAGCGATCTTGTTGTTTCAGTCGAAAAAGAGACTTGCGGCGTCGTGGATATAGAAAAAGAAACGGTGTTGCGCATAGAAAAACGGCATTGGTTTTGGCAGGGTTGGTTGTTTCAAAGAATCATTTTATTCAATGGGTTGGCAAGGTTTTTTCAGGATTCTGATTTGGAATGGATGCTTTGCGTTCTTATGGATGTGGTAAAAAGATCGCGCATCTCAAAGAAGTGATCGAATGTACTCTGAATGATTTTATGGGGGTTGCGATTGAGGTAAGACGTCGCGTTCTTAAGCGTTAGTCGGGTTCGAATCGTAAGACTCGAGTCAGAGAGCGCGCGATATGGCGTTCTATTGAGTTCCCCCTATCAATCATCCTTGTTATTATCCATACTCCGAGAGAACAATTGTGATAGGCTAAGGGGGGGGGGGCGAACGTTTTGTTCGTCTCTTTCTGTTCGTTCGAACGTGTGGAGCCGAAGTCTTCAATGGACCCGGACAAATTCGCCAAAGTTCTTGCCATGGCTGAGTCCGATCATCATGGCGAAGCGGTGTCGGCTTTGCGCGCCGCTCGAATCATGCTTGCGCGATCGGGCCTTTCCTTTCGCGATCTGGCGGGCGTGGTTCAATCGGGAGGGCTGAAATCCCTGTCAAAGAGCCGCGCCGGGGGGCGATCTCTGCTTCATGGCGATGGTTCTTCCGATTCGTTGCAAACCGAAATTATGTTGCGTCAGACCATAGACGCGCTAGAAAATGACATCGTTCATTTTGAGGCGCAGATTCGTGATCTGTACGGCCGATTAGAGCGTCAAAAAGCGGACGTAGAACGTCAAAAACAAGATTTTGAGCGCCAACGCAGTGAAAATGACGTTCAAAAAATGGAAACTGAGCGTTTGCGTAGTGAAGCGGATCGGTATTGGCAAGAAATTGAACGTCAGCGCCTCGATTTGGAGAAACAGCGTCAGGAAACCGACCGTTGGCAAAATTTGGCGCGGGAAACCGTGGAGCGGTTGTGGGATCTGGGGCAATCGTTGAACCAAAACGACGCCGCGTCTCATCGTAGCGCGCGGCGTTTGGAGATTCTCAACCATCTGCGCGATCCGATTTTGGCGCAAGACTCTGACGAAAGCATCGGGAATCGTTTGGGGCGTTCTCCGGTGGTGGTGGCTTGGTGGCGGCGCCGATTAGCTCCGGCTTCGTGGCGCAGGTCTTCGGCGGCGACAGAGGCGGCGACAGAAACAGTTTCTCAGGCGGCGTTTTCTAAACTGAGCGCGATGTTGTTCGATGAAGGGTGTTCGGGTTAGCGTTTTTGCTCTATAACAAGCTCATTCGCAATATGCCGATTGGCTGGAGGGTGATCTGATGACCGATGATAAAAAAAATCAAAGTGTTTCAAGTAAAAATGGCGAAGCAGCCGCTGGAGCGGAAGGCGCTCGGTATCGTTTTGTGCAGCGCCAAGATCCTCCTGATGATGAGTATGCAGACGGCGCGGCGGGAATGATTTTCGGTCCTAATGTCGTGAAGGTCGATTTCTTCCGCGTGGTTGGATTCGATTCCGAGGCTAAGGTTGAATTGCGCAACGTGTCACACCGTTTGGTTTTGCCGATTTCGTCGATTCCCGAGCTGACGCGCCTGTTTCAAGGTTTTAATCAGGTTATGCAGCAACGTGCGGCGCAGGCCTCTGGTGGTGGCGCGCCCGGTGTTGAGACGTCCAAGTTGAATTGAATCCCAAATCTCGGGCCAAACCAACCAGGGCGAAGCAGTGGTCGGCCATCAGACGTTTGATTTCAAAAACTATGGTTTTGTCGTGGGAATGCGCGATGAAGCTCTCGTTTTGCAGGCTCATGGCGTGGCGTCGGAGCGGATTTTCTGCTCCGGCGGACGGTCTGGAGTCGTATATGCGGGGGCTAAGGCGTTGTTGCGTTCTGGCGCCTGCGGGTTGGCGAGTTTTGGGGTGGCGGGAGGAGTGGCTCCGGGGTGGTCGGCCGGACGCATCGCTTTGATCGATTCGGTGCTTGCGTCGTCGGGAGAACGATTCGTTTCTGATTCTTCTGCTCTTGTCGCTCTTGTTCAAGCGGCTGAGCGTCTTGCTTTGGCGGCGGACGTCGCCTCGGCGTTGGGGGTGGATCGAGCTTTGACTTCTCCGGTCGCCAAGAGCGCCGCGCATCGAGAATTTGGTGTGGCGGTGGTCGATATGGAAAGTCACGAAGTTGCGCGCGCTGCGGCTGCGTTGCAAACGCCGTTTTTTGCTGTTCGCGTGGTTGTCGATCCGCCGGAGCGCGTTGTGCCTCCGCCGGCTTTGGTCGGGTTGGGGCCGGATGGTCGAACCCGGCCTTGGGCGGTGATTGCGCGTTTGGCCTTGGCGCCGCATCATCTTCTTGCCGTAATGCGTTTGGCTCGGGATAGTCGCACGGCTTTTGCTTCACTGGAGCGTTGTGCGGCTCTTTTTTGTAGTGTCGGCGATAAACACTGAAGTGAATCGGGGCCATGAGCTGTCTTCTCGGTCGCCGGAGATCATAAAGGGGGCTTTCGCTTCCTATTATGATCTCCGGCGATCGGGAAGACAGTCTCTGGGCCCATTTAATTTGCAGTTTTCAAGGGGAAGGTTTACGGAATAAGAGTGGTCTTGATGATCTAGATAAAAAGATGAGGTGTGGTATGTATCGAGTTTTTGTCGCGGTCTTGGTTGGTCTGATATTGCTTGCGCCTTTGGATGCAGGAGCGCAGCAGCGTCCCGATCGTTTGCGTGTGGAGCAAAATTCCTCCCAGAGTCCTACTCCAAGTCCCACTCCTGAAACAGAGCGGTTGATGACCACTCTGATTCTCGGCGCCGTCGGGGGCGTTCTTTTGTTCAACGGAATTACCGGTGGCGTTGAGGCGTTGCCCTTTGTCGCCGAAGCGATGGATGTGTCATCTCTGTGGGTGGGCGCCATGGCGATTAACCGCGTATTGACCGTTGCTACGGCCGGCGCTGGCGCTTGGGCTGCGTATCAGTACATTTATAAATCCGAAGAAAGCGGCGCGCGGCATAGCAATGTATCTCCGGCGCGGCAAGTGTTGCCGGTTTCGGACGAGCCGATTTGATTTTCCTGTGGATAGCCGGGTGTTTCCCATAATGAGTCTTCCTTCTTCGGCTTGTGGTCTTTCTGTGGCTCAGCGACCGAGCGTTCAAATTATGCCGGGGCGCGATCGGCGTTTACGTTCGGGGCACCCGTGGGCTTTCTCCAACGAAGTGCGAATGGATGAGGCCACACGACGTCTCGCCCCAGGAACCGTGGCGCGTTTGTTGGGCTCCGAAGGCCAAGACCTCGGCGCGGTGTTGTTTCATCCGAACACCTTGATTTCTGCGCGTTTGTTGGGAGTTCCCGGTGATTCGCCGATCGATCGAGGATGGTTTTCCGAACGTTTGGCGCGGGCGATGGCGTGGCGCGATCGTCTTTATGATCGCCCCTTTTACCGTTTGATTCACGCCGAAGCCGACGGTTTGCCTGGATTGGTGGTGGATCGTTTTGATCGCTGCGTGGTGGTTCAGGCAAATTGCGCCGGAATGGATCGGTTGTTGCCGGAGCTGCTCTCTGCGTTGGAGGAAACTTGTGCGCCTGAAATCATAATTGCGCGCAATGATAGCGCTGTGCGTGGATTGGAAGGTTTGCCGGAGCGTGTTGAGGCGCTGAAGGGCGTTGTTGGAGACTCTCACCCGATCGTTGTAGAAGAAAACGGCGCGTGCTTTTTTGCGGATCCTTTAGGTGGTCAAAAGACCGGATGGTTCTATGACCAGCGTGACAATCGCGCCTTCATCGCCGGCATGTGTGGGGGCGCTCGGGTTCTTGATCTATATTGCTACGCTGGAGGGTTCGCCGTAACTTGCGCACGAAAGGGTGCGGTTTCAGTGTTGGCGGTGGATCGTTCCGCCCATGCTTTGGAGCTGACGGCGCGGGCGGCGGCGGAGAATGGCGTGGCGGATCGATGCGAGACTCGGCGCGCCGAAGCTTTCGCCGAACTGGAGCGTTTAGCGTCTTTGGGCGAGCGGTTTGATGTTGTGATCGCGGATCCTCCGGCGTTTGTGAAGTCACGCAAGGATGTTGCGGTGGGAAGTCGCGCCTATCGAAAGCTAACGCGTTTGGCTGCTCGGGTTACGGCGCCGGGAGGCTTTTTATTGATGGCTTCTTGTAGCCACCACATTGAACCGGCGGTTTTTGCGGAACAAACAGCGCGTGGTTTGGTTGACGCCGGACGAACCGGGCGGATTCTGCGTTTTGCAGGCGCGGCGCCGGATCATCCGGTGCATCCCTTGCTGCCGGAGTCTGCTTATTTGAAGGCCATTGTTTTTCATTTGGATTAATAGAAATTTATTAAATAGCGTATGTTCTAAGTGAAAATTAAAAGGGGCTGAGGATTCTATTCTTTGGTCCTTTTTATTGGTTTTCCTCTTCTGGTCTTGGAGATATTATCAGCCATGTCTTTGGACATTCTTCCAATCGCACGCGCTTTAATCAGCGTTTCCGATAAATCCGGCTTGATTCCTTTGGCGCAAACTCTTGCGAAATGTGGCGTCGAAATTCTTTCCACCGGCGGCTCGGCGCAGCGTCTTCGTGAATCGGGAGTCCCTGTCGTTGAAGTTGCGGATTTCACCGGTTTTCCCGAAATGATGGATGGTCGTGTAAAAACACTCCATCCAAAATTGCACGGTGGAATTCTTGCTCGTCGTGATTTGCCGGGGCACGTCGACGCCATGAAAAACCACAGCATCCCTCCTATTGATCTGGTGGTGGTCAATCTGTATCCATTCGAAGCCACTGTTGCGCGTGGCGCAGATTTTGATGAGTGCGTTGAAAACATCGATATCGGCGGTCCTGCTCTGATTCGCGCCGCCGCCAAAAATCACGACTTTGTTGCCGTCGTCACGGATCCGGAAGACTATGCTCTTCTGACGGAAGATTTGGAAAAACATAATGGTGGAACGTCTTTGGCGTTGCGGCGGAAGTTGGCTGGGCGCGCCTATGCTCACACCGCAGGATATGATGCTGCGGTCTCCGCTTGGTTCGCCAAGCAGCGTGGCGAGACTTTTCCGGATCGTTTGACTTTATCCGGTCGTTTGGCTCAAAGCTTGCGTTATGGTGAAAACCCGCACCAACAAGCGGCGCTTTATGTTTCCGCTGAAGCTCGTCCTGGTGTTGCGCGTGCGCGACAAATCCAGGGCAAGGAATTGAGTTATAACAATCTTAATGATACTGACGCCGCTTATGAATTGGTCTCAGAGTTTGTTCATCCTTCTGTTGCAATCATCAAACACGCTAATCCCTGCGGCGTTGCTCAGGTTGAAGAAAATGGCGCTCTGGTGGACGCCTACCGTCGTGCTTTGGCCTGTGATCCTGTTAGCGCATTCGGCGGCATTATCGCTGTAAATCGCACGCTTGATCCCGAGACCGCTCGCGAAATCGCTAAATTGTTCGTCGAGGTTATTATTGCTCCAGAGGCGGATCCGGAAGCGTTGTCGATTTTGTCGTCTAAGAAGAATGTTCGAGTTCTATTGGCTGGGGCTCTTCCTGATCCGGCTGCGCCTGGTTTGACTTTTCGCTCGATTGCAGGAGGTTTTTTGGTGCAAAGCCGCGATCATGGGCGAGTTGTCGAATCAGAACTTAAGGTGGTGACGCGTCGAGTTCCATCGTCGCGCGAGTTGAGTGATTTACTGTTCTCTTTCCGTGTTGCAAAACATGTGAAGTCAAATGCTATTGTTTACGCTAAAGACGGAGCGACGGTGGGAGTCGGCGCCGGACAGATGAGCCGAGTCGATAGTGCGCGGATTGCTGCGGTGAAAGCAATTGACTCTGGTAAGGCTGCGGGGTTGGAGATGTCTCCGACGCTTGGGTCGGTTGTTGCGTCGGATGCTTTTTTCCCGTTTGCGGATGGATTGATCGCGGCGGCTGAGGCGGGAGTGACGGCTGTGATTCAGCCGGGTGGTTCTGTGCGTGACGCAGAGGTGATCGCAGCGGCTGATGAGCGTAACTTAGCGATGGTTTTTACAGGTATGCGTCATTTCCGTCACTAAAAACTAGAAGGGTCCAGGGACTATGTTCCTGGTCGTGGGGGATCATAAGGGGGGAGCGAAAGCCCCCCTTATTCGCGCAGCGATTTTTCCTCTGGAATTGCTAGGATTATTTAGATGCTGTTTTTATGGATGTCTATGACGGTCTGTGATGTCTATGACGGTCTGTATAGACAAATAATTTCAACAAACGGATTCTAAGGGAAGATCGCTTCGTGAAGAAGGGGGGGCTTTCGCTCCCTCCTCCCTTATAATTCCCCGCGTCCAAGAACATAGTTCCTGGACCCTTCTAACTTTCGATCAATCCTAATCCAATAAGGGTAAGCCGGTTTCGATTCGAGCTAAGGCAGCTAACAAAGGCAAGCCGATGTCTCTGCGCGTAAAGCTGCTGCTTTGTTCGGCAAGATTAATTGCTTGCTGGAACGAACGCCGCCAACGACTGTCGTCAAAGAGCAATTTTTCAGCTTTAGCGCGCTGGGCCAGCAAAGCGGGGCGTCGTCCTGCGCCATCAGAGACTAATTTATTTAAACGCTTCATAACTTCTTCGGCGCGTGGGCGTTCGTTCCGTCGGAGGAAAGCGCCTAGTAGCTCGGCAAGGGCTTCCCCACGTAGATCCTGGTCTTGAAGCTGTTCGACATAACCGAGCGCTGCGTCGCATTCGCCTCGTCCACATAGACGACCGAGCACTGCGGGTGCGGTCCACGGGTTGTCGTCTTGGACTTGGCGCAACAGGCTCATGGCGACCTTGGTTTCTCCCAGAGTCGCCGCCGCTAAGGCGACTTCTGGGGCGCAACAATCCGTGCGAGCGTCGCCGCCGCGTTCACGGGGTTGCCGGCGATCGATCATGGCGCGGAACAGGGTGCGAGCTTCTTCCTCTCGCCCAACATTGAGCAAGGCCATTGTGACCAATCCTTGCTCCCAAGCGCAATTTTGCGTGGCTGCGTGCGTTTTTGCTTCTTCGGCCAAAGAGGCGGCCAAATCACGTTGTCCCGCCCATTGAGCGGTTTGAGCTATGTCTGTCAGGTTGTAGATGCGGGTGGAGCAATCGTTGATTTGCCGAGTGATCTCTAGAGCGGTCGTGAATTGATCGGTCAGCGCCAGCGCACGGGCGACGAAGAGGTCGCGTTCACCGCTCTCAGGAGGGCGTCCGCGCCGCACAGCCGACAAAAACGGAGCGATAATTTCTTTGGCGCGGTTTCCATCGCCTAAGCGGTGGTGCATCACCGCCAAAGAAAGCCAATCCCAACGCGCGGTGGCGATTGGGGTCTCCACAGGAGGCAGCAATGCGTTGATGCGAAACAAGAAGCATTTGGAAGACAACGCCTCGCCGCACACCAGACCTTTAACACGGGTTCGAAATTCAAAAAAGTCGAAATCGCCGACGAACTGATTGGTGATGAGTTGCACGGCCATATCGGTTTCAGGAAACCGGGTGGTTATTTCGGTCAGCAAACGATCGGCCTCATTCAACAGTTTGGCTTCTTCCGCGCTGTCGTAGGTGGTGTTGGCCTGTTTGATCAGCTTGAGCGCCTGGATGAAGTGGCGATTGGCTTGGTTTATGGCGTTGACGGCTTCTTCGGGGCGCGGAGGGCGCGCATCCTCGACGCGGGGGGCGCGCATGTCCTCTGCGCGCGGTGCGCATAAAGGCGCAATCGTCAGAATCGCCGCCGAAATCAGCACAAAAAACAGAAGACGCAGCGCCGCAATCGGTCGGAGTTTAGGCGCATACAAAAAAACATACTTCGGCGTTCTTGGACAAGAAGCCTGCGGGATTGCCTGCTGGGCCATCATGGTCGGCTGCGTGAGGTGAGATAGTGTGGGCGGGCGGTTAAGCAAGGCATGGTTATCAAACAATTGCAATGGGTTTCTCGCATATTCGCCGTTTTCTTGGATGAGTGATGCGTCATCGTATCATATCAACCAGTGAAGCGGCCAAAATAGTGAAGCGGCCAAAATAGTGAGGTGGATGGTGTGGATATTTCGAGTGGGGGAATGCTCTGAGCGCAATGAATAAAAATTAGGCAAGTGAGGCGGCGCATGTCCCTTTCGTTTCCGGAATTCGGAATAATTTTATCTGGTTAATTTCATTTTGTTTTCATTTGTGAGCTTGCTCATGGAGGCGCGCTTTGTGCTATGATGCTGACGCTTGTCTTTATGGGATGCAATTGGACGTCATGGCTGCCGAATACGACCTTTCCTCCGTTGAGAGCTATTTGTTTGATCCGCAGCCGAACACTATGCGTTTGATGCGTGATATGATGTCTCGTCTTGGGTTGAAAGCGACGCGAGTCATCGAAAATGTAAATGATATGTATAGCGTCGCCAATACTCGAATTCCGGATTTATTGGTGATCGACGCCGAAAACACTGAAAGCGAAGTTTTTCGTTTGCTCCGTTATATTCGCGGAGATCCGGCGTCTCACAATCCGTTCATGAGTTTGATCGTTACTACATGGCAGCCGACCAACGGGCTTCTGAACAAGGTCACGAGCTGCGGCGGCGACGATCTTTTGATTAAACCGGCGTCGCCCAAGCAAATGATGGAGCGGGTGACGAGTTTGATCGAAAACCGGCGACGCTTTGTGGTCACGGCGGATTATGTCGGTCCTGAGCGCCGAAAGTCTCCTCGTCCCGGTCGTCACATGCCGTTGATCGAGGTGCCCAACACTCTGCGTTTGAAGGCGTTCGGTCATTGGGATAATTTCACCAGTCGCCACATCATTTCCAAGGCGGTCGAGGAGGTGAATAATATTCGCTTGTCGCGTTGCGCCGTGCAGATTGGTTTTCTCGTCGAGTTCGCTTTACCGGGATTGGCTTCGGAACTGCCCGATCGCGTTTCTTTGGAGCATTTGTTCCGAATTCCGCCTCTCGGGGAAGACATTCTTCATCGCTTGGGAGACTCGCCTCGGCGCGCAAAAATTGAACCGGCGTTGCGTCTTTTGATCGGAATTGTTGAGTATATGCGGGCTCATGCTGAAACGCATCTTGCGGCGCGGGCTTTGGAGAAGTTGCATACTCAGACATGTGAAGTTATGCATTTGATCGATCCGGATCGTCCATTGGAAGAGATCATGGGCGATGTGCAGGATTTTGTTTCCAACTATCGCGAGCGTTTAGAAGAATTCGTGGCGGCGAAAGCTGCTGCTGCGGCCTTTGCGGCCGCCAGCGCTGAGGCGGGAAGCGTTGCGCCGTCCAATAACGCCGAGACGACTCCTGCCGCCGTCGAAACGCCCGTTGCTGCCGACGTGTCCGAAGTCACGGCGCTCGCAGACGCCATCTCGGAGTCGCCTTCGGCGTAAGGAGATGTTTTTCAAAAACGCTCTTGGTTCAGAGCGTAATAATAAGGGAGAGCGCGCTGTGACGCAGTCCATGTCGAATCTTGATCGCTTGGTCGAAAGAGCGGGTGTTGCGCCGTTCTTCTACGATATTTGGGGCAATCGACGCGAAGCTTCCATCAAGGTGAAGCAAGGATTGTTGGCGGCTATGGGGTTGCCCGCCAAAGACGAGATTCAGGCCGGCGTCAGTTTGGCCGATTTTGAAGAAAAGCTGTGGAAGCGTTTGGCTCCGCCTGTGTTGACGGTTCAGGAGCGCGAACCTGTCACTGTTCTGTTAACTCTTGATGCGGCGCTTCAGGGCGCAACAATTGATTGGGTTGTTCGTGAAGAAAGTGGCGCGTTGCATCAGGGACGCGCGCTCGTTGGTCGTTTGCCCTTAACCGGAGAGCGGAAAAGCTTGGAAGGGGATCGCAAGCGGTGCGCCTTGATTCTTCCGACGCGGTTGTCTTGCGGCTACCATCAGCTATTCATAGAGATACTTGACAATGATCAGGTTGTGTCAAAGGCGGTCACGTGCTTGATCATTGCTCCGGAACGGTGTTTGTCGGTGCAGGATGTTGCCGAGGTTTCTCGGGCGTGGGGGCTGGCGGTTCAACTTTATGGCCTGCGTTCCGGTGGGAATTGGGGAGTCGGCGATTTTTCCGATCTTGGGCGCTTTGGCGAGGTCGCAGGGCGGTTGGGGGCCGCGACCGTTGGTTTAAATCCACTTCATGCTTTGTTTTCGGCGGATTCAAATCACTTCAGCCCTTATTCTCCATCCAGTCGCGTTTACTTGAACACCATCTACATTGACGTTGTCGCCGTCCCGGAGCTGACCGACTCTTCAGAAGCGCAGGCTATGATCGGGAGCCCCGATTTTTTGAGGCGCTTGGCGCAAGCCCGTGATGTTGATTTGGTCGATTATTCCGCTGTCGCTGCTTTGAAGCGGCCTGTTTTGGAATTGTTGCATCAGGCCTTCTTGCGTCTGCACGGCGATGGCAAGAGTTCTCGCGGACAAGCTTTTCAAGCCTTTCAGCAAGAGCAAGGGGCGGAATTGCGACGTTTTGCTCTGTTTGAGGCGTTGCACGAGCATTTCTACGGCGTAGATTCTTGGAAATGGTCTTGGACCGATTGGCCCGCGCCCTATCAGAACCCAGATAGTCCGGAAACTTGCGCCTTCGAGGCTGAACATGAGGCGCGTGTCGTTTTCTTCGAATATCTACAGTGGTTGGCGGACGAACAGTTACGACAAGCTTCAGAACGCGCTCGCGCGGCCGGGTTGCGTATGGGATTCTATCGCGATTTGGCGGTCGGAGGGAATCCCGGCGGCGCCGACGCTTGGATGCGGCAAAGCGTTGTGGCTGCGGGCGCGCGAGTGGGGGCTCCGCCGGACGAATTCAATCTTAATGGTCAGAATTGGGGGTTGGCGCCGTTATCTCCTTCAGCGTTGACCGATTCTGCGTATGAATCTTTCATTCGCATGGTGCGGGCCAATATGCGTCACGCCGGAGTCTTGCGAATCGATCATGTTATGGCGTTGCGGCACTTATATTGGATTCCTGTGGGAATGAGCGAAGGCTCTTATGTGCGATATCCGTTCGAAGATTTACTGCGAATCATTGCGTTGGAGTCGCATCGTAATCGTTGTGTCGTGGTGGGAGAGGACTTAGGCACAGTGCCGGAAGGATTCCGTCCGGCGATGAAGGCCGCAGGAGTGTTATCCTATAAAGTGATGTATTTTGAACGTGATCATCATGGGAATTTCTTGTCTCCCTCGGCTTATCCTGAAGAGTCGTTGATTACTGTGACGACACATGATTTGCCGACGTTGCGTGGATTCTGGGATGCGCGAGACCTTGATTGGCGTGATCGACTCGGGTTGTATCCAGAACCCGGTTTGCGTGATCGGGATCGTCATAACCGTCACGCCGACCGTTACCGTTTGATGTCGGCTTTGGCTGAAGCCGGGGTGTTCGAGTGGCGAGATACTCCGCCTGATTATAGTGCATCCTTTGCATGTGTGGTGCATCGTTGGTTGTCGCAGGCGACGGGGGCTTTGATGATGGCTGCGGTGGAAGACGCCGTCGGTGAGGCTGAGCAGCCGAATCTGCCCGGAACAGTTGATCAGCATCCGAATTGGCGGCGTCGGTTGCCTGTAACAATTGAGCAGATATCGTCCTCTGAGCGTGTGGCCGCGTTGGCCGAGGCTTTGCGTGATCGGTCATGCGTGTTGCAGAGACGTGATCCTTGATCTCAATTTATTATGGACGTCGGCGCGTGTGCGGATACGGTGCGCCGACTTGGAGGGAGTGCTTAAGATGAAGGGTGATCCAAAGGTTATTCGCTATTTGAATACAATTTTGACCAATCAATTGACGGCCGTAAATCAATATTTCCTTCATGCTCGGATGTTAAAGAATTGGGGGTTGCTGAGTTTGGCCGAGCGGATTTGCAATGAATCTATGGAAGAGATGAAGGGCGCCGATCTTGTAATCCAGAGAATTCTGGTGTTGGAAGGACTGCCTAATCTGCAAGATATGCATCGATTGAAAACCGGAGAGGATACTCCGGAATTGCTGTCGTTTGACTTGGCGGGAGAAAGCCATAATCGAGGTTGTTTGCAGGAGGCGATTTCTTATTGCGAAGAAACGCGCGACTACCAGACGCGGGTATTGTTTGAAAAAATTCTTGAGATCACGGAGAATCATATTGTTTGGTTGGAAACGCAGCTCTCTTTAATTGAGCGTGTGGGAATTCAGAATTATCTTCAGGGACAGATTTTTAAAGCATCTTAATGTTGGAATTATCGAATAAAAAGGTCCGGGAATTATGTTTCTGGTCGTCAGAGGTTATAGGGGGGAGCCCCCCTTAATTCGCGAAGCGATTACAAACACACTTCTTGAACCTTTTTATTTAATTGTTTGCATAATTTATTGTTATCGGAGAAGCATTTTCGCAGCGACCAACGCCAAGAACACGGAGAACATTCGACGTAGGTATATTGGTTTGATGTTATGAGCAATCCGTGCGCCAAGAGGAGCCGCCAGCATACCCGCCGGTGATGTTAGGCATAATCCGATCAGGCTAACGTATCCGAGAGACAAAGGTGGTCGTCCAGGCGCGTTCCAGCCTGTTATGATAAATCCAATGGCGCCGGGAAGAGCAATCGTCAAGCCAATGGCTGCGGCTGTTCCGACAGCTCGCCGAATCGGATAATTACACAAAACCATGGTGGGGACAGACAAGGTTCCACCGCCGATGCCGACCATAGAGGACAAGCAACCGATAAAGACTCCGATTGCATGCTTGATCGGGCCGGCAGGGAGTCCATCCCGGAGTCGGAGGTCGCTTCGAACGAACGCCATATAGGCCGAAACGGTTAAAGCAAAACTGCCGAAGATGGTGGAAAGCGTGGATCCCTTGACGAGGCTTGCAATGGCTGTTCCTAAGACAACGCCGACGACGACGCTTGGACTCCATTTCCATAATAAAGGAATGTCTATCGCTTGGCGTTTATGATGGGCGTGGATTGAAGATATGGCCGTGGTGACGATCGACGCCAGTGAGGTTCCTACCGCCATATGCATACGAATCGCAATGTCAACATCAAGGATCGCGAATACTTGCAACAGCGCCGGCACAATAACGATTCCGCCTCCGACGCCGAGCAAACCGGCGATTAGACCAGCGCAGAGTCCTGCCGCCAACAACCCGCCCGCCAAGGGAACCAAACCGGACCAATCAAGGGCGGTAAGCTCTGTCATGAGGCAAGGTCTCCTTGAAAAACTGCGCCATTTTAACGTCGAGAGAATTTCGAGCATTGAGCGCTTCGAACCGGGGCCATTTCGCCCCGTTTCAGAAGACGATTGTCGAAGTCAATACTTAATTGGCGCGAGAAGGGCGACGTGATGGAGGGGGAGCTTTTTCAATTTCATCTTCTTCATTGTCATCGTCGTCTTCTTCGTACTCGACTTCCTCATCCGGCAGTTCGTCGTCGGGATCGGGTTCTTCTTCTTCGATCTCTTCTTCTGCAATGTCCAGTTTTACGGCTTGAATCAGTAAGAAACCGGACACATGCTCTAACCATGCGCAGTTGGGAGTTCCATCTTCCATGTCGGCGGCGGTTTCGAGCAGATCTTCCGCCAGTTCTTCTAGAAGGTCTTCTTCTCCGGCGGTAATGAGGGCGTCCAAGGCGCCTGCGGCCTCCTCGATCGCGGCAAGAAACCGTTTGGCGGACGCCTTCACGGTCTTTTTGTTGGCGGGCATGGCGCTACTCCCTGGTGTTGGACTCTGAGAGATCGTCGATGAATCAGATTCGCGGAGAGTTATAGGGGAGAATTTCCGACAACGCCAGAAATGACTGGCGTTTGGACGAGGGAACTCGATGAGGAAAGGGAAGGGGAGATTAATGTCACTAAATTTTATAGGAGGGGGTGGGGGAGGCGCGGTCTGATGAGAAGAATATTATTAAATTAAGGGGCGCCGATGGATACGAAACGCGCCACACATCGGCGCGTTGCAAATTTCGCAAAACCATTTCAAATAAAAGGGCTCAGGAAACACTTCATGGACTCTTTTATTTAAGAAGGAGAGCAACTTTTTTTCGTCTGTTGGTGTAATTTAACATTCCTTTGGGGATAAGGATTAGGTGTTGCAGAGATAGGCATCGATTTCTTCTTGTTCCATGACATGCGCTGCGCCATGGATAATGCCGTTGGTGATTTGATAATTTTGCGAATCATTTCGACGGAGGTCTGGGTGAATCGCAATCTTCTTCATCGTTGGCGGCAATGTTGTTCGCAATTTTCTGTAGGGTGAAGTTGACGATCAGCGTCATTTGAGACAAAGTTTCTTCAAACGGACGACGAAATTTTGAAGGGACATGATTGTACGCTTCGATCGCCAAAGCTTTTTCGGAAAAGCCGCTGTCTTGGAAATGTTCTTGGTAAGTCTTGGGTTTCCATAAATAACATTCATCAAGCATCATCGGCATGTCGGGAATCATCTCGATAAGCATAACAATTTCGTTGAAATGGTTAAGAAAATCTGTGGCCAAAAGAGTTTTATTCGAAATATTGGCGTTTTTGACACGTTCGCGCCAGACTAAGTAATCCTGTAGCTCGTCTTCAGGGACGCCGTCGAGGATTGATAATTCAAAGTCATTGTCCATTTCCATCGATGACACCAAATATTCCGTATTTTTCCGAAAATCGGCGCTCGTTATTCCTCTAGGTGGAAGGAAGGAAAGAGCGACGCAAGGGAGGAGTGACAACTGTGAGAGGAACTTAGGACATCGTGCGATTGTTTGGAACATTACCGTCTTTGATTGTTAGTCAATTATCGGGATGCTCTCCGATTGTGTGGCGCTGTGCGTTTATGAAGCCTGAAAAGTCTGTCGTCTTGAAAGGTTGAAGGACATAAATTGTCCCTTGTCTGAGAGTGTCGTATATTGTTAACAAAAAATCAAAACAAAGATCGAATTTGTCGCACACTTTG
>CAUYUA010000218.1:0-34510 GCA_963575675.1 Azospirillaceae bacterium
CCTCCCGGCCTTTGGCGGGTCGTGGGCGGAGCCCCGATTCTTTCGGAGTTTTTTTCGGATTCTTATTTAATTTGATATGGGACGCCGCACATATTGCAGTCGGGCAAAGGGCTTGATAAACTCAACTCCCCCGGCAAACGCCTTTTCGCTTCAGACGTGCTCCCCGATGTTGAAAATTCGAGTCATCCCTTGCTTGGACGTGAAAGATGGTCGCGTCGTCAAAGGCGTCAATTTTGTTGACCTCATCGATGCCGGAGATCCGGTGGAACAAGCGCGGATCTATGATCGCGAAGGCGCCGATGAACTGACGTTCCTCGACATCACCGCCAGCCATGAAGAGCGCGACACTCTTTATAACGTGGTGCGTCGAACGGCTGAGCAGGTTTTTATGCCGCTCACTGTCGGCGGCGGTGTTCGCACGGTCGAGGACATTCGTAAATTGCTGTTGGCCGGAGCCGACAAGGTTTCGATTAACACCGCCGCAGTTTCGCGTCCCGAATTCGTGCGAGAAGGCGCCGAAAAATTCGGCAGTCAATGCATCGTCGTTGCGATTGACGCCAAACAGACGGCTCCTGGCCAGTGGCAAGTATTCACTCATGGCGGACGTCGCAACACAGGGCTTGACGCTGTTGAGTGGGCGCGTCGTATGGCTTCTTATGGGGCGGGTGAAATTTTACTCACCTCCATGGATCGCGACGGAACTCGCGCCGGGTTCGATTTAGCGCTTACGCGCGCGGTCTCTGACGCCGTGCGCATTCCTGTTATCGCTTCCGGCGGCGTTGGAACGCTTGAGCATCTCGTCGAGGGCGTGCGACTGGGCGGCGCCAGCGCTGTGCTGGCCGCGTCGATCTTTCACTTCGGCGTTTTTTCTATCTTTGACGTCAAACAGCGTATGGCGGCTGAGAATATTCCAGTGCGCATCGTGGATCGACGTAAAAGCGCCTTAGCGCCCGATGATCAATCCGCTGTCCTTGAGCGTCTCTATCAGACCATTCTTTCGCGGCGGAACGCTGATCCTGCGACGTCCTACACTGCCAAGCTCTTTAGTCGGGGATCGCGTAAGATCGCCCAGAAAGTCGGTGAAGAGGCCGTTGAGACCGTGATTGAGGCCATTCGCGGCGATCGAAAAAAGCTTGTCTCCGAATCTGCTGATTTGCTCTACCATTTGCTTGTGTTGTGGGCTGATGCGGGAGTTGCTCCGGAAGATGTCTTTGCTTTGCTTGCCGAACGCGAAGGCATAAGTGGAATAGCAGAGAAAGCCGCTCGGCATTAAATTCGGACAAAACCAGACGGGAGGCAGTCACTGGTCCCGTCTGGTTTTCATTAGATTTTTAGATGTTTTATTCAAGACATGCGTCGCTTTCCGCGAGATCGTTAAGAATTTGGCGGATTGCGCGCAAAAGCGTTGGATTGACGATCGTTCGTTCTGTTCCGTCTTCTGAGTCTTGGGGTTGCGCCAAGCGTTTTTTGCCCTCGCGCGCGGATTGAATGAGCAAATAGCTCAGTTGTGCGTCAGAGAGGTTGCGCGTCATGTCCGCAAGTTCCGGATTGGTCAACGTCGTAAAATCCGGTGATGGGGGAAGGAACGGAGACGCAAGAGGAGGGGATGGGAGAGGCGGTGGTGGACGTAGGGGAGCTGGGGACGGTGAAGCGGCAGCGCCGGGCGTTGTTTTTAGATCGCTTTTCGTCTTTCGCGAACGCCGTTTTATCGGCGTTGCTTCGGGTTGTTTTGAATTCAAAGCGGCTTTAGGAGCGTCATCAAGCGACGGCAGAGGCTTTGACGGCGTTGTCACGGGCGAAAGCGAGGCGTCAGAGCCGGCGCGCTTGCGTTTCGGGCGTCCCGGACGTTCTGCGGGAAGCATAATCGGCAAAGCGTCAAAGAGATTCAGTTGGCGGCCGGAAGCGTCAATCACGGTCATCATCGGAGTCTCGCATGGAAGAATGGTGCGTCTGGAACAGGCGCGCGTTATCGTTCTCACTTTAACCTACAACGGAACAGGAAATTGTCGAGAACATTCTGTTGCGAGGGAACAAAATAGCGATTTTTTTGAAAAACAGATGAGCCGAGATCGAGGCGTCAGCTTTGCATTCATTGCTTCTTTATTCTATTCCAACACATTTTCCAGTCGTTAGAACATGTGCGATCACAAGATTTGGTGACAAGGTTGCAGAGACCCTCGATAAAGGCGGGTTCGACGCCGACAGTCGATGTTCGGAAATATCCAGGAACATGAGCGGTTTCAGCAAGGGCGCGGTACTCGATGTCAAGCTCGACTCGGGTTTCTGAATGCTCTGAAACGAACGACAGGGGAACCAAAACCAATGGAACGCGATCACGTCCGGCGCGTGCAATCTCATCAATTGTCGACGGGCCGATCCACTCCATTGGGCCAACTCGGCTCTGATAGCAATTGAGCCAATCGACGTCTCGGGGCGATACGCCTTCCGTGAGGCATAATCTTTCTACAATATGTTGAGCGGTTGTTTCGCATTGGGTTTGGTAGGGGTCGCCGCGTGCAATGACTTTCTTTGGCAATCCGTGAGCGGAAAATAAAATGCGTGGTTTGCCGAACGTCAACGCGCGTTGGTAATCGGCGTGCAAGAGCGCAGTATAGGCCGAAATAAATCCGGGATTTGTCGGATAGCAGCAAATTGCGCGCGTCGGCTGCGTTAGTGCGTTGAGTTTCGCTTGCTTCTTCCATTCTAGGAAAGAGGAGTATGTTGTGGTGATTGACCATTGCGGATAAAGCGGCAGCAGAACAATTTCATCGGGGGAAAACGCTTTTACTTCTTGCGCGGCGTGAGTGGTGTCTGGACGCCAATAACGCATGGCGATAAATGTTTTATAGAGTGTTGATTTTCCGAGCGCGTTCAGTGCGGTTTCCAGTGCTTGTGCTTGGGCTTGGGTGTTTTCCAAGAGTGGTGATCGCCCCCCGAGATGCTTGTATATTTCGGCAGCTTTGGGAGCGCGACGTGTTGCAATGGTCCAAGCGAGGAGTGTGCGAAATGGTGCGGGAAGGCCTAAAATTTGGGGGTCGCGAAAAAGGTTGAAGAGGAATGGCTTTATAGCGTCTAAGCTGTCGGGGCCGCCAAGATTAAACAGGACAACGGCGACTCGGCGTTGTTGATTGTTTTGGGGCATTGGGATGCTCACGTTTCAATAGAGGAAGAAATGATATAAATAATAAATTGAAAAGGCCCGGAGACGGTGCTTCCAGCCGCCGGAGGGGCGCTCTGCGGACAAGGGGAGTTTTGATCCTTGGTCCGAGCGACCGGGAACACAATCCTCGGACCCTTTTGATTTCTTATTCCTTAGATTTGTCCCAGCGTTTTAATTTTTACTTTGGGATAAATCTCATTCTGTGACATTACCGTGGTTGTTGGTCGGAAGCGCTCAATGATCGAACGGACATAGGGTCTGACCGCAGGGCTGGTCAAGAGAACCGGCGTTTCGCCCATCATCGCATGTCGTTCGAACACCTGTCGCACTGTGGTGATGAACTGTTGCAGACGTGACGGTGCCATTGCGAGTTGTCGATCGTCGCCGTCTCCGATTAGAGATTCGGCGAAAGCTTGCTCCCACTCTGGAGTCAGCGTCACCAACGGAATGAATCCAAGCTCATTGGTGTTGCTGTCGGAGATTTGCCGCGCCAAGCGTGAGCGAACATGCTCTGTGATTTGCGTGAGGTTGCGTGTGTGGCTGCAAGCTTCGGAGATGCCTTCCAAAATCGTCGGCATGTCGCGGATTGAAATGCGCTCGCCAAGCAAGTTTTGCAGCACGCGTTGGAGACCGCCAATGGTGATTTGCGATGGAACAACGTCGGTGATCAACTTCTGGTGTTCTTTGTCGATTTCGTCCAGCAACTTTTGTGTTTCGGTGTAGGACAACAGTTCTGACATGTTGTCCTTGATCAGCTCGGTCAAGTGCGTTGTAATCACTGTGGAAGGGTCGACCACAGTATATCCCTTAAAGAGCGCCTCTTCGCGATAACCGGGTTCGATCCAAACGGCGGGCAAACCGAAGGTAGGTTCCGTGGTCTGTTCTCCGGGGATGCTGATGGCGTCGCCGCGAGGATCCATGACCAGCAACATGTTGGGACGAATCGTGCCGCGTCCGGCCTCGATTTCTTTGATGCGGATAAGGTAGACGTTGGGCGGCAACTGGAGATTGTCTTGGATGCGAACCGCAGGCATAATGAAGCCGATTTCGTTGGCGACTTGCCGACGTAGTCCTTTGATCTGATCGGTCAGTCGAAAACTGCCGTTGGCGGGTTGGTTGATCAGCGCCAGCAGGGCGTAACCGAGTTCAAGGCGGATTAGGTCGATGGCGAGAGCGGTTGATATCGGCTCTTCCACAGCCGGAGCGTTTCCGCCTCCTCCGCCTCCTCCGCCGCTGGTGGCCGGAACGCCTCCGCCCCCTCCGCCGACTCCCATCTGGCTTTTTGCGGAGGCAATATCGCGTTCTTCTTCGGCCTTGCGTTTCTGAGGAATGTAGTAGGCGGCTGCGGCGGAAACTCCGGCCAAGGTTAGGAACGGAAGCATGGGGATGCCGGGCAGCAGAGAGAGTGCGACCAAGAGGCCGGAACTCATTCCGAAGGCTGCGGGATAGCCTCCGAGCTGCGCGAACATTAGTTTGTCGGTGGAGCCGGAGGTTCCGGATTTTGAAACCAATAGACCGGCGGAAATCGAGATGACCAACGAGGGAATTTGCGAGACCAGCCCGTCGCCGATGGTGAGACGGGTGTAGACGTCGGCGGCGTCCATCACGGTCATGCCGTGCCGGACGGTGCCGATGACGAATCCGCCGAAGATGTTGATGAAGGTGATCATCAAGCCTGCGACGGCGTCGCCTTTGACGAACTTCGAGGCGCCGTCCATCGAGCCGTAGAATCCGGCTTCGTCTTCGAGTTCTTTGCGTCGAGCGCGGGCTTGGGATTCATCGATCATGCCGGCGGACAAATCGGCGTCGATGGCCATTTGCTTGCCGGGCATGGCGTCAAGGGTGAAGCGTGCTGCGACTTCGGCGATGCGTCCGGAACCGGCGGTGATGACCTTGAAGTTGACCAGGGTCAAGATGCCGAAGACGATGACGCCGATTACGAAGTCTCCGGCCATAACGAATCCGGCGAAAGCTTCGATGACTTGACCCGCCGCTTCGGTTCCTTCTTGGCCCTTGGAGAGGATGAGGCGAGTCGAAGCCAAGTTTAGCGCTAGTCGAAGGAGTGTGGTGATAAGCAGGACGGTGGGATAAGAGGTGAAGTCGGATGGTTTCTGCATGAACAGAACCACCATAAGAATCAGTACGGAGATTGTGATTGAAACCGCAAGGAAGATATCCAGCAACCATGGCGGCATGGGCATAATCAGCACCACCACGATTGCGACCATTCCAAACGCAAGCGCGATGTCGCCGCGCAACAGCATGCTGCGGGCGGTTCCGACTAAATCTCCCATAAACGAGAGACCGCCGCCTTTGCCACCGCCGCCGCCCGACCGATTGCCGCCTGTGTGTTCCGTCAACGCCATGATGACCGACCTCTTGCAATCCGCGCTGTTGTCATGGGGTGCATAAAGAATTTATCTAAAAATCAGAGAGGTTGGATTATCAATGCGCTGAATTGAGGTGTGGTTTTTGACTGCTATGATAAAAAAGCCGAAGGAGTTCATGGATTGTGATTCCGGTCGTGTGGACCAAGGACAAAAGCCCTTCTTTTTTGGTCGTGAGGCAAGACACGCGCAAATGGCGAAACGCTCGCCTTCTGGGCGAATTAAGGGGAGGGGTGGCGGTCATCCTTAAGTCCGCATGACTGGGATCACAGTCTCCGGCCCCCTTTGATCTTAATTGCGCCCCTTTGAGTTTAACGGATTTCTTTGAATTTATAATGTATATTTCGGACGTGTTCTAGCAAGGCGCGCGATCGGATTCTCCGGGCATGGGCACGGGGAATCCCTCTTCGTTGTAGAGTTTGAGTTTGTTTCGTAAAGTGCGAATGGAAATGCCGAGAATATTCGCTGCGTGAGTGCGGTTTCCCAAGCAGTGATGTAATGTTTCGATGATGAGGTCTCGTTCGACGTCGGCGACGGTTCGTCCGACAAACGAGGAGGGAAGTCCGCCTCCGGAGGAGTGCCCCGTTTGCGCCGGACGTCCGGATGAGGTCGGCGGTGTGGGGGCGGCGGTTGAGGTTCCCTCGGGGGCAAGAATTTGACTGGACAGCATAATGGCGTCGGTTTCGATGGTCACTCCGTGCGCCAGCAGTACGGCGCGATGCATGGTGTTTTCCAGCTCGCGCACATTTCCGCGCCAATGGTGTTTCTGGAGCATCTCCAGTGCGGCCAAGGAGAGCTTTTTTTCTCCGAGACCGTTGGCTTCGGCGTATTTCTTGATAAAGAACTCTGCAAGAGGAAGAATGTCTTGCGGACGCTCGCGGAGGGCCGGGAGTTTCAAGTTGAAGACGTTAAGGCGGAAGAACAAGTCTTCGCGGAAATTTCCGGAGCGAACTTCTTGTTCGAGATTGCGGTTGGAGGTGGCCAAGAGTCTGACGTCGATTTTGACGGGCTGTCCGCCGCCGACTCTATCTATTTCGCGTTCTTGGATTGCCCGCAACAGTTTGGCTTGCAGGCGGGGGTGCATTTCGCTGATTTCGTCGAGCAACAGCGTTCCGCCATTGGCTTCTTCGAATTTTCCGAGCCGTTTGGCGACGGCGCCGGTGAAGGCGCCTTTTTCATGGCCGAAGAGTTCGGATTCCAGCAGATTTTCAGGAATGGCGGCGCAATTGACGGCGACGAAATGCTCATTGGTGCGCCTGCTTTTGCGGTGCAGGTAGCGGGCCATGAGTTCTTTGCCTGTGCCGGATTCTCCGGTGATCATCACCGAAGCGTCGCTGGGGGCGATTTGGTCGGCGAGACGCAAGGTTTTGGTCATAATCGGATCGCGGCTGATGATGGCGTGGCTTTCTTCCGCCACGGCCTCCAGAACGGCGGCGATCAACTGGGCGTCTGGGGGAAGCGGGATGTATTCTTTGGCTCCGGCGCGGATGGCGCGGACGGCGGCGGCCGCATCGGCTCCGACGCCGCAGGCGATGACCGGAACATTGATGCGTTCGGCGCGGAGGCAATCGATCATGCGACCGACGTCGAGTTTTACGTCGATCATCACCAAGTCTGCACCAGCGGCCCGTCGCAACGCCTCCATGGCGCTTTCGATGCTGTCGGTGTGCGAAACTTTCGCCCCTCGCTGGAACGCGATTTTGCCAGCGGTGGTGAGGTGTCCCTCCAGCATGCCAACGATCAGCAAACGCATCTTTGGATGTCTCCTTGTGAGGGCACGGCTTTGACGCCCTCGCGACCCTCTGTATCCTTTGCGGTTTTTATAACGTCTGCGTCAATGAGACGCTCTTAACGCTAGAGAAATGATGAGAACCGACAATCTCTCGGAATATACGCTTTGTTTCTGATTTTTATAACTGTTTTTTAGCTATGTTCGTTTTGTGGCCTCGTATTTGCTGGGGCGACGTTGGGCGTTTGTCGGAATGAGGGGGAGGGAAAGCGACGGAATCTTGGCCCCTCTAATTTTCTATGAGAAAGGGGGCTTGTGTTTTCTGCGGTTTTTGGTTGGTCATCGTGTTATCGGCCAAACTTATCGATCGAAATAAGCAATTCGGCTTCCGGGAGGCAAGAGGGTGTTGAACAGCATTTCCAGGCGTCGAGGGTTTTCTTGACGGGCGATGGAAACGGCGCCGATTCGATAGAGATCACGGATTAAGGCGTCTTCTTCCGAGGTTCGTTCGATTTTTCCGGCCAGTGGAGCCAGAAGCATGTTGCCCAGAACGGCGCCGTAGAGAGTGGTTAACAGCGCTACGGCCATGCCGGGTCCGATTGCGGCGGGGTTGTCGAGTTTGCCGAGCATCTGCACGAGGCCGACCAAGGTTCCGATCAATCCCATGGCGGGCGCGACTTCGGCGGCGCGGCGCAACAGGCCGGCGGCTGCGGCTTGAGCGGCTGCGGCGTGATCGATTTCTACGGTTAACAGGCGATCGATTTCGTCGGCGGAGAGGCCTTCCACAACGAGGGAAAGGCTCCGGTGCAGGAACGGCTCGCCGCGCAGTTCCGGGGAGACTTTGCGTAGCGTCTCCATTCCTGTGCGGCGCACGGCGTCGGCCAACACCAGCATTTGGCGTCCGACGGATTGAGGGGTTTGCGTGCTGCGGATGATGGCGTGAGAAACGGCGCTCCAGGCTGCGCCGACGTCTTTGATCGAAAAAGAGATCATCGTCACCGCTGTTGTGCCGCCGAATACGATTAGAAAGGCTGGGGTGTCGTAGAACGCGGCAAGGGGGCCGCCGAAAAGAATGGCGGCGCCGATGACGCCGAAAGCTGCGGCCAGTCCGCCGATAGTCGCCAGATCGAAACTGGGGCGTGGCCGGAATCGTCCTGTGGAAAAGGCTCCGGTGTTGGCGTCTGTCGAATTCGAACCGCTTTTCATGCCGTTTTGCGTCCTTTTCTGCTCTTCCTTAGTCGTCTTCGGCCGTCTTGGGAGTTCTGTTTTGAGATCGACGGTGGGGAGCGTTGTTTAGTTATGAACGGTCGGACTTGATGATTTCGGTCATGGTCACGCCCAAACGGTCTTCGACGACCACGACTTCGCCACGGGCCACCAGACGGTTGTTGACGTAGATGTCGATGGCTTCGCCGACTTTGCGGTCGAGTTCGACCACGGCGCCGCGTCCGAGTTTCAGCAGTTGGCTGACCTGCATGGTGGCTTTGCCGAGGACCGCCGAGATTTGCACTGGAATGTCGTAGATCGCTTCCAGGTCTTTGGCGGGGGTTGGCGGCGCGCTTTCGAAGTTGGATGCGTCGCGACCGCCGTCGAAATCGTCTACAGAAAAATCTTTGCTTGCCATGAAAGAAAATCCTCTTTTGTTTTGTGCGTCACGACCGCGCTTCGACTTCGGTCGTGGAGTTTCGGGGGGCGCGGAAGCTTGGCCGATGATATACGCTTTGTCTGATCGAAAACCCGAAAAAATTTGTTGGTGTTTTCTTCTTGCGGCTTCACCGGATTGAAACAGTCCTCGCGCCTTCGGTTATTATAATCTCCAAGTCATGGTTTCCAAAGGCTTCTCGGCCTTTGGCGGGGCCAGGGCGGAGCCAGGGCGGAGCCCCGGCCTTTCTTTTTCCTTTGCGTCTTTTTCCGGGCGAGTCTCCTTCCCGAGTCCTTCAACCGAGACTGTCCTTGGAACCCGTTTTTTTGTTCTTCATTTTTTATGGAGTGGGAGGCGTTGTTTCATGGCGCGGCGCCTAGGCGAGCCGCCGCTTGTTCGATGTCTGTCAACAGTTGAGCGGTGCTGCGTTCCGCGCCGCCCTCGGCCCATTCGACGCGGCAGTCTGCCGCGCCTAAAGTCGTGTCTTCAAGCACCACCACTCGTCCGCCGAAACCGCGCGCTTGCAGCACGTTTTCCAAGGTCTCGCGCGCTTTGGTTTGCGCTCCGCCGCCGACTCGGATCACCAAACGCGGCTCATCGATCAGCTCTCCGACCAAATTGCTGATCATCGCTTCAACCTCGCCCAGGCCGTGACGCCGCGCCATTTCCGGCATAACTTTGCGGGCGATCGCCAGCGCCAGCCGCAAGGGCTGAGTGGAGCGTTCATGGTTGAGTGAGTGGCGTTCGGAAATTAAACGCCCAATGCTTTCGGCGGTGCGCTCCAGAGCGGCGGCGGTGCGGTTTTCAATTTCCCGCATCGCCTCGGCGTGTCCGATGTTGTATCCGGTTTCGCGTCCGGCCATTTCGCCCATGTTGTAGCCGTCGGAGCGCGCTTTGGTGAATTGCTCCGACGTGTACATCTGTGGGGGCGGCAAGGGCGGCGGGGGCGGCGACTGAGGTTGCGCCGGCGTTTGTTGCGTCTGGGATGGGGTGGAAGCGCTTTGGGGCGAAGGTTTGGGAGGCGGTTTCGTCGCTGGTTTGAACGTCGCTTCGCGGAATCCGGAGGAGTCGTGCCTTTGGGCTTCAGCCTCTCGTTGCGCCCGCGAGCGATGCGCTTGCTCGGCGTCAAAGGATTCCTCGAATAGGTATTTGCGAATCGAGGCCATGATGATCCGAATCGGTTGGCGGGCGTTTAACGCGGGCGCAAAACCTAAAGCGGGTTGCGCCCGCAGATGCGGAAGACGTTGTGTTGAAGACGCGACGCTTTCAAGCGCCACGGAAGGTCGGGCGCGCTAGTAGACCAGTTCGTCTTCGGCCTTGCCTTCGGAGATGACGATTTCGCCGCGAGCGGCCAAGTCTTTGGCGAGCTGCACCATGTACATTTGGGCTTCGTCGACGTCGCGAAGGCGAACCGGCCCCATCGAAGCCATGTCGTCGCGGAGAATTTTTCCGGCGCGCTCGGACATATTGCTGAAGAACATGTCGCGGAGGGTTTCGGAAGCGCCTTTCAGAGCCAGCCCCAGTTTGGCTTTGTCGACTGCCCGCAACAGAGACTGCACGCCGGCGGGATCCAGTTTGGAGAGGTCTTCGAAGGTGAACATCAAGGCTTTGATGCGTTCGGCGCTGTCGCGGTTGCGTTCTTCGAGTGCGGCCAAGAAACGGTGCTCGGTGGTGCGGTCGAGGTTGTTGAAGATTTCCGCCAGCATTTCGTGAGAATCGCGGCGGTTGGTGCGGGCGAGGTTGGTCATGAATTCCGTCCTCAGTGTGCGTTCGACGTCGTCCAGAACTTCTTTCTGCACCGCCTCCATACGCAGCATGCGCATGATGACTTCCATGGCGAAGCTTTCGGGCAGCAGCGTCAAGACGCGCGCCGAGTGTTCCGGGCGAATCTTGGACAGCACCACCGCGACGGTTTGCGGGTATTCGTTTTTGAGGTAATTGGCCAAAACGTTTTCGTTGACGTTGCCCAGTTTGTCCCACATCGTGCGGCCTGCGGGACCACGGATGTCCTCCATGATCGCCTCGACCTTTTCCTTGGTCAGCACCTTGGACAGCAGACGTTCGGTGCTGTCGTAGGTGCCGACCAGCGAGCCGGTGGCGGAGATTTGCTCGGCGAATTCCACGAACAAGCGTTCGATCAAATTGGCGCTGACAGTGCCCAGATTCGCCATGACCTGGGACAATTCCTTGATTTCTTCGTCCTCCATATGGCCGAACAATTTCATGGCGTGCTCTTCGCCCAGAGCCAGCATCATGATGGCGGCCTTTTCCGGCCCGGTCAGCGTGCGATAATCTTCACGAACCCGAAGCGCCACGGCAACCTCTCCTTAGAATCAGCGGACGGAAAATAGAGGATCAAAAAAACAGGGGGGTGAGGAGAAACATCGGGAAGGGGGGCGGACGCCTTAAATCGCGCTTTCCGCCTCTTTGGGGCTCTGAGCCCTTCCCTTGGTTTTTTTGAGAAGCGTCAGGTTTCTTGATACAGCCAGTTGCGGATAATCGAAACGGCTTCTTCCGGATGTTTGTCCACGATTTCACCGACTTTGCGCAGCGAAGACGCCCGCACGCGGCCTTCGACGCGGTTGATATCGATCATCTGCTCTAGTTCTTCGTCGGCGGCGGCGGCTTCCAGCGCCAAGTCTTCGGCCAGAGCGCCGCCGGGCGGCGCCAGAGCGGCGGCGGCGATCGATTGATCCATCAACAGGTTGGAGTCGGATTCTTCGGGTTTCTCCAGCGCGCGGTTGATGAGCGGGCGGACCACCAGCAAAATGACCAAGATTGCGACGATCGCCAACACCAGCATTTCGGCGATTCGCATAACGTCTTCTTTGGGCAGGCCAAAGATTTTCTCGGATTCGGCGAATTCGTGTTCGGGGATGGCGAAACGCATGTTCACCACATCCAGCACGTCGCCGCGCACGGAATCTATGCCGACCGCCGAGCGGACCAACTTTTCGATCTGAGCCAATTCCTCGGCGGGGCGAGGCTTGTAGGCCGTCGGACCGCCGTTGGGGGGATCATAGACTCCATCGACCAGCACGGCCACCGACATGCGGCGAACTTGGCCGCTTTCGCGGACGTGAGCTTTGGTGGTTTTGCTGATTTCGTAGTTGACGGTTTCTTCGGTGCGGTTGTTGCGGGTGGAGCTGATCGGGCCTGCGCTGCGGGTTTCGGCGCTGGAGGGAGCGTTGCTTCCGGGGATGTTGTTGTTGACGGTGACGGGCTCCAGCGGATCGCGGTCTTGGGTTTCGGATTTCTCGTCCACGGTCTGGGTGGAGCGCACGACTTGCGTCTCGGGGTCGTATATCTCGGAATTGGTGGTGATGCGGTCGAAGTCGAGGTCTGCCGAGACTTCGGCGCGGACTTTGCCGTATCCTACGGAGCGACCGACCAAGTCTTCGATCGTCTGCGTGAGGCGTCGTTCGTAATTGCGTTTCTTTTCTTCGGCGGAGGCGATCAAGCCTTCCTCGGAGTCGGCGCCGACGCCGCGCGCCAGCAGCTTGCCCTTATCATCGATGATCGAGATTTGCGAGGGTTGGAGTTGCGAAACCGAAGAGGCGATTAAGTGTTGAATGGCGGAGATTTGTTCGTGCGAGAGTTGGTTGCCGATGCGCATTTTGACGAACACGCTGGCGCTGGCGGTGTTTTGAGTTCGGCTGAACATTTCGCGCTTCGGCAGCACCAGGTGAACGCGCGCTTGCTGCACGCCATTGAGCGAGGCGATGGTTCTGGCCATTTCGCCTTCCAGCGCGCGCAATTGATTCATCTGTTGGACGAAGCTGGTGGCGCCGAAGCCCTCAGGACGGTCAAATATCTCGTAGCCGATCGAGCCGCCGTTGGGCAACCCGGCTTGCGCCATGATCATGCGCATCTTGCCGACTTGGTCCGCCGGAACCATCACCTTGGCGCCGGAACTATCGACCTTGTAGGGCACTTTTTGCTCATCGAGCTTTTTTGCGATCGCGGCTGCGTCGGCGGGTTGCAGCTCGGCGTAGAGCAGCTCCATGCCCGGCGTCGAAATGCGCGTGGACAGGTAGATGAAGAAGCCAATAAACACGAATCCGACGGCGCCGAGCGCCGCCAGCTTGGTTGGCCCCAGACTGCGAAGCATTTGTAGAAAGGCGTTCACGCGATATGCCCCCGGTCTATGCGACCCCGACAGATGGCGACCCCGACATCAGCCCGACGTTCGTTCAGGCCGGTTTGAGTCTAAGAGCCTGTCCGGAGAAAACATCAATATTTCCAACCGGCTGCGGTTGAAGCAACCCATCAGGCCCGAATCCCGTAGAGCGTAGTGAAGCTACGGCTAGTGGGGCGGTGAGCGACTGCCGGAAGGGAACCTCCGGAGTTGTCGGAAACATTGATATTTTCTTTGGACAAACTCTAAATGAAAACAGTTCAAGCATTTCCCGCCGACCGGCGAGGTTTCTGCTCAGACTCAATTCTAGCACAGAAGGACTTTAACACAAGAGAGCCACCCTTACACAAAAAACCCGTCGAGACGAAATCGGCTCTGCGCCACAGCGGGCGTCAACATCCTGGGCGCGGCAAAGGCTCCAAGCTTTCCAGCAGGGCGTCGGCGGAGAAGTCTCCGTAATCAATATGCATGGATTGCGCAACGCCGGAATCTAATAAAATCATGGACATTTCATATTCAGGTTGTTCTTTGGCGTTTTTTAGAGGGAAAAAAGCCAATCGAATTGGCCACGCTTCTTGGCCGGCGAGTTCAGCGGCGGCGTTCGGCAATGTCGGCGGCTTTTTTAGTCGTCCTCCGATGACGGCGTTGATCTCGGTGGCGTTTTCCGCGTCGGATCCATCGAAAACCGTGCGGGAGAATAATACGTCTCCGGCGCGTGCTCGCTCCAGCAAGGCCAGCGTGTGAGCCGTTGGAAACAGAGTTCCCGCGACGAGAGGAATTTCGTTGCTTTCCGGCTCGACGAATCGGGCCGAGCCGTTTTTACCGCCGTCGGGCAGAGTTGCGTCGCCTTGAAATTCTTCGTCGAGTTCGCCGTTGACCAGTTTGCGGATGTTAAAGCGGTAGCGGCGTCCGTCTTTCGATTCCCAGGTTACGGAGCTTGATCGCATCTGCATAACTTCACCTTCGGCGTAGGCGAAATTAAGGCGAAAGTGTTGTTCTATGGTCCAACCGTCGCAGGCGTCTCCCCATTGGAACAACATTTTTCCCTGCACTCCGACCACGGGGCTGTTGCGGCGCGCGGAAGAGAGCGACATTTTATATACGGCGCGATGCGGCGTTATTTCGACCACGGCTTGGGCGGTGGAAAATGACGCGCACGCAATGACGGCGCTCGTGATGACAAACGCGGCCAGGCGTCCAAGGAAAGAGCAATTAATCAAGGTGGCGACCACGGTTGTTGGAGGTGGCTCGATATCATGAGCCGAGTTCCGACTATAGGAGGCTTTTTTGTCGGTCTGGAAGTCCGGATGTTGGGAGGGCGCGGTTGGTTGCTTACTGTTGCTATGAAGCCACCGTTCGTTTTTTCGGTTTTTTGGTTGTTCTTGGATGGAGCTTATTCGGCGAGGCATAAAAATATAAAGGTCCAAGGACTGTGTTCTCGGTCGCCGGATACTTTGAATCCTTATTCAGGGGATATGCGTCGTTTGTCGATCTTTTCGTTCGATGGCGTTGGTGATATGACGAGACAATGAATGTTCAGGGATGGAAGCTTTCTTATGATTGTTCTTGGACTCGATGCTTCCGGCGAGCGATGCTCGGTGGGTTTGCGTTGCGGCGGCGCAACCGTTGCGCGTCGAAGCCGTATTTTACGTTATGGCCACGCCGAGGCTCTGGTTCCGATGATTGTGGAGGTTCTTGCAGAGGGAGCCGTTGATTTCGCTGCGGTTGATGTGTGGGCTGTGACCGTTGGGCCGGGGGCTTTTACGGGATTGAGGGTTGGTTTGGCGACGGCGCGTGGTTTGGCGTTGGCGACAGGGCGGCCGATTTTCGGCGTGACCACTTTTGAGGCGGTTGCGGCGGCGCGCGCCGAGGACGTTGAGCCGCGCGCGTCGTCGTCGAGAGCGTTGTTGGTGGCGATCGAGTCTCGTCGAGAGGACGTGTTCTTACAGCGTTTTTCGATCGACGGAACGCCGGAGACTTTGCCGACGGCGCTGCCGCCCGCCGAAGTGGTTTCTTTGTTGCCGCTTGGAGAGGTTTGGATTGCAGGAGACGGCGCCGCGCGATTGAGGCCGATTCTGGCGGATCGGGTGGGCGTTCATTTTTGTGAGGGAGACCAAAGCATCGACGCGGAAGTCGTGGCGCGAATCGGCGCCGAGCGTCTTCTTTCGACCGGAGCGCCTCCCGTCCCGCTTTATCTTCGCCCGCCGGATGTTTGTTTGCCGGGGCGAAAATAAAGTCGAGGAGTTGGTTCGGAAGCGCTGAATGGGCAAAGAAAATCTCTGGGGTGGGGGGAGACTATTGCTTTGTTCGGGGGCTGCAAGAGAAAGGCAAGCGCCAGCGTTTGCGTCGCGTGGCGGGCAAGCGTTCAAATCTAGAGCGTCGGGCGACGGGGGGCGGCTCGCTTCGCAGCGGCGCGAAAAAAGCGGGGTCTGTCGGAGAAAGTCCGCTTTCCAGAGCGGCGACTGCGTCCCTTAAAGCGGTAAGGGCTTCATCGACGATTCCGCCGCGATATATGGTCATGCAGGCGAACCCCTTGTCGCACATGTCAAGGGTGATCGGGTGTTTTGGGTCTCCAATGAGGGCTAGAAAAGCAATCTCGGGCAATCTTTCATTGGCTTCCAGGACGGCGCTGATCAATCGATCCGAAACGCCGATTGTCGCAGCCCCTTCTTTTGGAAGGCTTGGCAAGGTTGGCGATCCCATCGCCGTAGCTTGCGCCATCATCGTTTGCGCCACGTTCGCTCTCCTTTGATCGGCGCTTCCATGGGGAAAGCCGCCGCCGCCTTCCAAATATCTGTTGGTTTCTCCGCAGGTCAAGGCATTGCTGGAAGGAAAGAAGAAAAAGATGTTTGTAGTGTTTCGATGACAACGTAAGAGGTTCGGAGATATCCGGATTCTGTTGGAATGAGGACGTTGTGTTAAGGGGCGGTTGCGCCGTGGATCGTTTTTTTTGAAAAAATAATGTTTTTCAATGGGTTGACGTTTAATGGCCGAACGGAGGAAAAGGATCGGCGATTGCAAGGGAGAAACAATTTTTCTGTTTTTTCAGAAAATTTTAAATTTGTGTTGCTTTAAGGGTGGTTTATTCTTCCATTCGTTTCTGAAGCAGCAACAAATCGCGCCATGCAAGGCGTTTTTCTGTAGGGGACCTCAACAAATAAGCGGGGTGGAAAATCGGCAGCGTCGGAATGGGACGCGGCAAGCGCGGCGTTTGGTATTCGAACCATCGTCCGCGTAGTTTGGTGATTCCCTCGGGGCGTCCCAACAGAGCCTTAGCTGCGGAGCCGCCCAGCAAAACCAGGAATTGTGGATCTATCAGTTCTATGTGTCGTTCGATGAACGGCAAGCAAGAAGCGATCTCGGTTGGAGTCGGGCTGCGGTTGCCTGGTGGGCGCCAAGGCAGGATGTTGGTGATGTAGAATTTAGCGCGGTCCAGATTTATCCATCGAAGCATGCGGTCCAGCAACTGGCCGCTGACTCCGACGAAGGGGCGGCCTTGGCGGTCTTCATCTTCTCCCGGCGCTTCGCCGACCAGCATCAGAGGCGCTTTAGGATTGCCGTCGCTGAACACCATATTCATCGCCGTCCAACGTAGCGCGCATCCGTCGAAACGGCGCATGCATGCCTCCAGCTTTTCCAGAGTGTCGGCTTCCGCCGCCTGAGCGCGAGCGGAAATCTCTGAGGGGCGCGCGGACGGGATGGGGGGTGGGTGGATGGGAAATTGCGGGTTGTTGTGGGGGGGAGCGTCGTTTTCTCTCCGTTCGGTTCTCTGTTTCTGCGCGGGGGTTGCGCGTGCGTCGAATTTGAATGCTGCGCCTGCCGACGGGGTTGTCCAGTCGCTGGGTTGGTCATCGATCGCTTCGTCGGCTCCGAGCGCTATTTGCCAACGCAGCATGGAGTAAAGCGCGATTCGCTCATTCTCTGAGTCTGAGGTTCCCGCATTGATCATGACGGCTTCCATAAAAATTAAAGGGGTCCAGGGACTGTGTTCCTGGTCGCGGGGGATTATAAGGGGGGGGAGCGAAAGCCCCCCTTATTCGCGAAGCGATTTTCCTCTGGAATTGTTTGTTCTTACAACATTTTCCTTTTTTTCTTTCTATGGCGAGTTCTGGCGAGCCGACACAAATAATTCCATAAACAATTCCAGAAGAGGATCGCTTCGCGAACAAGGGAGGCTTTTGTTTTCCTCCCCCCTTTTTTTTTCCTTATGACTTCACACGACCAGGAACACAGTCTCTGTATCCGTCTAATTCTTATGGAAATGGAAGGCTCTATGTCAATTGTTCGGCTCGGGAGAAAGGTTGTGGGATGCCTATTCGTTTTGTTCCGGAGTGTGGACAATTTTGGCGAGAGATTGTTTCTGAAGGCGTTAGACACAGAGTGTCGGAGACTCGCAAATCCCGTTTGTGGAAAAGTCTTGGATAACAATAAAGTAAACATGAATAGACCTGAGCAGGAATTTTGGAGACCATAGATGTCCTTTGCAATGACGCGGAGAGTTTTTTCGAATCGGAGCTAAGGTGTTGCAAGGAGTGTTACAAAACCAAAACAAAATTTCAGAATGTTGGCGCTTGCGCGGGTGATCATTTTTCGATATTTAAACGGGATGCTTGGGAATTTTTGCCATATCGGGCCCAGATTGCCCCGACGGAAGACGTCCTTCTCCGGCCTGTCGATGGTGACGCTGGCGGCGGTCGTTGTCACCGTCATCACGACCTGGACCGTGCTTCAGCTAAAAGACGAGCTGGCGGCGACGTTCCATGTTCACGTTTCTTCAAAAGATTACGTCCCCGCTTCTTCGGCGGCGCCGGAGCGCGCATCATTGGAGCGCGCATCTTATCAGCTCGGGGCGAACGCGTCTCCGCGTGTTGGAGAAGCGACTTCTGCGGATATTGCAGCTGCGGCGTCTGCGATCGCCGCAGCAAACACGGAGTCCCCTGGGGACGCTGCGTCGCTCGACGTTGCGGCGGAGGCTGCGACTATTTCCGAGCCGCGAGTCGGTTCTGAAACAACCGTTGCTCCGGACACGGTCGCGACATCTGATTCTGCGGTTTCTCCTGATTCTGCGGTTTCGGATGTGGTTGCTTCCGATGCGGCTCCATCCGGCGCGATCGTCGCTCCTCCCATCGAGGGGGCTACCATCGACGCGCCGTTGGCGTTGGATCGGCCTGGCGCGCGGGCGCTGATCACGGGAAACCCCTCTGCGCGGGCGGTGCGTTTGTCCGCTCTTGAGATAGCTCGCTATCGCGCTATTTTGGCCGCTCAGGCGAGCGGCGATTGGGCGGAGGCCGATCAAGGCTTGAGTCGTCTGCATGATCGGCGATTGGTTGGGCATATTCTTATGAGGCGCTATCTCGGCGCCAACGGCTATCGCGCTTCTTATGAAGAATTGCGCTCTTGGTTGAAGCGCTATGCGGATCATCCCGGCGCCGAGCGCATCTACGCTTTGGCGCAGCGTCGACAAGAGGCCGGAGAGCCGCCGCCGCCCGAGCCGCCGAGCCCGATGCGCCCCGCTGCGTTCGAGCCGCCGCGCGCCGCCGTTTCTTCCGTTGCCGCCGGTCTCAGCGTTGCGCCGCGCGCGCGACGTCAGGTTGTGCATCGCGACTATGCTCTCGCCGAGCGAATTAACGATCATCTTCGCGCCGGAAAAGTGGGCGCCGCTTTGTCGTTGTTGGGCAAGGATGAACTCGCGCTTCATCTTTCCGACCTCGAATACGACTCTTTGCGCGCGCGAGTCGCTTCCGCGCTGTACTATGAAGGTCATGTGCGCAGCGCTCAGATATTGTCTTCCGCCAGCGCCGTGCGATCCGGAGACGCTTTGCCGGACGCTCATTGGATCGCCGGATTGTCTTCCTGGCGTCAAGGCGCGATTGATCGCGCCGTTCGCCATTTTCGCGCCATGGCCTCTATTGATGGTCTTCCAGCGCATCAAGCCGCCGCCGCCGCTTTTTGGGCCGCCCGCAGCCTAAAACGAATCGGTCAAGACGCGGCGGCTCAGACGTGGTTTGTTCGCGCCGCCGCTTATCGGCGCACCTTTCACGGATTGTTGGCTCAGCAAAGCCTGGGGGTGACGCCCTCTTTCGAATGGCGTCCGCCCAAATTGGCGGCTGATCATTTCGCCGCTTTGAACGCCATGCCGGGGGGAAAACGCGCCATCGGTTTGTTTCAGGTTGGGCTTTATGACGCGGCGGAGCAAGAACTACGGCGTTTGGCCCCTGGGCACAACGCATTGATGGTCGAGATTCTGCTGACGCTGGCGGATCGCGCTCGGTTGGCGGGATTGGCAACCGTAATGTCCAATAACATGGCCTCGTTGGAAGGCTTGCCGGGGGAGCTTGCTCTTTATCCTTTGCCGCCTTGGCAGCCTCGTGGCGGATTCGCTATAGATCGGGCTCTGATGTATGCCGTGATGCGGCAGGAGTCTCGATTCGATCCTCGGTTGGTCAGTCGTAAGGGCGCTACTGGCCTGATGCAGGTTATGCCGGGAACCGCTCAGGAAATTGGCGAGCCGGGCGCCAACTTCATCGGCGACGATCGCGCCAAGCTGTTTCAGCCAGAGCTTAATCTCTCCTTGGCCCAGCGTTACATTTCTCAACTTTTGGAGCGCTCGGAGATCAAAGGCGATCTTATTTCGATGATCGCGGCTTATAATGCCGGCCCGGGGGCTTTGGCGCGTTGGCGTCAGCACGAGTTGAACGGCGTCGATGACGCTTTGTTGTTCATTGAAAGCCTGCCGATTCGTGAAACGCGCGACTATGTCGCTAAAGTTCTGACCAACTATTGGATTTATCAGCACCGGATGAATCGCGATAGGGCTTCTTTGGCGGTTTTGGCTGAAGGGCGGCGACCGATCTATGAGCCGGTCGATGAGCAACAAACTCAAGTCGCCGAGAAAACGGAAAGTCCGGAAGACGGCGTCGTCGGTGAAGAATAATATCGTTGAGCAGAAAGGAGGATGTTTGATGACGTGCTTTCCGCTCAGCGGTTTTTTCGCTTTGTGGAGCTTGCGCCGTCGGTTTGCGTTGATCTCTCCGTCCGTGAGCGGTTAGTTTTCTGCGGGAGCGGTGCGTCGGAGTGTTTTTGTGCCGTCGCCTGAACCAAAAGGCGCCGAAATCAGAAGGCAGAGGGGACATGAGCAATATCTCACACGTTACTGATTCTTCCTTTGAAACCGATGTGCTGAAAGCGCCGGGGCCGGTGTTGGTCGATTTTTGGGCTCCTTGGTGTGGTCCGTGCAAAATGATTGCTCCGATTCTGGACGCGCTTTCTGAGCAGCTAAAAGACCGCGTGACAATTGTGAAGCTCAATATTGACGAGAATCCAGCTGCTCCCGGCAAATATGGCGTGCGAGGCGTGCCGACTCTGATGCTGTTCAAGGGCGGAGCTGTTGCGGCGAGCAAAATCGGCGCTATGCCGAGAACTGCAATGCAGCAGTGGATTGAAGGGTCTCTCTAGAGAGAACTGATGGGTTTCATTTGATTTTTAGTATCAATAAAAATTAAAGAGGTTCGAAGGGTTGTGTTCCTGGTCGCGGAGGAGCATAAGGGAAAAGACAGCCCTTATGCTCCTCCGCAGCCGGGAGCGCAGTCGTAAGCCTTCTTAAGTTTTGTTTGTCGTGAGCTGCGGCGGTTTGTCGTTTTTTGTCGTGTGCGCTCTTTGTCTTACATTTCATCAAGAAAATGTTTCGAAACCCGCTATAATGTTGGCGCAATGTTTGAAACAACCTGTGTTCGGCGTAACGGACAGTACGGGATGACGGACAGTACGGGATGAGAGTGAAGCTCAATCGGTTGGAACATTGCGGAGCGGTTGTTGTTTCAGGCTTTGTTTTGGTTTGATTCAATCGGCTTTTTCCTCTCCTTCGTTGGCCTCTCCCCGGAATGGGACATCCATGATGAAGACCGGACATAGCTTGCGGCGTCTGTTGGCCGTTGCAACTTTTTGGGGGGCGTTCATTGGTGGCGCGCAAGTAAGCGGAGCTGCTTCTTCCTCGCGCGAGGGAGAGGTTGTTGTTGATTTCCTGGTTTTGTCGGACGATATGGGCGACGATTCCGATTCGCGAGGTGCGTTTCCGTTTTCTCCGTCGGCTGCCGTTGAGTCGGTCGTGTCGACGCCTTTGGCGTCGGCGGTTGAGAAGTCCGAAGATAATAAGTTTCTAAGTTCTGAGACCGTGATCATTGGGTGTACGGCGGGCGCCACAGCGGGAGCTTTGGCGGTGGCGGTTCCGGCGATTACAACGGCCTCGACGGGCATTGGCGCGCCAATTGGCGCGACTCTGGTTGCTGGGACGGCTGTTTTGGGATGTGCGGTCGGCGCCGTGAGTGGGCTTGCCGCTATTGGAACGGCGATTAGTCTTACGTTGTTCAACCAAGTGAAGAGTCGTTTGGTGGATGATCCACCGTTGTCGCCTGTTTCGGAAGGCGTGATTGGCGGTTTGGGAAAGTAGGCCGCAGGTTGAGAATCACTTGCGATAAGGGATTTCTATGGGAGTGAAAGACGCCATGGGACGTAAAATCGGGGTCGTGCGTATTGCTGTTATGTTGGGAGTGGTTTCGTCGACGTTGATGTCGGTGGTCGGCGCGGCCAAAGCCGAAGAGATCGGTTGCGTAAAGACGGCGTTTCAGTTGATTGGTCCTGACAACCAAATCTGTGTCGAAGCGTTTGATGATCCGAAAATTCCGGGAGTTTCGTGTCACCTGAGCCAAGCCAAGACGGGCGGACTGGGAGGAGCTTTGGGGATTGCGACGGATCCGTCGCGTTTTTCGATTGCTTGTCGGCAAGTGGGGCCGGTTTCCTTGCCCAACGATTTGAAAGATCGAGACTTGGCGTTCAGCACCGACACGTCGCCGTTTTTTAAGGAGACGCGAGTGGCGCGTATGATTGATAAGAAGCGGAATACTTTGATTTATTTGGTGTACAGCACGAAGCTAATCAATGGTTCTCCGTTCAACAGCATTTCTACGGTTCCGATTATGCCGTGGAGTAGCAAGCCGTAGTGAGGACATATGACGGGGAATGAAGAAGCTCCGGATTTGAAGGTGGTGGAGATTTTCACTGACGGGGCGTGTAGCGGCAATCCTGGACCGGGAGGCTGGGGGGTCTTGTTGCGGTATGGTGAGGCCGAACGCGAGTTATGGGGGGGGGAGAACAACACCACCAACAATCGGATGGAGTTGATGGCGGCGATTCAAGCTTTAGAGGCGTTGAAGTGGTCGGTGTCTGTTCGTCTGCACACGGACAGCACTTATGTGCGGGATGGTGTGACGAAGTGGATTGTGGGTTGGAAGGCCAAGGGATGGTTGACGGCGAATCGTGAGCCGGTAAAAAATCAGGATTTGTGGAAGCGTTTGGATGAGGCGCGTTTGCGGCACAAGGTGGAGTTTATTTGGGTGAGAGGGCATTCAGGGCATGTGGATAATGAACGGGTGGATGCTTTGGCGCGCAAGGGAGGGCGAGAAGCAACTTTGAAGAAAGAATGAAAAAAACAGAGATCAAAGATCAAGCAAAGTGAGAAAGAGATAAAAAATATAAACTAAAGAAGTCTAGGGATTGTGTTCCTGGTTTCTTGGGATTGTAAAAAGGGAGGGCGTCCTTGGTTCGAGCGGCTGGTGAGAATATAGTCTCTGGACCCTTTTCTTTTGTCTTTCTCTTCTCTTCTCTTCTCTTCTCTTCTCTTCTCAGTAGTTGCTGATGACGGCAATCGATGCCGCCGTAAGCGCTAATTGTCCTAAAATTCCACTGAGTGATTTCGCAGTCTCCAACCAATCAAATGGGTGAGGGTCTCGTGGCGCAACAATCGTTGCTCCCGGTGGAATTAATATCTCTCTTTCCTTCCAAGCCCTATCGCTCAGTGAACGAGCCGAACCATCCGGCATCACCAAAAACAATCGATCGTCATCTGCATTTCGCGTTAATCCTCCGGCTTCTTCCACATAACGCTCAACGGTTTTTCCCGAAGCAAATTGCAACGCCGCCGGAGATTGCACCTCTCCAACCACGGACACTGTGAGCGGGCGACGTGGAATTAAAATCCGATCACCCGCTTCCAACAAGGAATCTTGTTCCGGTCGGGCTTCCAACACCGATGGATCAGCTTCTACGGTGATTCGCCCCAAAGGCTGAAGCTTCCGCATTTCCCCTGTTAATTGACGGATCGCCGCAATTTGCTCAGGACGCGGCGGGTCCGAACGCATCATGTCCATCGCCAATTGGTTATCCAAAGATTGCGCCATTCGACGCTGTCGTTCGGCCTCGGCTCGTTGCGCCGAGACTCGCGTAAAGATCGCGCCGGCTGGATAGGCTTGCTCTGTTAGTCCTCCTGCGCGGCGTAATAGCGACAACAACGTCTCATCCCGAGTTATGTCGTAACGTCCGGGGCGGCGCACTTCTCCGAGAACCGCGACATATCCGGCGACATGGGCTCGAAACAGCGGCGTTGCGTGAACAATATCTCCGGGCTCCACCAATGTCCTCTCGGCTTCTGGGCGGCGCAAGTCCAGTATTGTCCGACTCCGATCTTCGGCGTCGTGACGGGATAATTCGATTTGAGTCGGATCGGCGTCGGAGGTCAGCCCTCCGACGACGGCTAAGAAAGTATCCAATGGCGTTGGAACAGCGAGCGGCCAGAGTCCAGGGTGTCGAACGGCGCCGCGTAGACGCACGGCGTGCTCTCGTATAAAGCGTGTTTCTTCTTCAATGACGGCGATGGGCGAGGCTTTTTTCTCGGGATTCAACGCGGTTTCCGTGATGTCTTCCACTCGTGATGGGGCGTCGAGATGTGGGCGGAATGATTTCTGTGGAATTAGTGTGGAGGTTGGGTGGTTCCGAGAAAAAAGGCGTTGATTTTTTATTGTGAGGGGCGAGGTTTTTGTTTCGGCGTTGTCGTCCGGCTTTGCGGATTCAAGCGGGGGGCTCTCGGAGTGTGGAAGGGAAGATTTCTCGATCGGCGCAGGAGAGTTTTCGATTCCGGCTCTGTTCTCTTCGTTGGTTTCGTCATTTTGATCGTGGACGGCGCGGCGGGTTTCGGAGCGCGAAAACACGCGCACGCGGTCGCCGTCGGTCAGAGGTCGTTCAAATGCGCCTTTGACCACCTCCAGTGGGGAGAACGGCAAGAAGCGGCGGGCCATGGTTTGAGGATCAAAGCGATCGATAATGCCGAATAGCGGATAGAAATCGGTTTCCAGAGGCTCGCTTTCTTTTAGAAGACGACGAAGAGTTGAGGCTTCGGCCAATGAGCGCACGCCGGGACGTCGCACCGGGCCTTGGATATCGACGCTGGGGGAGGAGGCGTCTATTATGTCGCCTCGATTGACGCGCTTGTTTTGGCGTGTGGCGGAGAGGGAGGCGTCCGGATTGTTCAAGGCGGAAGGTTTGGCCGGAGGTTTGGTTTTGGCGGAGGGTTTTCGTGATTTTTCGGTTGAGGCTGCGTCTTCGGGTTTCGCGGGCGTTTCAAAAAGAGTGTGTCCGCCGGCTGAAAGAGCGACATCAGCGAATTTTGCGCCATTTTGGGCGACGGGATATAGACCGGGGCGGATCACGTTGGACTTTAACAACGCGGCGTGATTCAAAGCAAAGGCGAGTAAATCGGGATGGCGATCGAACACGGTCGGGCAGGGAGCGTCAGCCGGAGGCAAAGTGACGGCGGCGGAAACCAAAGGGCCACGCGCCAGAAATCCTTTGGAATCGCCGGCCATGGCGCGGGCCAGAACATTGAGGCCGGCGCAGCGAGGAAGGCGTGAGGAGAGCTGGTCGCCGCGCAGAATCTCCAGCACGGGGCGCGCGGATAGAAACGCGACGTCTTGCTCGCCCAGAGTGATCAGAACATCGCCGTCGCGCAAGGAGCGGCTATCGCGGCCATCGAGCAAGGCTTGCAGGTCCACCGCTTCCAACTTTCGGGTGTGGAAGACGGGATCTGTGGTCTCAATCGCCGCGAACGGCAGGTAAGGACGCGGCAATAAGTCTCGTCGATCGATCAAACCGCCGGTGGTGATGGCTTCGGCGATTGAGCGCGGGCCGGGGCGGCGGACATGGCCTTCCAATCGCACCTCGCCCACGCGATCCTCACGAGTCGGCGATAACAGAAGCACGTCGCCGTCAGAGAACACGGCGTTGGATTCCGAGGTTGGAACCTCTGAGGTTTGTTCTGCGCCGCTTTCGTCATAGCTCAGGCGAATCGCTCTTGTGGCGCCCGGTCGCAAAGCGCCGCCCGCCAGCCGCAACAGCTCGTTTAAGGTGGCGGTCGAGCGATCCGGAGAAATTTCATAAATTCCCGGTCGTCGCACTGCGCCCACGACCGCAACCGTTGGTCCCAGAGGCGGCGCGACGAGGCGATCTCCATCACGCAAGTGTGGCTCGGGAGTGTTTTTCTCGGCGTCGCGGGCTTCGGGGGCGGCGTCTGGAGCGGCGGAGCGGCGCAGAGCGCCGCCGTACAAAAGCCCGTAAAGATCGATAGGGCGTCCTTCGGACTCGGTTTGTCCCGCGTGAATCAGTCGCAAGCGTCGTAGGCTGCCCATGCGCGTGACGCCGCCCGAGGCCAGTAATGCGTCGGGAATTGTGGCGAACGCCGTTAAGGTCTTTCTGCCGGGGCGAAGGGTTTCTCCGACGACCCACACGCCGATTCGCCGCATTTCCGCCAGAGAAACATAGACTTCGGTGTTGATTTGTGTGCGTTTGACTTCGGCGGTTAGTTCTTGACGCAAAGCGTCCAATGTTTGTCCCACAGCGACGATTGGCGGTAGATTCTCCACGATGAGTTGGCCTTCGCGATCAATTACATAGTGGCGGCTGTTCGATGTTTGGCCACGAAAGGCAATGGTCAGCGCATCGCCGACTCCCAACATGTAATGACCTTGAACCGCTCCGATTGGAGGCTGTGTTGTTTCTGATGCGATCCGGTTGGGGGCGTCTCGATCTGATGCGTCTGTGAATAACTCGTATCCGAACTGTTTTGTCTCGGCGCCGATGCGGCTGCTGTACAGGGTTTCCACTGGCGACAGAGATTCAATCGGAGAGAGGAAAGACGGCTCTTCTACGGGAGCCTGAGACAATATGTGCTCTTCCGTTGCGTTTCCTGTTGTGGACAAGAAAAGCCAGATCAGAAAGTGAAGGCGTCGCCCGATCCGAAGCAGCAATTTTTTTATTTCTCCGTTGAAGAGTTTTATTGAGCGTATATTTTTGGCGCGGCTGAGGGAGGCAATAAAGAAATAACAAATTAAAAGGGCCCGGCGACTGAGAACGCAATCGCGGGACCCTTTTGATTTGTTATTTCTTGTTGTTCATAAAAAGGCGCGTTATTTCCGCTCCTGGATGCGCCTTCTGATTTCTTGAGCGATTTCTTGTGTGTCGTTCAAAGGCGAATAAGTCCACTTCTCCAAAACGCCCGTGAATGGACGAGTGCAGCCATCGTCACGCAGCGCTTGATGGAATCGTCGGAATTTCGGCGATCCTCCTTCTAAGGAAATCACATAAACAGGTTTTCCCGTGGAACAGGCTTCGGACACCATAGAAACGCTGTCCCCGGTAACAATGATATAATCCGCTAATCCAAGAAAAGCGAAATAAGGATTTTCTCCCATTCCGTCCCACATCATAGCGGGCAATCCCGTCAATCGCGCGCGCAGAATCGCTTCATTGTCTATTCCCGTGCGTCGAGAAGCCGTCACCATCAAACCGGCGCCGGTTTTACGCGCCATCGAGGCCAACATCTCTGCGACGTCCCCCATGCGTGGCGGCGTTAGTTTAAAAACGTCGTTGCTGCCGCCGATCAAAACCGCGACTCGCGGTCGCGGCAAATGGGCAAAGCGGTCAGCCATTCTTTCGGCGGCGTCGGCAAGTATTTGCGAGGTTACGCGATGAAGAGCGCCGCGCGTCAGCAAAACATTGAGGCCTCGCAACTGATCGTGACGCGGCGCCACGACCATGTCGAAGTGGCGTGGGTCAATAACAGGATCCTGTATCTGAACCAAGAAGGTTCTGTTCAGATTGCGCCGAGTCGCCGAAATCGCAGGGACGACGCTGTGTCTTCCGGTTGCGATCAGAAGGTCCGGCCATGGAGGTTGGACAGGATCGCCTTCCGGGCCGGCGGCGAATCGGGCGCCCAGTCGCAAATACGGGCTAAGCTCGCGCCAGGGTCGCCGCAGACGAACTCGTTTGACGACCGGTTGGAGATCAAGCGCCTCGGCTAATCCCAGGCATTGATTTTCCATGCCCGGTTTGCCGTCGGTTAGAATCCAGCAGGAAAGGTCTTGCACGGCGATTGCGTCTCGTCTGGGGTCCGGCAAGGAGAACGTCGCGAGAGCGCGTCGTCTCCGGTGTTGCCACAGTGACCGACATCTCTCTGGATTTCCAGGGCTTTCTTCTTGGCGTGCGTTGGGTGCGTCGTATAATATCATTTCGCGCAGCCTTTGCAAAATGAGGCTCTTTCGTTGATGTCGTGAAACTTTTTGAGAGTCCCATGCGGCGGGTCAAACTCGACCAAATAGATCGGCGCATCCTGCGCGATTTGCAGGCCGACGGCCGAATGACCAATGTGGAGCTGGCGCGGCGCGCCGGCATATCGGCGCCCCCTTGCTTGCGCCGCGTGCGGGCTTTGGAACAGAACGGCTTTATTCGCGGATATCACGCCGAGGTCAGCCAAGATCATCTGGGCTATGGGGTTACGGTGTTCGCGCATGTTGGTCTTTCCAGTCAAGCCGAGCCCGATCTGCGGCGTTTTGAGGAGCTGGTGAATAGCTGGCCTTTGGTTCGTGAGTGCAATATGCTGGCGGGTGAAACCGATTTTCTTCTTAAAATCGTCGCCGAAGACTGGGATGGTTATCAGAAATTTCTGACAACAAAGCTCACCACGGCTCCCAATGTCAGCCATGTGAAGTCATCGTTGGCGATTCGCTGCTCTAAGTTATTGCCCGGGGTGCCGATTGACGAGGATGAAGATGAAACCTTGGAAACTGAGTCCGACTCGCACGGGTAAGGGGGGGGGCGGGAAGGGGTCTGGCCCAATCCCGCGTCGGGAAGCCTTTGTCGGTTTGGGGGCGGGGGCTTCGCGCTGCGCCGGAACCGTCTCGGTGGTCTTGGGCGGCGTTTCGGGCCTGGAGTCGAGGCGTTCGGAGTCGGAAAGAGGCGGGCTTGCGGGGAGGCAAACGGGCGTCGTCGTCCAGAGAGTTGGCTGGAGCGCGTTTTTGGGAGCGGGTTCCGTTGGTTAGGCGTTTTATTCCCGGTCGGGAAGAGACGTCGCAGCCGTTGACTTCGCGTCGTTTGTTGTTTTGGGGGGGGATTGGATGCGGCGGCGTTGTTATTGTTGTGGCGGCGTTTTTTCTGTTTGGGGGGCGGGCTCTGTTTGAGCCGAAGAAGCCGCCGCTTTCTGGTTTTGAGAAAGCAATGGTCGCGTGTGTGCGCGGCGCTACTGCAAGCGCTTTGTCGGCTTCGGTTCCGGTGGCTCCTTTGGTGGCGACGGGAACTTTGGCTCCTGCTGGAGCGGTTTATGTTGTGGCGGCGTCTGGGGTTGGTTGCGGCGTTGGCGCGGTTAGTGTTGGCGCGGCCGGTTGGATGGAGGGGGTTTTGCATTGGTTTCGGAGCGGGCCGTAATTAAAACGGTCTGTGTTGCAAGCATCATAAGTTTTAAATAAAGATAAAGATAAAAATAAAGAAAGATAAAGGAAAATCAAAAGGGTCCAGGGACTGTGTTCCTGGTCGTGGGGGATTATAAGGGGGGAGCGAAAGCCCCCCTTATTCGCGAAGCGATCTTCCTCTGGAATTGTTGATGTTATTGAAGTTGTTTGTTTTTATTGTTCACCTCTGTTAATCGTTGACGTTGATCGTCTAGGGTCAAAACCCAATCACAAAACCCAATCATCGACAATCTATTGATCTGGCTCGGTTTTTTTCAGCGACCGAAGAAAACGTGGATGGAAGTCAACGATTCCAGAGAAAGATCGCTTCGCGAATAAGGGGGGCTTTCGCTCCCCCCTTATAATCCCCCACGACCAGGAACACAGTCCCTGGACCCTTTTAATTTTTAATCTTTATGATGAGGCCGTGAGGCCGTGATGTTCAAGACTTCGTGCGCGTCTATAAACAAAAAAGGGGCCTTTCTTTAGGCCCCCCTTGTGTCTTACTCGTTTTCTTCGGCTTCTGCATCCGCCTCGATTTGGTCGGCGAGATCGCGCAACATATCGACCACATCTTCGTGGCTGGTTTCTTCCACCGCTTGGTTGACGGCGGCTTCGATCATCGCAACGGCAACGTAGGGGCCGAGAGGTCCGCCTTCGTTGATTGCCTTTTCCAGATGCTTTTCAGCAATTTCCAGCGCCTTCTCGAATAAGGCGTCTGCCGGGCCATTGGTTTCGTCAGTCATGCTCGGATCCGTTACAGGGACTTTGGTTTCGGGGTGCGTTGAGTTATGGGAACTGAGAAAGAGAGTGGTTCAGCTATAGCATCTTGAGTTGCCGGGCGCGCGGCTAAATCGATTTTGGGATGTGAGTTTTTTATCTTGCGTTTTTCTCGGAGATTGCTGCGGACTCCTGTTATCGAGAGGATTGGAGTATTCCCTCAAGACCGCTTTGATAATTTGGATGACGCAGGCGCACGCCGAGTTCGTTTTTTATCCGGTCGTTTCGAACGCGGCGATTCTCTCGATAGAAGCTCGCGCCCATTGGAGTAAGGCGCGCTTGCTCAATCGGGATCATCGGCGGCGTTGGAACGCCTAAGCGCTCGCAAGCCCAACCGACGACTTCATGCGCCGGACAAGGGAAGTCGTCGGCGACGGCGTAGACTGCTCCCGGTTGTGGGTGGGCGATCGAGGCTTGTAGGACTTGCGAGACGTCATCAACATGGATGCGGTTGAAAACTTGTCCGGGAACATCGATTCGTTGCGCGGTTCCGGCGCGAATCGATTGGACGATATTGCGGTTATAACCATAAATTCCGGCCAGCCGAAATCTATGAACGGGCAATCCGTATTCTTTGAAAAGATTTTCCCATTCTTGTTCGGCGCGTCGTCGGCGGATTTGCCGTTCTCCAAGAGGGTTTGGAGGCGTGTTTTCGTCGACCCACTCGCCTTTGGCGTCGCCGTAAACGCCGACGGAAGATAAGTAGCCGATCCATTCATAAGGCGCGCTGTATCTGTGCAGCAGATCAGAACGATGGCAATCGAGAACCGGGTCTCCGATGCTGTCGGGCGGGACGCTGACGAGAATATGCGAAGCGTCCGCAAGGTGGGCGCGACCTGCGGGAGGTAAGGAATGATTGCGGTCGAAGAGATAGGCGTTGACGGGAAGGTGGTTGGTTGGCTCTGGGGGCGTGTGGCGATAGGTTCCTGAGACTCTCCATTGTTTAGGGTCGAGAGAGCGGATCAGTGTTTGGGCGCAGTACCCGAGGCCGAAACAAAAAAGATGAGGCATAAAAAAACCTATAGAAAAAGAGAATGGGCTCCAAAAAAGATACTTTCAGAGCCCGCTCTTTTTATTCTATTTTATTCAGGCGGCAAGTGATTTTTCTGTCAAGTTACACCAATTTCCTCTGACGCAAAGACTTGGTCAATGTCTGCGATAATGATGAAGTCGTCACCGCGTTTGCCGATTGCTCGAATGAATTCGGCCCGCCACTTCATGCCGATTTTGGGTGCGTCTTCCAGTGCGGTCGCGGCGACTTCCGTCACTTCATAAACTTTATCCGCCAAAGCTCCCACTACGGTTGGTTCGTCTTCGATTCGGACTTCGATCACGACGATTCGCGTGTCCGGGGTGTATGCAATTGGCCCCATGCCGAACTTTGTGCGCAGATCGGTCACGGTAATCACACGACCGCGCACGTTAATCAACCCTTTGATAAAAGGGCGGCTGTTGGGAATGCGAGTGATCGGCGTCATGTCCAAGACTTCCAGGACGCGCTCTGTCTCTATGGCGAAGATTTCTCCTTGCAGACCAAGGGTCAGCACTTGAACGGCCTCGCGACCGTTTGTGGCGGCGGCGCGCCAAGTCGAATCGGTTTTGGCGTTAGTAACGCTCGAAAGCTGCATCGTCGGCGTCTCCGCGTTGAGTGGTCGATTTATTGCGTTGTGAAGGCGGTTTGAGATGCTGCTCGGTTCGCTCGTCGAGTTTTAGAGGATATCCTTTTGTAGACAAAGTGTTTTCATTTCGTGTCGGCGCGCTTCGGTTGACGGAAGAGGTCGATGGCGCGTGGCGTCGAGCCGACGACTCGGAGCTTGACGCGCGCGATGATGTATTGGATCGGTGGTGGGGCGAGCGGTTGTTCAAGCGTTCTTCCGACCCATTTCCACGAAAGATCGTGAAGAAACTGATGGAAGATTGCAGTTGCTCGGCTTGAGCGGAAAGTTCTTCGGCTGTGGCGGACATTTGCTCTGCGGCGCTGGCGTTGCGCTGAGTGACGGTGTCCAATTGTTGAATGGCGATGTTGATTTGTTCGACGCCGGTGTTTTGTTCACGGGACGCTGCGCTGATCTCGGCGATTAATCCGGAGGTGCGTTGGATGTTGGGGGAGAGTTTAATCAACATTTGCCCCGCGTCTTCAGAGGCCGTGACGGTTTGCGTGGAAAGAAGATTGATTTCGGACGCTGCGGTTTGGCTGCGTTCGGCGAGTTTTCGGACTTCAGAGGCGACGACGGCGAAGCCTTTTCCGTGTTCGCCGGCGCGAGCGGCTTCGATGGCGGCGTTCAGCGCGAGCAGGTCGGTTTGGCGGGCGATTTCTTGGACAATTGAGATTTTCTCAGCGATTGTTTTCATGGCCGTCACCGCTTTTTCCACGGCTTCGGCGCTTTTTTTGGCGTCTTGAGCGGCCTGGTTGGCGATTTTTTCGGTTTCTGCGGCGTTTTCGGCGCTTTGGCGAATGTTTGCCGCCATTTCTTCCATTGAGGAGGAGGCTTCTTCGGTGGAGGCGGCTTGCTCTGAGACGCCCTGAGACAAGGTTTCGGCTCCGGCGCTAAGTTCTTGGCTGCCGGCGGAGACGTTCTCGGAAGCTGAAGTGATCTCTGAGACGATGTCGCGCAAGCGTTCGGCCATGTCGTTGAGGTGGATGATTAGATCGCCGATTTCCTCGCGGCCTGTGTATTTGAGGTTGACTGTAAGGTCGCCGGTGGCCACCGCTTGAGCCAGAGTTCCGGCTTTCGACAAACCTCTGCTGATCGAGATCGAAATATAGGCGGCGACGAAAACACCAATCGACAGCGCCGAAACCGCCAAGGATATCAGCACTGTGCGTGAGGTCTGATAGAGTTCGTCCGCCTCTTGTTTCGCGCTGGAAAGAGAGGTTGTTTCAGTTTGGACGATTTCGTTCAGAAGCGCATCTATTTTGCTGCGGAGTTCGCGGTTTTTGCCGCTGGAGATCGCTAACGCGCGGTTTTTGCCGTTTTCCAAAAGGTCGTCGCGAATCTGACGGTGGACGTTGACATAGGCTTCCCAGGCTGTCGCCAGTTGTTGCGCGTCGGCGCGTTGCGTTGTTGAGGCGCGCTCTTTTAGCGTGGTTAGGCGGCTTTCGATTTGACGTAGAAGGCTATCGATTCGTTGAAAGCGTTTTTGTGGCGACTCATCATCGCTGGACAAGATCAACTCTTTCTCGTCGCGATGGATCGTCATGACGTCCAATGCGATTTGTCGTGACAACAATAAGGTTTGGGGGTCGGCGTCGGTTGCGCTTTCCAGGTTTTTCAGGACTCGAATCGCCAACTCGATCGCTTCATTGCCTCTGGTGTGGGACAAGGTTCGGGCGCGGAAATTGGAGTTGAGGACGGCGAGGCGAATAACCTCTTCTTGGCTCTTGAGGTAGTCTTCAACAAGCCCTGAAACCAAGCTTACTTTCTTTTTCAACTCTGTCGGGGTGGAATCTGATATTTTTTTTATCTCCATTTGCGTGGAGTTTTCGGTCTGGCGCAATCTTTCTTGGTAGCGCTTCAGTGTTTCGTCATCATTCGCCAGAATGATGTCTTTTTCATTTCTGGCCAAATTGGCGAGATTGACTTGAAGCTCCAGCGTTTGTTTTAGTCGTTCGACGGGGCCATTGATCATGGCGTCCATGGCTTCGTCGACTGTCTTTAGGTTGTTTATTGCGTATATTGTCGAGAGAGAACTGAGGATGAGGACCACGGCAAATGAAATTGCCAATCGGAGCTTTATCGTAAAGCGCATAGCTCAAACCTTTTCAGGAACGAAGCGGCTGAGAGAAGATAAGGTGGGGTGAGAGACATTGTAGGAAAAAGGAAGTAAACAAAAACTAGGTTGGAGTGCTTATTATCTTGCTGAGCGAAACGGATGGACTGCAATTTTCCGAAAATTTTCCGAATTTATAATGAGAATATAATGGTAAAGAAATAGTAAATTTAGCAGAAATAAGAAATAAAGGCATTTCTATTTGTTGTTTGCATAATTATGGAGAGTGAGAAAATTAGGTGCTCTGAATTCTTGGCTGTGTGAGGGGTAAGGGAGGCGCCTGTGGATATGCTTGGTTTTTATTCACAGGATTTGTTTGGAAAAGCGCGTCGTTCTTTTGCTCTGTTTTTGAACCGGGAGGCCACTTGACGTCTTTGCAACTTTTGATCAACGCATTGGCGCTTGGCGCCGCATACGCCTTGGTCGCATTGGGGTTTGTTCTTACGCTCAACGCCACTGGCGCCGTGAATTTCGCTCATGGCGATTTGGTGATGATTGGCGGTGTTTTAGCCGCTGTTTTGGCGGAACAGTTTTTTTCTTCGCTTCCTGGTGTGGTTTTATTGCCGATTATCATGATCGTTATGGCGGGGCTCGGCGTGTTGGTCGCAATGGTTGGTTATCTGCCATTGCAACGTCGTTCGCCTGTTGCTGTGTTCATCAGCACAATTGCGGTCGGCATCATTTTACAAAATAGCGCGTTGGTTTTTGTTGGGCCGGAACCTCGTGCGGCTCCGGCTCTTTTTGATGGCGGCGCGACGGTGTTTTTGGGGTTGTCCGTGTCTCGACAATCATTGGCGATCATTGTGGCGGCGACTTTGCTGATTTTTGGGCAGTGCCGACTTTTTTCGAGAACTCGCTTGGGGCGTTGCTTGCGTGCGGCGGCTCAGGATCCGGATATGGCCCGAGCGTGCGGCGTTCCTGTGACGACGATGGTTCTTCTGACGTTTGGTTTGGCGGCGGATTTGCTTGAGTTGCTGGGCTGCTTCTTGGGCGTCAGTTTTTTGTTAGTCCCTCTGGGGGCGGCAATTTGATGAGGGACAGACGAGGGGGGGGGCTGTATTCTCAGTCGCTTGGCCAATGCTCGGACCAAAGACGAAAAGCCTCCCTCCCTTTATCCGCGAAGGGCATTCTTCTAGAATCTTTAATTTGTGTTATTGCAAGACCAGAAATCTTGGAGCCAGAAAATTATGCGGAATCCCCGAATTAAAATGGCCCACTCCCATTCGGTCGTTACAAACTCCAGGTTATGGTTTCCAAAGGCCTCCCGGCCTTTGGCGGGTCGAGGGCGGAGCCCCGAT
>CAUYUA010000219.1:0-34205 GCA_963575675.1 Azospirillaceae bacterium
GTTTTCAATCAAGCGAATCAACGCTGCGCACAGAGCGTCCGGATCGGCGGGAGGGACGATCAAACCGTCTTCGCCGTCTCGCACCACGGACCCGGTGTGCGGCGAGACAATGGGCGGCAAGCCCCAAGCCATGGCCTCATAAACCGCTTTCGCCGAGCCTTCCATCAGACTGGGCAGAACAAAAATGTCGGCGTCGGCAAACCATGAAGCCATATTCGATTGAAAGCCGACGAAACGGACTCCTGGCGGAGCCGACGTCACAAGACCATCCATTTGTCGAAACAGGCGACCGCAGACGATGAGTTCGGCTTTTGATGCGATTTCTGGAGGCAGACGGCGCCACGCTTCGATGACGAAGGTGATTCCTTTGCGGAAATTGACGTTTCCCGCGAACAGCACTCGCACCGGATGGGGTTCGGTTGTGTTTGGTTGGAGCGCTGTGGTGGCGACCGGATCGGCGCCGAACGGGATCACCACGGCTCGACGGCGCGCTGTTTCCGGCAGGCTATCGCGCACGAAGACGGATGGGCAGACCAAGACATCGGCCATGGCGATGCAAGCGTCGGCGGCGGGGTCTTCGAGTGAGCCGACAATGGCGGAATCGACGCGACCGTCTTCAATCAAATGTTGATAGCAGCGTGGATGGGCCATATGAAGGTCGATGAGCACTGGAACGCCCTGTGCGTGCCAGTAGGCGGCCGTGCGGGTCAAATGGTCCCAGAGATGTATGGCGCGAGGACGCTCTTTGAGTCTTTTGCTGAAGCGGCAACATAACCAATCGAATAGGTTTTGCTCGATGTCGCGTGCGGGGAGCTTTGGGAAAAATTTTATGCGAAGAAAGTTAAGGCCGCGCGGAATCAGACTTCGACCAGGAAGAGGGAAGTGAATGGGAGTGTAGGGGGCGGCGGCGCCGCGAGCGACGACGCGAGGATGAACAAGGTCGAAACGGACGAGTTGCCACGGACGAAATCCTGGCGCTTTGCGTGCTCCGAATACGGAATTGACGATGAAAAGCACATCGTGCGGGCGCAGAGAAGGGAGAATGTGGCGTGTCATGGGGCAAACAAAGCTATGGATTGATTTTGCAACCTTATCAATCTCCTGAAAAAAAGTAAACGGCTCCGGGAACCGTCTTGAAATCCTCGTCTCGTAGAGTCAAAGCCGTGGCTTTTGCCATTCCTTGCCGATGAAGCGGATTTCAAAAACACTTTCGCAACCATATTTCCTGTTCTTGCAGCCTAAAAACTTTCTTGCTCATGTCAAATCCTGGAAAGAGATTGCATAAAATTATTGCGGACAATTTTGAATTCATTTTTTACTGATTGTCGGTGAATTTACGACTCGTTTTGGGATGCTCAAATCAAGCCATGTCGTTTTCTGAAGCGTCCGTCATTGAATTTTTTCTTGAATTTCCTATGCGTCTCAAGTTATAATAATACGCCAATGTTTGTGGAAACAAATTGCCTGCCACTGTGGCGCTTGTTTCGGTGAAATGCGCTGCTCCAAACCAAGGAGTTGTTCGTGAAGTCTGCCGATCGAATTGTGCCGGAAGTGATGCGAACAGCGGCTATGCCGGAGCGGGCGAAAAAAACCCACAAGTTGATGGAGCACCCGATCCTCGGGCACACTTCGCAGATGTGGGAGTTCTTTCTCCAAGAACTTAAAGACATTGCCGACGTCGCTGATTTGTTTCCGGAAACGCAGACTGCGGTTGAATTGGCGTTGGCCATGCGCCAAGAAGCAGTCAATATGCTCGGTCGTGATGAAACGGTGGACGCTAAAATCGCCATTCGTCTACTGACGGCTTTGTATTTCCTTAATATCAAGCCCGGCGCAGATATTTCGGACGACGCCTATGGCGATATTCTGGCCGACATCGCTCGAATCCGCGCCATTATCCAGGGCGTGCATGGCGCTTCGCCTGGGTTGCGGATGGTTGAAAAGACGGATTATTATGGTTGGCTGGTTATGTTTATGCTGGCCAACGCCGTCAATAAAGCCTTTTCAGAGATGTCCGATAAATCTTGGTTGGAAAGCAATCTTCTGCTCGATAGCGCTCTGCGCGTATGCCGAAATATTTATGGCCACATTTTTGAAGACGTCATCATTTTCATTAACGGCGGCGAATTGGGTGGAGCAACCACCGCCTCTTGGCATGCGCATCTTTTGGAAAAGCTTAACGAGTCTTATATCAAGTCGCTTCCGAAATCCGGCGAGCAGCATCTCATTACTCAGGATGATTTTGCCCGGTTGCAACGACGGAAACTCGATGGTTGGTTGATCCAGGATTTTCTGTGCGATGTTGCGACCGAAAATTTTCTCCTTCTTGGAGCCGGGTTGCCTAAGAGCGACGTTCCCAGCGAGCATCTTCCGTTCGTTGCCAGGATTCGCTATCTTGCTCAAGAGTTGGCAAGTCCCGACGTCGATTCCGATTTCCGTCATATTCTGTCCAAACTCTCGAAACGTGATATTCGCAATCCATTTGGAACGTCTCCGCCGTTTATCAGCGCGCTTAATTTTTTGAAGTCTGGCGATGTCGATTATCTATACTCTTCCCCGTCGCTTCAATCGGACGCCAAGAAAAAGAACAATGGCTTGACGCTCGTCGAGCGCAAAGCTCTATTCTGTAGACATGTTGCAACCTATTCCAAGAAAATCGCCTATTGGGAGAAATACAAACGAGGCGTCACCCTATCTCCGGTGACGGAGATTTTGTCCGGAGCGCTGCTCGCCAAACTTAAAGAGCAGGGACTTGAACAAAAAGTCAAAGATTCTCTTCGTGATAGCCGCAACATTCCAGATGGAATCGAGATCAACGTCGAGATCATTTCGGACGTTCGTTCATTCGGCGGCGACCTCACGACGCCTCAGATTCGCTTCGTCGCCGCTCCTGATCTATGGTCTCTTTACGGAAAAGAAGTCTTCGCCGTCGCCGAGCAGATGCTGAATGATTGGTGGGGGACTATTTTCAACGTCGCGGAGAGCTATCTGGAATTGATGAAGCGTTCCGACGCAACGCTTCTCGATCGCAAACGTCTCATCAGCCATTTGAATGCGTTGTTCGGCCTTTCCGAATATTTTTCGACCTTGAAATGGCGGAACATTCCGTTCGAATGCAACCCGAGCGCTCTGAATTACGCCTCAGATCGGCACACCCGACTGGAGGACATTGATCAGGCGGTCGAGAATTATCTTGAATACTTTATCGCGTGTTTTGCTCGATCGGCGAGGCATTCCAAGAAATCCGGTTTGCATAAAAAAACCCTGTGCCCGCGCAACACGACGGTAAAATTGTCTTTTAAAGATGGATGCGAACTTCGTGAGACTATTATTCGTCCGATGTTGGCCTATAAACCGTTAATGGAGGTTGCCGCTTTTCAAACTCTGCTCGGCCCGATCAAGCTTTTGGCGGAAGCCAACGCCCGTTTTGAGATTGTCGAACTCGGCGATAAAAAATGGGTTGTCCAAAAAATGGGCGGAGAAGACGTGCTGTTTCAGCGGGACAAACGCAAACACCATTACGGCATCCGCTATCGTCGCCAGCAGGGAGAGCGGGATTTCATCAGCGGCATTAACCAAGTTATGAAGACGGAGATTATGGACGAGGCCCATCTGGGCAAAACGGAGTATCTTTATCGGCTCTATTATATTCGGGAATACTGCAACAATTCCGGCGTAGACTTTCGAGCGGTTTCAAAGACGCTTGCCGGAGCCAACCCTGATGAGATCACGCTTCAGGCGTTGGCCTACGCCGAAAAGGAAATCGAAAAAGTTCGGCGTCGACATCAGGATAAGGAACACGGCTTTCTGCATTACAGACGTGTTGAACGGGTGTTGCGTCCTCTCCGGGCTGAACCCGGATTTAATGCGTTGCTGGATGGCGCCGGTTTGCCGAGAAATAAAATTCTTCGTGATCATATCACACAAATCATCGCCATTCGTGAATTGGAGCGCGCACATCTTCTTCGGCGCGATCGAAACAACAGAGACGGCTCCGGCGCTCTTAATGCTTCTGATTTCAGCGAAGACGAGTTGATTCTTCAAGCCCGCGCAGATCTCCTTCAAGACAACCTCGACACCATTGTATTCTTCAAACTCGCCGAACGCATGGTTGGTCATGCATTTGCCGACGTCGTTGCCGCCAAAGAAAACACGCCCGACATTCGCCCCAAGAAACAACGAGCGATTCTTCGGGACGCTCGAAACGGCAGTTTTCTTCTTGCCGACACCGTGGCTCGCCTTCTCTACCGGTGCGCAACTTCCCATGAACAGCGCGATGAGTTTCATAGCGCCATGAGGCGAGGAAACTTGAACTATGCTCTTTTCACCAATATGCTGGACTATGTTGCGCGTGGGTTGACCTATAACGGCTATAAAACAAAAGAATTCTGGGAGCAAGAAGGCGCGCCGGAAACAGAAGGATACATCGAGCTTATTTACGAAAAACAAATTCCTAAAGATGTTTTGGACGATATTGTCGGTCAAAGACGCTACTATAGCGACGCCGTTAACGCCGTGTCTTGTCAACTTGGCCAACGTCTCAAGGACTGTCCGGAAAAATGTTGACGGGATTTCGGGGCGGGCACACCCTTTACTTTAAGGGAGCGCCTCGACGTCTGCGAGTCATTTCCACCAACCCAAGTCGCGACATGCCGTAGACTTGAGTTGCTCCGGGATCATCGGCGACTTCAGCCTTCAGCGTCTCCAAGAGTTTCTCATTGTCTTCGCGGCGACGCATGTTTATGAAATCAATAACGATCACGCCACCGAGATTTCGCAACTGAATTTGTCGCGCAATCTCGCGAGCCGCATCGATATTGGCTTGAAGTGGGTTTGCGCGTGCGCCGCCGTTGACGTCAATGGAGATCAGAGCCGCCGTCGGTTCGATAATCAAAGACCCTTCCTCGGGCAGAGCAACCCGAGATTGTCTCAATTCAGCAATCGCGCCTTCTAAATCATGGCGTTCAAACAATGGAAAACCGTTTTCCGTCCATAGTTGCGGCGTCGGCGAATCACTTGCGTAAATCTCTGTGAGAGCTGTTGCGCGGGCGAGTCTTTCCGGATCGGCGCAAAAGCATCGGTCGGGATTGTGAGCGCCTAGATCAAGAAAAAGCCTCTCCAAGGCATCCGGCCCGGTGGAGAGTCTGACGGGAGGCGAAAGATGCGTTGTTCGACGACGAAGATCGGCCCATGTGGCGGAGAGCGCTTCGGCTTCAGCGCACAGAGCATTTTCTGAGGCGTCGGCGGCGTGGCGCCGGAGTATCCATCCATCGGAAGGCAGCGGGGGAGGGGTGATTTTCTCGGTGGCGCGGCGAGAGAATGTTACGCCCGGCGTTAAGGGAGTGTGCGCCAATCGTCGACCGGGTAGTGTGACGTTCATGGTGAGAGGAGGGGCTTTGCCTTCGCCGGGGATGGATTTGACCTGGACAAGAACCGGCTGTCCGGAGGCGGGGCGTCCGGCTCCGATGGGGCGGAGGTCGGAATCAAGCAACAGGCCGGATAAGCGAGACTCGCCGCGTCCGGCGAGAGTGACGAAGACGCCTTTGAGGGCGTTGGAGGGACGTTCGACGCGCCCGAGGTAGATGGCGCCGACGACGATCTCGGAGGTTTCGGCGATTGAATCGATATGGAGAAGACTTAAGCGCCCATTGACCGTTAGGGCGGCCCGTACCGAAGTCTCCGTTGCATCAAAGAGCAGCTCTGTCGTCATGTCCTGAAAAAAATTAAAAGGGTCCAGGGACTGTGTTCCTGGTCGTAGGGGATCATAAGGGGGGAGTGAAAGCCCCCCTTATTGCCGCAAGGCAAACTTCCACAGAAAAAACCAAAGGTTAGAGAAAAAGGCCGGGGCGAGCTCAATCCGGCAACGCCGCGTAATTTTCGGTTTTTAAATCGAACAGGATGTATTGTTTTCTTCCACACGTCTATGCGTCGATTGTGTTCATGTAAAGCCTTTTGCTGGCTTGATTTTGATCGTCCGAGGCTCAACAGCCTCGGACGATCAAAATATGCTTAGCCTTTCAGCTCGGGGAAATCCTCTTCCCAGAACTCGGTTTCTCCGCGCACGCCTTCTTTGCGTCGTCCGGTTTCTTGGTGACGCAGCTCGACTCGGCGGATTTTTCCGGAGATGGTTTTGGGCAGATCGCCGAACTCGATGCGACGGATGCGCTTAAAGGGCGATAAGTGGTCGCGAACATGTCGGAAGATCGACAAAGCCAGCTCGCGATTGGGAATATGACCTGCGCTCAGAGTGAGATAGGCTTTCGGCACCGCCAAACGCACGGGGTCGGGACTGGGGACCACAGCGGCTTCGGCGACGGCGGGGTGTTCGATCAGAGCGCTTTCCAATTCGAAGGGGCTGATGCGGTAGTCGGAGGCTTTGAACACGTCGTCGGCGCGTCCGACATAGGTGATGTAGCCGTCATCGTCCTGTACGGCGACGTCTCCGGTGTGATAGTGGCCGTCGCGCATGTACTCGGCGGTTTTTCCCTCGTCGCCGAGGTAGCCGATCATTAAGCCGGTCGGGCGCGGGTCGAGAGCCAGACAGATTTGCCCTTCTTTCGCGGGTTTTTCGTCTGGGTCGAGCAGGCGGATTTTGTACCCCGGCAGTGGACGGCCCATAGAGCCCAATTTTATCGGTTGGCCGGGGCTGTTTCCGATCTGCGCGGTGGTTTCGGTTTGTCCGAAGCCGTCGCGGATGCGGATGTTCCACGCTTTATGGACGCAATCGATGACTTCGGGGTTGAGAGGCTCTCCTGCGCCGATCAACTCGCGGATTTTCACCGGGTAAGCGGCGAGGTCTTCTTGGATCATCATCCGCCATACGGTGGGCGGAGCGCACAGCGTGGTGACGTTGTACTTCACCAGCGCGTCGAGAACCGATTTGGCGTTGAACCGACTATAGTTATAGACGAACACCGTTGCGCCCGCATTCCAGGGAGCGAAGAAGTTGCTCCAGGCGTGTTTGGCCCAGCCGGGCGAGCTGATGTTCCAATGGATGTCGCCGGGTTGCAGGCCGATCCAGTACATGGTCGAGAGGTGGCCGATTGGGTAGCTCTGGTGGCTGTGGGCGACCAGTTTCGGCTTGGCGGTGGTGCCGGAGGTGAAGTAGAGCAGCAGCAGCTCGTTGGGATTTGTTGGCGCATCCGGAGCGAAATCGCTTGAGGTTTGTTCGCTTTTCGCGAAATTGTTCCAGCCTTCCACGTTATCGCCGACGACGATTCGCGTGTAACTTCCTGGGACGGTGTTGAAACGCGAGGTTTCAGCAGCGCCGGCGATCACATGCTTCATGTCGCCGCGTTCGATGCGGTCGATCAGATCCTCAGGCGTTAGAAGAGTGGAGGCCGGAGAAATAACCGCGCCGAGTTTGATCGCCGCCAACATCACCTCCCAAAGAGGAACAATATTGGGCAACATGATCAAAATTCGGTCGCCGCGTTTCACGCCTAAGTCACGCAAGTGGTTGGCGACTTGGTTCGAGCGGGCGGACATTTCGGCGAAAGATTTCTTGATTTCAGAGCCGTTTTCATCCACGACCCACAATGCCGGCGTATTGTTGCCGCGAGCCATGGAATCAAAGTAATCAAGAGCCCAGTTAAATGATTCGAATGTTGGCCATTCGAATACTTTGTATGCGGTGTCGTAGTCCTCGCGATGTTTCACCAAAAAGTCGCGCGCTGAAAGAAACGCCTCAATAGCCGTCATGGGGTGATTCCTCTTGTTGCGTTGTTGTTGGTTGGATGCTGTCGAGTGAGTGTGGACATTAATTTGATGTTTGTTTCTATGGACTCAATCCTATGAGGATTGATAATAGCTGTTTCAATTCGTGATTGTCTAGGGGCGTTATTGCGCGAGGAATTATTTGCCGGGCAATATTTTCCACGTAAAAATTCTTTGCGTGACATAAATAGCTGAATGGGATTTGGTCGTCTGTCGGCGACTGAAGGCCAAAGATATTATTTTATGGCATTGGGGGCAAATAAGCGCCACTGAGTCCACATCAAGGCGGCCGTCATTGTGAGCAAGACGACGGATTGTAGAGCTGCGTCTGGAGCGGGCGTCGTCGTTTGGGAGGCGAGGAATATATGGTGGATGAGGAGAGATGGCGTTGCGTTGGTTCCTGCTGCGCCGCTGAGGATAATGCTGTGAGTGACTCCGAAGCTCTCAAAAGTGGTGGAGAGAAAGCCTCCGATCAGCAGGAGCCACAATGTTGGGCGGATGGAGGGCAGAGTGATGAGGAAAAATTGTTGACGACGAGGGACGCCGTCGAGTCGCGCGGCTTCATAGAGCGTCGGCGATGGGATTGTTAGCGCGGCGGTCAGTAGCAAGATGGCGAGGCCGGTTTGGCGCCAAGCGCAGACCGTGGCGATTAGGGCCATGGTCTCAAGTCCGCTTAATGTTTGTGGCCATTGCCACCCGATGGCGGTCAAAGCGCGCGGGAGGGGGCCGGAGGGGTCTCCGTCGAACATGGGAAGAGTCAGCGCCAACCATAAAACTCCTGCTATGGGGGCGGCGACGGCGTATGGCCAGATCAGGGCGTTGCGGTAGAGGCCGGCGTGGGCGGTGTTGGCGAGCAGGAGGGAGAAGCACAGGCCGATGGCGGTTCCGGTGAGGGTGACGCATCCGCCGAGGGCGGTGGTCAGAGTCATGATGTGGCCGAATTGAGGATCGGTGAGAAGGGTGGCCAGAGGGGTGAAATCGAGAACGCCGGTGGGAGCGAAGGCGTCGATCAGAAGGCGGCCTGTAGGAATCAGAACGCATACAATCGCTATCGCAAGATTAGGCGCGATCAGCAGCCAAGGCAAAACGCGGGATGTTGAAAAAATCATAGAGGGCATATTCATCCGTCGGTAAAAACGGGTTTCAAGGACGCTCTTTGACTAAGGAATCCTTGGGAGGGAGGCGAGAGTGTTTCGGCGTTCTCTAATTTCCGGATTGACACTACTTTTTTGCTTAAAATATAATATCTTATTGATGTTTTTTTCTTGCGGCTTCATCGAATTAAAACGGCCCTCGCATTTTCGTTGGTTACAGTCTCCAAGTTGTGGTTTCCAAAGGCCTCTGGGCCTTTGGCGGGTCCAGGGCGGAGCCCTGGCCTTTATTCTCTTTATTCTCGGAGAAAATCTCAAACCGAGATTGTTTCTTGGAGATCGCCTTCAGGAGTTAGACACGCACAGTTCAGAACGCCGTTAAAACCGCATCCGCCATCGATTGTGATGGTGAACGGAGTTTCTTGAAGACCGCCGTGCAGAGGGTCATAGCCTCGAATGACGCGCCGAAAGCCGCTGAACGGATGAGTAATTCGATTAAAACTTGCGCCTCCCCACCAGAAACTATCGCCTTGGGCTCCGAAGGGACGCGAGACGTCGACGCCGGCGTTCACCAGCAGCGCGCCGTGCGCTGTATCGGATGAGGCGTTGGCGAAATCGGGGACGCCAGTGTAGGCTGCTCGACGTAAGGCGGTCATCAGGGTGTCGTGGCCGGAGAGCGCGTGTATGGCGCTGCGCAAACCGTTTGTCCAACGGGTTAAGGCCATGGCGCCTTCTCGGGCGGCGGCGAGGCCGTGGTCTGGATGGCCGCCATATGCAATCAGAGTGGCGTCGACGCCTTGACGCATCATCCACTGCATGACTTCTGCGGGATTGGGTGCGAATTGGATTTGCAGCAGTTTCTGCCACATTTCTTCTTGGCTGCCGCGCAGATAGATGACGTCGTCGGCCAACATGCCTGGGCGGGCGAGCAATGCGCGTCGGAAGGTAAGGAGTTCGTTTATGGTTTCAATAATTTTAGCGCCGCGTCCGAGATAATTTCCCAGGTAGATCAGTCGATCTCCGGGCTGGAAGCGCTGAAAAATTTGGGCGTGCAGCGCAATGACGCGCTCCAATTCGCCGTGGATGGCGGCGACGGCCCATAGACGTTTTGGCGTGCGGAGGGAATGGAATTTTTGCGTGTCGGTCATGGATCGGCGCGTTCTCCTGGCGCGGGAAACACCGGGCCGAAGGCTTGGCGTGGGCCGCTGATGATCTGATAGTGAAACAAGAACATTCGTCTGCTTTTCGGTGGAAAGAAGACGTTGAATCTTTATCTGGTGGAGCCTGTCCGGAAAAAATATCTGTGACGCCAACGGTTTTCAACGGAGAACAAATCGAAATTGAACGAAATCGGTTGGAGTCGCAAATAGATTTTCCGGACAGGCTCATAAGTCAGGGGCTAGGCTGCTTTGCTCAGGACTTGTTCGAGTCGCTCTGTCGCTTTGATTTCGTCAATTTTTTCGACGGCGGCGAGTTCGCGCGCCAAGCGTTCCAGCGCGGCCTGGTAGATTTGGCGTTCGCTGTAGGATTGGTCGCTTTGATCACTGCCTCGATAGAGGTCGCGAACGACCTCGGCAATGGAGACCGGATCGCCGGAGTTGATTTTGGCTTCGTACTCTTGAGCGCGGCGGCTCCACATGGTGCGGCGCACACGAGAACGGCCTTGCAGTGTTTCGAGGGCGACTTTGATGCGATCTTTCGAGCTGAGACGACGCAGCCCCGAGTTCTTGGCTTTGGCCACCGGAACTTTCAAGGTCATTCGCTCTTTCTCGAAGCTGATTGCGTAGAGCGTGACCTCCTGTCCGGCTATGTGATGCGTTTCCACGCCTTCGACACGCCCGACGCCGTGGGCCGGATAGACAACGAAGTCCCCGGCCAGGAACTCAAGCTTGTGCGACATTCTATTCGGCTCTCACTTTTTCGCAATCGGCACATGGGGTACCCCCGTCGCAACCTTCGCGCCGGCGTCTATCGAGGTGAAACGACTTTGCAAAAACGCGTAATTTCGAAAAGAAGCTTCCCTTTCTTTTCAACCACGAAAAGAAAACGGGTAGGAGGAATTCATTTTCTCCCGTCTAAACGAATAACTTGGGCGTTTTTTTCTTTACTTCTGTCGTTTTGGCCTCTTACGCCTCAATTCCGAGCGTTCCGGTTTGCGAGGACAGATCGCGACGCCGATTGCTCAATCAAGAGGCGACGCCAAAAAAGCGTCTTTAAACACTATTTTGCGCGACTTTCAGTTTTCGAGTTTAAAGGTCTCCGGTTTTAACGGGGAAGCTCAATTCTTACCGTAGTAAGGTCACAACAAACACCCCCCTACACCTCCGTAAATCGCTGGCGCGTTGGGTAGGTTAAAAATCCTCTCTGAAAAGACAGAACCTCCGTTGAGGATATCGGGGATATCTGATTTTGGACGCTGTATCCAACTTGACTGTCACACTATAGCGGATTTTGCGGAGATTTAACAGTCTCATGACGTGTGTATGAGAGGGATTTTGTTTGCTTGGGGGGCAAGGGGAAGAGAGGGGCGGGCAAACCATTGAGGTGACGCTACAATTGGTGGGTAAATTAGGGGGCGACAAACAATTATCGAGTGGCGATGATAGGGTTTTTATTGTAAGGAGCGGCGTCAAAATGCACACACAGAAAAGGAATCGCGCGAATCGTCCACATAGAGAGGCGTTGTTTCAAATTATGGTTTTGCGTTGATGTGTTCGGGTGGTTTCTTTGGATAAAACAGTCTATGCGTCTTGGGCAAGGCCAAACTTATGCGTTTTGCTTTGCGCAAACAATAAGAGCCTGCCCGGAAAGAATATCAATGTTTCCAGCGGCGTCTGATGGATGACCCGCCGGGGGCGTTGGAAACGTTGATATTCTTTCCGGGCAGGCTCTAGAAGCGGGAGAACGATCTTTGGGTCTCCCGCTCTTTGGTGAATTTTGTTTTCAGGTCGAGGGGGGGGGGATTTAGCTTCCTTGCCCGGGGGTCGGCGAGAAATATTTCTCGAATTTGCCGTCTTCGTCTTTGTAGCTCATGGCGTCTTGGGCGGAGGGGATTTTGCGAGTAATGCCCGGCCATTTATCCGCATATTCGCGGTTATGTTGAAGCCATTCGGCTCCTTTGGCGTCGGTGTCGGGGACGATGGCTTCAACTGGGCATTCCGGCTCGCATACGCCGCAGTCGATACATTCATCGGGGTGGATGACGACCATGTTCTCGCCTTCGTAGAAGCAATCCACGGGGCAGACCTCGACGCAATCGGTGAATTTGCATTTGATGCAGACGTCTGTGACGACGTAGGGCATGATATTCTCCGTTGTTTGTTCTTCGGGCCTCTCAGGTTGAGGTTGCCTATCATTATTGTAAAATAATGGCAATCTTCTCGATATCGGAGGCGACGTTTACGTCACTTAGGGTGTGTGGTGTTTCTGGGGGGAGAGGGGCAAGGGCAGCGGAGATCAAAAATTAGAGGGGTCCAGGGACTGTGTCCCTGGTCGTGGGGGATTATAAGGGGGGCGCGACCGCCCTCCTTATTCGCGAAGCGATCATCCACTGGAATTGTTTGTTGGTGGCTCTGATCATTTTTCGTCGAAAACTTTACAGGCAGACTTTACACGCGAGCAACTCCAGTTACACGCGAGCAACTCCAGAGAACAATCGCTTCGCGAATAAGGGGGGGCGGTCGCGCCCCCCCTTATAATCCCCCCCCACGACCAGGGACAAAGTCCCTGGACCCATTTGGTTCTTATTCAGAAGAGACGGCGATGTTAGGTTTTCGTCGGCTCAAAGGATCACACCGAAAAGTAACGCGCCCGAGGATGATGAACAATCAGGGCGGATGTGCTTTGCTCGGGGTGAAGCTGGGATTCATCCGACATGGCCACGCCGATTCGATTTGCGTCGAGTAGGCGCAAGATGATCTTCTGATCTTCGAGGCGCGGACAAGCAGGATAGCCAAAGGAATAACGGCTGCCGCGATAACCCTGTTGTAGTAATTTCTCGGTGTTGGGATCGTCTAGAGCGGCGATTCCCAAATCGGCGCGAGCGCGGGCGTGAACGTACTCGGCCAAAGCTTCGGTCAGCTCCACGCCGAGCCCATGCAGATACAAATAATCCTGGTATTGGTTTTCAGAGAACCATTGTCGAGCGACATCGGCGACTTTCTGCCCCATGGTCACGATCTGCATGCCGATCACGTCGCGTTGGCCGTCGGTTAAATCGCGGAAGAAATCGGCGACGCACGCGCCGTCCGGCCCCGCCTGACGCGGCAGCGTAAAACGAGCCAACTCTTTGGCGCCGTCTTCAGGGGAGAACAAAATCACGTCGTCGCCGTCGGCGGCGCAAGGCCAGAACCCGTAAACCGCTTGCGGTCGGAGACAGTCGTTCTCCATAGCCCGATCCATTACGCGCTTCAAAATCGGGCGCAGTTCTTTTTTCGCCCATTTTTTGAACTCGTCGAGCGTTTTTCCGTCCTTGCGATATCCCCATTGCAGTTGATAAAGCATCCGCTCGTTGAGGAAGGGCAGAAGCGACGGCGGAGGAACGTGATCAATAATTCGCGTCCCCCAGAACGGCGGCGTAGGGACTGTTACGCCTTCATTGAGGCTCCGACGTCGAGCGCGCGCGGCTTCGCGATCGACCGGGCCTTCGGCGGCGTTGACGGCGCGCCCGATCTGACGGCGACGATTGACGGCGCGTCCTTGGCGTCGGGTTTGAATCACCGCCAGTTCGGCGTCGAACGAGCCGTTGGTCACTTTGTCCATCAAGTTGAGGCCGTCGAAGGCGTCTCCGGCATAGGCGACTCGACCGCATTCGTAGGCGCGGACGCAGTCTTCCTCGACGAAGGCGCGGGTCAAGGCTGCGCCGCCCAACAGCACCGGAACTTCCAGACCTGCCCGGCCCATTTCCTCTAGGTTGTCCTTCATGATCACAGTGGACTTGACCAATAGGCCGGACATGCCGACGGCGTCCGGGTTATACTGACGGACGGCGGCGATGATGGTTTCGATCGGCTGTTTGATCCCCAGATTGATCACGCGATAGCCGTTGTTGGTCAGGATGATGTCCACCAGATTCTTGCCGATGTCGTGGACGTCGCCTTTCACCGTGGCCAGCACCATGGTTCCCTTCTGCGAGCCTTCGGATTTCTCCATATGAGGCTCTAACCAGGCTACGGCGGTCTTCATGGTCTCGGCGGATTGCAGCACGAACGGAAGCTGCATTTTGCCCGAGCCGAACAGCTCGCCGACCACTTTCATGCCTTCCAGCAACACCGTGTTGATCACCTCCAGCGGCGAGCGGGTCTTGATCGCCTCGGCGAGGTCGTCTTCTAGTCCGACGCGATCTCCGTCGACGATTCGTTGCTTCAGACGCTCGGCGACGTCGGTCGGACGTTCTTTCTTTTTGGCGGTGGCGGCGGTGCGTCCGGTGAACAGAGCCATGAAGGCTTGCAGAGGATCATATCCATCGCGGCGGCGGTCGAAGATCAAGTCTTCGGCGATTGCGACCTCGTTTTCCGGAATGGCGTGCAGCGGCAGGATTTTCGAGACGTGGATGATCGCGCCGATCATGCCGCGTCGCGCTGCGTGATCTAAGAACACCGAGTTCAGCACATGCCGCGCCGCTGCGGACAGGCCGAACGAGATGTTCGACAACCCGAGGATCACTTGGCATTCGGGGAAAGCCGCGCGAATCTTCTCGATGCCGTCCAGAGTCCAGATCGCGAGTTTGCGATCGTCTTCGTTGCCGGTGGCGATGGTGAAGGTGAGGGGATCGAACAAAAGGTCGGAGGGCGGCAAGCCGAACTCGTCCACCGCCAAGCGATAGAGACGACCGGCGATTTCCAATTTCCGCTCGGGCGTTTTGGCCATGCCCTGTTCGTCGATGGTCAGAGCCACCACCGCCGCGCCGAAGCGTTTGGCCAGAGCCAGACGTTGCCGCGCGGGTTCTTCGCCGTCCTCCAGGTTGATCGAATTGAGGATCGCTTTGCCGCCGTACAGCGACAACGCGGCTTCCAGCACTTTCAGTTCGGTCGAGTCGATCACCAGAGGGGCTCTGACGGCGCCGGAGAAGCGGCGCGTCACTTCCGACATTTCGGCGATTTCGTCGCGACCGACGAAGGCGGTGCTGACGTCCAGCGTGTGAGAGCCTTCGCGTTCTTGTTCGCGAGCCATGGCGACGCAGCCGTCCCAATCATGGGCTTGCTGAAGCTCGCGCCATTTTTTGCTGCCGTTGGCGTTGCAGCGCTCGCCGATTGAGAAGACGGCGTTTTCTTGGCGCAGCGCGACTTGTCCGTACAGCGAAGCGACCGAGGGAATCCAATGGGCTTGGCGTCGAACCGGAGTAGGGCGCACGCGCTCTCCGGCGTGTTTGCGAAGCATGGCGTCGGTGGCTTCGATGTGGCCGATGTTGGTTCCGCAGCAGCCGCCGACGAGATTGACGCCGTATTCGAAGATGAATCGTTCGTGCCAGCGGCCGAGTTCTTCGAAGGAGAGGGGATAATGCGCTTTGCCGTTGACCAGTTCGGGTAGGCCGGCGTTGGGTTGGGCGGAGATCAGGCCGGGCCAATTTTGCGACAGCCAACGGATGTGATCGGCCATTTCGCGCGGGCCGGTGGCGCAGTTGAGGCCGATCAGCGGGGCGTCGAGCGCGTGGATTACTGTGGCGGCGGCGGCGATATCGGAGCCGACCAGCATGGAGCCGGTGGCCTCGATGGTGATTTGGACGAAGAACGGGGTTGAGGCGTTGACTTCGGCGCGGGCGCGTTTGACGCCGTTGGCGGCGGCCTTGATTTGCAGGGGGTCTTGGCAGGTCTCGATGAGGATGGCGTCGACGCCTCCTGCGATCAGGCCTCGGCTTTGGATGGTGAAGGAGTCTTCAAGGGATTGGTAGTCGATGTGGCCGAGGCTGGGCAGGCGGGTTCCGGGGCCGATCGAGCCGAGGACGAACCGTTGGCGGTTGTCGCCGGAGAATTGTTCGGCGGCTTCGCGGGCGATTTCGCCGGCGCGTTTGTTGATTTCGAAGGCTTTATCGGAGAGGCCGAATTCGCCGAGGGTGATTGGCGAGGCTCCGAAGGTGTTGGTTTCGACCATATCGGCGCCGGCTTGGTAATATCCGGCGTGGATGTCGCGCACGATGTCGGGGCGGGAAAGCACCAGAATGTCGGTGCAGTTTTCATGGCCCCAGTAGTCGCGGTCGGTTTGGAGATCAAGTGTTTGCACTCGGCTGCCCATGCCGCCGTCGCACAAAAGAACACGTTCTTGGAGCTGGTCTAGAAGATGAGCCACGATCTGAGACCTTTGATGGGAAAACAAACAAAAAAATAGGGTTTGGGGCCTTAAGGCCCCAAGCGGCGGGGTGTTCAAGAGGGGGGCCGCGTCCCCCTCTTGTCGCGAAGCGAATTGCGGCGAGTGAGGTTATGTTCTAGAGTTTAACTTCATTCTTTTCATCACATTTTCGCTCCTGGGATCATTACTGGGATCATTGCCTTAATCATCGCGATCTTTCGCCGAAGGCCGGAGTCCCTTCCCTTTGGAGCCCGTTTTTTACTCTTTTTTGTTTCCGCGACGGAGACGCCTCAAAATTGACGGATCCACGCCGCCAAGTTTGGTCGCCGACAGCGCGAACAACACCAATCCCGTAATCCCCAATCCCGTCAAAGCCGTCAATTTCACAAACGGCAATGGTGACGACAGCCAATCCGCGAGCGCATATTCTCCAAATTTCAATCCGACGCCCAGCGCCAAAGCCGCCAACGTCATACGCGGCGCAACGCGGCGCAATCGCGCGTCGGCGGTGAAGAAACCTCGATGACGGAGCGCCATCGTCAACAAGCCTGCGTTGATCCAAGCCGAAAGCGATGTGCCCAAAGCCAATCCCACTTGCGCCAAAGGCCCCATCAGCACCAGCTTCAAACCGATATTGGCTCCAACGGCGATCAAAGCAATACGCACCGGCGTCGTGGTGTCTTGTCGCGCGTGAAATCCCGGCGTCAAGCTGCGGATGACCACAAAGGCCGGAAGCCCCACGGCGTAAGCCATTAACGTATTCGCGGAGGCTGCGGCGTCGGCGGTGGTGAAAGCGCCGCGCTGAAACAAAATCGTCATGATCGGCTCGGCGGTGGCGATCAGAGCGACAGCCGCTGGAAGCGTTAAGAGCAGCGACATTTCAAGAGCGCGATTTTGTCGGTCCAGAGCGCCGGTTTCGTCGCCGCTTTTGAGCCGCTTGGCCATTTCGGGCAACAAGACGGTGCCGACGGCGATTCCGATGACTCCAAGAGGCAATTGGTTCAAGCGATCTGCATAATAGAGATAGGAAACCGCGCCGGTGGGCAGAAAAGAGGCAATCAAGGTGTCAATGAACAGGTTGATCTGAACCAAGCCGGATCCAAGCGCCGCCGGGCCTAAAACGCGCAGAAATTTCCGCACGTCGTCGGTCATGCGCGGTCGGCCCAAGGGCGGGTTGATTCCGGCGCGGCGACAGTCCCATAAGAGATAGACGTATTGAGCGACTCCGGCCAGCAACACGCCCCAGGATAAAGCGTACCCGGCGTTGGGCGTCAGGGGAGCAAGTCCGATCAAGGCTCCGATCAAGCAAAGATTAAGCAAAATCGGCGCGGCGGCGGCGGCGGCGAAGCGCCCGAGGCTGTTGAGCATCGCGCCCATCAGGGCGACCAAAGAAATGAACAACAGATATGGAAACGTGATGCGGGTGAACAGCACCGACAAAGGAAAACGAATCGGATCGCCGATGAATCCCGGAGCGAACAGCGTCATGAACCAAGGCATAATCGCCAAGAATAGGGCGAGCAAGGCGAGCTGCGCCACGAAGAGCGCGGAATAGACGTCTCCGGCGAAGGTTCTGGCTGCGGGACGTCCGTTTCGGACCAGGATTTCAGAAAACACCGGAACAAACGCGGCGTTGAAGGCTCCTTCGGCGAAGAGCGAACGAAAATGGTTCGGAAGACGAAAGGCGATAAAGAAGGCGTCGGCGATGGGGCCTGCGCCGAGAATGGCCGCAGTGAGAACGTCGCGAACAAAACCTAAGATGCGGCTGACCAGCGTGAGACCGCCGACCGAAAGAATGGAGCGCAGCACTCGATAGCCATCCCGTGGAAAAAGCAAAGCGAAAGCCAAAAAGCATCGGCGCGCGATCGTTCCGAAGGCGCGCGTTTGCTTGTATCTTAGGCGCGGCGCGGCGTCACATGCTTTACGGTCGATTCGTTGTGGGCGCTGCGGATTTTTCAGTGGATGTGTCGTTAAAGACGATGGGGAAGGAATTTTCGGCGCGCTGCTTAAGAGCAAGGTTCATGGCTTCGAATCCTCGGCGGGTGTTTTCCAACAGGCCGGGCAACAGCATCGGGGCCAGCACGCCGGAGAAATGCGCGGCTTGTTGGCGCACGCGGCATCGTTCGGCGGCGAGCGGCTCGATGACGAAGCTGTGCTCGCCGTCGAGCATGCCTGGAGCCAACACCTGGCCTCGCCAGCTTAATTCACGTCCGCGCCGCACCTTCAGCAAGCGGGTGTGAATGGCGATTGCGGGGTGTCCGGGAGTCGCGATGTGAATGGTCAAACGGGCGCCGCGTCGAATTTTTCCTTCGACGCTGGTGATGAAAGGATTCCATTCCGGATACGAAACAAAATCGCATAAGACGCCCCACACGCGCTCCGCAGACGCCGCGATTTCGACGGTGGCGTCAAGGAGTTCGCTCATCTCGCGACGCGAATCCGTTGGAGATGAGTTTGTAGCAGCTCTTCGGTTTCGGTGTCGAAACAAACCAGGCGAACCTCTTGGACAAGCGAGTCGTGGTCGGACGATAACTCGTCCAAAACCGCAGCGACGGCGATCGCGGCGGCGCGTTCTCGTGGAAAACCATAGACTCCGGCGCTGATGGCTGGAAAGGCCAAACTGCGGATGGCGTGTTCTCGGGCGGTCGACAGCGCGGCGCGATAGCAGCTTTCCAGCAGTCGGTCTTCATCTTTGTCGCCGCCGCGCCACACTGGGCCGACGCAGTGGATGATGCGACGTAGGTTCGGACAATTTTCGGTCAATTGGTGAGCGCCGGTGATTCGGCATTCTCCGGTGGGACAGCCGCCGAATCGATTCAGCTCTTTTTGAAGGCCGGGTCCGGCGGCGCGGTGGATGGCGCCGTCGACTCCGCCTCCGCGCAGCAGAGCGTTGTTGGCGGCGTTGATGATCGCTTCAACGTTCTGGCGAGTTATGTCGCCGCGAACGACGTGAATTCGCTCGATCGTCGTTATCGTTACGGCGTCAAGGTTCAAGGACGTTTCTATGGCTTCATCGGAAGGCGTGGTCAGGGATATGGGCACCGTTTCCCCGTAGGCTGAAGCGATTGGTTTTTGACACCTTCTGTTTTTGACGATGGGGACGATGACGAACGTCTTTGACGACGGCTGAGCCTTCGTCGCAAGAGACCGCGAATTTTGCACAGATTAGCGGTCGCGCCAAGCGCTTGGTGAGGGCGTTGGGCGATTGGATCAAGAGGGTGTGGCTTTCGATTTTTTATTCGTAAAAAATATGTAAAAGACTCATAAAAAATAAGTGGGATCAGGGACTGCGCTCTTCGACCCATGTAATTTTTAAAGGATGCTCCAAGAAAATTGAGTGTGGTCGGTTTCTTGCATTCTTCGCGTAGCTGAGGCACCTTTTGTCGTCGAACGGCGGGAGCCAAGCGGAAGGGCGCGTATCAAGATGAGTCGGCCATCGTTGGTGGATACAAGGCTGTCGGGGTTGTGCGACTTGTGGGAAGAAAAACGGGCGGGGCGCTCAATGCCGGATCGCGCCGATTTCGATCCCTCGATCCTGAAGCCTTGGTTGGGAAACCTGATCTTGATCGATGTCGAACCCAACGGCGTTTTTCGTTATCGTCTTTACGGCAGCGTTTTCGTCTCGCGATTTGGCGTGGAGATGACCAACCGCACAATCGATCAGTTGGCGCCGGCGGAGTGCGAGGCAATTCGGCGCGACTACGAGTCGGTGGTGACGACTCGGTTGCCGTCTTCGCGGCTGTACACCAGTCATTTCGACATCATCGACGTTAATCGGCGCTTGAGCATTCAACGTGAGGAAACTTGGGAGCGGTTGGTTCTGCCTCTGACCAACGGGCGCTCCGGCGGCGGTCTTGAAAGCGCGGGTGTTGAAAGCGTCGATCTGTTGATGGTGGCTGCGTATGAGTTATCCAATGTGGATGAATGATTCGGGCGGATGGAATGATTCATGCGGATGAATGATTCGATGTGGATGAATGATTCGATGTGGACGGACTGATTCGATAAAGCGATCTTTAATCATTCCGGCGTATGCGTATTTGAATTTCCGAATAAAAAAACAGCCAAACGACGAGCCAACCAACGACGGGCGATTATGCAGAGCGAACGAGATGCGGAGTCGGACAAACAGGCGTGCGATTCGACGATAGAGCGCCAAGCTTCAATTCCCAATCAAGGATTGGTGGCGCGCAATCTCGGAAAACGTTTCAAGCGCCGACCGGTGTTGAACGACGTCAGCGTTTCTGTTCAGCGTGGCGAGGCGGTGGGGTTGCTGGGGCCGAACGGCGCCGGAAAAACCACCTGTTTTTACATCATCACCGGCTTGATTTCCGCCGATTACGGCAACATCTATATCGATGGTCAGGAGATCACCTCTTTGCCGATGTATCGTCGCGCTCGTTTGGGCGTGGGGTATCTGCCGCAAGAAGCCTCGATCTTTCGCGGCATGACCGTGGAAGGCAATATTCGCTCTGTGTTGGAGGTGGTCGAGAAAAATCGCGACGTGCGAGAGGCGATGCTTGACGAGTTGTTGGCGGAATTTTCAATTTCTCATCTGCGGCGCGCGCCCGCTTTGGCGCTCTCCGGCGGCGAACGCCGTCGTTGCGAGATCGCGCGCGCTTTGGCTTCCCGTCCGCACTTTATGTTGCTCGACGAGCCGTTGGCCGGAATCGATCCGATCGCCGTGAGCGACATTCGTGAGCTGATCAGTCATTTGCGCAATCGCGGCATCGGCGTTCTGATTACAGATCATAATGTGCGGGAAACGCTCGACATCGTTGATCGAGCGTATATTCTGCACGATGGGGTGGTGTTGATGGAAGGCGAGCCGAAGGAAATTGTGGCGCATAAAGATGTTCGGCGCGTGTATCTCGGCGAGAGTTTTAGTCTATAACCCCAGTCGGTTATTTCGGTCTTCAGAGCCGGTCGCGATCGGCTTGCGTTTTGACTTCACCTAACGCAATACAGAGTGGTTCTCCCCATGGCGCTTTCCCAACGTCTTGATATTCGACAATCCCAGACGCTGGTCATGACGCCCCAGTTGCAACAGGCCATTAAGCTGCTGCAACTGTCGAACATGGAGCTGTCCGATTTTATTGATCGAGAAATCGAACAGAATCCGTTGCTGGAGCGTGACGACGGCAACAATGGCCCTCCGCCGAATTCGAAGAGCGTCGCGGCGCTTCAGAGGAAGCCCGCCTCCGCCGCCTTCCGGAGAAGTCGGGTCTTCGGTTTGATCAGGCGTCGCCGGAGCCGCGCGACGTTCATGATTTCGCCACCAGCGATCGCTTGGTCGGCAGCGGGTCCGACGCGCCGCTCGATACGGATTTCGAAAATGTGTGGACCAACGGCGGTCCCGGCGAAAGCGGCGCCGGAAGCGACGAACAGATGGGGTCGTGGACGAGTCGCGGCGGCGGAACCAATTTCGAAGACGACAACAGCAATTTCGAAAATTATGTGTCGGGAGAGGTCACGCTGCGTGATCATCTGATCGGGCAGCTCAATGTCGACGTCGTTGATCCGGTGGAGCGCGCAATCGGTTTGGCGCTGATAGATCAGCTCGACGCCGCAGGGTACATCAACGCCAATCTGGAAGAATTGGCCGAACAGCTCGGTTGCTCCTTGGCCCGAGTCGAAATGATGCTCGCTTTGTTGCAGCACTTCGACCCTCCCGGCGTGTTTGCGCGCTCTTTGGCGGAATGTCTGGCCTTCCAATTGCGCGAGCGCAATCGTTTGGACCCGGCGATGGTGACGTTGTTGGGGCGACTCGATCTGGTGGCCGAGCGCAATTTGCCCGCGTTGGTCAAAGCCTGCGGAGTCGACGCCGCCGATATCGCCGATATGGTGGCCGAAATCAAGGCGCTGAATCCTAAACCGGCGCTGATTTTCGATCATACGCCGGCGCAGCTTGTTACGCCGGACATTATTATGCGGCCGCAGCAAGGCGGTGGGTGGTTGATCGATCTTAATCCCGACACCTTGCCGCGCGTTTTAGTCGATCAACGCTACTTTGCGCGCGTCAGTGGCGAAGCGCGCAATAAAGCAGAGAAAGACTACATCACCGAGCGATTCAACTCGGCAAACTGGCTGGTCAAATCGCTGCACCAACGAGCGACCACTATTTTGAAAGTCGCCGTCGAGATCGTTCGGCAGCAAGACGCCTTCTTCCTGCGTGGCGTGCAGCACCTTAAACCACTCGTTCTTCGCGACATTGCCGAAGAAGTCGGGATGCACGAGTCGACCATCAGTCGAGTCACGACCAACAAGTTCATGTCGACTCCGCGCGGCGTTTTCGAGCTGAAGTATTTCTTCAGCGCTTCGATTCAGGGCGCCGGAGGGTGCGCCGCTCACTCCGCAGAGGCCGTGCGCTTCCGAATCAAGGCTCTGATCGATGCGGAATCCAGCGACGACGTGCTTTCAGACGATCGAATCGTCGAGATTCTGCGAGAGGATGGGATCGAGATTGCACGGCGAACCGTTGCCAAGTATCGTGAGGCTATGCGCATTCCGTCTTCGGTTCAGCGCCGGCGTCAGAAAACGATGCGGCTTTGAATTCGAGTTGCTACAGAAGATGATGCGCGTGAATCGTTTGTGGTGTGGGGGGCGTTCTTCCTCTCAACAAGAGGTTTCTCTTGATGGCAAGAGTTTTCTCTTGATGGAGCGAATGGGCGGTCTCCCGGCAGAAACCCGATGCGGTGAGAACAAGAGACGCAGGACGGCTTGACAAAATCCGAAGCGCGCGACTATGTTGTCAACGTTATGAAGTCGCGCGCGGCGTTTGGTCACTTCGTCAGCGTTTTGCGCTTATCCAGTTTTCCTGTGGGTCAAGAGTCCGGACACAATAAAACATGCACCTAACCGTCAAAGGCAAGCAGCTTGACGTGGGCGATGCGTTGCGCAGCCACGTTGCGGATACCCTGCAAAACGCAGTGGCCAAATATTTTGGTCACTCGATTGAGGCCAACGTGGTGTTCTCGCGTGAGGCGCATCTGTTCCGAGCCGACATCTCGGTTCACGCCGGGCGCGGAATCATGGTGCAGAGCATCGGTGAGGATCAGGACGCATACGTCGCGTTCGACGCCGCATGCGACAAGATCGCCAAGCGTCTGCGTCGTTACAAACGCCGTTTGCGCGATCACCATGCCAGCGCCGAAGTCGCCGTTCTCCGTTCCGCCGAGCAACTGCACGCGCGTCACACCATCATCGAGGCCGAGGCCGAGGATCATCACGACGAGCACGCTCATGACCAGGCGCCCGCCGGTCATCAGCCTGTCATCATCGCCGAGATGACCACGCACATCGAAGTTCTCACCGTGGGCGAAGCCGTCATGCGTATGGAGCTGGCTGATTTGCCTGCTCTGATGTTCCGCAACCGTTCCCATCTCGGCCTCAATATGGTGTATCGTCGCGCAGACGGAAACATCGGTTGGGTCGATCCCCCGGGAAGCTCGGGATCCGGTTCGTGAAGGCGTCCGTAATTTATGCGCCGATGCCGTCATGAATGATCTGATCTCGCCGCGCGGCATTATCGCCAATCTTAAGGTCGGCAGTAAAAAGCAAGCCCTTCAAGAGCTTGCTCGCCGCGCGGCGGAGCTCACCGGAGAGTCCGATCGCGTCATCCTCGACGTGCTTTTGGAGCGTGAACGTCTCGGAACAACAGGCGTCGGACACGGAATCGCTATTCCTCACGGAAAACTCCCCAGACTAAAACAAGTGCTCGGCCTATTCGCCCGGCTTGATCGACCGATTGATTTCGACGCCATAGACGAGCAGCCGGTTGATCTATTGTTTCTTTTGTTGGCTCCGGAAAACGCCGGAGTGAATCATCTGAAGGCGTTGGCGCGGGTTTCCCGTTTGCTGCGCGACGGCGTGATGTGTGAGAGGTTGCGTGGGTGTGCTTCCGCCGACGCCATTTTCGTTTTGTTGACCGGAAACGGAACGTGATAAGACGTTTTGTTTTCGGTTTTTTTTTGCTTTTTTGAGATTCGGGGGGATTTTTCTTTTGCCTGCGATTCGAACCGTTGAGCCGCAGCGGAGCCGGGGATGGCTTCGCGCCGGGTGGGATGATGTGTCTCAGGCGTCTTCTGTCAGCCTCAGTTACGGGGGGTGGGTGGTTTTCGCTTGTTTCCTTTTATTGTTCGGAGTCATTCGGGCGGGGTATTTGTCTTTGGTGTTTCCGGTGTTGGCTGGGTTGATTTTGGCGGCGCCGTTTTTGATGGTTGGGTGTTATCCGATTAGTTTGTGTTTTGAGCGTAAACAGCCGGCGACGTTGGAGGCGGTGACGGAGATGGTTCGTCTGCGCGGTCGGGCGTTGGGGGTTTTGGGTGGTTTGACGGCTGTGGTGTTTGTGGTTTGGATTTGGGGTTCTTTGGCGTTGTACGCGCTGCATTTTTCGGGGGCTGAGGCGATTTTGCGAGGAGCGTCTTGGTCGGTTTTGACATCTTTTTTTGTGAGTGAATTGGTTTTCGGCTGGATTTTGTATATGGGGATTTTTGCGCTGACGGCGATTTCCTTACCGTTTTTGGTGGAGCGCGGAGGTGATTGGCGTGAGGCGGTTGCGGTGAGTTGGGCTGTTGTCCGGCGGAATCCGTGGACGATGACGGTATGGGGCGCGTGGGTTGCGATGTTTGTGATGTCGGGGGTCTTGACGGCGGTGTTTGGCTTGGCGATGGCTTTGCCCTTGGTGGGGTATGCGTCGTGGCGAGCGTATCGGGATTTGGTTGGCCCTTGAGTGTTTTCTTATATACTCTGTTTATACTCTGTTTATACTATATTTATGCTCTGTTCGGTTGAGAGCCTTGAGAATCATGCGGTCTCTCTGAATTGAAACGGCCCACTCTCATTCGGTTGTTACAAATTCCAAGTTATGGTTTCCAAAGGCCTCCCGGCCTTTGGCGGGTCGAGGGCGGAGCCCCGATTCTTTTGGAGGTTCTTTCGGGTTCTCAATTGGGTTCTCAATTATTCGCGAAGCGATCTTCCTCTGGAGTCGCTTGTTTTTATTGTCGGCATTATCGGCATAGTCGGCATAGTCGGTATTGTCGGCCGAGTGGGGGAGGCGTTGGGAAAAGCCAACGTCTTTCCTCCCCCTTCCTAAATTTTTTATTCGGTCAAGAGAGGGACCGGTTTAACATTCCAAATCTCGTTTGCATATTCCTTGACTGTGCGGTCGCTGGAGAACCATCCCATATTCGCCGTATTGAGAATCGCCTTCTTGGTCCAGGTCTCCGAATCGCGATACTGAAGCATCGCCTGCTCTTGCGCCGCGACATAGGAAGCAAAATCCGCCGTCACCAAGAAATAGTCGCCGCCGTCAGTCAAAGAGTGAATTAACGGTCGATATCGATGCGGATCATCGGGCGAAAACACTCCGGCTCCGATCATGTCCAAGGCCCGTTTTAAGCCGGGATTGGCGGCGATGATCTCGCGAGGGTTGTAGTCGTTGCGATGCCGCAAGGCCACAACTTCCGGGGCGGTCAAACCGAAGATGAAAATATTTTCGGGTCCGACGGCGTCGCGAATCTCAACGTTGGCGCCGTCGAGCGTGCCGATGGTCAGAGCGCCGTTCAACGCCAGCTTCATGTTGCCGGTGCCGGAGGCTTCCATTCCGGCAGTTGAGATTTGTTCGGACAAATCAGCGGCGGGAATGGCCAATTCGGCTGTCGTGACGTTGTAATTGGGTAGAAACACGACCTTCAGAATGTCGCGCACGGCGGGATCGTGGTTCACCATCTGAGCGACATCATTGATCAGTTTGATGATCAATTTGGCCATATGATAAGCAGGCGCGGCTTTCCCGGCGAAAATCTTGGTGACGGGGGTCCAATCGACGGTTTGCCGGGCGCGCATGTCGTTATAAAGCGCAACGGTGTGCAGCAGGTTCAAAAGCTGACGCTTGTATTCGTGGAAACGCTTGACCTGAACGTCGAAGATGGAGTCGACAGAAACCTCGACGCCGACCTGGCGGGCGATGTAGGCGGCCAGACGAGCCTTATTCTTTCGTTTTGCGCGGCGGAACTCTTCACGGAAGACGGAATCGTCGGCGCGAGGCTTGAGGCGCTCCAGATGCGAGAGATCGTTGATCCAGGAGGGGCCGATTCGACCCGTGATCAGAGCGGAAAGATTGGGGTTGGCTTCGTAGAGCCAGCGGCGAGGCGTGATGCCATTGGTTTTATTGACGATTCGATCCGGGAACTCGGCGTGTAAGTCGGCGAAGACGGTCTGCTTCATCAGCTCGGTGTGCAGGGCGGAGACGCCGTTGATTTTGTGGCTTCCGATGAAGGCGAGGTTGCCCATGCGGACGCGCCGATCGCCATGCTCGTCGATCAGAGAAAGCCGTGAGAGGCGTCCCATGTCGCCGTCGCGGCGAGCGTTGGAGCGTTGCAAGAATCGTCCGTTGATGTCGTAGATGATTTGCATCAGGCGCGGCAGAACGCGCTCCATCATGTGGACGGGCCAGGCTTCCAGCGCTTCCGGCAGCAGGGTGTGGTTGGTGTAGGAGAAGGTTTGAGTCGTCAACTCCCAGGCGTGATCCCATGGGACGTTGTGCTGATCGACCAACAAACGCATCAGTTCGGCGATGCCGATGGCGGGGTGGGTGTCGTTGAGCTGAATGGCGGCGCGTTGGGGGAGGAGTTCGAAGGTGTTGTGGTGTTGGAGGTAGCGGCGGAGGATGTCTTGCAGCGAGGCGCTGGTGAAGAAATATTCTTGTTTCAGCCGCAGCTCTCGACCGGTTTCGGTGGCGTCGTCTGGATATAGAACGCGGCTGAGGTTTTCGGAATGGACGCGCTGCTCGACGGCTCGGAGATAGTCTCCGGAGCTGAACAAGTGAAGGTTGAAGGTGTTGGTGGCTTGCGCCGACCACAACCGAAGGGTGTTGATGGTCTGTCCGCCGTATCCGACAACCGGGGTGTCGTGCGCCATGGCCCAAACCCGTTCGCCATCGACCCAGCGATAGGATCTGCTGCCGTTGGCGTTGCGGACTTCCTCGACTCGACCATAGAACTGGACAGGATAGCGGACTTCGGGACGAGCGAACTCCCATGGGTTTCCGTGTTGCAGCCATTGTTCGGGCTGTTCGACTTGCCATCCGTTTTCAAAGCGCTGTTCGAACAGGCCGAATTCGTAGCGAATGCCGTAGCCGTAAGCCGGGAGATGCAGAGAGGCCATGCTGTCGAGAAAGCACGCGGCGAGTCGTCCCAAGCCGCCGTTGCCGAGCGCGGCGTCGGGTTCGGTGTCGATGACTTCGTCGAGCGGCAGGCCGATTTGGTCGAGCGCGCGTCGCACGTTTTCGATCACGCCGAGGTTGGCGAGGTTGGAGGCCAGCAAGCGCCCGATGAGGAACTCAAGGGACAGATAATAAACTCGTTTTGCGTCTTGTTGATAGAAGGTGCGGGTTGTGTCCATCCAACCATCGACGACGCAATCGCGCACGGCTAGAACAACGGCGGTGAACCAGTCGCGTCGAGTCGCGGTGTGTTTGTCTTTTCCGACCGAGTAAACCAGTCGTTCCAGGATTGCCTGTTTCAGGCCGTTGACATCAAGGCTTCTGCGTTCGATCTCACGCCCCGTGTATCGCGCATTCATGTCTGACCGGTGTTCCATTGCCGATGATGCCCCAATTGCCAAATCCGAGTGTTTCGAGCGTCTTTGCGTTGCTCGTCCAAGACGACGCGCTGTGGCGGCAAGCCCATGCGCAACGATCTTGATCGTTATAGCATTTTGTCGCAGGTGGAAAGGCTTGACGCCGGTTCCGGTGGAATGAGAGGTGCTTTCTGGCGGATGTGGTTCGAGAAAGGGCGTGTTATGTGAAGGCTGCGGGAAAAGAAGGGGGCGGCGAGGCGTTCGGCGGGAATTTTTGTTGCGCGCGGAAGTTGAACAATTTGTTGCGGATCATTCTGATTCGAGGGGAGGAGGTTGATGAGCGCGGCGAGGGGAAGGGAGACTCGGAGAGCGTCGCCGGAGGCGGGTGTTTATTCCGCGTTGCCGGAGGTGTTTTTTCGACCGGCGGTTCCGGCGGATATTCCGGTTCTGTTGCGTATCGAGTCGGCGTGTTTTTGTGGTGATCGCCTTTCTTCACGGAGCTTTCGGCATTTGCTTACGCGCGGTCATGCGGCGTGTACGGTCATGATTCATGGAAATCTCATCGTCGGCTATGCTTTGGTTCTGTTTTCTGTGGCGCGATCATGGGGGCGCCTGTATTCGTTCGCCATCGATCCTCCCTTTCAAAGCAAAGGCTTGGGGGGAGTTTTGTTATCCGTCGCCGAGCAGGCCGTGCGCATGCGACGTCGAGATCGCTTGCGTCTTGAAGTGCGGCGCGACAATCTCTCAGCAATTGCGCTTTATCTAAAACAAGGATATCGGCAGTTTGGTGTTTATGCCGATTATTACGAGGATCATATGGAGGCTTTGCGACTGGAAAAGACACTCGGGCCTTTTGAAGCCCCCGTGCTTTCTGTAACGCCGTGAGCAAGGCGCTTTTTTAATTTTCTATGTTCGTGTGATTTGTTTCCAGAGGCGGGAAACGTCATGCGGGTCGCGCCGACCGGCGTTTCCGGACGGATTTCGATGAAGACACGGCGTCGACGCCGCCAAGCGCCGTCTGCCGCGACCGGGTGTTGCAGAGGCCGTGCATGTCATCGCATTTGATTATCGTCGAACGTCGCGCCGATTATAAGTGGGCCAAAGAAAATCTTCAGGTCATCACCGCCAAGGAGTTCATTACAAAACCGGAATTGGTGAAGATTCGCAGTCCGCGAATCATCAACCTCAGTCGCGCCTATAGTTATCTTGGGTTTGGGTATTATTGCTCTTTGCTGGCCGAGGCGCGCGGCGAAAAGGTTATTCCTACGGTTCGCGCCATTTTGGACCTTAGTCAAAAAAGTATTTATCGATTCGCTTTGCCCGAATTGGAAGAGGTTCTGCGGCGGCGCATGAAGCGCATGGCGCAACCGCCCGAAGCTTCGTTTCCACTTTATGTGTTTTTTGGGTATGCGGAGGATCGGCGGTTTCAAGACGTCGCTCGTCAGGCGTTTGATCTGTTTCGCTGTCCGCTGATGAAGGTGCAGGTGCGCCTGAAGGAAACTTGGAGCATTAGCGCTATTCAGCCTTTGGCGCTCGATGATCTGAAGCCCGAGCACATGCCGCTTTTTGAGACGGCTCTCGACGCCCACACGCGCGTAAGTTGGCGCGAGCCCACGATTAAAGCTCCGCCACGTTATAGCCTCGCCATTTTGCACAATCCCAAAGAGGAATTGCCGCCCTCGACCCCTAAGACCTTGCAGAAGTTTATTAAGGTCGGCGAGAGCATGGGCGTCGACGTCGAGCTGATCGAGAAGAAAGATTATCTTCGACTCGCGGAGTTCGATGCTTTGTTCATTCGAGAAACCACCGCGCTTGATCATCACACCTATCGATTCGCGAAAAAAGCCGAAAACGAAGGCATGCCGGTTATTGATGATCCGAACTCTATTCTTAAATGCACCAACAAGGTTTATTTGGCCGAGCTTCTGAAGGCCAATAAGGTTCCTACTCCTAAAACCATCATCTTCGATAAGAGCCGAATCGGCGTCATTGAGCAGGATATTCCTTACCCGATCGTTTTAAAAATTCCGGATGGTTCGTTTTCGCGCGGAATTTATAGAGTCCAAAATCGCGGAGAGCTTGAGGCCACTGCGACGGCTCTTTTTGAAGAGTCCGATGTCATCCTTGCTCAAGAATATATGTATACAGAGTTTGATTGGCGTATTGGCGTGCTTAATCGCCAACCGATCTATGTCTGTCAGTATTTGATGGCCAAAAAGCACTGGCAGATTGTTAAGCATAATGCAGATGGTCGTTTCCAGCATGGCGCCAATCGGACTCTTTTGATCGATGAGGCTCCGCCGGAGGTTGTGCAAATTGCGGTTGACGCCGCAGGTCTTATTGGCGATGGGCTTTATGGCGTTGATCTTAAGCAGAATGATCGCGGCGTCCATGTCATCGAGATTAATGATAATCCCAGCATCGACATGGGGGTTGAAGATCAGAAGCTCAAGGATGAACTTTACAAGATCATCATGCGCGAATTCCTTCGTCGTCTTGGCGATCGACCTTCTATCCCTTGATGCGTGATTCTTTGATTCTTTCATAAAAATGAAAAAAGGGGGCAAAGAACAATGCTCAATGTTCTTTGCCCCCTTCAACTTAATTTTTACTTGATTTTTGCTCGGTCGTAATTCTTAGGGGCGGGAGTTCGGCGCGGGAATTTCTTCAACATCCACTTGCACCCATAATCCGTGTTGTAAGCCGCCCATAATCACGCCGCGAATCGGGCTGACATCGTCATAATCGCGTCCCCAGGCAATGGTGATGAAATCTTGATCAGCAATGCGGTTGTTGGTGGGGCAGAGGTCAATCCAGCCCGTTTCCGCGCCACACCACAATGAAGCCCATGCGTGGGAGGCGTCGGCGCCGATCAAACGCGGCTTGCCGGGCGGCGGCAGAGTGCGCAGGTATCCGCTGACGTAGCGAGCCGGAAGTCCCAACGAACGCAAACATCCGATCAAAACGTGAGCAAAATCTTGGCACACGCCGCGCCGGTTGGTCATGACTTGGGCGATGGGCGTGGCGACGGTGGTGGCGGTTGGGTCGAAGGTGAAATCGTTGAAGATGCGCGTCATAAGGTCAAGTCCGCCTTCAGCCACAGGTCTGCCGGTCGGGAAAGAGGGCGCGGCGTAGGCGGAAAGACACGGAGCGGCTTGAATCAAAACACTGTCGAACAAATATTGTCCGGCGCCGTTGTTATCGGCTCCGTCGGCGTCGCGTCTCGCCAAACGGTTGATGACCTCCCACATGGGAGTTTCGGAGGGGGTTAAAGGAGAGGGCGGCGCCACTTGAATTTCGATATCGACCGAGATCACCAGTGTTCGGTGAGGCTCTTGGATTGCGATATAAGAGGTGGGGTTGCCGAAGTAATCCACGGCGTTGGTGTGTGCGGCGGGCGTCGGCAAAACGGTCAAAGCATAGCTGCGAACTTTTTGTCGCGGATGAGGACGAGGAGCAAGATGAGTAAAATGCTGAGAAACCGAAACTTCTTCGCCATAGTCATAGCCGGTGACGTGGCGCGCGCGATAGAAGCGCGGCGTTTCAGAAAAGAAAATGGTTTTGGCGCGTGTCGGCGTCGGGGCGGGTTTTAGTTGCGGTGTGAATTTGGCTTCGCCGAAAGCGGTTGTCGCGGCTGCTGGGGGTGCTGCTGCGGAGGCGGTTTCGGGCGCGGCGTTAAGCGGATCGGGCGAAGGCATGGCTGAAATAGGCGTGTGCGAGCTGGTTGGAGATTTCGGGGAGGGTTGCGGCAATCTTGTCGAGAACGCTTCGCAACGCCGGGCCGTCGTGGGTGAGATCGGGATTTTCTTGGAAGGGAGCGCGCGCGGCGTCGACCATGCGCATGGCGACAATCACCGGCGCTAAAGGAGAGAGGACGGTTGTGGCCGGAGTCAGCGCGGCTAAGGCGATGGCTGTTGGCGCCAAGGGAGATTCGATGACTTGCGCGCGGTTTTTGGAGGCGGTCGTGGGTAAGCGCTCTAAATGGCGGCGCAGGGCGGCGAGCTGAAACGCCAAGGCGCGAGGGTTGGTTTCGTCGGCCAACAGCAGCGTCAACACCGGAACGCGCTCGACGGCGGCGAAGTAGCGTTCGCGATAAGCCATGAAGCTCTCGCCGAGTTCCAACAAGACCTCTAAGGAGGCGGAAACGTCGTCGCCGGAGGCGCGCGCGGCGTCGGCGATGTGCAGACCACGCAACAACGACACCAAATGCAATGCGCGCTCCAGTCGTCGCCCAAGGTCAAGGAATAGCCAGCCGGGGCCGCGCGTCATGCTTTCTTGCTCTAGCCCGACCATGGCGGCGAAGCTGGTGGTGAGATTGTCCAATCGTAAGATCAGAGTGGCGGCATCGATTCGCCCTTCCGGAGGCGCGCTTTGACGATCGATGTGGGAGATCACGCGCCAAGAATCAAGCGACAGGCGATCGCGCACGCTGTAGGCGGCGCGGTATAGGTATTGCACATTGGCGCGCAAGCTGTTGGGATGATCCGGATCGAACGCCGCCGTTAATAAGGCGTTACGCATGGTGCGGCTGTGGGTGACTTTGACCGAGGCGGTCTCCAAAGAGTTGGCCAAGTCGCCCGGAATCAAGTTCAACCAGGTCATAAGTTTCATTAAAGGTTTAAGCTCTTCCGCCGCGCCGGGATGTTGTCCGTCAGTGAGGCGAACATAAACTCCGCGCAACAAGCGCACCACGCCATCGGCGCGTTCGGCGTAGCGACCGAGCCAGAACAGGCTATCGGCGACTCGACTGGGGAGGTCGGCTGCGGAGGGGCGAGAATCAGAGGGGAGGGGGGGGGGCGAGAATCGCTGTTTCCGGCGTTGCTTGAGCTATTCACCAATCGCGAAGGCGTGGCGCGTTCGGTGTGAGGAGTTCTCAACACCCAAGTGTCTTTGCTGCCTCCGCCGCGCTGCATCGATACAACAAGTTGCTCGGGGTGGTTGGAGACCCGCGTGAGGCCGCCAGGCATCACGGAATAATCGCCATTTCCGCGTGCGGCCAGATACACTCGCAGCACCAGAGGGCGTGGTTCGAGGCGACCGTTTTCCCACACCGGCGCGGTGGAGAGCTGCATACGTTCTTGGCCGACAAAATCCCACGGATGACGGCGCATTCGGCGGACGAGAGCGGCGCGATCGGTGGGAGAGAGTGAGGAGCCGAAGATGGGCTCCATGTGCAGGCCTCCGTGAGCGGCCTTGATCACCAGTTGTTCGATGTGATTGGCGACGTAGTTTAGTTCGGTGGGTTGGCCGCACCACCAAGTGGCCAGGCTGGGAAGTTTCAGTTCTTCGCCCAACAAATGACGGCAAAGAGACGGCAGAAATGATTTGAATGAGGCGGATTCCATCAAGCCGCTGCCTAAGGCGTTGGCCACGACGACGGTTCCGGCGCGCACGGCCTCCAACAATCCGGCGACGCCCAGCGAACTGTCGGCGCGCAGCTCCAGCGGATCGCAGAAGGCGTCGTCGAGGCGGCGCAGGATGACATCGACCGGCTCTAGGCCGCTGAGGGTTTTTAGAAACACGCGCCGGTCGCGCACCGCCAAGTCGCCGCCTTCCACCAGAGTGAGCCCGAGCGTGCGGGCGAGGAAGGCGTGTTCGAAATAGGTTTCGTTGTAGGGGCCGGGCGTCAGCAGGGTAACGCGCGGCGGGCCGGAGCGTTGCGTTTTGCAGCGGGCGGCCAGATCGAACAGCATGTCGCGAATATCGGTGAAAAACGCGCCCAATCGTTCTACTTGAAGGTGGCGGAAGCTGTCGGGCATGATTTTACTGATTACGCCGCGATTTTCCAAAGCGTAACCGCTGCCGCTGGGGGCGATGGTGCGATCGGCCAGCACCCACCAACTGCCGTCGGGAGAGCGCGCCAAATCGACGGCGCAAAAGTGCAGATAGACATTGTTTGGAATCGTTGCGCCTTGGCATGGGCGTCGGAATCCGGGATCGGAATAAAGCAGCGCCGCCGGAAGTCGGCTTCTGTGGATCAGAGTTTGTGGTCCGTAGAGGTCGACCAGGACGGCGTTCAGCAGTTGAACGCGCTGTCGCACGCCGTCTTCGATGACGCGCCATTCTTCGGTTGGGATCAGCAAGGGGATCATGTCGAGCGGCCAAGGGCGCTCCATTCCTTGCGGGTCGCCGTAAATATTGTAGGTGACGCCGTTTTGACGCAATAGTTTTCGCGCTTCGTCCCAGCGTTGGGCCATTAGCTCGGAATCCAGAGGGCCGATCGTGCCCATAAAAGATTGCCAATGAGGCCGCAAACGCCCTTGCCCGGAGGCCATTTCGTCGTAGACGCCGCTGGGGTCGAAGGATGGAGGGCGCGTTAAATCAAACGTCCTCGTCATAATATTGGGCTCGTCACGAGATTCGGCGTCATGCTTGGCTTGTCCTTTGTGGCGGAGAAAGGCCGATTTGGAATCTCTTGGCGCCTTACGTTGTCCTAAATAAACAAAGCGAGATAAAAACTAAACAGAACTAAAAAAATTAGGGTCCAGGGACTGTGTTCCTGGTCGCCGGGGATCATAAGGGGGGAGCGAAAGC
>CAUYUA010000220.1:0-33709 GCA_963575675.1 Azospirillaceae bacterium
AAGTCTCGCCTATCAAATGGCGTTTGACAAGGTGGGAACAGGAGAACGCTTACTCATAAACGCCGGGAGGCAGGGGGTAGGAGTAAAGCGCGATCGTATCTTCCGCCTTAACCGGGGAGGCGCCGAACAAAAACGGCAAAACTCCAATGAGAGCGCCAAAAACGCACCGCTTCGTCTTCATTTCTTCCCTCGATTTCTTCCCTTGAGAGTGACTGGACCCAATTGAAAATTGCAAAGATTGATAATAAATTTTCAGGGTGATTTCAAGAAATATTTATTATGATTTAGAAAATAAGAAATGATATAAAAATAGAATTGAAATTTTATTAAATATAATTTGATATAGATCATATAAAATTTATACTAAATGTAGTTTTTATAATAATATTTTATACAAATGATGATTGTAAATTATCGCTTGTATGATTAATTATTAATATCACATCTTAATAAAGATATTTATTGAGATGTGATATTTTACTAAAAAAATATATTTTCATTTTAGTTTGTAATATTTATTATAAATTTCTACTGACTAACAATTGTCTTGAATCGGCTTGTGAGCGGTTTCCGATTCTCTTGGATAAACAAAAGCATCAGAAACCGTCAGCGGCTACGGGTTAATCTATGCGGCGTGAAGGCCGGAAATAAAGTGGTCAACTTGTTGTCCGAGATTTTTGAAGTTATTTTCTAAATTATTAACAGAATCTGACATGGAAGCAGAAGAAATATTGCTAATTTCTGCAATATTTGATACTTCATTGACTGTTGTTTGCAAGGAGTTTGCGCCATCAGATGCCATAGTTAGTGAGCGATTTATTTCTTCAGCTGCTGCATTCTGTTGTTCTACGGCAGAAGCTATGGCGGCGCTTGTCGCGCTTATGTCTTTAATGACATCAACAATTTTTGCTATTTCAGTCGCTGCTGCATTTGTTGAGTTTTGGACGCTGGATATCTGAGATGATATCTCATCTGTCGCTCTGGCCGTTTGAGTCGCAAGGTTTTTTACTTCGTTTGCAACAACTGCGAAGCCTTTTCCGGCTTCTCCGGCGCGAGCGGCTTCAATGGTTGCGTTAAGAGCTAGAAGGTTGGTCTGGCTGGCGATATTTGTGATCAGGGTGACGACTGCGCCGATACGGTTAACGGATTCGACTAGACTGGATACTTTGCCGACGGTCATTGCGGCGCGTTCGGAAGCTGTGTCGGCGATGCGATGGGAGTTATGAGCTTGCAGACTAATTTCACGGACTGAAGCAACCATTTGGGTCATCGCCGCAGCCACAGTCTGGACGTTTCCGGAAACGTCTTGAGCTGTTCCGACGGCGTTTTGGCTCATTTTCATGTTTTGCCCTGAATTTTCCATCATAAGATTCGCGGAAGATCCAATATTCTCGACAACAATTTGTAGCTGTTTTAGAAGAGCGCCTATGTTGGTTTCAAATTCAGAAGCAATTCTACGTAGAGATTCTCGTCTTTCAATGTCGTTCTGTTCTTTAAGCCGTTCAGTTTCTTGTTCCAACATCGTTTTCTGTAGGGCGTTTTCTTTGAAAGTTTGAACGGCGGCCGCCATTCGACCGACTTCGTCCTTACGTTCGAGCGCCGGCACAATAACATTAATGTCTCCGGAGGCCAGTTGCGTCATGGTTTGAGTCATGAGAATTAAAGGCTTTGTGATGCTGCGAATAATAATCACAACGAATGCGCAGACTACTAATAATCCTCCTAAACCGACAAAGAAATTTTCAATCGCTTTTTGTTGAGATATGGCTTCAGAGCGTATTGTGGACAGTCTTACTTCGACGGTTCCGATTTGTTTAGAGTTTTTCTTTTGGGCATCTTGTCGAATTACCGGCATTAATTTGCTTATGACGCCATAGCTTGTTTCATCGACATTTCCGTGAGAGACGAAAACCTTACCTGCCGCGTTTCGAATCACGCTTCCAACATAATCTGGGTCTTTGGCGAGTTGCGTTAAAACGCTGAGCCCTCCCTCTTCATCAAGGTTCCAAATTGCTTCCGCCGCGCCGCCGACCAAAACAAACGCCACCAATTGCGCCCGCTCTTCCAGGGATTGTTTGAATTCCCGGGTATGAACGGCGTTTTGCACTAAAATTGCGGCAATAGCGAACGTTGCCAAGAGAGCACCGATGATTGCCGAGGAACGAATCATCAGATTCCGCGAAAACACTTCGAACACGAACTCCTCCATACAACCCAAATTTTCTACTAGAACAGTTTATTCAAACGTTACCATTAAATCGCCTAATAAATACGTTTGCCTTAAGACGAATCGTCTCGCCGATTTAGAGTCGTTTTTTTGTCTTACATGTCAGGAGTGCGACTCGTGAACGCTCCAAATCGGCATCACAGATATTCCCTCGGCCGAATCATATTCAATCCTTTTGTCGTGTGAGCCGATTTATGAAGGCTTGAAAGTGATTTTGTTATGTTCTCTGTTGTTGTTATTATGTATATGGCAACGATCAATTTTATGTTTTAAAGGAAGCAAAGGCGAAAATCTGTTGTGTCATATTCATTACGGCATGTATAAGAAAGGCGAAAAATTACGGAAAATTTTACGTTTGTTTTATTTGTATGTATTTATATTCGAATAGATTTTTATTAACTATTTGTTATTGCATTGAATAATTTTTCATAATCTTCCCTTCCGGCGCAGAGTCGTCTAGGTCGGGTGTCGGTGTTTTTTGGAGTAAAAATTTAAAAGTGATGGGGATATAGGGAAGATTATTTTGTTGTGTCGTCGGGGGGAATGATAGAAATTGTATAAAATACAATTTTATTATTAAATATTATGGTTGCGTTTCCGGTTGAAAGCAGGTGATTCGCGATTTTTGAGCTTTCTGATTGCCGACTCGGAGAGGGAGGGGCGTTATAAGAAAACGGGTCTAAGAATTGTGTTTTTGGTTGTTGGGAGAGAGAGAGGGGAAGGGGGAAGCACCCTCTTTGCATTCCTTTGTCTATCGACTAAAAACACAGTTCCTAGATCCGTTTTTTATAACGCGATTGTCCTAAAGATGCCGTCTTTCAATGATTTTGTCTTCAGAAGGCATTGAAAGACTTTTCTTTAGAAGGGATTTTCTTTATTTGTGTTTGCCGGAGTTGTCGTTGGGGGAAGGATAAGATTATGTTGGGTTCGAATGGTGCGGTTGCTTCATCCGGTGCGCGTAAGCGTATTCAGCGATTTAACGTTCATGTAAATATATATGTGGTTTCGGTTGTGGTGATGGCGGCGATCAACTATCTATATACGCCCCAGTCGCGTTGGTATTTATGGCCGTTGAGCGTGTGGGGTGGAGTTGTGGTCGCTCATGCGGCCTACGCCACCGGCGTGATCGAGAAATATCGTCGGCGCAAATAAGGCAAGCTGATCGGGAGAAGGCGTTTCTTTTCGGGAAGAGGCAAATTGCAAAAGCCGACGATTTCTTCGCGGCAAAAGACGCCTCCGCATGCGCAAGGCAATCGCCAATCGGCGTGGTTTTCGCATGTGCTGTAGTGGAATAAGATTTCTTCTTCGGCGCGAATGTCGCGTAGGGCAAAAAAATAAGTTCCGGCAGGAGCGAACCCGATGTTGGGGTCGCAGCTATGATTAATGAAATCTTCAATCCCGCCAATTCCCTCCAGAAACCAATCGTCGTCGGTTTGCATGATTCGGCCTTGATACTTCGCCCAATCGATTCGATCGTATTCTTGGCGATGAACTTTGCGGCCTTGGAACATCGGCGCCACAGGCTCGCCGCGTGTGATTGGTTTCTGGGTGAAGACACCCTCTCCAGCGATCGTGGACGCTGCGCGAATCAGTCGGTCGAGATCGAACGCGAGTGAATCGAGCGGGCTGAATTGGACGGCGTCGTAGAGCGACGTCGCATGAGTGGCGTGAGATGGCGTGGTGGACGTATGCATGTGGCGCGCCGTTCAAGTGGAAGTTTTGGAACCTCAGAGAGAGTGGCGAATCGAAATTGTTGCGCAAGAAAAAAAGCAGTTTGGCGATGGCCTCCCGAGTCGTTTGTTTCCTTTATTCACAAGCAAACGATTCGGGTTTAAATTGTTGCGTCGATGCAATGGTCATATATTAAGGTTTTTTTTCCATCAAAATGATGCGAGTTGTCGCGATGACAAAATCTTGCCAAAATGATCAAGAGCGATTAGTGTCTCCACCGCAACGGTAGACAACTGCCGTGTGAAGGTTTCGTGAGGGGAACGTTGGGAGAAAGCGAGGCGTTCGCTTCTGTTGTTTTCTCGTTCCGTTTCGTCTAAGCGTTTTGTCTAAGTGTTCATCGAGTCGGGTTATATCGTTTTCAAGAATTCGGAATGTCGCCGCAACGGTTGCTCTTGTTTGATCGCTCGTGTTCGACTATCGTCTTTGGGGGGTGGTCGTTTTCCGTTGTCGCGCGTCATGTCGTTGCTCGAATCGACACCTTAGTTTTTCATCATCTGTGTATCTTTACATTAGGACGGAGAAAGACATGCGCAAACTGCTCATTGTTGCCCTGGTCGCTCTCATCGGTCTTCTTCCTGTGACGTCTTTCGCGCAGACGCAGTCCCAGGCTCCCGTAGCCGCCAAAAGCTCCGACGGAATGTATCCGCTCGTGGTTGGCCTTGGCGCCATTGCCGGCGTGGTTGGCTTCAATTTGGCTGCTTTGGGTTGGGGCGCCATTCCGATGGTCGGCGCTTATGCTCGGGGCGCGGTGGTGCCTGCGACGGCGTCCGTGGCGATGAGCCGGGTTTACGCGACCATCAGCGCCGTCACCGGCGCCTTGATCGCCAACTCGCTCTACAGCCGTTAATGGCGTCTTGAAGAATTTCGATATTTCAACGAAATTCCGATTCGCTTTACAATCGGCGCTTTATTATGGCGCCGCTGCCCCGCTCTTTAGGCCCTCTGAGGAGGAAACATGCGTAAGCTGATTATTGTCGCCCTGGTCGCGCTGATTGGTTTGCTGCCGGTTATGGTTCCCACCGGCGCTCAGGCTCAGGCTCAGTCCCAACAGCAGGCCGTCGCCAAAACGTCCGATCACCGTTTGTTGGCCGTCGGCGCCGGCGCGATTCTGGGCATCGTCTTCTTCAACATGCTGACCTATCCTCTGGGGTCGGTTCCGTTCGCCGGAGCCCCCTTGTCTCCCACCCCGGTGGACATCGCTCTTGGTAGCCGTTTGGTTGCGGCTGCGACGGCAGGCGGCGGTGCCTTGATCGCTCACTACCTCTACGGCGTCTTCGGAAACTGAGCCGTCGATCAAGCTCCTGCCCAGTCCTAGAACGGTTTTTTCCATCGCGAGGAGTTATCTTATGCGCAGACTGGTTCTTGTCGCTTTGCTCGCCTTGATCGGGTTTATGCCACTGACGGCCTCCGCTCAGCAGCCGACCGCTGTGAAGGCTGCTGCGCCTGCGTCCGACAATGTTTATCCGTTGGTTTTGGCTCTCGGCGCGACCGCCGGCATCGCCACCGTCAACTGGATGACTTATGGCTTCGGCACTCTGCCTTTGTCGCTGGGCACTTCCGGCGTTGGTGCGACCATTGCTCCCGCCGCCGCCGCCGCCAGCCGTATTTACGTGATTACTTCCGGAGTTGCCGGAGCTTGGATCGCAAGCTGGCTTTACGGAAAGTAATGCGCAGCGCTTTCGTTGCGGTTAAGCTGTGTGCGTTTATCGTGCGGCTTGAATGGGGCGAAAGCGGTGTTCATGTTCTTAATACGCAGAGCGTGTTCGGCGTTTAGCGTCATCTGGGGCCGTTTTTGGCCCCAGACTTTTTTCTTCTCTTTCTTTTGGGTGATTTTTAGAATTCCTATTAATAAAAATAGTTTGTTTTGTCGGTGAGTTCGGAGGAAGGGAGCGAAGACAAGTTTTTGGGACTTCCGATTAAACAGATTAAACAGAGTGCATTCGTTTTTTTATTTATGTTATTTGCTTTGGAGATGATGGAAGGGCGAGGGCGTGGTGAGTGAGCCAGGGGCGACGGTTGTCGGCCTTACGGCTGTGATCGTCGCGGTCACAGAGGAAGTCCCGCGTGTCTTGGTCGTCCGAAGGATGACTCACCGATTGGCGCCGCCTTTAGATTCGATTCTCGATTCAGATGTGGTGGCGCGTGCGACGCCAGCAGACGCATTGCCGTTTGGTCCGTTTGATGCTGCGCGTCATCGCACACTGGAAAGTGGTCTGCGGAATTGGGTTGAAGAGCAGACAGGTTTGCCTTTGCGTTATGTTGAGCAGCTTTACACTTTTGGCGACCGATACCGTGATCCTCGGGAATTGGCGGGGGGAGCGCGGGTTGTGTCTGTGGGTTATATTGCTTTGGTGCGAGAGGCTCCTCTGTCAGGCAGCGGAGAGGCTGAATGGCGAAATTGGTACGATTATTTTCCCTGGGAGGATTGGCGAAACGGTCAACCGGCGGTTATTGATCAAGCGATTCGTCCGGCGCTGATTTGTTGGGCTGAAAGCGTTCAGAATCGCCCGCTGAGTCGGGCGCGTCAGGAGCGCGTGATGTTGGCGTTTGGTGGAGACGCTAATCCTTGGGATTCCGAACGCGCTTTGGAGCGCTATGAGCTTCTTTATGAGGCCGGTTTGGTTTCGGAGGCTGTGCGGGATCGGCGTATATTGAGCAGCTTGGAGACGACGTCTTCGGATTCTATTTCTGAGGCGGCGCGGCGCGTAGGAACTCCGATGGCGTTGGATAATCGCCGAATTCTTGCCGTGGCCTTAGGGCGTTTGCGCGGTAAGCTGACGTATCGGCCTTTGGTCTTTGACCTGCTGCCGCCTAATTTTACGCTTTATCAGCTTCAAAGGCTGGTTGAGGCCTTATCGGGGGGAAGATTGCACAAGCAAAATTTTCGTCGATTGGTGGTGGGTGGTGGGTTGGTCGAGCCAACTGGGCAGGTTGAGAATCGTACAGGGGGGCGTCCGGCGGAGCTGTTTCGATTTCGGCGGGAAGTGTTGCGGGAGCGTGCAACTTTAGGGATTGGTTTGCCTATAATGCGCAATGCGCATTAGGAAGATCGTTTTGCGAAAAAGGAGGCCACTCACGGCTTTTTTACGATCCCGAGCGGTCAGGAACACAGTCTCTGAATGTTTAATTTTCTATGTAGAGAGACGAAGCAAAAGGAAAGCCGAGAAGACCTTCCTTTTGACGTCTTTTCGTTGTTTTCCACAAGTCCAAAAAGCCTAGACAAAGCCTAGACGGCGTCTTCTGTTGGCGTGACTGTGGGAGGTTTGGGGGGCTGGTGGGCAATTCCTGTTTCGATGATCGTATTTCCCTTGCTCAATTTCCCGGTCATAACAATGAATCCTCCTGGATTCGCAGCGACGGAAGCTGCCGCTTTTTGTAAAGACGCGCCTTTGACACTGGTTGTCAAAACACCCGTGCCGTAATCGACCTCAAGAGGTATTATGGCAGTTTTTCCGCCGGGCGTTCCTGGAGGGGGGGCCAAATCAATCGGAAAAACTTCGACAGGAACTGCGACGGTGAGTTTGATGGTTTTGGCTGGAATGGACGGCATTGGACCTTCTCTTAGGCTGGTCTGTTTTAGAGATAAGGCAAGGGCCGAACAGGACGAAAGGGAGGCCCCCCTGTTGAAAAGAAAGTGTGAGAATGTGCATTGACACGCGAGAAGAATAACTTACGCGCTTCCTTTCGTCGAGAGCGTTTCGAAGAAGGAAGTCTCACACCCAGAAAATATGGGGCGCCAGAAGCAGTTTCAAGATAAATCCGGTTTGTTGGAGTCGCTATTTGTTGGAGGTGCATGATTGATTTACATCGTTCTTACGATCGGAAATCATTGAGTAAGGTTTAATCAATGTATTGTGCGGAGATGAGAAGATGTGGATTTTATTCTCCTTAGGTTGTTTTTAACAAGTTAACTCACGAGCATCTTCTTCGGCGGATATTTTAAACCGTGAACCGGCTGATTAACACATTGATGTGATGGACCATGCGCATAAGTTCTTCCGCCGTGGCGTTTATCTCTTCGGCGGCTCCGGCGTTTCCTTCTCCGGCGATATGAATTTCGTTGATTCGACGCGACAAGAGTTGAACGGTGTCGGATTGTTCAGCGATTGCGGTTGCGATGGTTTCGGCGACGGTTCGGCTTTGATTTGCAGCTTCCGCGATCATATCCATCGTCTGCCCGGCGTCGGCAATGCCTGCGGCGGTGCGTCGGACATCGTCGGTGGCGTCTCCGATCAATCCGCCGATGTCGTGAGCGGCGACTGCGGCCTCTTCGGCGAGTTTGCCGATTTGGCGCGCCACCACGCCGAAGCCCAGTCCTTGGCTTCCTGCGCGAGCGGCTTCGATTCCGGCGTTGATCGATAGAACGTGGGTTTTGTCGGCGATTCGGGTGATTGTTGAGGTGATACGTTCGATTCGACCGTGGCGTGCGGCGATATGTTCGACTTCTTCAATCAGGCGGCCTAATTCTTCATGACCGTTCTGGGTTAAGTTTGCGGTTATTCCGGCTTGTCGGCTGCCGTCTGCGGCGCTGTCGGCCACGGTTTCGACGGCGGAGGCTGTTTGCGACACGGCGCGAGACAGTTCTGTGAGCGTCGTCAATTGCCCTGCGGAGGCTTGGGCCACTTGTCGCGCCGCCGCCGCTGTTTGAGTGGTGGCGGACGCCACTTGAGTGACGTCGTCGCTGATGGTGGCGATGAGTTCGCGAATCTGGTTCAAGCCTTGGTTGACGTTGGCTTTGAGACCGGCGAATCGGCCTTGATAAGCTCCTTCGATTCCGGCGCGCAGGTCTCCTTGAGCCAAATGATCCGCCACGCCGCTAATTTCGCCCAACAGCTCGATCAGCGCGTCGAGGCTGCGATTGACGTTTGCTTTTAACGCTCGCAGATCGCCCTCATAAACGCCGGTCATTCGTCCTTCCAAGTCTCCTGCCGCGAGCCGTTGCATCACCGAGGTTACTTCGACCAATGGCTGGGTCAATGTGTCGACCAGATTGTCGATATCGTTCAACAGAGCCTCGAATTCCCCTTGCATATCCGGGGCTCCGGCCCGCGCGGAGAGATTCCCGCGCTGGACTTCTTGGATCAGGGTGTTGAGAGCGTTGATCAATTTCTTCAGAGCGTTTGTGATGGCTAAGACGGATCGAACGATTTCGCCGATTTCGTCGTCGCGTGTGGCTGATGCGGAGATATCTTGAGTGGCGTCCAGCGTTCCGTCGGCGACTTTCCGCATGACTTGAGCAATCTGAGCCACGGGTTGTAGGATGGCGTGCTCCATCCATAGAATGCATATTCCGACCAGAACCAAGACGCCGATGATGGCGCCGAATATTGTGTTTTGGCTTGAGTGGAATTTTTGGTGATTTTTTTTGCTGGATTCGATCGCATGAATCCGGTTGATTTCAATCCACCGATTTAGTTCTGCGGCTTGCGCTTCGAAGAGGGGAAAAATTTCATTGATGGTTTCTATGGAGGGGAACTCAAGACGTTGAGTGGTAATGCTTCTTTTTCCGACGGTAAGGTAATCTTCAAGTTTTCTTATGAAGTCATGGTAGTGACGTGAGGATTCTGTTGGATTTTGGGATGTTTCATATTCTGTTCTGATATTTTGAATTGTTTGAGTTATTTCATCCATGCGTTTTTTTGCTTGAGAGCGATCTTTCTCATCCGGGCTAAGAAAATACATAATTTCGTTTGATCTATAGTTTTGTGCTGCTGTTTGCAGAGCGTATGAGGCGAGAACGCTAGGCAACCAGACGTTCGACATTTCTTGAGACGAATTGTCGAGTTCGGTCATGCGATCGATTGCTAGAAACCCGAACGCGACAACACATCCGCAGAATCCCAATAACGCGGCGCGCAGCTTAAAACCGATGGAAAAATGCTTGGCGATTTTCGTCATGGCGTTTTTCGCCTTTGTGCAAACAATTCTGAGATGCAATTATGGAGTATATATGTGCTCTATTGTCGCGCTCTTTTCCAGCGCTAATTATTCATAAGAATAAACGTGTCCAGGGACTGTGTTGTGACGTTATGGTTGTAGTTTGCCGTTTTCGAGGCGCAAGGTTCGTGTGGCGAGTTTGGCGCGGAAGCGGGGATCGTGTGAGATAATCACCAGCGTTTGAGGCAGCTCTGAAAGAATTTCCACCAATCGTTTGGTCGAAGGCTCGTCGAGGGCGTTGCTGGGTTCGTCCAAAAGCAAGACTTTCGGCTCCATCGCCATGACCGCAGCGAGCGTCACGAGGCGTTTTTCTCCACCGGATAGTTTATGAGTAATTCGGTCTCGGAAATTGCTCATATTGAGCTGCGTCAATACGCGGTCGGTGATCGCCAGAGTTTCCTGACGGCTTTTTCCTAGGTTCAGGGGGCCGAAGGCGACATCTTCGGCGACGGTTGGACAGAACAATTGGTCATCGGGGTCTTGGAAGACCAGCCCCGCCAGACGTCGGACGTCGTAGAAATCGGCTTCTTCGCGGCGCTCTTTGCCGAATGCCGTGATTTTGCCGTGCGTAGGGCGCAGCAGGCCGACCAAAAGATGAAAAAGAGTGCTTTTTCCTGCGCCATTGTGGCCGGTTAGACAAAGGCGTTCTCCTGGCTCCAACGAGAAGTCTACGCCGTTCAGAATCGGAGGCCGTTCCGGATATGCGAAATGAAGATCGGTCACGTCAAACAGGGGCGACATAATATCTCTCCAGACCCAAGAGAACAACCAGCACGCCGGCCATGATCATAAGAAAGGCAAAATCAAGGGGTTTGCAGCGTAGGTCGTCGAGGATGGGAATCACGCCGGAGAAGCCGCGACATTTCATTGCTTGCAAAATCCGTTCAGAGCGTTCAAAGGCTCGAACCAACATCATTCCCACCATATACCCGAAAGATCGGTAGCAATGTCTTGAATTTGAAGGGCGGAAGCCGCGCGCTTTCATGGCGGCGCGCAATCGTAGGTATTCTTGGCGAATGACGTCAATGTAGCGTATTGTGAAAAACATGAGATGCACAAGATTCTCCGGGACGCCGAGGCGGTGAAGCGCTTGTCCCAGAGTGATGCTCTCCATGCTTCCCACCAGAGACATTAACGCAAGAATCACGGTGTTTGCCTTTAAGGCAATGCGGATGGCGTGTAGAAGGCCTTGGCGTGAGGCGGGCCAGCCGAACGCTGTGATGATGGGGTCTCCCGGCGTAGTGAACGGCAGCATAATTATCATAATTATAATAAACCCGTCCATGCTCGCCATTCGGCGTAGAGTGGCGCCGGGTGGAAGATCGGCCAAAGCCATTAAGCTTAAAGCGATCGCTAACCCCAATCCTAAAACGACCACAGCGTTCAGGCTGACAATAGTGATGGCAAAGGCCGCAGCAACCACAATTCGAATGCGTGGATCGAGCTTTCGAATTAGGTTTGGGCCGCCGCGAGACCTTTTTGCTTCAAAACAATCGGCCACGCGTTAGGCGCTCCGTAGGCGGCGTTGTGCGGCAAGATAAAATCCTGTGCCGAACAGACCCAGAATATAACCAATTCCGCCGAGGATTGATTGGAGGTCGTTTTTTTCTTTGTAAGCGGCGAGTTCCTGACGTAAGGGTTTGATCTCTCGGCGGATGGCCTCGGCGACCAGAGCCGTGGCGGCGGCGTTGAGAGGGGCGCTGTTGAGTGCGGAGGGTGAAGGAGAGGTTTTGTTTTCAGGGGCGAGGGAGAGAACGGTCGGCGTTTGAAGAGCGGTTGGGGTGATCTCGGACGTGGAGGAGAGATCGGTTGGAAGGTCTTCGACGGCGAGACGGGCTTCGGCGACATGCCCCGCGCCCAAATCGGCGCGGAAAACATGAGGGATTCGTTGTGTGGGTTTGAAGGTGAAGACGCCTTCGGCGTTGGTTTTTGTCTCTCCGAGTTTGTTTCCGGCGGCGTCCAGGATTTCGATGGAGGCGGTTTTGGCTTTGTCGCCGTTGGAAAAGAGGACTTCGCCGACGATGACGTTTCCTTCGGCGAAAACGGTGGCGATGATTTTATGCGCGTGGGCCGGAGAAGGAGCGGCGAAGGCTCCGAGTATGATCATCGCGGCGGAAGCAACGACGGCGGTTGTTTGTAGAGATTGAAACATCTCAGGTTTGACGCGGCGGGCCAGCAGCACGGCGGCGGCGGTGAACAAAGCTTCTACGACCATCACGGGCAGGTGAGCGAAGAAGACAAGTTCGGCGGCGGGAATAAATTCTCGACCGGACAAGGCGAGCGAGGCGGCGACGGCGGTGGTGGTGAGGGCAACGGCGAAGCCGCCCGCAAGGCCGCCCCAGAGAGCGGCGATGGTGGGGCGAGGATGGGCAAGGCTGCGGCGGGCTAGGAGACCCACGGCGACGGCGGGAAGGGCGATGTTAAGAGTGTTGACGCCGAGTGTGGTGAATCCTCCGAAGCCGAAAAAGACGGTTTGCAACAGCAGACCGATGAATAGAGCGGGAAAAGCCGCCCAGCCGAGGACCAGACCGGCGAGTCCGTTGAGAATCAAATGTACGCTGGAGGGGCCGAGCGGCACATGAATAAGTGAGGCCACAAAAAAGACGGCGCTGAGGACGCCTGCGGCGGGAATTTTTTCAATGGGAAGTTGTTTCAATCCGTAACCAACTCCGGCGGCAGCGAACGCCGCGCCGATTGTCACCACCTCAATGGATAAAGCTCCATCCACGATATGCATAACCGCCTCCTGTGCGCGCGTAGAAAGGTTATTTTACGTCGTAGGCGCGAATCCATAGAACCGCGTCTTGTGATAAGGGTTTGCCGTCATGCGTTTTTTGTGGTCCGGAGCCCAAAGCGGCGAACCCCCAGAATCCGGGTTTGGGAATTCCGAAAGTAAAAACTCCATTGTCGTCTGATATGACGACAATTGAGCCGCCGGGAGGCGGCGAGGCGGTTGGAGGCTTTGCTTTTCTTGTCTTGACATCTGGTTCTGCGGCCATGAATTCTATTTCTATTTCAACGCCGCTTGCCGGTTTTTGACTGGAGAGAACGCGCCCGGTGAACGTTGATCCTGAGAGGATATTGGTCGGTTTGTTCAAAGGGATGATTTCCGTCGGCAAACCGACGGGTTTGCTCCAGTCGGTGGGAACGCCGGCGACGTTGACGAAGCTCTTGGTGATTTGTTGAATAAATTGATCTTCGCTGGTTTCAAAATAAGGCGCCGGAATCAGAGCAAAGATATGATCGCCCGGGCGTTTTATGGAAATTACGGCTTCAAAAGCCGTCGCCTTGTTGGCGGCGCCTTCGAATGTGATCGGTTTCAGAGCATTGATTAGATCGGTTTTTTTGTCTTTGTGGAGAGAGAAGAAAGCGTCGGGTTTTTGCATATCCATAACGTGGCCGTTGGCGAACGGATGCCAGAAAATCAGATTAAGGGGAATTTCGCTGGGTTTTTCAAGATTTGGCTCTGGCGTGTAAATCAATTGAAAATGTGCGTCCGCCGATCGGGCCGTCGTTGCGAACGTCAATATTATTATGAGCGTGCGCAAAAAAGGATTCATGCGAGGGTCTCCCTAGAAGAGGTTGCCGCCGTTAAGCGGTCAAGGTGGGAGACGCTTGGGGAACGGGCTGTGGAGCCTATTTTCAACATCCACTGCCGATGACGCTCACCCCGGCGTCCGGAATGCCCGATCTTCGAAAAAAGGATCGATGATCGATGATGGCAGGTCTCCTGGCTCGCGGGTTCTCGTCGGGCGATCCGGCCTTCCCAGAGTTACGGTTTCCCGATTTTCCAGTGGCGCTTTGGATCAGACTATCCGCTTACAGTTGCGGGGGCAGCCACAGCCTTCAACATCGGCGAACGACGTTGTTCTGTGTTCCCTTTTCATTTCGTAGGCTCTCGCATACGAAAACCATCATGCCGATGGGATATCTGATGTTGGTCGAGAATGCAATACGATTGATATATGCTTCTTGTCCTTGGCCCGAGCGACTGAGAGCATAGTCACCGGACCTTCTTCGTCTCTTTATGTTGAAGAGCAAGAGTTATTCGCCGAGATTGGTGATCTCGACTCGGCGGTTTTCGGCGGCGGTGGGATTTTGAGGGTGAATCGGCTCTTTTGAGCCCAGGCCAATGGCTTGAAGTCGGATGGCGGCGATTTTGTGGCGGCTTATCAAGTGGTTGGCGACGGCGGTGGCGCGTTTCTCAGAGAGTTTAAGGTTGCGTTCGGCGTTCCCGGTGCTGTCGGTGTGTCCGGCAATCAAGAAACGACTATTTCCGGCTTCTGGAGCGGCGAAAACTGTGGCGATGCGGTCCAAAAGCTTTTCGGATTCGGTGGTTAAAGTGGCCGAGCCAATTTCAAAAGAGATTTTGAAAGCGGCTTTAGGCTGAGACTGGGGAACCGAAAGAGAAACGGCGGACGTTCCAATGGTGAGGCCGCGGTGTGTTGGGCAGTTTGCGGAAGCCAGGCCGAGGGCGGCTGCGATTTCGCATTCAGAGGCGTCGACGCCGACAATCACAGCGGGCTCGGCCACAGCGGGTTTGGCCACAGCGGGCTCGGCGTGGGCGGGGAATGGAGCGGTCAACAACACGGCGCCAATGAGCAACACGGTGGCTGACAACGACAACAACAAGGCGGCTCCGGCATGGCCGCAAAGGAAACGTGACGCCATGATGGCCTCGCAGGGGAAAGGCGCGTGAACGCTTGTGGTTAAAGGCGCGTCAGGGTGAAAGTTTGGTGCGAGTGAGGTCTCCCTATTCTTTGTGAGATGTTAGCATATGCTCGGCTCACTCGAAAGTCCGAAAGACGACGCAAAATGAGGATAAGGTCGGGAGGCGTTGAAGCAGCAAGACAATGGTGTTCCAACCGGGGCGTTTCAACCGGAAGAGGGAGAATTGTTTGAAACGATGTCTTCAAGCCATGCGGTGAGGTCGTCGGTGATGTAATCGGTAAGGGCGGAAGCGACATCGTCAGGACGGCTCCAGCGCGTGTTGCCTCGCACCCATACGGTGCTCATGCCCAGAGCCGCCGCCGGCGTGAGATTGCGCGCTAGATCGTCGATCATGCATGCATGAACGGGGTCAACGGCGTACTCTCGGACTAAAGCGCGGTAAGGACGAGGATCGGGTTTCGGTAAGTACTCGGCGCGAACGATGTCGAAAATTCCGGAGAATTGATCGGCGATCTCCAAACGCTCCAACACCCGCTGAGCGTAACGAGCTTCGGCGTTGGTGAAAACCAATTTGCGGCCGGGTAGACGAGCCAAAGCGCAGGCCAAATCTGGATTCGGCGGTAAAACCGATAAGTCTATGTTGTGAACGTGGTCCAGAAAAGCTTGAGGATCAACGCCGTACTCTGTCATTAGACCTCGTAACGTGGCTCCGTGGTCGTAGAAAAGCCTTTTTTGGCGTTGGCGAGCCTCGTCGGACGGCAAAGAGAACCTTGTGGCGATGAAGTCGCCGATGCGTTGATCGACTTGGGCGAAAAGATTGCTCGACGCCGAGTAAAGTGTGTTGTCAAGGTCGAATATCCAAGTCTCAACAGCCTCATAAAGAGGGGAAGAGTTTTTCGGAGATGTGAAGGACGGCGTTTTTTTGATTGTCATCATGGGGGAAAGGACTCATTGTGAAGTATGGTTTTGCGCATGTTTCGTGTTCGCCGAAGATCAAGAGGCGTTTGGAAAGCGCGATTTGCAAAAAAACAATAGGGTGAGCGGCGTTTCTGTCGATTGAGCGTTCCTTAATTTAATAACATTTATGTACTGCGGGGTTTGTGTAAACTATATGGTTGGTGTATGCTGTGTGATTTAGCGAACATGTTTGAAAACATGCTCTGTGAAACAGAATATACTCTATCATCGGCGGCGGGGGTTTCGATAGAATTGGGCGATTGAGGTCGTCATTTTTCCGGACGATTAAAAATGTTGTTTTTTGTGAGTTTGGATAATGAATTGGTGGACGGATCATTCGACGGATAAGATGCGCAGGGAGGTGTTTTCGTCCCAAGAAGCGTCGTCGTTCTTTTCGCCGGAGGCTGTGCGTTTGACAACGGACAGTCGGCGTTTTTCATCGTTGAATTCGTCAACATCGTCGTGTGGGGATAAAGGCGTGGATGAGAATCCTCACGAGAATAGGGAGGAAAGTAGAGAAGAGCGCTTGCAAGACGCGAGGACGACTTCGCTTCGTTCGATTGGAGAAGCTGAGAGAATGGAAAGCGATGAGCGCGGAGCCGCCGGTTTAGGCGCTTTTGTGGGAGAGGTCGTGGATATCGCCGGTTTGTTAAGCGCCTATCCCGGACCTGCGATTCGCGCGAGCGCCAATCGAAAGATTGTGGCGGTGAATGTGATTGCTCGAAAACTGATGATTGGAGACCGCTTATGGTGGCGACAAGCGGTGGATTGGTTGGGAATCGACGTGTCCGGGCCATCGAGTCCGTTCGTCGCGCGAATCGAAACCGCCAATGGTCAGGTGATGATCGAGTGGGTTGCCGCGCCGTTGCCGGAAGGCGATTGGCTGTTGTTTGGACGCGACGTCACGTTGGATTATCAGCTTCGGCAGGCGCTGACCGAATCGCGGCAGCGCTATAAGGATTTGGTGGAGATTTCCAGCGATTTCGCTTGGGAGACCGGCGCTGACGGGCGTTTTTCCTTTGTTTCTCCGTTTGGAGCGCTGGGGTTTCCCTCGGAGCGCTTGATCGGTCGCCCTCCCGCCGAATTCGTGGTGGACGCGCGCGATGATATGTGTTTGCCGTTTACGACGCTCCGTTCGATCGAACAGGCCGAAGTGTGGGTGCGCACCGCCGATGGTCACGCCGCCTGTGTCGCGGTGTCGGCGGCGCCTCTGATTGGTCCGGACGGCTCCTGGCGTGGCGCGCGCGGTGTATGTCGCAATGTTACAGATCAAATTATGCGCGCCGCAGAGCTGGCGCGCGTTCGTAATCGTGAACAATTGTTGAGTCACATCGTTCTGACGTTGCGTGATCGTTTGGATCCTAACGAGGCTCTGGTGGTGGCCGCCGCCGAAGTGACGCGCGCTCTGAGCGCCGACGGGTGTCGTATTTTTCGGATGGAAGAATGTGACCGTTTGACGGTGGTGACGGAGTTTGGCGCGTCGCCGCCGTTGGACATGGATGTTCTGGTGCGTGAGCTGGCTGGGGCGAGCGGCCCGATGTCGTCGGATATGAGCGAGGTTCGTGTTCTCGGGTGTCGAACGCAATATCGTCATATCGTCAATGGCGCTCTTTGCGTGTGGCGCGGGGGGCAAAGTGAGGCGTGGGATGAAGAAGATGGTCTGTTGATTGCGGGAGTCGCCGATCATTTGGGAATTGCTCATGTTCATTTGGCGTATCAGGAAGGCTTGCGTCATATGTCCGAACGTGACGGTTTAACCGGTTTGTTCAATCGCAGAACCTTTTTTGATCGACTTTCAGAGCAGCTTCAGCAGAATGATCGCGGAACGTCGGCGTTGCTTTACGTGGATCTGGATAATTTCAAAGCGGTTAATGATCGATATGGCCATCAACGCGGCGATGCGGTGTTGCGGACGGTAGGAAAGTTGTTGACCTGCGGCGTGCGTCCCGGAGACCTCCCCGGTCGTTTGGGGGGGGATGAGTTCGTGTTGTGGTTGGCGCGCAGCGATGCGGAAGCCGCGATTCGTGTTTCTGAACGGTTGTTGAGTGGGATGAGCGAGCTGCAATCCTTCTCCGCAGGGCCTGATCTTTTGTTGGGAATGTCGATTGGAATCGCCATTCATGAGCCGCGTCGATTTTCTTCGACCGAAAAACACGTTGAATTGGAAACGGCGCAATCTTTGATTGATCGCGCCGACGCTGCGATGTATCAGGCCAAACAGCGTGGAAAAGGGAATTACGCCGTAGCGTCTTCGATGTTCAGAGAGGGAATGGCGGCGGGCGATTCCAAAGCCGAGCCCGCAGTAGGCGTCGAGATGTGGCGTTCAAAGACTGGGGCGGCGGCAACGACCGGAGGGGATGGTCATGCCTCTTGCGGATGAGGGCGTCGAGCTTTCCGCGATCGATTTTGAAACCGCTAAGCTGTTGGCGCGCAGTCAGCATGCGCGCGATCGATGTTTGGTGGCCGAGCAGGCCAATGTTCGTCCCGAGTTGCTTTATTTTCTCACCACCGATCAATCGCCCGAAGTGCGGCGCGGCGTGGCCTGTAATCCCGCCACGCCGCGACAAGCCGACTTGTTGTTGGTCGGTGACAGCGATATGGGAGTGCGCGAAGGTTTGGCGCGAAAGATTGCGCGGTTGGTTCCCTCTCTTTCGCCGGAACAAGTCGGTCAGATTGAGCGTTTGACTATCGATTTGTTGGAAACTTTGGCCAAAGATCACGCAGTCGAAGTGCGGCGCGTATTGTCGGAAGAACTAAAGTCGTTGCCCAATGCTCCGGCGTCGGTGATTCATCTTTTGGCGCGCGATATAGAAATTAGCGTTGCGGCGCCAATTCTTAGTTGTTCGCCGATTCTTACCGATGATGATTTACTGGAAATCATCATCGGTGGTCCTATCGATGGCGCTCTATCGGCGATTGCTCAGCGCGCCGATGTTTCTCCTCTGGTCGCCGACGCCATCGCCGCTTCTGACGACGTTTCCGCGATTACTGTTTTGCTTAGCAATCCGAGCGCTCAGGTGCGTGAAGAGACGCTTGATCGAATTATCGATCGCGCTCCGGATCATGAATCGTGGCATCGTCCCTTGGTTCAACGACCGCGTTTGCCGCCGCGCGCCGCCATACGTTTGGCTCAATTCATCGCCGAATCTTTGGTGCTTGCATTGCAGTCGCGCACCGATATCGACTCTGAGACGGCTCAAGAATTGGCCAATGTCGTCAAGTCGCGTTTGGGGCTAGACCGTCAGTCTATGGAGGGAAGGGGAGCGTCGCAGAATTTCGTTGCGAGCGGTGGTGGAAAGGGAGCGGGGCTTTCGGCTTTCGTTGTGTCCAGTCGTCGCAAAAATCGGGAAAAAATCGAATGGAAGCCGATCGAGACACCGTCTCGACGATCGCAGTCTTCTTCTAAGGAAAACGTCGGAGAGGACGTGTCGTCGCCTGTAGCTCCTGTTGTCGCCAAGCCGATAGTGTCTTCTTACTCGTTGGCTGCTGTAAATCCCTATCTGAGTCAAGACGCGTCGTCGCCTCCATCTGCGCGAGCGATTGCGGGAGGGGATGCAGGAAAGGGGGGAGAGCGTTTGGCTTTGACGCGAGCGCAAGAATTACATAAGGCAGGCAAACTTGATGAAGCGAGTTTGAGCAATGCTTTGGCGGAGGGCGATCGTTTGTATGTTTGCGCGGGGTTGGCGGAATTGTCGGGGGTGTCTTTGGCGAGTGTGAACAGGATTGTTGGTTCGCATAGTCCGCGCGCGATGACGGCGTTGGTGTGGAAGGCCGGGTTATCGATGCGGTTTGCGCGGCAAGCGCAATTGGGGTTGGCGTTGATACCGCCACGTTCGGCGTTGAGTCCGCGCAACGGAGAGGATTTTCCTTTGTCTGAAGGCGACATGCGGTGGCAGTTGAGTTTTTTTTCTGATGGCGAAGAGCGTCGATAATCACTGTTGGTTAATAAGCGTATGAATTAAAAGGGTCCAGGGACCGTGTTCCTGGTCGTGGGGGATCATAAGGGGGGAGCGAAAGCCCCCCTTATTCGCGAAGCGATTCTTTCCTGGAAATGTCTGTTTTTTTGTTAATGATCCACGGTAGATATTACACGGTAGATATTACAGGCTATTACAGTAAGTCTTGCATAAAAATATAACAAAGTGATAATAAAGAGTTCCAAAGGAAGATCGCTTCGCGAATAAGGGGGGCTTTCGCTCCCCCCTTATGATCCCCTGCGACCAGGAACACAGTCCCTGGACCCTTTTAATTTTTTAATTTCCATTTAAGCCTGCTCAACGGCCTGCATTCCATAGAGTCTGCTATATATCCCGCCCATACGCATCAATTCCGCATGTTTTCCGACTTCGGCCACTTCTCCTTGATCAAGGACATAGATTCTATCGGCGTCCACCACCGTAGAAAGACGGTGCGCGATCACCAAAGTCGTGCGTCCCGCTTGTAGCGTTCGCAAAGCCGTTTGCACAATCCGCTCTGATTCCGTGTCAAGAGCCGAGGTCGCTTCATCAAGCAACAGAATCGGAGCGTCGCGCAACATCGCGCGAGCAATGGAAATACGTTGCCGTTGGCCACCAGAAAGCTTAACGCCATGTTCTCCGACTTCGGTGTCGTAGCCGAGCGGCAAACGCACAATGAACTCATGCGCAGCAGCAAGTTTGGCGGCAGTGACGATGCTTTCCTCAGAAGCGTTGAATTGACCATAGGCGATGTTTGCGCGAATGGTGTCGTCGAACAGAGCGACCTCTTGACTGACCAAGGCGATTCGCGAACGCAACGACGACATGGCGAGGTCGCGCACATCAAGTCCGCCGACAGTGACGGCGCCGCCGGTAACGTCATAAAAACGAGGGATAAGATTGAGGACGGTAGACTTTCCAGACCCCGACGGGCCGACCAAAGCGACAGTGTTGCCGGCGGAGATATCAAGCGAAACGCCGCGCAAGGCGGGAGCGTCTTTGCGATATTCAAAAGTGACGTTGTCAAATCGAATGTCGAAACGTTCGACTTCCAACAATTTGGCGTCGGGCTTGTCGAACAGAGTGGGTTTGATGTCGAGCAACTCGAAAATGCGCTGAGCGGCGGCTAAACCGGATTGAAGCTGAGTGTTGAGTTTGCTTAACCTTTTCATCGGCTCATAGGCGAGCAAAAAGGCGGTGATGAAAGACATCAACTCGCCGACGGTGCTGATGCCGTCGATCACACGGAATCCGCCGTAGACCACTATGGTGACGATGGCTACGCCGCTGAGGACTTCCGAAACCGGCGTGGTCATGGCGGCGACGCGGAACGCCTTATGAACCAAAGAGAATAGGCGATCAATAATGGCTGAAACGCGGGTGCGCTCGTGCATTTCCATGCCATAAGCTTTGACGTGGCGCACGCCTTGGAATGTTTGGTTTAAAACTGTGGAGAAGTGTCCCAGCTCGGCCTGAGTGCTGGCGCTGACGCGCCGAGTCCGACGACCGACTCGGGCGACGAACCACCCGGCCAAGGGGAAGGCGACAAACGCGCCGAACGCCAAAGCCCAGTCCTGATAGAACATCACGGCGATCAGGAAGAGCAGAGTCAAAGTGCTTTTGCCGATGCTGGTTAGGCATTCGGCGACCGTTCCGCGCATCACGCCAACGTCGTTGATGACGCGGGAGATCAGTTGTCCGGCGGATGTGCCGTGAAAGAACGCCAGATCAGCGCGAATCAAGTGGGAATAAAGATTTTTTTGAATATCGGCCACCATTTTTTGGCCGATGTGGTTCATTTGAATGCTGTGCAAGTAGTCAGAGAAGCCTCGGATGCTGAAGGCGGTCAGAATCGCGATGGCGATCGGCACCACCAGACGACGATCGTGTTGTTGAAACACATCGTCCATCACGGGTTCCATCAATTTGGCCATGGCGCCGGTGGTGGCCGCAGCGATCGACATAAAGAATAACGCACTCGCCAAACGCCAACGATGAGGATATAAATATTCAGCAAGAATGCGTCGAATCAAAGGCCAACTGCCGACATGCCGGTATGGGGCGTTCTCTAGGAGCTGTACCAAGGGAGTCGCTTCGTTCTTCTAGGATCTATGAACTCGGATCAAGGGGTCTCGACCCGACTGCGCGCGTCATGCTCTATATGGGCAGGGGAGACGCCGACGCCATGAAGCCTAACAGACTGTCTCTTACATTGCCAGACATGCCTCTCTGTGATCGACGGGTATAAAAAACTGGCGGATTTATACTCTGTTCTCTTGTTTTCCCGAAAATCTCTTGTTTTCCCAAAAAAAGTAAAGGCCAGGATCCCTATCTTGGTCCTAATTAAGGGCCGAGAGGTTTTTGAAGAAATTGTAATTTTGACCGTAATTTTTTCTGAGGGCGACGGTGCGAGGCGGTGTTCCAATTCAGGGCTCTCGTTCGAACCCCAGAGTGATGGACTGTAACAACCAAAGGCGCGAGGGCGTTTGGTCCTCCGTATATGAAGGCGGGTCCAGAAACCGAGTTTCTGGACCCGTTTTTTTTATCCCTTCAGTTTTTGTGTAAGAATTTCATTGACCATTGCGGGGTTTGCCTTGCCCTGAGTCTGCTTCATGACCTGTCCGACAAAAAAGCCGAATAGTTTTTCTTTGCCGTTTCGGTATTCCGCCACTTTGGCGGCGTTTCCGTCAAGAACCGACTGCACCGCCGTCTCCAAGGCGCCGGTGTCCGTCACCTGACGCAATCCCTTGGCCTCAACAATTGCGGAGGCTGTTTGTCCGGTCGCAAACATCTCTTCAAACACATCTTTGGCGATTCGGCCGGAAATAGTGTTGTCGGCAATCAAATCAATCAATCCCCCTAACGCCTCCGCCGACACCGGGGTTTGTCCAATATCCTTTCCCGCCTTGTTGAGCGCGCCGAACAATTCGCCCGTCACCCAATTGGCGGTTATTTTGGAGTCGCGGCCTTTGGCGACGGCTTCATAGAAATCCGCGCGGGCTTTTTCCGCCACCAACACGCCCGCATCATAAGCGGACAATCGGTAGTCGGTCATCAATCGCGCTTTTTTGTCGTCGGGGAGTTCGGGCAAAGTTCTGCGAATCGATTCGATCCACGCCGGGTCCAGCTCCAAAGGCAGAAGATCGGGGTCTGGGAAATAGCGGTAATCGTGAGCTTCTTCCTTGCTGCGCATCGAGCGCGTCACGCCTTTTGTGGTGTCCCACAACCGGGTTTCTTGCTTGATCGTTCCCCCGGCCTCAAGAACATCGACTTGCCGCCGGGCTTCATATTCAATGGCTTGTTGGACGTAGCGGATGGAATTGACGTTTTTGATCTCGCAGCGGGTTCCGAGGGGCCCGTTTGGTCGGCGCACAGAGACGTTGACGTCGGCGCGCATCGAGCCTTCTTCCATATTCCCGTCGCAAACATCCAGATAGCGCAGGATGGCGCGCAACTTGCGCAAATAGGCGCCGGCTTCTTCGGGTGAGCGCATGTCGGGCTCGGAGACGATCTCCATCAGAGCGACGCCCGAGCGGTTAAGGTCGACATACGTTTTGCTGGGGTGTTGATCGTGCAGGCTTTTTCCGGCGTCTTGCTCCATGTGCAAGCGCGTGACGCCAACGACGCGCGAAGAGCCGTCAGGCATGTCGAGCGCGATCCGCCCTTGTCCGACGATCGGCTGTTTGTATTGGCTGATCTGATATCCGGCCGGAAGATCGGCGTAGAAATAATTCTTGCGGTCAAATACGGAGAACGCGTTGATTTTGGCCTTCAATCCAAGGCCGGCGCGGACGGATTGCTCGACGCAATATTGGTTGATGACCGGCAGCATGCCAGGGAACGCGGCGTCGATGAAGCTGACTTGGCTGTTGGGTTCGGCCCCGAAGTCGGTCGCCGCGCCTGAAAAGAGTTTTGCTTTGGAAATGACCTGGGCGTGAACCTCCAGCCCGATCACAATTTCCCAATCGCCGGTTTCACCCTGAATCAGCATCGTTATGCGCTCTCGTTGGTTCACGTTGACCGTAAAAGGGCCGTCGCGCGGATCATAGCGGGGCGGCTTCGAGAAGAAAAGCATGGGGCGGACGCTGTAGAGCAAAAACCCTAGGATGCTGTCCTGTTCGTTTTTGCGGCAATTTGTTTTTGCGGCGAATTGCCGTCGCTTCCTGACGCGCCGTCTCTTCCGACACACCGAAATCTCTTCCGACACACCGAATCACGGCCTCTCTTTGTTGTTTTTTTTATGGCGCATGACCGCTCTTAGAAACTCTCAAAGCGTCGTTTTCAAACTTTGTCTTGGCCGAACCGCAGTGGAGGGAGTATGAAGGTCTGAATTCCTCGTTTCTCCGGTGTTGTTGTCCCGTTCGATCATGATCAGCATTTCTCAACGTATCGCCACTGAGCTTTCGGTTCGCGCGGCTCAAGTCGAAGCCGCCATCCAACTGCTCGACGAAGGCTCAACCGTTCCGTTCATCGCCCGTTACCGTAAGGAGGCGACAGGTGGACTGGACGATACTCATTTGCGCACCCTGGCCGAGCGCCTGGTTTACCTGCGTGAACTTGAGGAACGGCGTGAAGCCATCTTGCAAAGCATTGCCGAGCAAGGAAAATTAACCGATGAGCTGTCGGCGCAGATTCGCGAAGCCGACACGAAGACCCGTCTGGAAGACCTGTATCTTCCCTATCGCCCCAAACGGCGGACCAAAGCGTCGATTGCGCGCGAGGCCGGCTTGGAGCCCTTGGCTCTGCTGCTGTTGGGAGACCCGACTCAGTCGCCGGACTCTGCGGCCGCTCCGTTTGTCGACGTCGAAAAGAACGTTGCAGACGTCAAAGCGGCTCTGGAAGGCGCGCGCCATATCTTGGTCGAGCGATTCGGCGAAGACGCCGCTTTGGTCGGTCGTTTGCGCGCCATGATGGCCGAACAGTGTCGGATCGTTTCGGTGGTGATCGAGGAAAAACGCGCCGAGGGCGCGAAATTCTCCGATTACTTTGATTTCTCCGAGTTCCTACGCAATGTGCCGTCGCATCGCGCGCTGGCGTTGTTCCGAGGGCGCGCCACCGGAATTTTGGATATCAGGCTCGAAATCGGCGAGCCGGGCGCGACTCCGCATCCGTGCGAGGCGGTTATCGCCATCCACAACAGCATTGTCGATTGCGGTCGACCGGCGGACGGCTGGCTGCTGGATTGCGCGCGTTGGGCGTGGAAAGTAAAAATCGGGCCGCACATCGAAACCGATTTGATGAGCGACTTGCGCGAACGCGCTGAAGACGAGGCGATCAAAGTCTTCGCCCGCAATCTTCACGACCTTCTGTTGGCGGCTCCCGCCGGACAGCGCGTGGCGATCGGCCTGGATCCCGGCATTCGCACGGGTGTCAAGGTCGCCGTGGTTGACGTCACCGGCAAGCTGCTCGACACCGCCACCATCTATCCGCATGAGCCTCGCAAAGACTGGGAAGGTTCGATTGCGGTGTTGGCGGCGCTCTCGATTCGCCACAAAGCCGACTTGATCAGCATTGGAAACGGCACCGCCTCACGCGAAACCGACCGGCTCGCCGCCGACCTGATGCGTCGTCATCCGGAACTCAAGTTGACGAAATTGGTGGTGTCCGAGGCGGGCGCTTCCGTTTACTCCGCTTCCGAAGTCGGTTCCGCCGAATTTCCTGATCTTGACGTCTCCCTGCGAGGCGCGGTCTCCATTGCCCGTCGTCTGCAAGACCCTCTCGCCGAGCTGGTCAAAATCGATCCTAAATCAATCGGAGTCGGCCAATACCAGCACGACGTCGGGCCACAGAAGTTGGCGCGCGCGCTTGACGCGGTGGTCGAGGACTGCGTGAACGCCGTTGGCGTTGATCTCAACACCGCTTCGGTTCCGTTGTTGGCCCGAGTCTCCGGCCTCAATGAAGCCGTCGCCCGCAATATCGTCGAGTACAGAAACCGCAACGGCGCGTTCCGCAATCGCCGCCAGCTCTTGGAAGTGACGCGACTCGGGCCGAAAACCTTCGAGCAAGCCGCCGGTTTCTTGCGCATTCGTGACGGAGACACTCCTCTCGACGCTTCCGCCGTTCACCCTGAAGCTTATCCCATCGTTGAGCGGATTTTGGAACGCGCCGGGAAGCCTCTCAGCAACCTCATCGGCGATGTGCGGTTCTTGCGGGCGCTTGATCCTGAAGATTATACCGATAAGCAGTTCGGCGTTCCCACTATCGTCGATATCATCGCCGAATTGGAAAAGCCTGGTCGCGACCCGCGTCCCGAGTTCAAAACCGCCAGTTTCCGAGATGGCGTTGAGGATATGAAAGACCTCAAGCCCGGCATGACTTTGGAAGGCGTCGTCACCAACGTCACCGCTTTTGGCGCGTTTGTCGATGTCGGCGTTCATCAAGACGGGTTGGTCCATATTTCTCAACTGGCCAATAAGTTCGTCAAAGACCCGCACAGCGTGGTTAAGGCTGGCGATGTTGTTCATGTTAAGGTGATTGACGTCGATTTGCCTCGTAAGCGAATCGCCCTCACGATGCGCATGGACGAACCGACGGCTCCGGCGGCTTCTGCTTCTGTGTCTTCCGCTCCGGCTTCCGCTGGTTCGGGTGGCGGTGGAGGAAAAAGCGCTCCTTCCGGTGGCGGTGGGCGTGGTGGTTCACGTCACGAAGGGCGTTCCGAGTCTCGCGGCGAAGGACGTTCCGAGGGCAAAGCCGGGAAATCGGGTGGTTCCGAGTCGCGCTCCGGTGGTCGTAACAAGCCTTCGCAAACGACGATTGTTATGCCTCCTCCGCCTCCTGGCGGCGCTTTGGCCGAAGCGTTTGCACGTGCGCGTGCGCTGAAGAAGCCTTAGTGTCGTGAGCGGACTGGTGATTTAAGAAAATGGCGCATCAACGCGCAATAAAAAAGTAAAAACCCAGACGTGTCCAGGAACTCGGTTTCTGGACACGTCTGGGGCTTTCGTCTTTTTTTGTTGCGCGTTGATAAGACGCTTTTTCAGAGCGTCACGCTTTCCGCTTACGTTGGTGCTAAAGACAGATTAAGAGATAAGGAGTCTGTGCTATGCGTGCTCTGCTTTTTGGTCTTGTCCTTTCGGTTTTTTTGATCTCTGGAGCGGCTTGGGCGCAACCGTCATCCTTTGCAGGAAACTGCGTTCGTCCTTCGACTCCTGTTTGCGCCGAATCCGACACCACATTTTTGAATGCAGATCGTATGAATCTCTGCCAGAACGACGTGAAGCAATTCGTCGCGGCGACGACTTCATATCTTCAGTGTTTGTCTTCCGAGCACGTTCAGACCAACCAAGAAATGCTGTCTGTGGTTGAGCGGTTCAATTGTCGGTTGATGGGTAAGGCTGAGTGTAAATCCGAAGGCGTCCAGTAGTCCTTTGGTGCGTTCAAGAATGTTTAAAGTCAAGAAGTCTTTGGAAAACGTGATCCCAGAGCCTGTGATCCCCTAAGGCGAGTGTTTTTTTATCGAGCGAGATTTCTAAAAGCCGGTAGATTTCTTCTCGTATTAGTGTTTTACAGTTTTCGTATTGCGTTCTCTAAAGGACTTTCGGCTTATGGCGAGGCCGGGGCGCAGCTTTGGCCTTAATGAGCAAGGCCTTGTTTCCCTCAGATATATGATTTCATGGTCTCACGCACTGGAACGGGTTTTTGGATCGCTTCCCTCGCCTTGGGAGCCGCCTTTGTCGCGTGGGCGTTGATTTGTGAACTTGATGTCGTCAGCAACGCCGTCGGCGAAGTCAGTCCAGCGAGTCGCGTCAAAGCCATTCAACATCTTGAAGGCGGAATTGTCGCCGAGATTTTAGTCGAAGAAGGCGCAACCGTATCTCGGGACCAGCCTCTGATTCGTCTTGATCCAGTGCGGGCTCGCGCCGAAATGCGGGAGCTTTCTCAACGCCTCATTGGCTTGCGCCTGGATTTAGCGCGCCTGACCGCCGAAGTTAAGGGCGACGCTTCCCCTGATTTTTCTTCAGAAGTTGAACTCATCGCTCCGGACACCGTGGCGGCGGCGCGAGCGTTGTTTGAATCTCATAAAAAACGCTTAGACCAAGATCGCCGCGTTCAAGAAGCCGTTGTTGAACAACGACGCGCTGAAGTGGTGGAAGTCCGTCAACGCCTCCAAGCCAATCGCCGTTCACTTGATTTAATTGGTAGCCAAGTCTCCATCAGTGAAAACCTCTTGGGGCGAGACCTGACCAATCGAATGGCTCATTTGGATCATTTGCGTCAACAACAAACTTTGCGCACTCAAATTGAAATAGATCAAGCGGCGCAACCTCGCGTTGAAGCCGCTTTGGTGGAGGCGCGCGAACGTTTGGCCGCTATCAGCGATGTTGCGCGTGAACAAGCGCGGCGTGACTTGGCTCAAGCGCGCCAGTCCTATGAAGAATTGATGCAACGAGAGAACCGTTATCGGAATGTTGAAGAACGCACAATTCTGCGCGCTCCGGTGGATGGAATTGTAAAAACATTGGCGGTGGCGACAGAAGGCGGCGTGATACAACCCGGACAGGTGGTGGCGGAGATTGTTCCCATCGCAGACCGTTTGGTGATCGAAGCTCGTTTGCCGCTTCAAGATATTGGTTACGTTCATCCTGGACAATTCGTGCGGGTGATGCTCAACACGCCGGACGCAGCGGCGTTTGGACATCTCGATGGAGAGGTGACGCGCGTCAGCTGACGCTATCTTAACGAGCGCTCATCAAGCCTTTTATAAGGTGAAATGAAACGCAACAGGAACCATTTTCAGGCCTCTGATCGTATCTATCAGTTATCTGGAATGCAGGTGATTTGTTCCATTCGATTGGGGCAAAGAACAGTTTTGCCTATTGCTGAGCCCGTGGTTTCGCTCTTTGCGTATGGCGTTCAGGAAAAATGAAGTCGGCGGACTGTGTTTCCAGTGTTGAATTCGTCTAATTTTTGTTTGGAAAAATCATTTTCTCAGAAGAGTCGAAAGTCATGTGTCATCATTCAACGCATCGGCATTGCGTCCGTTCTCTTATTATCGTCCATCGGATTTGGTTGAGGCCTCTGCGCTGTTGCATGGGACTCAAGATGGACGATATCTTGCCAGGCAAACTCTTCTGCCATTGCTTAATTTGCGTCTTACTCAATGTGACGCCCTGATCGATCTCTCCGTGATTCCTGGGCTCAACGATCTAGCGGAGGAGGTCGATGGCGTTCTACGAATCGGCGCCATGGTTCGTCACGCCAGGTTGCCTTTCCTCCTCTTGTTGGTACTCATGCGCCGCATTAGCTCAACTTGCTTCGAAATCGGCGACCTCAAGTGCGCAACGCTGGCACTCTCGGAGGGCGCTCGCGCATAATGATCCCGCTTCCGACTGGGCGGCTGCGATTCTTGGTTTGGGAGCAACCATCATTACGGATCGTCAGAAATTCCTGCCGACGTTTTTTCTGTAGGATTTTTATGAGACTGCGCTCGACATGGAAACTTATTATAGCGGTGCGTTTTCCTCGTCCGGACATTCCGGATGGATAAAATTCCGTAATCCTGCGGGGCGTTACGCTATTGTCGGCGCCTTCGTCGCTCGGCGCCCGACGGCGTTCGAGTCGCGTAACCGGCGCTGGAGCAACTGCGTTTCGTCTTCCGGATTTCGAGCGGGCTCTTGCTGAAGACTTTCGTCCGGAGGCTTTACATGGAATCGCAGCGTCGTCAGAGGGGTTAAACAACGACATTCACGCCGACGCTGCTTATCGCGCTCATTTAATTGGGATTATGGTCCGCCGGGCGGTGGCGGCGGCTTGCGGGCCAGGTCGCGAATGACCCGGGCTATGGCGTCGCGAGCCTGGTCGGTTTGTTTTTGATCGGCTTCTCCGCCCTCGTGGAAGAACACGGTGAATAAGTGGGTGCGGGTGAAGTAGAGCAGCAAAGCAGCGTGAGCGCGTCCTTTGTCGCCGGAGCATTCAACGGTTGCGGTGCGTAGCGTGGCTGCGGGCAGAGCTTCGATTGGGTCGGGTTTGGCTGAGAATGTTCCCTCACATACGGTTTTTAGCATATCTAGGTAAGATTTGGTGAGGGCGACCAAGTCGCGGCCGTCGGAGACGGTGTTTTCAAGCATGCCGCCCAGAACGGAGCCATAACGCCAGACGAAATCGGCGGGGCGTTCGTTGGCGGCTCCGGCGGCAAGTGGGAGAGGTTGGATGTCTTTAAGTCCTGCGGCGCGGAGAATGGCTTGCAAGGATTTGGGAAAAACGGGCGTTTCGGCGTTTGTTGTATTGTCTTTTTTTGTGGTTGTCGGAGTCTTTGCGCGCGCGTTGTCGACGCATGATTTCATGTCTTGGAATGGCTTTTCCGGTTCCGGAAGTTGGAAGCAGCTGGTTTCGCGCGGGCCGTTTTGATTTCGCGTTCGATGGTCAGAACATGACCTTTGGCCAAAAGCCTGAAACATTCTTCGTCGCGACCATTGGCGACGATTAGAAAGTCTTTTTCTGGGCTTTTGGCTTCTCGTTCGCGGCGGAAGGCGTCGTCGATGAGCAATCTGACGGTCCACGTTTTTCCCACGGGGAGTTTCCCTGTCGGGCGACCGATTCCCAGATTGCTGGAGCCGTCGGCGCGGCGTCCGAGCACCAGGGTTTCGCCGTTATTGTATTGGCTTTCCATGACGCAATAGACGAAAACGCCGTTGCTATCGATGACCGATCCGCCCGCCCAAGATCGGGTGGGTTTGGCGGGTTCGGTGGGATCATTGGCGGCAAGGGCGGCAAGGGCGTTTGCTGGGGCGTGGATTTGCAGAGCAAGAAGAAGCGCCGCGCACATGGGCGCACGAGAAGAAAACGACATGAAGCGACCGTTTTGTCGAAGGAAGGAGACGTTTTTTGATATGCAGTATAAAGTAACAAATTAAAAGGGTCCAGGAACACAGTCCCTGGACCCTTTTAATTTGTTGTTTTTTACGCAGCGCGTTTGCGTTGAAGGTAGGGAGCGTAAGCTCGGTCGGATTTTTGGATGTGATTGATAAGCCAATCTTTAACGAACTCCAGGGTTTCAATAGCCAGGGAACCCGTATTGGTTGCAACGAATCGATCGCGAACCGCCAAGGCTTTAGCGACGAAGGCTCTGTGCTCTTTGAGATGCTCCTCTAAATCAGGATAGTTGACGGTGCGCATGACATCTTCTTCTCGCTTGAAGTGCATCGCAGTGTATTCGATCAACTGATTGAGAATGTGAGAGATGATTTTTTTGGCGTGTCCGGCGTGCATCGCTTTAGAAAGCTCGTTGAATAGATCGAAGAGCTTTCTGTGGTCATCATCAATTTCTGTGTGATGGACGCTGAGTCTGTCGTTCCATCTCAAAGAAAGCGCTTCTTCTGTGTTTGTCTCTCCCGTTTGTATAAGACGCTGGACTTTAGAGAGGAAATTATGAACTTCGGTTTGCATTTGCTCTGTTTCGCTAAACACGCGATTTGCGGATGCTGTGACTTGATCGACTACGGAGACGGCGTTTTGAGCGGTTTGAGAAACGGCGGCGATGCGGTTCGAGACTTCTTGTGTTCCGGCTGCTGCTCCCGAGGCGTTGAGGGCAATGTCGGCGGTGGCGGCGCCTTGCTGAGACATGGCGGCGGCCATTCGGGCGGCGACGTTGTTGATCGAGGCGATTGTGGTGGCGATTTGGTTGATCGAGGTGACGGTGAGAGTGGTTTCATGTTGGATTTGCGCGATTTGCGCGGTGATGTCTTCCGTTGCTTGAGCGGTTTGATTGGCCAAATGTTTGACTTCGGAGGCGACGACGGCGAATCCTTTTCCGGCTTCTCCGGCGCGGGCGGCTTCGATTGTGGCGTTTAGCGCCAAGAGATTGGTTTGTTTGGCGATTCCGGAAATAAGCTTCAGAACGACTCCCACGCCTTCGACCGTTACGTTCAACCTTTGGACGCGGGCGGTGGTTTCGTGGGCTTGAGTTTCTGCTGTAATCGCTGTGTCGCTGGCGTCTTTTACTTGTCTGGATATTTCGGCGATGGTGGCCGCCAGTTCGTCGGCGGCGACGGCGACGGTTTGAACATTGTGGCTGGTTTGCTCGGCGGAGGCGGCGACGGTCATCGCGTCTCGGAATGTGTGCATTACGCCTTCGTTCAGCGTGTCGGAGGCGGCGGCGACTTCTTTCACCGATTGCGACACTGTTCGGAACAAATGCGCCACCGATTCCGAGAACGTGCGAGTCAACGTGTTGATGTGCTCTTGGCGGCGAGTATTGAGCGCTTGTTCGCGTTTTTGGGATTCGGCGAGGCGCGCGCGATCTTCGTCGTTGCTTTTGACCACGGCGACGGCGCGCTCCATTCGAGCGATTTCGTCGTGGCCTTGAGGTTGTATCGAGACGCCTAAATCGCCCTCAGCCGGGGCTTGCATAACGATCTCCAAACGCGAGAGGCGTCGAACGACTTTGCGTTCAACAACGCCCCATGACACGCCGACCGCCGTCAGAATCGCTAGAATCGCGAGGGCGGGTAAAACGCTTCCTCCCATGGCGACGGCGTTTTCGGCGGTTTTGGGGGATTGTTCTACGTCGGCGCGAGCGTTCTCGGTCATTTGCGCGACGATTTCCTTCAATCGGCTTGCTATGGCGCGATTTTCCTCCAGCGCTTTTTTCTCTTCGGCTTCTTTGTCGAGTTCGCACTTGCGCAGGACAAAAGCGCCATCGTCCCCGAGGCCGCACTTCAACATCTCGTCGAGCGCTTTGGCCAGAGCGCCGTTTTGGTCAGGGGCGCCGATGTGTTTCAGCGATTTTTTTATATGAGCGTCGGCGGCGAGACTCGTTCCACGCAAGGAAAGTCGAAATGTCGATGACTCGTTTAAAGCCAGCTCGATCATGCCCGACATAAGGTTTGCGCCTGCGGGAAATATCCAGGAGGCGTTTGAGTAATTCGACATCTTGTGTGGCGACGGAGGCGATGGCGTTGCGGTTGTTTTCGGCGATGTTTTCGGCGATTCGCTGTATTTGCGCCGGATCGGCGTTTTCCGCCGTTTTATTGGCTTCATCGGCCATTTTCTTAATTGCGGTCGCGGTTTTCTCGGCGACGTTTTCGCTGTTGATGACCACGTTGAAGACGGCGTCATCGATCAGAGGGGCTAACGCCAAAAGAATATTTTTATGCGCCTCGTCGGCGCGGCGGCTGAGTTTATGATGGTGTGCGGCTAACTGAATTTGTTCGCTGGATAATTTATTGAGCGCGTTGATGCTGTCGCGCATGTTTCGGCTGGAGACTCGGAGTTGGTCGGCGTTGGAAGCTCCTGCTGCGGATAATTGCTCGACTCGGGCGTCGATTTGATCGAGCTGTTTGGTGAGTGATTGATGTAACGTATTGCGTTGCGCGTCGTTGTCGGCGCTCACCAGGCCTGGCGCTTCGGCGGCGACGGTGGCGCTTTGTTCGGAAAGGCTGAGCGCGGCAATGATTTGCGGCGTCGTTTGCTCGGACATTGTGGCGATTGCTTGACCAGCTCGGTCGAACGTCACCCATCCGACGCCGCATGCAGACACCACGATAAAAGCGGTGACGGCGAAGCGCCAAATTTTGTGCGAATTGACAAATGAGACCAGGAGGGCGGCGAAGATTTAGTCATGGAACATCCGCAGCAAAGAGGACGATTCTAAAACGATCACAAAAAAACGATCGTTTCAAGGTCTGTATGATTCTTCAACGACAAGGGACTAGGCGTAAGGACAAAGGACTAGGCGTAAGTTGATGCGCCGTGATTGCTTTTTCGAGGCGTAAGCGTCTTGTGACATGTTTTTGTTTAGTGTAATTTTATTTTAAAGGAAATGAAGACGTCTAGGGATAAAAAGTGTGGATATTTGATTGCGAAGGAAAATGAGGGGGGAAGGTGTGTTCATCGGGTGGGGAGATTCTCTGTTTGCTCAGGAGTCTAGAAAAGACTCAAAAACCTGAAGAAAGCCTTAAAAAGGCTCTAAGATTTGTTGAAGGCCGTAAAGAGAAAGCTGTGGATGGGGTTGAATCGCAACGAGGATGGGCGATGATGGAAAGGATGATGGAAAGATTGTAATAGAATGATGGGATAGTGGCGAAATTTTGGTCGTTCTACAAATGCAGAGTGATTGTGGCGTAAAGGCGTCGGTGGCGTTGACAATGGATGACGTGAACGACATAGGCGTGATAGAGATCATGGTAGAGATAATGTCGTTGTAATGATGATGACAAAGAAGCTTTGGCCTGTGTTGGCCAGTGATTGATTTTTTGATCGAAGGTTTCTGTTTTTTGGTTTTATTGATGATTCA
>CAUYUA010000221.1:0-32878 GCA_963575675.1 Azospirillaceae bacterium
TCGCGAATAAGGGGGGCTTTCGCTCCCCCCTTATGATCCCCTGCGACCAGGAACATAGTTCCCGGACCTTTTTGGTTTTTATGCGGAAAAAATAGACGGCAATAATTTAGGATGAAATAGGAGGCTCGGGCGGATTGTGAGAGTTCTCGTCACTATGTTCTGTTTTATGCATTGATCAGGTCGATCAATGCGCGGACAACATTATCGGCGCCTTCCGCGATTTGTGCGACTGAGGATTCCAACATGTAACATGGAGTCGTGACGACTCGATGCCGAGAGTCGATCGTCACTTCCGTTTGACGAGTCGCCTTATGGCGCGCGCCCATTTTCTCAATCGCTTGAGCCGTATCGGCGCATTGACCGATGGTGACTTCGACATCGCCGAGAACTTTCGCCAAAACAGCGGGGGCGATGCACAGAGCGCCAACAGGTTTTTTTGCAGCGACCATGGCGCGAATCGCGGCCTCGACGCTTGGTTCAACGGAACAGTCGGCGCCTTGGAAGGCAAATGACGATAGATTTTTTGCGGCTCCGAATCCGCCGGGGAAAATCAACGCGTCGACGTCGTTGGGTTGGAAAGTCGCAAGGTCAGAGATATTTCCGCGCGCAATGCGGGCCGATTCAATCAAGACGTTGCGCTGCTCCGACGTCGCTTCTCCGGTTATGTGATTGACGACGTGATGTTGCGTAATATTTGGAGCGTAACAAACGGCCTCTGCTTTGTGGCGACTGATCGCTAACAGCGTTAGAACCGCTTCGTGAATCTCCGAGCCGTCATAAACGCCGCAACCAGACAGCGCCACGCCGATTCTAATCGGGTTTCCAACCATATGAGCTTTCTCCCAACAAATGGCCACGCCTGAAAAAAACAAGAATAATCAGAAATAGGGGCGTCAACAATCCCGGAATCGGATGGACTATTACTCTTTCTCCGAAGGATTGTCGTTATCGCGAAGGGTTTGGGGTTTTTTCTCGGCGATCGCTTCGTTTTTATCGTCGGTTGATTCAACGTCCGTCGTCAGCTCGTTGAGAGGAGGCGCTTCGAACAAGCGATTGGCGCCGCCGGCGGCGGCGGAGCGCGCAAACAGAGTGTACAGCATCGCTTCCAGCCCTGAAGCCAGAGTCTCGCGTTGCGTTTCCGATAAGGTTTCGAGAGTGCTGATCAAAGTCGAGCGCGGATCGCGTTTCAGTAGATTTTGTCCTGCGGGCGTGACGGCGATTAGGTCGGCGCGACGGCTGGCGGGATTGCTCATGCGGATCAGCAATCCTTTATCGACGAGCGTGCGAACGGTGCGCGCCACAGGACCCAGGCTCATTCCCTGGAAGCGGGCTAATGACGCCGTTGTGCGTGATGACGGCAGCGCCTCGGAAAAGTAGCGTAAAGCAATCCACTGGGCAGGGTAGAGACCTTCCGCGTAACCGGAAGAATGTATCAACCGGGATGCTTGTTCAAGCAAAGCGGCGATTCCTACGGGGGACACCTGAGACTGCATGATGACTCCTTATGTATTCAGTGCGCAATTTCGGCGCAAATGCAACCAGAATGCGGCGCTTCTGCAATCTCTTCGACTGCTCGGCCAAGGGAAAGTGCGGGTTAACTTACGATACGCCAAGGCTGAACCTCAAAGACGGGGCATAAAAAAGCAGCCTTGCAAGCGATGTTTAGAAGGCTCACCGAAATTGCTTATCGACTACCAAAGACATGAGCTTTTCTTTGATGATTCCAACTGCCGAAACACGCACCACATAAATATTTTTGTTGCAGCCGACAATAGAAAACTTTGAAGAAAACATTTCCAATGGGGAGCTGTTCAGAAAATTCGCCTTCAGGAAAATGTCGAGCCTAAAGTTACCCTTGTTTTTCGTTGCTATAAAGAGAAACATTTTCCTCCACAGAAAAACAGTGCAAAACCGTCGTTTGGTCTGTGATCGAACCAATGACGAACAATTATATTTAATGTTGAGTGTGTGCGTTATCGATCGCCAAGCGCGCCTTGTGTTGCATTTTTATGGATTTTGGGGTGGCGATTGTTGGAGTGTTTTCTGAAGTTGCAGAACATCGAACCCTAGCGCCGCTGCTTTGGCGACCACGGCGTCGAAAACTGCGGGCTGAAGGGTTGGGGTTCGTGACAAAATCCATAAACGCCGCCGATCCGGCGTTCCCACCAGAGACCAATGATAATCATTGTCCAGCGCTAAGATCCAATACCAGCCTTCGATTAGAGGAACGAAGCTTACCAGCAAACGAGATCCATCAGGCTTTGATGGATCTAGACGAGCGATTCCTTCGGCGGAACGTTCTTTTCCGGTTAGACTTCCGTCTCGGCAGCGATTGATTACATCGATGTCGCCGTCTTTACGCAGACGATACTCCGCTGTGGAGCCGACGCATCCTTCTTGAAACCATGCTGGAAACGACGCAATTTCATACCATTGTCCAAGGTAGCGATCGAGATGAACGGTGGAGACGGTTGATGGCGGGTCGTCGGGTAAATTGCGACAGCCGGAAAGAGAGAAAACGGCCAAGACACACAACGCCACTATGAACGCGGCGTTGTGTTGAAGCCGAGTTTCTAAACACGTCACAGCATGCTCCCTGGTTCAAACGTCCTGAAACATCCAGCAAACTCTCCAGAAAAAAAGAACACGAACGGCGAGCCATGCGTCGACGTTGGTCAAGTTGGACAGGCGCAAAACACAGGAAACCTAACAATCGGCGGAAGACGCGGCGGCTCCTCCATTCTTCAATCCGATCTTAATCTCTTCAACAAAAAAGCGGTTGTCACAGCTCTTCGTCTGTGCTTGTCTGTGTACAGAGTGAGCAATACGTTCGTTGAGAGCCAACAAACCGCTTTCCTATGTGCGGCGGCGACTTTGGGCTGAATGAGAATGAAAGTCAAGACCATTTGCCGATATCTTACGCGAGGCGCGCAAAACCAGCCATGATGAAACATTATGGCTGTTCACTTGCTTTGAAAAAATTTTAATACTTATGATTCTGGAGAAATCTACCGAACGGCGCGGACTTCCGTCACTTCAGGAATGAAATATTTCAATAGATTTTCGACGCCGTTCTTTAGAGTTGCGGTCGCGCTCGGGCAGCCGGAGCATGCGCCACGCAAGCGTAAATAGACCACGCCGTTGTCATAGCTATGGAACGTGATGTCGCCGCCGTCTCTTGCGACCGCAGGGCGAATGCGCGAATCAAGAAGTTCGTTGATTTGCTGAATGATGTAAGCGTCGGCGTCTTCGCTTTCCGAACCGTCCGCGCCTTCCGAAGCGTCTGCATTGGCTTCGGTTGAGGCGTTATTGGACAAAACCGGCGAATTGGAGGTGAAGTGCTCCATCAGCGCCGCCAATACTTGAGTTTTCAGCAGCGTCCAATCCTCGTTTGGGCGGTGCGTTACGGCGATGAAATCGTTTCCTAAAAACACGTTTTCCACGCCTTCTACGCCGAAAAGACGCTCGGCCAAAGGCGAGCGGCCTGTTGCGGCTTCCGCAGAGGAAAATTCGAGCGATCCGTTGGAGAGAATGGCGCGGCCAGGTAAAAATTTAAGAGTGTTGGGGTTGGGAGTTTGTTCTGTTTGGATAAACATCACGCGAGGCCTTTCAAGTGGATGCCTCTGTAAATTGGAGAATCGGGATGAGAAGATCAAGTGGGGAAAACTTGTTTCATGTTTGCGCCATGTGTTTGCGCGATGTGAAAGGCTTTGTCGGCGATGGGGGCGCAAGGTCATTGGACCTTTTTTGATTTTTATGCTGATTTTTGTGCGGAGCGCGTTCGTCAATGCGTTCGTCAATGCGTTTGTCGTGGTGAAATAATTTACGGCTTCGCCGCGCGCTTTCTCTATCCGCTTTTCCTTGCTCCCTTTCCCTCTCAAAAAAAACGCCATGGATGCAAAACGGCGTTTTTTATTTGTTTGACGAGGCCCTATAAATGTCTTTACCCTGCCGAACTCTGGAATGCTAGGGATATAAGCTCGCGTCAAGCATGGCGGTCGTCTTCCGATGGTCGTGAATTGAGGCGTGAAGTCGGCGATATAGGGTCGGCGATAAGGGAAGGGCGCAGAGCGCGACGCAAACAAGCGACGCGAAGTCCTCTTGTCCATGGTTGCGAAATTGGCGAAGGTTAGACGGGAATGTCCGAGCAAAAACTGACCGGTGCGGAGATCATCCTCAAGGCTCTGCGGGATCAGGGCGTGGACCTGATTTTCGGTTATCCCGGCGGTGCGGTGCTGCCGATCTATGATGCGCTGTTTCAGCAGAACGATCTGCGGCACATCTTGGTCCGGCACGAACAAGCGGCGGTGCATGCCGCCGAGGGATATGCGCGCTCCACCGGCAAAGTCGGCTGCGTTCTGGTGACGTCCGGCCCCGGCGCGACCAACGCCGTCACCGGCCTTACCGACGCGCTGCTCGACAGCATTCCGCTGGTGTGCCTGACCGGCCAAGTGCCGACTCACTTGATCGGCAACGACGCTTTCCAAGAAGCCGACACGACCGGAATCACCCGTCCCTGCACGAAGCACAATTATTTGGTCAAGGACGTGACCCAGCTCGCTCGCACCATTCATGAGGCGTTCTACGTCGCCCGCAGTGGTCGGCCCGGTCCCGTGTTGATCGATATTCCAAAAGACATTCAATTCGCCGAAGGCCCTTACATCAGCCCCAGCGAAGTTCGTCACAAAAGCTATCGCCCGCAGATCAAGCCTGAATTGGCGCGCGTGGAAGAGGCCGTGGAGCTGATGGTCAGCGCCAAAAAGCCGATCTTCTACACCGGCGGCGGCGTGATCAATTCCGGTGTTATGGCTTCGAAGCTGTTGACTCAGTTCGTGCGCATGACGGGCTTCCCGATCACCAGCACCTTGATGGGGTTAGGCGCATTCCCGGCCTCCGATTCCCAGTTTCTCGGCATGCTCGGCATGCATGGCACCTACGAAGCCAATTTGGCCATGCACGGCTGCGACGTGATGATCAACATCGGCGCCCGATTCGATGATCGCGTCACGGGCCGGTTGTCCGATTTCTCTCCCGGATCCAAGAAAATTCACGTCGATATCGACCCCTCTTCGATCAATAAAAACGTCCCTGTCGATCTTCCGATCATTGGCGACGCCGCTCATGTGCTGGAGCATATGATTCGGATTTGGAAGGTGCGGCAAAAACGTTGCGACGCGGTCGCCTTGAAAGCGTGGTGGGGGCAGATCGATTTGTGGCGCAAACGGGATTGCCTCCACTACGAAAAAACCGATCGCGTGATCAAGCCGCAGTACGCTTTGGAGCGTCTGCGCGAGCTGATCAAAGGGATGGATTACTATATCGCCACCGAAGTCGGGCAGCACCAAATGTGGAGCGCCCAATTCATGCCGTTCGATCAGCCGAATCGCTGGTTGACGTCCGGCGGACTCGGAACGATGGGGTATGGTCTCCCCGCCGCAATCGGTTGTCAACTCGCTCATCCCGAATCGCTGGTGATCGATATCGCCGGCGAAGCTTCGATCATGATGAACATTCAGGAAATGGCCACCGCCGTTCAGCACAAGGCGCCGGTCAAAATCTTCATTCTGAACAATCAATATATGGGAATGGTTCGTCAGTGGCAGGAGCTGCTGCACGGCGGTCGCTACTCCGAATCGCACAGCGAAGTTTTGCCCGACTTCGTTAAGCTCGCCGACGCCTTCGGCGCCCATGGCATTCGCGTGACAAAGGTTTCCGAACTCGACGACGCCATTCGTGAAATGATCGCCGTAAAGAAGCCGGTGATCGTCGATGTCGCCGTCGACCCCACCGAAAATTGCTTCCCCATGATTCCGGGCGGTAAAGCGCATAACGAAATTCTGCTCGGGCCGTCGGAGAAAAACGCCGAAGCCACGCCCGAAGAAGGAATGGTGTTGGTCTAATCGCTCTTTGCGGAAAGACAATCCTTGCCTTTGCCTTGCGAATGCGTCGCGCGCGGTGGGTGGAAAAAGCGCTCTTGTTGCGCAACCGTCCACGGCGCTTCGATGCGCACAGCGTACAGATGGAAGAAGACGTGACCCATGCCCGCTGAACTGAATAAAACTGAAAAACATACTGTGGCCGTGTTGGTCGATAACGAGCCGGGCGTTCTCGCGCGGGTCATCGGACTATTCTCCGGTCGTGGCTATAACATCGAAAGCCTCACTGTGGCCGAGGTTGATACGGCGCAGCATTTGTCGCGAATCACCATTGTCACGTCCGGCACGCGCATGATTGTTGAGCAGATCAAAGCGCAGCTCGACCGTTTGGTGCCCGTGCATAAAGTACGCGATTTGACCGAAGAAGGTCCTTCGATCGAACGCGAATTGGCTTTGATCAAGGTGGTCAGCTCGGGCGAGAAACGTATCGAATCTTTGAGAATCGCCGATATCTTCAAGGCCAAAGTGGTTGATGCGACGCTCAACTCCTTCGTGTTCGAGCTGACCGGAACCGGGGCTGAATTAAACGACTTCATTGGTTTGATGAACCAACTGGGGTTGGTTGAAACCAGCCGGACCGGCGTGGTGGCGATTACTCGTGGCCCCAGCGGCTTCTAGGTTTTTTTTGCGTAACTGTTTGGCGCTTTTTTTCTTGTTTCCCGTTCGAGGATAGACTATGCGCGTTTACTATGATCGTGATGCCGACGTTAACCTGATCAAAAACAAAAAGGTCGCGGTGATCGGCTATGGCAGCCAGGGCCATGCTCATGCGATGAACCTGCGCGACAGTGGCGTCAAGGATGTGGTGATCGCGCTGCGTCCAGGCAGCGGCAGCACGAAAAAGGCCGAAGCGGCGGAGTTCACCGTCGTTGATCCGGCGACCGCCGCTCGCACTTGCGATCTGTTGATGATTTTGGCGCCCGATGAATTGCAGGCCGATCTCTATCGCGAGCATTTGGAGCCCAATTTGAAGCAGGGCGCCGCTTTGGCCTTTGCTCATGGATTGAACATCCATTTCAACTTGATTGTGCCTCGCGCCGATCTCGACGTGTTCATGATTGCTCCTAAAGGGCCCGGTCACACCGTGCGCGCCGAATATCAACGCGGCGGCGGCGTCCCTTGCTTGGTTGCGGTGCATCAAAACGCTTCCGGCAATGCGCTCGACATCGCTCTGAGCTATGCGTCCGCCATCGGCGGCGGTCGGGCCGGCGTCATTGAGACCACCTTCCGCGAAGAGTGCGAAACCGACCTATTCGGTGAGCAATCTGTGTTGTGCGGCGGCGTCAGCGCTTTGATCGTCGCCGGCTTCGAGACTTTGGTCGAGGCTGGTTACGCTCCGGAAATGGCCTATTTCGAGTGCCTCCATGAAGTTAAGCTGATCGTTGATCTGATCTACGAAGGCGGCATCGCCAATATGCGTTACTCGGTTTCCAACACCGCCGAGTATGGCGACTATACCAGAGGCCCCCGCATCATCACGGAAGAGACCAAAAAGGAGATGAAGCGCATCCTCGACGACATTCAGTCCGGACGGTTTGTTCGCGATTGGATGTTGGAAAACAAAATCGGCCAGCCCAATTTCAAAGCGATGCGTCGGCGTTCTGCCGAGCATCCGATTGAGCAAGTCGGCGAGCGTCTCCGCTCTATGATGCCTTGGATCGCTGCGCGGCGCATGGTTGATAAGAGCAAAAACTAACAAGCGCTTTTGAGCCGTTTTCCGCAAGGGCGCGGCTCTTTTGAATAAAAATTAAAAGGGTCCAGGGACTGTGTTCCTGGTCGCCGGGGATTATAAGGGGGGAGCGAGAGCCCCCCTTATTTGCCGCAAGGCAAAGTTCGTGCAAGCTGCGAGACGTCCGTCTTATGGCGAAGGGGAGCTTTTCGTTTCCTCCCTTCCTTACGCCTTTCCCTCCCTACGACCAGGAACACAGTCCCCGGCCCCTTTTGATTTGTTGTTTTTGTCCATTTTCATTGTTTTGATGTTTTGATGTTTTGGTTTTGATGTTTTGATTTTCATTGTTTTGTTTGTCGTTTTATTTTTTTCCTGAGTAAGGATGTTTAGCCATGCGGCGTTGGATAATGTGTCTCATCGCCTCGCTCTTGTGCTTTAATCAACACTCAGCCAGGGCCGAGGCGTTATTCTTTCCTATCCTGGCGCCGTTAACCGGCTTCCTGTCGCTAGAAGGAACCAGTCAGCGCAATGGCGCGCTCTTGGCGTTGGAACATGCTCCAAAAGGCATGGAGACCACAACCGAAGTCATTGATACCGGAGTTGCTCCGGAAGGCGCCGTCACCGCCTTTGAGCGAGCCGCAGGCCGCGCAACCATTACGGCCGCCACCGCCAGTATGCTCGGAGTGCAAATGCTGGCTTTGTTGCCTCTGGCCGAAGAGCGTCGCGTCCCTCTAATCACCGTCTCTGGAACCGCAGCCATCACCGAACGCGGCAATCGCTGGGTGTTTCGATTCTTTCCCGGAGACGCCGTCACAAAACGCGCTCATGCCCAATATGTGGTTGAGGAAATGAAGCGCGTTCGTCCTGCGCTCATTACTCAGACGACAGCTTACGGCCAGAGCGGACGTTTGCATCTAAAGGCGAACTTCGCGAAATTCGGCGTGACTCCGGTTTTCGACGAAGCGATCGACCCCGGCGTAAAAGATATGTTGCCGGTGCTCTCGCGAGCGCTGGAGGCAACCCCCGATGTGTTGGTTTTGCACCTTCATTCCGGCCCGACCGCCTTGTTTGTGCGCCAGGCGGCTGCGTTCGGAAAAAAATTGCCGATCGTCGCCGGCTCGGCCATGCACCAACCCAGCACAGCCGCTCTGTTGGAGCCCGCCGAACTGCAAAACGTCTGCGCCGAAACGGCTGCTTCGCCGATTTCCGGCGGTTCGCCTGAAATGGAAGCGTTTGTTGCGGCCTATCGCGCTCGCTTCAAAACCGATCCTGACGCTTTTGCTCTGGGGCAATACGACGGCGTTCAAATGGCTCTGAAGATTGCAGCTTTTGGCTCCTCTGCCCCAGAGACGCTTCGCGTGGCTTTGAACGAGCAAACTTATCAAGGCTTGGCCATGACCTATCACTCCGACGGCAACGGCAATATGGCGCATTCGGCTTCGATCATTTGCTATGACGGCGTTTCCCGCACTCCAAAAGTGGTCAAACGATACTCGGCCAACGAGCAAAAAAGTAATTAACACACCGATGCGGGAGCGCAGTTTCGGGGGATGCTTATTATATAATGAACGGATGAGGGGGTTTCAAAAACCATGAAATGAAAGAATGATAACTTTGGTTCGAAGAGCAAATCAGGTAAAGGGTGTGCTCCATCAAGAATGATCTGGGGCGCAGGCCGCGTGGGCGAAGCATCTTCGGCTTGTTGGGAGCCTTGAAAAAAACAGGAGGAAAAGAATGAACGTCCTGGTGATTGAAGACGATCAACAAGCGGCCTCCTATATGGTCAAAGGGATTAAGGAAGGCGGACACGTCGTGGAACACGCGGCCGATGGCGTCGTTGGGATGACTATGGCCGGGCGAGGGTGTTACGATGTGTTGGTGGTTGACCGGATGTTGCCTTTGCGCGATGGGTTGTCGCTGGTGGAGCAGCTTCGTTCCGGAGGAATCGATACGCCGGTGTTGTTTCTGAGCGCGTTGGGCAGCGTTGATGACAAAGTGAAGGGACTCCGCGCCGGGGGAGACGATTATCTAACAAAGCCTTATGCTTTGGCCGAGCTGTTGGCGAGAATTGAGGTTCTTGGACGACGGAAGGGCGAAGGCAAACCTGCGACGCGCATGGTGATGGCGGATATGGAAATGGATTTGTTGGCGCGCACCGCCAAGCGAGCCGGAAAATTGATTGAATTGTTGCCTCGCGAATTCATGCTGTTGGAATATTTGATGCGTAATGCGGGAACAGTGGTGACGCGGGCAATGTTGTTGGAGAATGTTTGGGATTATCATTTTGATCCCCAGACGAATGTAATCGACGTTCACATTGCGCGATTGAGGCAAAAGATTGATCGAGACTTTACTCCGCCGTTGATTCACACGGTTCGAGGCGTTGGGTATTGTTTGCGCACGGCGGCTCCGGACGAAAAAGGCGAGAAAGATAAAAAGCGAGCTTCTCAATTAGGAAGTGAGTCTTAAATAAAACAGATCGTTTTATAAGGTAATTGCTCTGATCGGCGTTAGGGTAGGGCTTGCGAAATACGCCGAATCACGCTAATCAATCTGACGCTATACGTGGAGGAAGGAAAGGGCGGCCTTCCTCTGCGCGCACCAAGGTCATCGAAATTAAGGCCGGAAATTAAGACCGAGGGCTTCGCCGAGCAGGGCTCTGTCCGGCCCGCCAAAGGTCGGGAGGGGTTTGGAAATCATGGTTTGTCGTTTGTAGAACCCCGATGTGGTGGATTTTTATCGATTGGCCGATCTTAATTTGATGACATTGCTACGCACGCTGGAATCTGCTCAAAACCTGTTCGGGAAAGTGTCCATGGCACGCAAGAAAATCGCGTTGGTCGGCGCCGGTCAAATCGGCGGCACCTTGGCTTTGTTGGCTGGACTGAAGGAACTGGGCGATATCGTGTTGTTCGATATCGCCGATGGGATGCCGCAGGGTAAAGCCCTGGACATCGCCGAAGCATCGCCGGTGGAAGGTTTCGATTCCGCATTGACCGGCAGCAGCGATTATGCTGCCATTGAAGGCGCCGATGTGGTCATCGTGACCGCCGGCGTGCCGCGCAAGCCCGGGATGAGCCGCGACGATCTGATTGGCATCAATACTGGCGTCATTAACACCGTCGGTCGTAATATCGCCAAATACTGCCCGAACGCCTTCGTCATCGTCATCACCAATCCGCTTGACGTGATGGTGTGGATCATGCAGCAGGCTTCTGGTCTGCCCGCCAATCGCGTGGTCGGTATGGCGGGAGTGCTTGACAGCGCTCGCTTCCGTTGGTTCTTGGCCGAAGAATTCAAAGTCTCTGTTGAAGACGTCACTGCCTTTGTGCTCGGCGGTCATGGCGACACCATGGTGCCGCTGGTTCGTTACTCCACCGTCGCGGGCATTCCTTTGCCCGACTTGATCAAAATGGGGTGGACCACTCAGGAGAGACTTGACGCCATCGTGCAGCGCACTCGTGACGGCGGCGCTGAAATCGTGAAACTGTTGAAAACCGGCTCGGCGTTCTATGCTCCGGCTTCTTCGGCCATCGCTATGGCGGAGTCTTATCTCCGTGATAAAAAGCGTGTTCTGCCTTGCGCTGCTTACTTGAATGGCGAGTACGGTCTTAAAGACCTTTATGTTGGCGTGCCGGTCATCATCGGCTCTGATGGTGTGGAAAAAGTCATTGAGATCGAACTCACCGCTGAAGAGCGTAAGATGTTCGACCACTCTGTGGCTTCTGTGGTTCAGCTTGTTGATATCGCCAAGAAAATCGCTTCTGAGGCGAAATAACGTCTCTTTGGACGTTCTGTTGGAAGCGTCGTCTCTGTAGAGACGATGACGTAAAAGGGAGGGTGGCCTCCCTTTTATCAGCGTTTTGGTTTTCTGAGCAAAAATTAAGAAATGATGTTTTGTAATTTGCGATAAGATGGCGCGAATAAATATAAAACTTTTCTTCGGTTTCAGGGCGCCGATATTTTCGCACGGGGGCTTCTCTTTAGAATATACCTTGTTTGATTGAGTCCCCGAGAATCTGCGGCCTTCCCGGATTAAAATGGTCCACTTCCCATCGGGCCGTTACAAACTCCAAGTCATGGTTTCCAAAGGCCTCCCGGCCTTTGGCGGGTCGAGGGCGGAGCCCCGTTCCTTTCGGCGTTCCTTGTCTCGGGTTCTTAATTGGACGGAGTATAGCTTAGAGGAATTTTCAGAAAGCAATTTCTGCATGCCGTCGTTGCCCTAAAATCCAGGAAATTTCGTAAATAACTCCAGGGGGGGATCGCTTCGCGAGTAAGGAGAGTCTTCGCTCAGAACCTTATGCTCTCTCCTCTAATGGCCAGGAATACAGTTCCTGGACTCGTTTGGTTTGTTATTTCTTTTCTTTCTTTCTTTCTGTGTGTTGCGGTATCGTTTTTTTCAGCTCCGGAGGAAAAACGGCTGTTTCGCCGGAATGCGTTGTTGTAGAGAGCCTCTCAATATGGAAGCTATGGATAATTTCTTTGAAGATACTGACAACATGGATATTTCTAGCATCGCAACGCAACGTCTGGAAGAAGAAATCAAGAAATCTGGTTTGAGTGGCCCTTGTGACGTTAATTGGGATGTTTATTATCGTTTCCTAAAATGTGTGGATGAGTTTTATCAGAGTCGTTTTTCAGAAAATCGTTTTCTCTACATACATCCAACATGGCTTCAGCATAAAACGCCTGAGCGCTTTCGTAAGTTCTATCAAACGCCGCTTTTCTACACTTGTTGGGGAGATCGTTCTCAGTCTTCCATTATCTGTCTTGGGGGTATCGTTAACACGGCTCGACGATTTGACTATGTCGCGCAAGCCTTGTCTGGGGATCACTGTGTCATCTGTATGGATTGGGCCGGGCGCGGACAAAGTGGTTGGCTGGCGGAACAAACGGATTATTCGTTCGATAGTCATGTTCAGCAAGTGTGGGGATTGATAAGACATTTACAGATAGAAAAAACAACAATCATCGGCTCTTCTTTGGGGGGGAGCGTCGGCATGCGCTTGGCGGCGCAATATCCTGATCTTGTCGAGCGACTAATTCTTAACGACGTCGGCCCGTTTATTCCGCTGGAGCGACGACGACGACGCGCTCAAACTGTGGCACGTCACTATGTCTTTCAGCAACCTGTTGATTTATTTCGTCAATCCGGCGGCGCTCAAAAGAATGACGGTCCTATTGGCGACGCCGTTCTTTTGCATACGAATTTCCATCAAACGCAGTGGTCTGAGAGTCACCAAGGCCGTGTTTATCGGCATGATCTCAGAGCTATGCAGGCCTATCAGGAATGGGCTAAATTCGACCACGTTCAATGGGCTGATTGGGAAAAAGTCCAATCTCCGACATTGTTGATCCATGGCGTGAATTCTGATGCTCTGAACGTCGGCGTTATTGAGCAGATGAAGCGTTCATCCAAAGAATTAGCCGTAATGCATGTTCCTGACACAGGTCACACGCCTGTGTTGTCGGAAAAATATCAGCACGATTTGATAAAATCGTGGATTCGCGGTGAGTGGCCTTCTTCTGAAGAGGTTTATTGCCCCAGGATTCCTTTCCCAAAACGAAAATTATTTTGTGTTTCTTCTTTTTCGCCTGCTAAGAGCCTGTCCGAAGAAAACATCAATTTTTCTAGATAGGCTCTAAGTAAAAGTTAGATGGGGTAAACGATCAAGAACCAATCTTTGGGCAGAACGATTTTGATGTAAAGAAGCGAGGGCTATGCGTCAATCACTTGGTTTGTTTTTGTAAAATATGACGATGTTATGTTTTTCACGTCATTCTGAACAATGGAAAAAAACGTGCAATATCTAAAGTTTTACTTCGCGCGTCACGGAGAAACAGAAGCGAATTCGTTGGGAATTCGGTGTGGAGGTGATTCAGATTCTTGTTTGACGCCATGTGGCTATGCGCAAGCCGCCGTTCTCGGCCAATTTCTTTTAGACAAACAGATATGCATTCATCGAATCGTCACCAGTCCATTGCGCCGAACACGAGACACGGCAATAATTGTCGCCGGGTTTCTGAACTGTTCAATTCTTGAAAGGGAGGAATGGAAAGAGCGCGCAATGGGAAATTGGAATGGCAGACCGATTGTGGAAAATGAAAAACGGATTCTTGCTGGAGAGTGTCCTCCTGGCGGCGAATCCGAGGAATTATTCCAAACCAGAGTAAAATTTGCGGTGAAAAATATGCGCGACATTATCAAGAGGTCATCGCGTGAGGCGATTTTAGTAATCGCCAGTCGAGGTGTGGGGCGTATTTTGCATGTTTTGCTGACGAATAAGAACGGCGTTGTTGTTAAGAACGGCGGCGTGATCGAAGTGAGGCTTTTTTTCTTTCGCTCATTGCATTCCCAAGAGGGCGTTTCGGCGCGAGTTGAAGTGATCGATTTGCAAGACGAAAACCGCTTTGAAACACTATTTCAAACGGCGCCTGATTGGCTTCCGATTCCCGATTGGTTTTCACTTGCGTAAAATTTTTTGTGGTCGTAAGCGAAAGCCGGGGGCGTCATCCGCCCCAGCAGAGAGCCGCAACTCCAGGGGCGTCGCCCCTGGTCGCCGACGGATCGAAATTAGATGGCCTTGAGATTGGCCGCCGAGGTTTTGCCCTTTTTGGGATCGCGCTGCAATTCAAAGGCAAGCCGCTGACCTTCTTTGAGATTGCCGATTCCCGAACGCTCGACGGCGGAGATATGAACGAACACATCAGCCGAGCCATCATCAGGCTGGATAAAGCCGTAACCCTTAGTGCTATTAAACCATTTCACAACGCCGTTGGGCATTCCGATCTCCAAAAGGTCTTGCAAGAAAACATCTTCGCCTAAAGGCGAAACCGCGTGGTCTCGATGTCCGGGAAACGCAGCAAAACCGACGCAGGTGATCGGGAGAACGGCATGTCCGAGGCAGAAAGACCTCGATAAAAGGAAGCAAACGTCCCTCAATTGCAAGAAAAAAGCGCCGAGAAAAGCGCAATCATCGGCAGAAAACGGGAGGATGATCAAAATCTCGGCGCATATCAACGGTTCTGCGGCTTTTCAGACAAAAACTCAACAGCAAGTTCATGTGAGCAAACGACATGCTTCAATCTTATTCCATCGGTTCGATCTCTCGAAAGTTTATCGGGATAATAAAATCGATTCGCCTTATTCGATAAAAATCAAGTTGATTTTTTCTCAGCTCAACGCATAGAAAATATTGGCGTCATTTCTTGGTTGACAGATGTAGATCGGTCACGCATGGTCGGAATCGATCGAACTGTTGTAAGAAGTAAGGCGAGGCTTCGCGAGTTATGTCGCGGCGCCTGAGTGCGCCTTATTCTCAGAAAAAGCAGGCTGCCGCTATTGAAGCCATAAGGAGTATACATGGTGCATTATCGGAGAAACGCACTCTATTTCGTAATGTTCGGTCTCTTATGCGCCATCGTCGGAGATGGGATCGCAATTTCGAAAAGTTGGGCCTCCGATGCTTCTGTGGCCTCAGCGTCGGATGCGCATGTTTCCAGCGCGACGACGCCCTTGCTTGAGGAGATTAAAAACGCTTCGTCCTCGGCAAAAATAGAAGCCGCCTCATCCGGCTCCGCAGGCGCAGCAAGCGCGGAGAAAAAAAGCGACTTTCAAGAGACGGCCAAGCTGCCGGAGCCTGTTGTTTCCAGCGTTTCTCCGTCGGTTTCGATCGAAGCAAAAAGCGATGCTTCTTCTGTGGCGGAAAAATCCGCGACGCAAAACGCTTTGCCTTCCGCAGTCGCTTCCGAGACGATGGCCTTGCCGCCGGTTTCTCGAGTCGAAACTGTTGTGGCTTCGCGCGGCGGCACGTTGATGGATATGCTCGTTGGAGCAGGCGCGCCGCGCGGAGAAGCGGATGCGGCTCTTAACGCTCTTGGCGCGTTTTTCAATCCGCGTCAGCTTAAAATCGGTCAGCAAGTTCAGATTCAGTTCGAACGTCACGACGGCATTGAGAAATTCATCGGTTTGCGCTTGCGGCCCGACGTGGTTCACACGCTGACCGTCGCTCGCGACGCCTCGGGCGCCTTTCATGCCGTCCGCGCCGAAAAGACCGTGGAGCGTAAAACCGTTGCGGTCGCCGCCGTGATCCATTCCAGCCTGTTCGAGGCGGGAATGGCCGCCGGCGTGCCGATTCCGGTGATGATGTCGATTATCCGCATTTATTCCTATAATGTTGATTTCCAACGAGATTTCCAGTCCGGAGACCAGTTTTCCGTGTTGTTTGAGCGTGATGTCACTGTCGAAAGCGGGCAAACCGCTCGTGAGGGTGATGTTTTGTTCGCCTCATTGATTCTTAGTGGACGTGAACTGCCGATTTATCGCTTCAAAGGGAGTGACGGGCGCGTCGATTACTTCAATCGTCTTGGCGAAAGCGTCCGTAAAGCTCTGTTGCGCACTCCCATCGATGGCGCGCGCCTCACGTCAGGATTCGGTCTTCGCCATCATCCCATCTTGGGGTACACCAAAATGCATCAGGGCGTTGATTTCAGCGCCTCTACCGGGACGCCGATCTATGCCGCGGGAAACGGTTTGATCGAAGAACTCGGTCCTAAAAACGGCTATGGGAATTACATTCGCATTCGGCACAATAGCGAATTCTCCACAGCCTATGGACATATGAGCCGTTTTGCCGCCGATTCGCGGCGTGGCGGACGAGTCGATCAAGGTGATGTCATAGGTTATGTCGGAGCGACGGGACGAGCCACGGGGCCTCACCTTCATTACGAGGTTCTTCGCAACAGTCATCAAATTAATCCCATGAGTGTTGATATTCCCGTTGGCCGTAAGCTGGAAGGAAAAGAGTTTCAATCTTTTCTCGCCGCTGCGGGCGTTTTGGATCAATCCTTTCTCGTTGCGCGCGAGAAAAACGCTTCGCAAGTGTCGGCGGTTTTTTCTCATGAATGTCACGACGGCCATAGCTGTTAACGGGTTTGTGTTTCTGGAATGTAAATTAGGCGGGATCAGGGACTCTGTTCCTGGTTCCGTCTAATTTGTTATTTCTTTGCTGTGGGATGATGCGTCATTTTCGAGGTTTAGCTTCTTTTCTTGCGCCACGAAGGACATTCAAGATTTTTTTTTGCGTTTCGATTGCTTTGCGGTATTGACAGAACCTTCCGCGTTGCACAAACTTATTCCATGCCAGCCATCATCGAAAAAATCCATTATTATCCGGTTAAGGGCCTGAGCGCGCAGGAGTTGCCGGCGGTCGACCTCATTCCCGGAGAAGGCCTGCCGCAGGATCGGCGTTTCGCCATCACGCACGGCGCAACCACCTTTAGTTCGGAAGCTCCAGAGTGGAAGCCGAAAACAAACTTTATAACGCTTATGCGCAATGAGCGTTTAGCGACTCTCCAGACCGATTATGATCCGGAGACGACTGCTTTGACGATTCGGCGTGGTCCTCGTGTTGTTGCGCGTGGTCAGATTGACACGCCGACGGGGCGGGTTCTGATCGAGCAATTTCTGTCGGCATACCTGAAAGGGGAGGCTCCGGGCACGCCTCGTGTGGTTGAAGCGCCGGGGCATGCATTTTTTGACGCTAAGGACAAATATATTTCGCTTATTAACATGGCTTCAGTGCAAGACTTGGAGCGCGTGGTGCAGAGTCCGGTTAATCCGGTGCGATTTCGGGGAAATTTCTTGTTTTCCGGTGAAGCGCCGTGGGTTGAGTTTGGTTGGATCGATCGGTTTTTGACGATCGGCGCGATGCGTTGTGAAGTGGTGAAGCGTATTGATCGTTGCCCTGCGACGAATGTTGATCCTCTGACGGGAGCGCGGGATTTGAACATTCCGCGAGCGTTGCAGAGGGGATATGGTCATATTGATTTTGGTGTTTACGCTCGTGTTGTGACGTCTGGGCGAGTGACGGTTGGAGACGCTTTGGTTGTGGAGTAGGGCGCGTCGTGTGCCGCCATCGGTGAAGCCGCTGGGCGGAGATAATTGGATCGTAAAATGAGAAGGGTCCAGGGACTGTGTTCCTGGTCGTAGGGGATTATAAGGGGGGAGCGAAAGCCCCCCTTATTCGCGAAGCGATTCTCCTCTGGAATTGTTTATTTTTACAGACATTCGCCCTTACAAGCTCCTCCGTTTTGCAACGGCTCACTTCCGTGGATGGTTGACGGTCTCTGTCGAGCTTAAGGCGAGCCCTTACACGAAAAACAATTCCAGAGAGAGGGTCGCTTCGCGAATAAGGGGGGCTTTCGCTCCCCCCTTATGATCCCCTACGACCAGGAACACAGTCCCTGGACCCATATAATATTACTCAAATATCATTGACCTTCGGGCGTCATTCACGCTGCATCCAAAGACCCAACAAGAGATAGACGCAATTTTTCCAGTGCAACGATAGCATCCTCAAAATCAAAAACTCCGGCGCATCGAGACACCAGCATCGCCGCTTCAAAAGAAGAAGAAGAAGAAGACAACAGGGTTGCCAGTTCTTCAGAAAAATCGCTGGAATCAGGATTTCCCTGCTCCAACATCTCTTGCAAGAACGCAACCTTTTCTAAAGCCTTCTCCACAATTTGAGGATCAATTTTACTGATAACGAACTTCTGCGCCAAAACACCGGAAGAAGAGGACACAGGCACAGAAACCGATCGACAGATTGAATCCGTCGTAACCTTTATGGATCGAACCAAACAATCGAGGGGATTGTCAGGAAGAGCAACTCCATTTCGGGCGGCGATTTTCTCCAACTCACTCGCCTTCAGAGAAATATCGAACGCGCCAAAAGTTGCGGAAACACCTTTTAAGGTGTGAGCAATCTGATAGACTTCCCGCCATTGTCCATTTACAACACCAGCATGAAGCCGAGCAATGATATCGTCATGACTCGCCACGAAATCTTTCAAAATCCGCAACAACAACCTTGAATTACCATTCACATGCCTGCGCGCTGCGTCTAAATCGATTCCGTCCAAATCAATTCCCGTAAACGGGTCCATAAGCTCGGACACACTCCGCATAGAAGCAACGGTGGAAAAAGAAACAAAAGAGCGACGTTGAGGCAACCAACGCTCCAACACAACCTGAAGCGCAGTCGGATCGATGGGCTTTGCAACATGATCGTTCATACCAGCAGCCAAACACCGCTCTCTATCGCCAAGCATGGCGTGAGCGGTCATCGCGATAATCGGAATTTCCACCAATCCCATGTCTTGTCGAATATACCGCGTAGCCTCATAACCATCGAGTCCCGGCATTTGAATATCCATCAGAATTATGTCGAAAGATTCACGCCGCAAATAAGTCAACGCCTCTTCACCACTACCGGCGGTTTGCGTCACTCCACCCATGAGATCAAGTAAACCACATGCGACCAATTGGTTAATTGGGTTGTCCTCGACAAGCAATATTTTCATTCCAGCAAGAAGCGTCGGATTTGCTTCTGCATCATCCGTCAAGGGCGACAGAATTTCATCCGGAGAACGCCCAAACACCGTCATTATTGAATCGTGCATCGTCGAAGGCGTTATGGGCTTTTCTAAAACGGCGGCAACCTTGTCATCGGCCAAAGCGGTTAAAACCCCATCCACACCATAGGCTGAGATCATAATAATCGGAGGAAGAGAGATCGACATCTCTTTCAATCGACGCAGAGTTGCGACACCATCCAATTCCGGCATTTGCCAATCAATGATCATCAATTCGATCGGCGGCAGTTCTCCGATAAGAGAAGCTTTCATTCGATCAAGAACGCCTGCGCCCGACGACGCCGTTTCCACAACCAACCCGAAACTTTCCAACATATCGGATAATATCTCTCGCGCCAAAGCATTATCATCCACGACGATGGCGCGAAGATTGGAGATTGGTATATTCTTTATCGGTTCGGCAATTTCTTGGACGCCCAACACCACCGTGACGGTAAAGATGCTGCCCATGCCGGGAGAGCTTATAATAGAAATCCCTCCCCCCATCATGACGGCGAGCTGCATACTGATCGCCAACCCAAGACCGGTGCCACCGAATTTTCGTGTTGTGGAGGTGTCGGCTTGCGTGAATGGCTTAAATAATGTTGACTGTTGCGCTTCAGACATGCCGACGCCGGTGTCTTGAACATGGAAAGCCAGCTCGACAGATTTCTTTCGTTTTTCGCGCACACAAATTCCGAGCATCACCTCGCCTTGCTCAGTGAATTTTATGGCGTTATTCAGAAGGTTGAGCAGGATTTGCCCAAGCCGCAAAGGATCACCGATCAACCACATCGGCACATCGGGGTCGACATGGAAGATCAGTTCAAGTTTTTTCTCGCTTGCACGTAGGCTCGTGGCGCTGGAAACATTTTCGAGAACAGATTTCAAAGAAAATGGAATACTCTCTATTTGCAATTTATCCGCTTCAATCTTTGAATAATCGAGAATGTCATTGATGATTCCAAGAAGATTGCGCGCAGCGCTATCCATTTTTTCCAGATAGTCACGCTGTCTCGCCGTAAGCTCTGTCTTCAACAGAAGATGACCCAGACCAATGACCGCATTCATCGGCGTGCGGATTTCATGACTCATATTGGCCAGGAAATCACTCTTCAATTGATTAGCGCGTTCGGCTTCTTCTTTGGCTTTGGCAAGTTGAAATTCACTTTCTTTGCGGTCGCCGATATCTTTATGAATTCCGGTCATGCGCGTAGGAAAACCGACGTCATCTCTCTCGGTGACTCGTCCCGCCGCTAGAATCCATGTCCATGCGCCGCTTTTGTGGCGCATACGGAACTCCACCTCATAAAACGAAGTTTTTCCGGCCATATGGGATTCTAAAAGAGTCTGCACCTGCAAACAATCGTCGGGATGCAATAAATTCAGCCAGCTTACGCTGTTTTCGGCCATTTCTCCCTTTTTATAACCGAGCATCCCCAACCATTGATCACTGAAATAAGCTTGATCAGTTTTAGGATTCCAATCCCAAAATCCGGTGTTGGAAGCTTCAAGCGCAATTTTAAGACGATCTTCGCTTTTGTGTAGAGCGTCAAGAATACGGCGGCGTTCAGTAATGTCTTGAAACACCGACACGGAACCAACGATGACATCACCTTCACGCAAGGGAACAGAAATGATCGAAATCGGAAAAGCGGTCCCATCTCGTCGAATAAAAAGATCGTCGTCGGAGCGATAGGTGTTTCCAGCCCTTGTGGCCGCCAATGTCGGACATTGCTCGCATGAAACCATGTTTTGATGCTTATCGCGATAATGAACTGCGTCGTGAAACCTTACAGATTGAAAATCGGCAAGAGAATATCCAAGTAATTTCTCGGCTTCAGGATTAATGAAAGTGCAACGCCCATCAATATCCAGCGACACCACTCCCTCACCCATGGTGTCGGTGATTCCCTGAAGAAAACGCTGTTGTTTCAGAAGCTTGGTTTCAAGCTCCTTTTGCGAGGTAATGTCTGTGCGAATAGCAATGTAATGGGTCGAGACGCCTTGAGCGTCCACCAGAGGCACGATGGTCGCCGCAACCCAATACAATTCTCCTGATTTTTTCCGATTACAGATTTGGCCTTCCCAAACACGGCCTTTCTTAATGACGCCCCACATACTTCTGAAGAACTCCGGCGAATGAACGCCGGAGTTGATCGCTCTATGGTCTTTTCCTATGATTTCATCATAGTGATAGCCGGCAATCGCACAGAACTTATCATTTGCGTAGATAATTTCGCCTTTGGCGTTTGTGATGCTGACTATAGCGTGTTGATCAAGAGCAAATTTTTGCGTTTCCAATTCTCTGAGAGTGGAAGCACGATCGGCGACAATGTATCTCATTAAATCGGAAATTTTTTCAAGACTGTTGGAATCATCTCCCAATTCCGGTTTGCCGTCGCTACGCAAGAAATGGTTTGCCGTTTCGCGCAACGAACGAAGAACCATCGCCTGAGCCGAGGTCTCTTCACGCAACTTCTTGTTGGCGTTGCTCAGCTCTTCAGAGCTGATCTGTAAACTTCGACCGCGAAGTGTAAGATCACGATCGAATTGACCATAGCTTTGATCAACACGGCTGATAAATGCGCCAATTTGCGCCAAAAAATGCGCAACAGATGGAGAAAGTCCGTCTTGCTTAGCCAATTCGGCTACATCCGACAGAATACTCTCTAACTCTTCCGGCGTTTGCAGACCAAGCACCCGTTTGAGTTGACTCTGAAGCAAACGATGCACGATTCAGCTCTCTTGAATCAAAGCAATCGTCATGCTTTGGTTATGGAGTTTGCACTCGGCGTATCCATTCATAGGATTGATCTCTCCATAAGAATAAAATCCTGCGTAAGTAAATGTCGATCCAATGGTATCAACGACAATCGACACTTCCTCGTCCACTCGATCGCCCATCACCAGCTTGCGCCCGACGCAACTGACCAACAAGGCCAATCCAGTGTCAATGTCGGCGTCAGCGACGGCTTCGGCGATGGAGTCGATGGCGTTTTGCGCCGCAATTTGGGCGCCGTTTATCAGGCTCTCGGTGTTGGCGTGCATCAGTCTTAAATAACCATTATCCTTGACGGCTCCGGCCAGAATCAAACCGCCGCCGACCTCGTCGACGCCTAGAATAGTTCGAATCAATCCCAGCGTTGAATGGTTCTCGTTCAATAATTCGAATGGAAACAACAGGCCGGACGCCGGGAGATTTTTTGCATAATCTCCTAGGTAGCGTTTGTAAATTTCCAGCGCGGATTCTCCATCCAATTCGTAAAGAATATTGCCGTCCGATCGCGTGATCTTTCGAATAGGACCGAACGGCTCCCAACCGCCGAATGATCCGTGACCGATTTTAATGCGATCGCCGTAGAAACCGACAGCAACCGTCGCCGCATCCGATATTCCCGACGGCAACAAAACAAAAGTCCGCTTGAACGCGCCGTCGTCTCCGGCCAACCCTCCCGAAATCGGAATCTTGGAGCCGATTTGCGCAGCCAAGCCTTCAATTAAGGCCGTTCCGTTGATATCAACCCCGCGACTAAAAACCAGCGTCCCCGCTAAATTGGGAGCCGCCAACGCCACGCCCAAACGCTCGCCGCAGTTCCGCGCCGCCAACATGCCGTCAACCGGAGCCTCAACGACGCGCACGACGGTGTGCTGAAATCGAATGGCGGTTATCACGCATTTGCCTTCATGCAATCCGTCGGCGCAAATTTCTCCGGCGGTGGAGCAACCGACGAGAGCCGCGAAAGGAAACGCTTCCCGCAAATCTTCGAAAAAACCCGGCTTCGTAAAAAAAGAAACCGAACCGAAAACCAGCGCCAAATGAGGGTCAATCTCGATCAGCGATTTGCATTCGGTTTTGATCCGATCCGCCGTCCCAATAACGCATTGAGCGATTCTCATGGGAGAACTTTCATCGATGAAGAAGAGGTCAGAAAAAAAGCGAAACCATTATGAACAAAACTCCGATGAAATAAAATGCTCATGACGAATTACGACGCTACACCGAGCAAACGGCGCAGGAACTTGCCTCAAGAGCTTCCGTTAATTTGAGGAGCTTTTGCAACGCTTCGTCAAAGTCATAATTATCTGTAAGGCGAAACACTTCGGCGGCAATCGTCGAGAACCCCGTTTCAGCCAACAAAATCATAATTTTCTCTGCAAATCGTCCGGCTTCAGGGTTTGCATCCCCCAATGCACTCATAAGTTGCACTGAGACTTCATGATATTCGGATAGCGAAACGGTATCCGACGCTTTCTCCTCTGTTTTTTGTTCAACGGAAGAGAGGGGAATAGCAGGCTCTAGCGTGCGAATTCCGGAAATGACCTCTTTAAACGCTTGTTCAACCTGCTCTAAAAGATCATTTAAGACGCTCCGGTCACTTTTTGCATCGAGCGTTTCCACACGACTGACCAGCTTGGACAATGTTAAAGCCCCGATGGTGGCGGAAACGCCTTTCATCGAATGCGCAAGGCGTTGAACATCACCCCAATGGCAAACGGCGATTGCGGCGTTCAGTCGATCGACGAAATCAGAATGCGAAGCGACGAATTCGAGCAGAATCTCATGCAACAAAGGCGCGTTGTCAAAAGTGTTTTTGCGAGCCGCGTTCAAATCGATTCCGGCAATCTGCTCCGGAAACGTCCAAGCGTCGTTTGAACAAGAAGAGCCGCTACAGTTTTGTTGCTCCGCCGCAAACTCGCGGAACTGAACGTCTGAAGGGCTCCAGCGCGCGAGAATCTCGGCAAGACGCGCTATATCCGTCGGTTTGGGCAGAAAATCGTTCATTCCCGCCTCCAAACAAGCCTTACGGTCACGCTCCATGGCGTTGGCCGTCATGGCGATAATCGGAATGCTCCCCTTTCCTCCCGCCAGCGAGCGAATCATGCGCGTTGCCTGAAGGCCATCAACATTCGGCATGCGCATATCCATCAAAATCAAGTCGTATTTTCCATGCTCGGCCATTGCCGCCGCCTCGCCGCCATCATTGGCGAGATCGGCGCGATGACCGAGTTTCGCCAACAATCCTGCGGCGACTTGCTGATTGACATAATTGTCTTCGGCGACCAGAACCGACAACTTCCGGCCTTGTTTTAAAGGCGCCGATTGTCGGTTGCCGGAGACAACACCATGATGCAATGCAAACGCGGAAGAAGAACCGGAAAGACAACCATACAGCACATTCTGTCGCAACGGCTTCGACAGAACATGCCGAAAATATCGAGAGCATCCCACCTGTTGAAGCTCGCCATGATCGGCGGACGATAATAAAATCATCTGCGCGGCGTCGGATTTCGACTTTGCGTGCAATCGAGCGGCAACCTCAACAATATTCGCATCGAAGGTTGAATGATTGATCAAGATGAACTGATACGGCTCATTCCGCAACGAAGCCTCTTCCATCAACTTCAGAGCCCCGTCGGCGTCTCCCCCGCACGCCGTGACGCCGACGCCCCAATTCTGTAGCTGGAGAACGAGAACATCGCGGTGAATGACGCAATTATCGATAATCAACACCCGCAACCCCTGAACGGCGTCTTCTTTTCGAAGCGTCGCCGCATGTGGCGTTAAAAGCTTCAACGGAACCGAGAACCAAAACGTGCTGCCGTTTCCCTGACTATCGAAACCAATGACGCCGCCCATACTTTCAACGATGCGTTTTGAAATTGCGAGTCCGAGTCCGGTTCCACCGAAACGCCGCGTCGTTGAAGCATCGGCTTGGGAAAACATCTCGAACATTCTGGTTTTGGCGACGTCGGAAATGCCGATCCCCGTGTCGGAGACTCGAATTGAAACGCGCGCGCCATTCGACGCGGCGCCGTTTTCGATGACGACGACGATGCTCACTCCACCGACATGAGTAAACTTGACCGCATTTCCGGCAAGATTGAGCAACACTTGACGCAGACGCCCCGCATCGCCGAGAAGCTGTCCATAGGACTCTTTCGGCGTCATGTAAGCAATGTCGATTTTCTTGCTGCGCGCTCGCGGAGCCAAAACATCAATGACGCCCTCGACAAGCGCGCCGATTTCAAACGGACATTCCTCAAACTCCATCCGTCCGGCCTCGACTTTGGAGAAATCAAGAATGTCGTTGATGATTCCAAGTAAAGATTCCGTAGAAAAGCGAATGGTGTCGGCAAAACGCTTTTGGTCCGAGGAAAGAGGCGTATCTATCAACAGGCTTGTCATGCCCATAACGCCATTTAACGGCGTGCGGATTTCATGGCTCATCATCGCCAAGAATTCCGATTTGGCGCGACTGCCGGCTTCGGCCTGCTCTTTGGCGCGTCGCAGATCGTTTTCCAGACGGATCATTTCCGAGATGTCGGAATAGATCGCGACAACGCCATTATCTTGCGTCGGATATTCGACTTCACGAATCCAACGTCCATCTTCAAATTGCTTAATGCGAGGAACGCCCATTTCCGTGCGATACGCCTGCAAGCGCTCGACAACCCGATTCCGACAGGTCTCCTCGTTAAAGCCGTGCGCCCGAAAGGCGGCGAGCAAAATCTCCCCGAATGTGGCGCACGAGTCGATTTCAGTCGCGGCGCCGGGGTAGAGTTGTCGAAATTTCTGGTTGCAAATCACAAGTTTCTGGTTGCCATCGATCAGAACAAATCCTTCGCCCACCGTATCGAGAATGGCCTGAAGATGACGTTCGGCCAATTGTCGGGAACGATGGTAAGCCGCCCACAATTTTTCCTCAGCGGCCTTCTGGCCGGTAATGTCAACATCGATGCACACCCATTTCTCAATCCGACTTTCAGACGCGAAAATCGGCACCACGGTGCGCTTTAGCCACAGAAGATTGCCGTCAGCGCAAGCCATACGAACAACGCCGCGCCAAACATCATCCGACAACATTGATCGAACGGAGGAATCCGTGTCGTCGCCGACTTCGATCATGGAGTCCTCCGGACGAATGCCGATCAGTGCGTCACGGGCGATTCCCAAGGTTGTGCAATACAGGTCATTCACCGAAGCGATACGACCTTCTCCGTTAATTTCGCTGACGATCGCCGTCTGATCCAGAGCATTTTTATGCTGAACCAGAGCGCTCATCAAAGCATCGATCCGCTGCCCGAACTGATCTCGCAAACTGGCGGCAGTGCGAGTGATGGTTTCAAACGCTTGACGAATCTCCAGCGGCGCGTCGCCGCTTAGAACCATGTCGGCTTCAATATTTCCCGCTTTAATCTGTTCTTCAAAGGATTGCAAACGTCCCAAATTTTTCAACCAACGTCTCAGCAGCAGCCGCATAACAATCAAACCCGCCGTTAAGCTACCGGCGGCCAACCAAAAGGCTCCCGTCATCAAACTCCATAATTCATCCGCGGCTTTTGTAATATCATAGTTGAAGCGAAGGACGCCATAATCATGCCCGCCGACGACGATGTTATGATTAACATCGAACAACCGCTCTGCAACGATCGAAATCAGCCAAGAAGGAGGAGGATGGATGCCCGTCCCTCTGGACGTTTCCAGCAATATGCGAGCGCCCGTCATATCGATAAACATAATTTTATGAAACGGCGTCCGCAACAAAGCCTGCTCTAAAGTGCGCCGCACGGCATCATAATCTCCGATAACAACGCTTTCCTGTATCGCCTGGGCCGTTATCGTGGTGACCATATCTGCGGTAATCTGCCACTCCTCTAGGCGTTGTTCAAATTGATGAAAATAGAACACGCCCAACCCCAGCCCAAGAAACAGAGTCAGCGCCAGAGAATAGAGAGCAAAAATACGAGAACTCAGGGATTGCGGCATAAGCTGCGATCCCCAAGCGACCAGCGAAAAATAACGGCGGCGTTCCATCAATCCCGTCCAATCCCTAATGCAAGGAGGCGGGAGCGGTGAGGTAGAATTGGAAATAGCTGAGGTAATCCTCGTCGTTGGCCGAAACAAAGCGCGTCAAGACGGGAAACTGGACCATTTCCGAGACTTGCTTGAGAATCACAACACCCCGAGGGTCTGATCCCATATTAAGAAACGCTTGAATAACCGCTTTCGCATCTTCTGCAAGAACCCGAGGCGAAAGCATCAAAGCAAGGTCATTGAAGGGCTCGGAACTCCACAGTTTACGAAAGGATATGTTTTTACGCATCGCGTAGCCATCGATCAATTGAGAATTGGCTCCGATCGCGCTGACCTTTCCACTGAGCAATTGAGCAATGGCGCCGTCCTGATTTCCGCCAAACACAACCTTTGCGCCGACCTTTTGTGACAGCAAATGCGCATAAGGAACCTTGTAAGCAACCAGAGCCTCCGGCCCAGGAAACGCCACTTCCGCTCCTTCAAGCTGCCGCAACTCTTTGATCGGAGAAGACGCCGGAACAACGATTTCACCACGCACAGCCGGATAATCGCGACGACCAAACACTTTCCATCCCATTTTACGTCGTTCATTGCTGAACAGATGATTGGTGAAAGCAAAATCAACCTCCTGAGCCAAAACATAACTTGTTGTATCGGCCGAGGTTCTCCCAACCTTTAAGATCAAACGGACGCCGCTGATTGCCGAGACGTAATCAATAATCGGATTCCAATAGGAGGCGGTCAATTGCACGCCGAACTGATTGACGGGAGAAAAATTATAACTTCTACTGACGTCGGCGGCTCCCGCATTAAAACAAAACATAACCACAAAAATAAATGGCGACGTTTGCCTAAGACGATGAAAGAACGATGTCCGCATCGTAAGGCTGACAAAACAATCTACGATCAGCACGCGCTCTTCTCCTTTAACAAAGAGTGACAAATGAAGAGGTACACCCAGTCTGATCGAAAACCAAAAAAAACTCGTCGGCGCTTTTTTCTTCCAACCTCTTGCGAATTCATCGGGTTGGAACAAGCTCTCACGCTTTCGCGTCGTTACGATCCTCCAATCATGATTTCGAAATCATGACCTTAGAACAAGCCGCCTTACTTTGATTGACTTCGGAGTGTCCAGGGCAAAACCCTTCCCTCCCCCGCCCTTTCCTTCGGCTGCAACAAACGATGGAGGCTTGGGGTTTCCGCACAAACCAAACATGATCATAAAAATTCAAATAATGAGCACATCAACAATCCTGATAATCATTGTAAATCTTCCTAAAAAGATCGGTGATTTCTAAAAACGCATCAACAATATTCGGATCAAAATGTTGACCTTTGCCTTTTACGATAAGCTCAACAGCGTCTTCATGGGAAAACGGCGGCTTGTAGATGCGACGACTAATCAATGCGTCATAAACATCTGCAACGGCCATAAGACGGGCTGAAATGGGAATGCTATTTCCCGAGAGCCCCAACGGATAACCGCTCCCGTCCCATTTTTCATGATGACTGTAGGCAATTTCACGAGAAAATCGAAGAAACGAGTTTTCCTTCGCCTCGGCGGCGACTTCAGCGGCCAATATAGCGTCTCGGCCAATGGCGGGATGAGTTTTCATGATTTCAAATTCCGCCGCCGTCAGTTTCCCCGGCTTCAACAGAATCGCATCAGGAATGCCGACCTTGCCGATGTCATGAAGAGGAGCGGATTTAAACAACAAATCGATTGTTCGATCATCGAGATACGCCGCGAAATCAGGATAAGTGGACAATTTTTCGGCAAGAGCCCGAACATAGTTTTGTGTTCGCTTGATGTGGTTTCCAGTTTCATTGTCCCTGGTTTCCGCCAGCGAAGCCATGGCGCGAATTGTAACATCCTGCGTTTCAACAACCTCGCGCGTCCGGTCGGCGACCAACAGCTCCAGCGTTCGATTTTGATCCTTAAGGCGACGCTGTGCGCGCAACAACGCCACATGAGTTCGGACGCGGGCAATCACGACCGGAGGAGAAATCGGTTTGGTGATGTAGTCCACGGCTCCGACTTCAAATCCTCGCGCCTCGTCATGAGCTTCCCCCATGGCGGTCACGAAAATTACAGGAGTGTCCGCCGTTTTCGGATTGCTTTTTAAACGTCGGCATACTTCAAACCCATCCATCCCCGGCATCATCACGTCAAGAAGAACGATGTCCGGAGTAGGAGACCGCTCCATACGCGCCAAAGCATTCGGACCATCTTTGGAAACACTGAGCATATAACTGTCGCGCAGAAGGTCGGAAAGAACCTTGAGGTTGATTGGTTCGTCATCAACGATGAGAACATTAGGCTTTGCGTCATTCATGTGATGTGTTCCGCCCCAAAGAAGAGTTTGACGCCGTGAAGCGATAGAATCGCTTGTTTTTATCCCTCATTATACCGAGAAATCCGAAACCCGGCAGGATGAATGACGCGAATAATGATCTGAGTTATCACTCTAACGACGAAAGCAGGAAGCGCGTCTGAATGATCGCTCAACGACGCAATAGCCTCCAGCATCATGTTATTTTAGAAAGAAATTGACCCACGTCAAGATTCTCCTCTGGAATTGTTTATTTTTACAACAGCTCACTCTTGCTGACGATTATTGAATCATATCTATGCTTCTCGGACAATCGAAAATTCCAGGAACCCACGGCAATAGAAAATTGTTTGTGGACACATATATAAGAATCAAAGAAAATCCGACACAGCGACAGGTTCCTTGGCCCTTTTTAATTGCTGCGCAAAAATCGAATCTCACGGATCAATCATTCGGCTCGTTCGCATAACACTAGAAACCATTGCGCCGTTGAGCAATAATTTCAACCGAAGCGATTTTCTGACAACATCGCAACCAAGTCTTTGCTTCGATGACAACACCAATCGAAACTCCAACCGACCTTATGACAAGAAAGGACACTCTCACATGTTCCGGTATTTACACACCATGGTCCGTGTGACCGACCTAGAGCCTGCCTTGGCCTTCTGGCGCGACGCGCTCGGATTGATTGAAACGCATCGAATCGAAAACGAGATCGGTCGTTTTACACTCATCTTTTTGGCTGCCCCCGACGATGTCGAACAGGCACAGAAAAACAAGGCGCCGTTGCTGGAACTGACCTGGAATTGGGACCGAGAAATCTACTCCGGCGGTCGCAACTTCGGACATCTCGCCTATTGCGTTTCAGATATTTACGCCATGTGCCGACGTCTTATGAACGCTGGCGTGACAATCAACCGCCCGCCGCGTGATGGCTCCATGGCCTTTATCCGCTCGCCCGAAGGCGTTTCGATTGAACTGCTTCAGGAAGGCGAACGCCGCTCCCCCATCGAACCCTGGATTTCCATGCCCAATTCCGGCAGTTGGTAATATGTCCTAAAAGAAATATCAGAGTTACGTTCCCTCTTACTCGCGTCAGCGCAGAAGCAATGAAAAACATGCTTGCAGAGATCAGCATTGCAACGCCTCTGCCGCGACGCGAGTCTTCAACTCAACCAACGCGCCGCCACAAGACGTGACATGATGTTGCAACCGTGATAACATATTCTCTGATGGTTCAGGGGAGAGAAGAGGTTATGGATCAAGAACTCAAACAGATGCTGAAGCATCTGACATCCCAAGTTGACGGAATCGTCAAAACCCTCGCCCAACACGGCGAGATACTCACCCGACATAGCGAGATGCTCGTCCAACACGGCGAGATGCTCGCCCAACATGGCGAGATGCTCGCCCAACATGGTGAAGAAATCTCTGAAATCAAAGGCGATATTCGGGAAATCAAGGGCCGTTTGGTTGATGCGCCGACCGCACGCGATTTTGGACGCCTTGAAGGGCGAGTGCAAGAGATCAGCACCCGTCAACCCGTGACGCTTGCCTACCAAACGCCGACCGACCGTCAACGCGCCTAAATGCATGAATTCACGCGCCAGGCAATCCGACTCTCTTTACCATAGACTGTTCACGCACCAAATTATGGTCTAACACCTGGCGCGAGAATTTACGCCGAAAATTATGGCGGTTGAGTATCGCCAAACGTCCGCCTTTCTCTTTTGGAATCAAAGGCTTTGCGAGTGATCGCGGCCAAGAGCGCAGTCCCTGGCCCCATCTAATCTTCCCGTTCATTGAGGGGAATGGCTATTCTTTGCTTTTTTCCACACCCGAGAAACGACGAACAAATTTCGGCGTCAGTTTGATGAATTCGTCAATATAAGCCTCCAAATTGCTTTGATTAAGTCCTCCATTTGCGCGAACGTCCCATTCCATTCGCACATCACGATCGCTATCTACATAAACTCGAGACCAACGTTGATGACGATTCCAGTCGTTGATCGCTTCCAGTAAAACGGGTTGTTGCGGCGTTACCCAAGTCCACATCATCAAATTCAAACAAGCTCCGGCATCGTTGCAGTCATAGAAATCAAACTGAAGCTCCCGCGTAGGCATGTCGGCTCCGGAAGCAACCGTCACACGGGGGTTTCCCGCCCTGTTCCTCTTTATTGAGGATGGAAAGCCATGGCCAGAGAGAATATTTTGAAGTTTTCCGGCAGTAAACTCCATGACATCAAAAAATTCTTGATTTTTATCTGGTTTATCACCCTTAAAATCATCACGGTTTCTCAGAGCATTGTCTGTTTTCTTTTGATGAGGATCATCCACCGTCGGAAGAACAAGCGGTTTCTCGACAGCGAAAGGAATGACGTTCAACCAATCTTGCTCCGACTTTGATTGCGCAGGTGAAGACGTGGAAGGATTGGCGGCCATAGGCAACGCGATCAATGATTTCGCTTGCGGCAACAAAGCGGAAACATCGTTGCCGTTAAAAATTGCAACGCCATTTTCGCTCAAAGCAAAGCGATAATGATGGAGCGCAACTCCATCTGGACGCTCCTCACGCTGTCCGAGAATCGCAAGGACAGGCGCAATTATAGGATCAAGAGGCTCGCTTAAAGTTGTCGCAATAGTCCTGACCATGGGTTCAACGCCACGCAACGTAACGTCGAAATTTCCAAAGCCGCCATATTGAGCAGCCTCGCGCAGCACGGCTTGGCCGAATGCGTCCAAAGCGTAATGTGGAGTTTCAATTTTGAACTGCTTAACATCCAGGATTAACCCGGATATTTTGCTTTCAACTGACGCAGAAATCTCTCTTTGTCCTTTATTGGGATTGCTAAGCGCTTCCGGCAATTTCTGATTGATGACATTATTTGCCAACTCAGAGAGCATATCGATCAGAGGCAATTGACGCAGACCGACTTCGATCGCCAGAGTTCGTGGAACGGAAGAGGGATCGACCAATCCCAAACCAGGACCAACTTCGACATCCTCCCAACCGAACACGCCAGTGATCTCGGCGTAGGGGGCGTCGAGACGCAAAGCGCCGGATTGAGCTCGCGCGTTTTTCAAACGCCCGATCGAAAGCCCCTCTTTTGTGGCCAGCGAGAGCCCTTCAATTTCCCACCCCCATGTGACGTCGCCGATCAATAGATTTGGTTGACTCAGGCGGCTCCAGGCGGATTTGACTTCTTTCAACAGCTCTGAACCGACGTCCGGAGGAGATTGAACCAAACGCACAGCTTGCCCGATGAGGTCTCGGGTTCGATCGAGCGCAATGCGGTCGACGTTCGAAGCGATTTCAAGACGCTCCAGACGCAGCAGAGGCGCTCCGGGCTTGTCCGACGAGAGAAAAGTGTTGTGAACAATCAAGTCGTGGATTTGAAAATGCGATGGTTGGTTCCAAAGCGCGCCGTTGCGGGGGGTAAGCGTTGCTTGGGTCGTAAACGGTCAAAATGCAAGGATGTTTTTATTTTCGATTTTTTTTGCAAAGACCTTCTGAATGCAAAGCCCGATGGGGATTGGAAGAGATGTTTTGGGATCGATGGACAAAGTAATGCGCCCGCCGACGACGACGGCGCGAGCGCCGAGGTGAGAGCCTTCACGCCAACGGATTTCATTCGGCAGAGCGCCGGAAAACGTCCAAACCGGCTCTTTGGAGCCGTGCAGAGGCGCAAAGCTGCGATCGATG
>CAUYUA010000222.1:0-32458 GCA_963575675.1 Azospirillaceae bacterium
GGCGGTGGCGGCGGGGGCGATGGGGGGGATGGTTGGGGGCGTTCGTGGGGGCGGTGTGGGGGGGGCGGGCGTTGGGGCTTTCGCCTTGACGAAGCCCTGAATGTTTTTCATCGATCGCCCTTTTTTTTTCTCCTGCCCGACGCAAAATTAACCTTGCCCGGCCGGGGTCGCCCCCCCCGCCAAGCCTCCCGCCGTTAGCGCCAGAGCAACCGTCAAAGCGGCGCGGAATATCGTCTTAGACCCTATCATCAGAAGAACCCTCGAAAAGAGTAGAGAACAGAAAAGCATACGGACACACGCAGCCATAACTCCGCCTTACGTTCCGCATCTGAAGTTCCATGTTCTGCGTCGACGTCGGCGTGGAAATGCATTATACCAATGAATGAAAAAAATGACACACGACGTCGGGTTCTCAAAAACGAGCTTCATGGGGGCGCGGCGAGGGGAGTGTCGTCAAATTAAGGAATATTGATCGATAAAGATTCTATGCGTCTGGGGGCTTATCCGGAGGTATATCGATGTTCCCAACAGTTCCGGCGGCCGTCCATTGAGCGCATTGGATCAAATCCCCTGATCGCAGCTCTGTTTCATCGCAGCTCTGTTTCTACGACGTCTCTGTTTGTCATATCACTTCCTCGACATGAAGGCTATACTGCCTTTGTCGTTATTCTCGGCGCGTTCAGACGTGAGAGGCCATTGATGGAACAACTGAATTCGGTTTGCTTCTATTGCGGTTCCCAGCCGGGTCAGTCCGACCATAAGCACGCCGCTCATCAGCTCGGCGTATTGCTGGCAGGCGCGGCGTCGCTGGTGTATGGCGGGCGTGGTCGATGGCATCATCGCCGACGCCGCGTTGGGCGCGGAGGTCGGTGGTCGGCGTCATTCCGGGCACCTGGCAGGAAGTTGATCACCTTGATGATCGGAATGGTGGTCGTCGATATGGCACAATGAAAACGGCAATGGTGGATCGCCGATGCGTTCGTTTCTGCCCGGAGGGTTTGGCACGCTCGATGAAACTATTGAGATTATTACGTGGAAGCAACTTCGTTTGCATGACAAGCCCATCGTCATCATCGATGTTGATGGTTTCTGGAAGCCGATGTTGAGCATGTTTGATCATTTGATTGAAGAGGGCTTCGCTTCTGCGGGGCATCGTCGTCTGTTCACCGTGATCCATCAGACCGAGCAAGTTTTCGACGCTTTGCATTTTCAGCCGGAGCCTGTGCTTTATCCGGAAACCAAATGGATGTGACGTTGTCTTGCGCGGTCTTTCGCCGCTCAGCATTTTCGTCTTGTCTTCATTCGGGGTGAAAATTTCATGGAATATCGGCGTCTTGGCCGCACCGAGCTTAAAGTCAGTGCGATTTGTCTCGGCACCATGACTTGGGGGCTTCAGAACACCGAAGCTGAAGGTTTTTCTCAAATGGACTACGCCTTGGATCACGGCGTTTCTTTTTGGGACACTGCTGAGATGTACGCTGTTCCTCCTTCGGCTGACACCTATGGCCGCACCGAGACCATTATCGGATCATGGTTTCGCGCGTGGCGGGGCGATGCGTGATTACGGCAAGCAAAGTCGTCGGCGCTCCGCGTGGTTCTCAGTGGGTTCGAGACGCCGGGCCAGGCTTGACCGCGCCAACATTTTTCTGGCCGTTGAGGGCAGTCTAAAGAGGTTGCAAACAGACTATATTGACGTCTATCAGCTTCATTGGCCCGATCGCGTCACGGATCGCTTCGGTGTGCGTCAGCCTTTTGATCCCGATGCGGATGAAGGCGCGCCTCTGCATGAAACTCTGGACGTTTTGAATGATTTGATTCGCGCCGGAAAGATTCGTCATGTCGGGGTTTCCAATGAGACCCCTTGGGGAGTGATGTCTTATCTTAAGCTTTCCGAGACGCGCGGATTGCCTCGAATTGCGTCAATTCAAAACGCCTACAACCTCATCAATCGAGAGTTCGAAATTTCTCTTCGCGAGGTTGCTTTACGAGAACAGTGTGGGTTGTTGGCGTATTCTCCATTGGGAGGCGGCACGCTCACCGGAAAATATCTTCACGGCGTTGTTCCGCCGGGAAGTCGGCGTTCGATCGACACTCGTCCATCGCGATACAATAAAGTAAACGCCGAGGTTGCGACACAAGCTTACGTTGATTTGGCGCGCCGATATGGCTTAGATGCGGCTCAGATGGCGATTGCTTTTGCTTGCCGCCAGGAGTTTGTGACGTCGGTGATTATCGGGGCGACTTCGATGGAGCATCTTCAAAACAACATCGGCGCGGCTGCTTTGGTGTTGTCGTCGGATGTCTTGCAGGAAATTGAGAATATCAATCTTCATTATCCAACGCCTTGCCCGTAAGCTTATCTTCTTTCTTTCGAGAACGGCGTGGGGTGGGGCGGCGTATTTGTTCAAACAAAAAATCAGCCTTTAGACCCGGCTGATTTTTTGTTTTCTATTTTTACGTGTGGCGCTCTCTAGGCGATGCTGTTTTCCGCGCGACATTGCGCCTCGAAACCAGCAGAGATAAACTCCGGTTTTTTATAATATCCTTTGATCCAGCTTGCCAACATACAAAGCTCTTCAAGTTTTACGATCTCATTCAGTGTTCCATCGGGAAATTTAATCGTAAAACTGTCGGCAATGAAATCTAGAACTTGCTCAACTTGCTCTATCGACAAACCGCAGTCGGTTTCCAGCGCTGCGGTGCGGGTAAGTATTTTTTCGTCTATACCGAACTCGTCGCGGATCAATTTGACGATCCAGCGAAACATGTTCATCCAATTTTTAACGTCCTCAATCGATCGGGACATACGTTCAATCCCTTATCCGCCACGCCGTCCGATCGGTCGGCTATACAATGAGTGCATCGTTCCTCAGTGATGTGTCAAGGACTGCGGAACGAGAAAATACGAGACACATTAGTTTATTGAGGCTGTGGTGGTCGGGCGCAAAAGAGTGCGCCCTCTGACCCTTAAAAGCTACTTGCCGACGGCTTGCTTGACGACTTTTTCGAAGACGAACTCGGCCGATCTTTGGTGATCGAGAGGAATTTCCGGAGCCATGGGGCCGGAAAGCTTCGGACCACGCAAGCTGATCGCCAAGGCTTTCAAAGGGTGAGCAACCGCATCGGAGACGGCGGTTGGTTCGTAGCCGCAATGCGCCATGCAGTCGGCGCATTTTTCATAGTTTCCCGTGCCGTAGTCGTCCCAACGGGTGGAGTCCATCAGCTCTTGGAATGTTGAGGCGTAACCTTCGTTCAGGAGATAACACGGCCTCTGCCATCCGAAGATGTTCCGAGTCGGGTTGCCCCATGGAGTGCAGCGGTACGTTTGATTGCCCGCAAGGAAGTCCAAAAACAGCGTCGAGTGGTTGAATGGCCATTTCCGTCCTTTGCCGAGGCGGAATATCTCCCGAAACAGCTCTTTGGTCCGGCGACGATTCAAGAAATGTTGTTGGTCGGCGGCGCGTTCATAGGCGTAGCCGGGAGAAATCGTTACGCCTTCGACTCTGATATCGCGTGCGAAGTCAAGAAAAGCGGCGACGTCTTCGGGGGGGGACGCCTTCGAACAGCGTGGTGTTGCAGCTGACGCGGAAGCCGCGTTCGCGCGCCAGCTTGATGGCGGACACGGCGCGATCGAAGACTCCGGGTTGGCACACGGCGCGATCGTGATGCTCTCGCAGGCCGTCCAAATGAATGGAAAAGGTTAGATAAGGGCTGGGACGGAACAAATCGATGCGTTTTTCCAACAACAAAGCGTTGGTGTAAAGATACACGTATTTTCGTCGAGCGACGATTCCGGAGACGATTTCGCTGATTTCTTTGTGCAGCAATGGTTCGCCGCCGGGAATTGAAACCACAGGCGCGCCGCACTCATCAACTGCCGCCGCACCTGACGGCGGTTAAACGTATTCAGAATATCGTCGGGGTATCAATTTTGCTTATCCTGCGCCGCCAGTTACAACCTAATGGCTCAACATCAGAACCAGGATAGCGCCGCTGTCCGACGGCGTTGACATAATAGGCGCGATGTCGATCTGTTGCCTCAGGGACCGCCATCTTGGCCTCCTGTTGGGTGTCGTTTGTGTTGATGGTAAAGCGTAAAGAACGCGAAGGGACGTTGCGTATGGGCAGCGTTTCCGCTTAATCTTCGGCAATTGGTGAACGTTCTCTTCGATTAATCGGAATCGACATTTCAATTGGGCGGAGTTCGGCCATGCGATGGATGAGGCCCTGCACCAGCTCTTCCGGGGCGGAGGCTCCGGCTGTGACGCCCACGGTTCGGACGCCGTCAAGCCATTCTGGACGAAAGCACCCGGCGTCTTCGACCAAATAGCTTGGTTTATCCATGTCGCGGCCGATTTCGCGCAGTCGGTTGGAATTCGAGCTGTTGTGTGCGCCAACCACCAGAACCAAGTCGACTTGTCCCACCAAGCGTCGCACCGCCATTTGGCGGTTTTGAGTGGCGTAGCAAATGTCTTTAACGTCCGGGCCGAGGATTTTGGGAAAACGGATTTTCAGTGCGGCGATGATCTCGCGCGTGTCGTCAACGCTGAGGGTGGTCTGGGTGACGTAGGCGATTTTTTCGGGGTCTTGAGGGGTGACGTCGGCGACGTCGGCGACGGAGGACACCAGATGCACGGGGCCGTTTATTTGTCCCATGGTGCCGACGACTTCTGGATGTCCTGGGTGGCCGATCAAGACGACGTCATAGCCGCGTCCGGCGTAGCGTTGGCCTTCTTTATGGACCTTTGTAACCAGTGGGCATGTCGCGTCGATGACATGGAGGCGACGCGAAATTGCGTCTTCTTCGACGGTGCTGGCGACGCCGTGAGCGCTGAAGATGGTGACGGCGCCGGAAGGAATATCGGCCACTTCCTCGACGAAGCGGGCGCCGCGTTCTTTTAATGTCTCGACGACGTGTTTATTATGAACGATCTCGTGCCGAACATAAACCGGCTGTCCGTACTTTTCCAACGCGCGTTCGACGATTTCGATGGCGCGCTCGACGCCGGCGCAGAATCCGCGCGGTTGCGCCAGAATAACCTTCAGCGGCTGTTGATCCATCGCGGCGGGAACTCCTTAAGAAATCGGTAGTTTCATGTGACCGTTCAAGCGCTGTCCGGCGATGTAACCGTTGCTCGGAGGGGCTTGGTAGGGCAGAAAAACCACAAAATAAAAATAGAAAACGATGCGACGCAAGTGCTCGGCGACGCAAGGGCTCGCGCGCAAAGAAACTCCGATTGCCTTATCACAGGCGGCTTTGATAGGGCAACCGCTTTGGTGTGAACGCCGCTTTGGTGTGAACGCCGGGGAGGGATTAAAGTTAAACGGGTCCAGGGACTGTGTTCCTGGTCGTAGAGATTATAAGGGGGCGCGATCGCCCCATATTCCGAACGATTTTCTTCTGGAATCGTTTGCTTTTGTAAACCGCCGCCCCTTATGCGCATCGACACGGAGCGACAGCAAAGAACGAGCGACAGCAGAAACAAAAGATTCAGCTAAAGACAAACCTTTTCAGTTCTTCCAGCCCTTCCAGGGGAAGATCGCTTCGCGAATAAGGAGGGCGGTCGCGCCCCCCTTATGATCTCCCGCGACCAGGACCATAGTCCCTGGACCCGTTTAATTTTCATAGTCAAAGGACTGAATTCACGAAAACGAGAGGCGACGAGGCTTTGTCTGGTATGAAATTTGCTTAGCGTCATTCGTTTGGCGCCCGGCGCTGTCGAAAGGAAAACGCTATGACCATTCGATTCGGGATTGGAGGAAAACTATCTTTGGTTTTCGCTCTTTTTCTTATCCCCATAATTTTTCTTTTGTACAGCCTCGTCGAAGAAAAACAAATCGCCATTGATTTTGCGCGAAAAGAACTGGTTGGAAGTCAATATATCGCCGTCACTCGCGATCTGCGCTTCGCTCTACAAGACGCTTTGGAGGCCCCGCCGACGCGGGAAAGAACATCGTCGCGACTCAAGCCCTGGCCCGGCTGGTCGATATCGAGAAGAAGCTGGGTGAGGGGTTGGACAGCGCCGGCTTGGCGGAAGTCGTCGATCGACAGGGGCGGGTGTTTATGGGAGGAAAAAGCGGCGCCGAGCGTCAAGCTAATATTATTGAGCTTTTAAAAGGTTTGCGCGATTTGGTTGGACGAGTCGGAGATCAATCCAATTTGATTCTCGATCCGGATTTGGACAGTTTCTATGCAATGGATATTGTGGTTGTAAAAATGCCGGACTTGGTCGATCGCATTGCTGCGATTTCTGATCTGGCGACCGATATTCTGGCGAAGGGGCGGTTGAGCGCCGACGATAAAACCGAGTTTTTGATCCAAAAAGGCGGGTTGGATTCTGTGTTGGACGGTTTGGCGGGATCTGTGGCGTCTGGTTATCGCGGCAACGCCGACGGCAGTCTGAAAACGGGGCTCGATTCCGACTATCAGGCTGCGAAAAAGACTTTTGATGACCTTGTCGCGTTTCTGGCGCGCGGCATGATTGAAAAAGAAGCGCGCGGCATGACTGTTGTCGAGGTGCAGACTTATAAACAAGCAGCCTTAAAGTCGGCCTATGTTTTGTGGCGGGCTGTGGCGCGGGAGCTGGATCGGTTGTTGGATGTCCGAATCCAAGGCTTCTTGCATAAAATGGCGACGACGTTGGCGACTGCCGCATTTTTGTTCGTCGGCGCCTTTTTTGTCGGCGGGTTGGTGGTGGTGAATCGCGTCACCCGTCCGATTCGAGGGATGATCCAAGCTATGCGTCAGCTTGCCGCCGGGGATTTGTCCGTGCAGATTCCGGCGACCAAGCAACGCGACGAAGTCGGTGAAATGAGCGCCGCTATTCTTGTGTTTAAGCAAAACGCGCAAGACGTCGCTCGCCTGTCCGCAGAAGCCGAAGAGCTTCGGCGTCACGCTCAAGAAGAAAGCCGAAGAATTATTCTTAAACTGGCGGATGATTTTGAAAGAAAGGTCAATATAGCCTCCGAGCAGTTTCGAGGAAGCGCCGAGGGAATTGTTAAAACCGCGTTTAGTATGGGCAAGCGAGTCGGGAAATCTGCGGATAATTCCCTGCGCGCCACAGAGTTGTCTAGTCGGACTACGGAGAATGTTCAGCGTTTGCATGCGGCAACACACCAGTTATTCTCTTCCGTCCACGAACTCAGCGGTCAGGTGGCCGAGTCGGAGGGAATTGCTCAGCAAGCGGTCGCGCAAGCGCGTCACACCAATCAAACCGTGTTGGGGTTGGCGAAAGCAGCGGAGAAAATCGGCGAAGTGGTGAAGATGATCACCGATATTGCGTCTCAGACCAATTTGTTGGCGTTGAACGCGACTATCGAGGCCGCGCGCGCCGGAGAGGCCGGAAAAGGATTCGCGGTTGTGGCCAATGAGGTGAAGACCTTGGCGGGCCAGACGGCGCGGGCCACCAACGATATTGCGGCCCAGGTGGAGACCATCCAAATAACGACTCGGAACGCGGTGGAGGCCATTGCTCATATTGGAGGGACGATTGAGCGTTTAAGCGCAATCGCGCATGTTGTGACCGAGGCGATTGGGCGTCAGGAGGGCGCGGCGTCATCGATTGCCGATGTGGTTGAGCAGGTGACGCAGGACACGAACTTGTTTCATAAAAGGTTCAGTGATGTTGCGCGATCGTCGGCGGCGTCATATGGTTCGGCGATTCGAGTGATTTGGGCGGCGCGAGACATGACCAAGCCTACGGATGATCTGGTGAAAGAGTTGGAAGGGTTGTTGTTGGTTTTGCGTAAAGGGTAGTTTGTTTTCGAGCCGTGGGCGTTCTTTGGAGTTTGCGTGGCGTGAGGATTATTGTTTATAGCCTTGAAGACGCGCGCGTTGCGTTACGCGCCGCTGCTGCTGCGGAAGCTTCCGCGCTCCATCTTGTTAGTCCCCCGGGCGCTGCGTGCTATAGCGGCGTTGCGTGGTTTCTTGCTTTGATTTCTGCGGCGATTCGCGATATTTCGCCTCCTCCTGTTTTCAGCGCTTTTCTCGACTGCGGCGACCAGCCGGGGGTTGTTCTGAACGCTCTTCGCGTTGGCGCTCGCGCTCTTATTTTCACGGGCCCTTGTCGCCAAGCGGAGCGTCTTGTCGCTGTTGCTGTTGCTCGCAACGCTCGAATTCTTACCGCGACAGGGCCGACTCTTGATCTGCGTGGTCGCCGCGACGCTGCGGTCTTTTGTCGTCGTCAGCTTGAGAAATTAGAGAGGTCCAGGGATGAGTTCCTGGTCGTGGAGGGATCATAAGAGGGGGGAGTGCGTAAAGAGGAGCGGAAGCCTCCCTTATTCGCGAAGCAATCTTTCTCGGGGATTTTTTTATATTTTCAAATCGCTTTTATACTCCGTCCAATTGAGAACCCGAAAGAACCTCCAAAGGAATCGGGGCTCCGCCCTCGACCCGCCAAAGGCCGGCAGGCCTTTGGAAACCATGACTTGGAGTTTGTGACAACCGAATGAGAGTGGGCCCTTTCAATTTGAGAAGGCCGCTTGAGAAGGCCGCATGATTCTCGGGTTCTCAACCGAACGGAGTATACTTTAAACTGAATTTTATTTCATCTTAGGCGCTATGTTCCTCGAAAAGAGAGATAACGACAGAGAAATACTTGAAAAACTTTAATCTCGTGATCCAGAGAACACAAGAAACAATCACCTGTCGAGCATAACAAATCCAAACACAAAGCAGAATTACGCCTAAATGACGTCATTCAATTTAATAATTTCTTATGATTAATAATTTTATCAAACAACATATGACGTTCTCTTCTATAGCATAAGACTATATAAAAATCCTTACAAAATGTTAACGCATTGTTAAAATTTCAAGAAGAAAAATTCTGATTTGCACAACGACATTTCCATCTAAAACACAATTTTATATTTATTGAGCATTGAAATTGTGTTTTAGATTCTACGCCATATTATTTGGTAATTTTCAGTTTGATGTGGCTCCATTTAAGAGCTATATTTTTAAATATGGAAATTGCGCATAATAAAGTTTTGGAGTTGTAAATATGGTCACTCCGGTCGCTACCCTTACCGAGAAACAAGCAATACACCAACTTATGATGGCCAATGGAGCGACAGGAACTAAAGCCGCCACCGCCGCCGGGTTGGATCAGGAAGCTATTCGTGAGGTGATGACGGCAAAAACCGCAGGCGCTAAAGCCGCCGGAACCGCCGGAGCGCTGCCGCCACCGGGAGTGGAGCCCGATTTATTTCGTCAAGCCATCACAACTAAAGCGGGCGCGGCAAAAACAGGCGCGGCAGCGGGAACAAAAATCGGCATGGTTGGCGTGGAGCCTGACATCATTCGTGAAACCGTCGTTACCAAGGTTGTCGGCGGAGCAGGCGCCAAAGCGGCAATTACGACAGGGACAAGCGCATCGGGCGCTCAAGCCGTTGCAACAAGTGGAACGATTTGGACCGGGAAAGGGTTGAGCCTCGGTCTTGGTCTTGGCCTCGGCGTTTGGGGGCCGGTTCTGGTGGTCGCCGCCGGAGCAGCCGCCGCTTATGGTTATTGGGAGTATCGCAAGCGTCGCAACAACAAAGCCGCCGTCGAACCCGAAACGGATGACGGTTTTTATCCGGAAGAAACTTCGGAGAAAGCTCCGCAAAAAGCGTAGTTTGACGGTCACAAATAAATGAATTGAGGATGTCGATGCTTTGCCGGACCGATTCTATCTCTGCTTCTCTCGCCGGCAATCCTAACTGCGGTAAAACGGCGCTGTTCAACAGATTGACCAGCGCTCGCGGAGCCGTCGCCAATTATCCTCGGGTGACGGTGGTTCCGCAGGCAAGTCAAACCCTCCATTGCGGCGTGACTTTGCGCGTGGTGGATTTGCCCGGACTTTATACGCTCAACGGTCGACTGCCTGAAGAGAGGATTGCTCGCGACGCCATTCACCGTGATCGCTCCGACATCGTGGTCAATGTTTTGGACGCAGGAAATCTTCAAAGAAGTCTATTTCTGACGCTTCAATTGATCGAGATGGGACGCCCCTGCGTCTTTGTGCTGAATATGATCGATGAGGCGCGCAATCGCGGCATTTTGATCGATTCGGCGGCGTTGGCGAAAGCCCTTGGCGGCCCGGTGGTTGAGACCGTCGCCGTCACCGGCGCCGGATCAGCAGAGGTTCTGGACTCCGTCATGACAATGGTCGATTGCCCGTCCAAGTTGTCGGCGTCGGTGGTGCGCTATCCGCAGCGTCTGGAATCGGCAATCGAGCGTGTGCAGTCTCTGGTTGCGGAGTTGCATCCCACTTCCATGAGTTTGCAAGAAAGCCGCTGGTTGGCGATAAAATTGTTGGAGGGAGACAGCGAGATTCTAGAGCGTGAAGGAGATCATCAATATCTTATTGATTTGGTTCGCAACCTCTGCGCCGAACTAGAGCGGGAGCATGGAGAAGATTGCGCGCATATGATCGCTCACGCCAGATTTAAGATCATTGATAATATATTGGCGCGTGTGGTGAAAATAACGGATCGACGTTCGTCACGGTTTACACACTTGACGCATTTTCTTGATGATTTACTGCTTCACAGATTTTTCGGCCTGCCGATTTTGGCGGTTCTGATGTGGGTGATGTTCCAATCGACATTCACTTTCGGCGCAATTCCAACCAACTGGATCAACAACATCGTTCAGGCGGCGACCAAAGGCGTCGACAGCATTATTCCACCGAGTTTGATTCATGATTTGGTAGTAAATGGCGTTATGGCCGGAATCGGCGGAACCATCGTCTTTCTCCCCAATTTCGTCATTCTATTTCTTTTTATGGCGGTGCTGAGCGAAACCGGCTATTTGGCCCGAGTCGCTTTCTTGCTCGATCGTTTGATGCATACGTTCGGCTTGCACGGCAAGGCGATGATTCCGTTGATTATGGGATTCGGCTGTAACGCAACGGCGGTTATGGCGACGCGAACCATCGAGAACCCACGATCACGACTGATTGCGATTTTGGCGGCTCCTTATGTGAGCTGCTCGGCGCGATTGCCGGTGTTCATTCTTTTCGCTGGAGCGTTCTTTGACCAGTGGGCCGGAGCCGTGGTGTTCGCTCTTTATACTTTGAGCATGCTGGTGTCGCTCGGAGCCGCCGTGCTGTTTGATCGGGTGCTCGTGGCGGGCGAGCCGGAAACCTTCGTCATGGAGTTGCCGCCTTACCGCTGGCCGTCGTTGGTCTCATTGGCTTATCATGTCTGGGACAGCGCCAAAGACTTCTTGTGCAAAGTGGGCGGCGTCATTGTGGTCGGATCGATCGCCGTGTGGTTTCTTCAGCAATATCCGGCGGCTCCGGAAACGGCGTCTAACCAAGAAAAATTATCAACGAGTTATCTCGGCCAAATTGCTGCGACGGTTTCTCCGGTGTTTTCTCCTCTTGGATTCGGGCAAAGCGACGCCATTGCGATATTGACGGGGTTGGTCGCCAAAGAAACAGTTGTCAGCACCTATGCCGTGCTCCATGCTCAAGAAAAGGGTTCCGATGGTTTGCGACAGGCAATCAGCGGCAGCATGACCCGATCTGTGGCGATTGCATTTATGGTGTTTGTTTTGCTCTACACGCCTTGTCTTACGACATTGGCGGTAATTCGACGAGAATCAGGTCGTTGGCGTTGGGTGGGCGTTTCTCTTGCTTCGTCTTTGAGCATCGCTTGGATATTGGCTTTCATAGCGGGCGCCGTTGGAGGTTTGTTTCCATGATATATTATAGTCATTGGTTGGATATCGTCGCAGTCGCCGTTGTCGGCTTTATTTGCGTTGGCTTGATTGTTCGTCGCTTGCGGAAATCTTTAAACATGTGGTCCAACAACAGCAGCGGTTGTTCCGGATGTTCGAAAGGATGTGGCGCTTCTGGGGATGTAATTAAAAAGATTTGAGGTTGTTTTTATCATTTTAATTCATATTAAATGCATCTAAAATCAACATTAGTTTAATGTTTAACACTACATTATTTGTGAGTGCAAAAAATATGACCGACAGCGTCACAAAGAAAACAGCCCTTATATCCAGTGAAAAAAAAGCCGATCTTATCGACATCAAAGGAGAAATTAATCTCCATCAACGATGGGCGCAGCAACGTGGCGGCCGTCGAGCGGAATTGCAATTTCGTGATCTATCCGGAATTTCTCTGCGAGGAATCAACCTGAATTCTGCTCATATGAAGGGCGTTTCTCTGGTTTCCTCCGATCTGACCAACGCGAATTTGTCTCATGCCGATTTGGTTGGAGCAGATATGGAGGGCGCTAATCTCACCGAAGCTGATCTTTCGGGATGCGATCTTCGCGGCGCCAACTTGCACGGTGCATTAATGACGGGAGCCAACCTACAAGGCGCCGACTTGCGCGCCGTCAGGTTGGATATCACCAAGTTTGTAGGACGCGCCGGCGGCGCCGCTGATTTAAGTGAAGCTCAACTGAATAAAGCGATTATGGTCAAAGCAAAACTGGCGGGATGTGATTTCTCCGGCGCCGACTTGTTCGAAGCCGACCTCACCGACGCCAATATGGCCGGAGCCGTTTTAATCGGCGCCAATATAGAAGGCGCTCAAATGCAGGGGACTGTTTTTGATAAAGCCGTCGTTGACGCCGTGACGATATCAAGTTGCGACTCTGCTAATCTTCCGTTGATGTCCTTGGCCGTCGAACCTAATTATGTGGAGATCACGGTTGGAGGATTCGTCGCCATGGTGGAAAAACATGAAGACTGGCTTCAAAGCAGCGGCAAGGAAGGAACCCGTCTCGATTTGGATATGGTTAAAATTCCAGCCGTTGATCTTGTAAAGCGTGATTTGGCGGGAGCGCAATTACGACGTTGTCGGATAGAAGGCGGCTCATGGACGGAAATTGACCTGACGATGGGGGATTTTGCTTATAGCAATATGTCGGGATTGAAATTAATGAAAAGTAATCTCAGCGGCGCCAATCTTAGGCGCGTTGTTCTTCTTGGTTCTGATCTAAGTGATTCGTTCTTTGATCTGTTCTCTATGGAAAAGAACGAAGGATGGCCGACCAATTTGGAAGGCGCTGTTCTTCGTAACGCCAATTTATCACGAACATCTTTTATCGGCGCGATTTTACGTCACGCCGATATAAGCGGATGCATTACGCAAGGAATTCGCTTGCGGGACGCCGATCTAACAGGAGCAAAACGCTAATAACAATATTACGTTAACGTAACATTAACAACAACACACTCCATTGTTTAATTTTTTTTTTGATCACCGGTCGTTATTGGTATATCATGCTAATAGCGCTCTTTTTCGGTAAGGAAAGCGCTTTTTTGTGCTTATTGTAATGGGTGGAATATGTTCTATAGCGCAAAATCAAATAAAGATAGTATGACTATTAAGTATATCGGCCGCATGGTTTACAAACACAGTGATGTTTTCAAAAAGTCATACGATGAAATTTCTCAGCAGAATAAAAGCACTCTTGTTATTGATCTTTCAGAAATTGAATTTATTGATTCAACCGGAATAGGCATGCTTCTAATGCTGGTTAAGTATTGTAAAGAGAATAAAATTAATTTTTCATTCCAAGGGGCGTCTGAATCTATTGAAAGAATGTATCGTAGAGTTGAATTTAATTCAATTATTCGTTCTATGTAGTATTGAATTAATAAAACATTCAAGAATGCGACGACGTTTTTCTGTAGAACATCACAGAGTTGAGAGTCTGTTGCAAAATAAAAAACATCGCAGCAATAAAATTCAATGAATAAATTTTATTTTAAACATGGACACATCATCGTATAAATCAAAACGCTGATTTTTAGTTTTGCAACAGGCTCCACATACCAAATGCTTTGTTTTTTCTTAGTTTATTGTTTCTCGTGTGTTAAGCCATGTATTGAATTTCTGTTTTTTCAACCATTCATCGAAATCTTTGTCTCCACGATATATATTTAAATTAAGCCAAACACGAAGTTGGAAACCACTATCGACGTTGGTTGCAATCATTCCATTTTTGTAAAGACGGCTATAATCTGACAGGTAATTCAAAACATGTTCATGACTAAGATGATGATTTTCTTGGTCAGGATATGATTTTTCATTCATCATTTCTTCTTCATGTTTAAAATGCTCTCCAAGCAATGTAATAAATTCATCAATAAAATCTGAAACCTTTTCCGGATCGTCGGAATGAGAGCCCATAACGGACGATATTTGGCTGATTATCTCAGATAGAGCAATATGTTCGGATTCTATCGTTGAAACCAACTTTTTATCTTGCGCACTGAGTTGCATAATGTCCTCCAAGGATTACTCTTAATCTCTCATTTGTTATTTTTTACGAATTTATTATCGCTGTGTCAAGTTATTGTTAATCTTCCAATTCGAAATATAGTTAATATGTTTTTTTTGTAATTTTTTCTTACTTTCGATCAAGTGAATCCAAATGACGTTGTGAGCGCTTCCGCCTAACTTATTCAATTCACTACTTAAGTTAGACATCGTTCGCCACGATCCCGGTCCTTTAGAGTTGAGCGATTTTTTAAGCCTATTTCTGACCTCTTCTGCCGCCGACAAAGCTTTTTAAAAATTTCTTTCTGGCTTCAGACGCTTCGTTGTCTAATGGATCAACGGCAGGTAAGGTTTTGGTCGAATCGTCAATGATAGGAGAAAGCTCAACAACAGCAGGAGCTGTTTCAATAACGGGTGGCGGCTCCTCTTCCACGAGAGGAGAAACGGTTTTTATCAACGCCGGTTTAGGAGGCGTCTCTTCTCGACGAGCGTCTAAACGTTTGTCGGAGGCGCTCGTATCGGCAACGGCGGCGATGATGGTTGTTGCACCGATGATCCAGGTGCCGCGTTCGGCCATCAATCGATATCCGGGACGGATTCTTAAGGTTGTGTGTCCGAGTTGGAGACGGTCTCCGGCGTTGATTTCTGGCGCTTCGGAGACGCGGAGTTCATAGAATGTAACGGTTTGATCACTCTCCGTCGTCGAACTCAGATTCCGCTTCATTTCGTCCGAACGCAACTCTATGACGCGAACTGTTCGCGTCGGACCGTTGATCGGCAACAATCGCGCGTCTTGCGCCAAAACTCCGGAAAACATTTTTTCGATCTGAGCCGCCAGCCGAGCCGCGTTGATCTCTGCATTGCTTGGTTGCGCTGGAGCAATTGAAGGAAGCGCCGCCGCCGGTTCAGGTTGAGAGGGTTCAATAGGCGGCGGTTGAATAAACTTAGGAGGTATCGACTCGGACGTCGTTAAGTTCTCGGTGGAGAATCGGCGCTCTGCTTCGTCGAGAGCCTGAATGATCCTTTGTTGGTTTTTGTTTAATTTGTTGCTTAAGTTGACGAGAGTAATGCTGCGTTCGTTCAGTACGGTGAAATCGTTTTGCGCCAAAGCGCTTTGCGCGCTTTGCGTCGCGGCTTGCATCGATTCGTAAGTTTCGACGCTGTCCGTGACGAAGCGCCCAAAACTAACGGCGAAGTTCCGCGCTTCGTGAGGTTTGGCTAATCCTGCGCGCACAAGCCCTGCAAGAGACAACACACGATTTTCAATTGTCGGCCAAGGTGAAAGTCGTTTTCCAGCCGTTGCGATTATTTCTGCGACTTCGGCGCATTCAGTTTGCCGTCTCTGAGCAACCGCAGCCGCGCGCAATCTCGCCATAAGGATAGACGCACGGTCAATCGCTTCAACTTCAGGCAAGCGATCATCCAATGACAGCAATTGTCGAACGATTTCTGCTCTGATTTGTGCAGGACTGTCCATATGGACCTCACGGAGCAACGCCGCTGCTTGAGAGAAAAGTTTTACGTTCGGCAGCTTTGAGAGCGAATTCGTTAAATTGATTGACTAAAGCAAAGATATCTAAAGCTACCATCTTTCCTATAAAATTCAAGTCCTGTTCGAACAATATCGCTTGACAGTGTTATTGAGGTTATTCGTCACAACAATCGTTGATTCTGTTTATGATATAGCGTTGTGTGTATAATTTTTTAGTAAATCAATGACGTGAAGTATAATATATTAGTGAGAATTTTTATTGCTTTCCTTTATCGAGTAGAGTCGACACCGATATGCCTTGAGAATAATCAAGTGCGAGATTATAGTTTAGTCTATGAAAAAGTTAAACCAAAAAAATTCAGACATTAGAAGAGGTCGCAATGTATTTTATGCGTCCTATGTCCTTTTGGTCTTCGTTACGAAATGCCGATATGACATATTGAATGAGCACTTACTGAAGATTATTCGTGATTGTTGTAGAGAGATATGTTTAGGTTCCGTATCTATATAGAAAGAATTCAATGGAGAAGATGGCCATATTCACTTACCTATAGAATATCCTCCTATAGTCTGGTTATCGAAATTTGGCAAACAGCTTCAGAGGAGTTTCTTCGCGTGTTTTGCGTAAAGAAAGCCTTTTAGGACTCAAACCAAGACTGTGGGACGACCACTTGTGGAGCCCATCATATTTTGTTGCTTCTTGTGGTGGAGCGCCGTTGGAAATCGTGAAAGAATCGAGAATCAACAAAAATCGCCGCAAACTTGACACTAGAATCATATCAAATGAGAAAATATTATGACAAAAACATCCTTCACAAATAAGATAGTTCTCAATCGATCGAAAAAAGACCTTACAGAAGAAAGACGAGATTCTATTTTAAGAGAAGTGCGTATCCACCGCATGTGGTTGAACGGAAAAAGCACGCATCAAGCAAATCTAGAATTTTCAGACATGTCCGGCCTCAATCTTGATGGTGTGGACTTGAGTTCTGCGGCGCTTACCGGAGTCAATTTAGCAAAGTCAAGTCTTCGCGACGCCAAATTCATGAATGCGACTCTCGTCGGCGCCGATTTTGAAGAGGCTGATCTTACCGGCGCTAATTTAACCGGCGCCGATCTTCGCGGCGCCAATTTTCACCGCGCTCATTTGACAAACGCTCTTTTGCGCGGAGCAGATCTATGTACGAAAGTCATAAAAATAACAACGGAAGAGGGTGTGACAAACACTCAGACAACGCCGACTATCCTGACGGAAGCCAACCTAGAACGAGCAGTTTTATATCAAGCTAAGCTCGCTGGATGCGACTTCACAGGCGCAGACCTTGCGGAGGCGAATTTAGCCGGCGCCGATCTTTCCGGAGCCGTCATGATCGGCGCCGATCTCCATTGCACACAACTGAACGGCGCCAATATGACCGGCGCCGTTATCGACGTCGCCATGCTTGATGGCGATAGTGCAAAAACGATCGCCGCAATTGGCGGCGCCGTTCTTCCAACTTACCAACGGCTGACGGTCGACGAGTTTGTCAAAGCCATTCAAGCGCACGAGCAGTGGGTTAAAAGCGCCGGCGCAATCGGTAAACGTCTTGATTTGGACCGCATAGACATTCCGGCCGTAAAAATGACGGGGCGCAATCTGGCCGGTTGTCGATTGCGCCGATGTCGAATCAATACTAGTGAGTGGTTGGGCGTCGATCTCAGCATGGCCGATCTCTCCTATACGGACATGACCAATATTTGCTTGAAAAACAGCAAGCTTCGTGGAGCAACTTTACGTCGCGCCAATCTTACCGCCGCCAACCTCTCATCGGTTATCTTCGACGCCTTGCCTTTGGCCCACGGCGATAAAGTTTGGCCGACAAATTTAGAAGGAGCGCTCTTGACCGGAGTGAATTTCTCCGGCTCCTCTATGGACGGCGTCATTCTCCGGAAATGCGATCTTACCGGCTGCAACTTCACCTCCGTCTCAATTCGAAACGCCGACTTCGAAGGTGCAAGAAGATGATGAGAGCGCAAGATGAACGATATTAATAAAAATAAAGAAAATATACGACGTGAAGTCAAAGCGGATTTCATCGATATCAAAGGAGAAATACAACTTCATCAGCGTTGGCTTCAACAACGAGGCGGCCGACGGGCGGAATTGCAGTTTCGAGACTTATCAGGTTTTCATTTGGCCGGAATTAATCTTAGTCGCGCTCATCTGAAAGGCGTTTCTCTGGTCGCCGCCAATCTTGTGAAAGCAAATCTTTCTTACGCCGACCTCATGGGCGCCGACTTAGAAGGCGCCAATCTGACGCAAGCCAACTTATCGGGATGTGATCTGCGCGGCGCCAACTTGCACAGCGCTCTTGTAACCGGAGTCAATCTACAAAACGCCGATTTACGATCCGCGATATTGGACCCATCCAAGTTTTACGGTCGCACCGGCGGGGCCGCCGATCTCACGGAAGCTCAGCTTAATAAGGCCCTTTTTAATAAAGCAAAGCTCTCGGGATGCAATTTTTCCGGCGCAGACCTGTTGGAGGCCGACTTCAGCAACGCTCATATGGCCGGAGCCGTACTAATCGGCGTTAATCTCGAAGGCGTTTGTTTTCAAGACGCCGTTTTGGACAAAGCCATTGTCGACGCCGGAACTCTGGCGAGTTGCGGAGAAGACACTTTGCCGCTGATGAAAGTCACAGTTCGCCCTAATTATGTGCCGATGACAAACAGCGACTTTCTTACTTTGGTCGATAAACACGAGGATTGGCTTCAAAGCTCTGGTCAAGACGGCAATCGCTTGGAAATGGACTCGATCGCAATTCCCGCCGTCAATTTGACAAAACGCGATTTAGCAGGAGCGCAATTAAGACGTTGTCAGATCAACGGTGGAGTGTGGACGGAAACCGATCTCAGCATGAGTGATTTCGCCTACTCCGACATGTCGGGACTAAAATTAAAAAAATGTGACCTGCGTGGCGCCAATTTGCGCCGCGTCGTGCTTTTTAACGCCGATCTCAGTGAATCACTCTTCGATAAATTTGCAATCGAAGACGACAACGGATGGCCGACCAATCTGGAAGGCGCTGTTTTACGCAACGCCAACCTAACGCGAGCATCTTTTAACGGCGCAATTTTGCGCTCCGCCGATATGACGGGATGCATTATTCAAGGCATTCGATTGCGAGACGCCGATTTAACCGGAACTAAGCGATGATTGAGATGCTTTTATTCGCTTGTTCGGTAAGCGTTCTTTTTACTGTATTTTTTATGCTAACGATCAGATGAAAGAATGGCTGACCTAAAACGTTAGGAGAATCGGGTGAAAGAATCATATGGCGATAAGACTTGCGAGGAAGTCCTCATCCCATGAGGCGGCCTTACGACGCAGGCGCAGGGACTCCTTGGTAGAGGTTCTCCTGAATAGATTGACCGCAATGTGATTTATGGTTGTGAAGTTGGCGGGTGCGTTATCGGTGTGGACCCGACATTCGTTATCGCGGAAAGTCATATCCAAAACTCAGTGGAGACTGTTCTCGATGGCCCAGTGACTTCGGATAATCGGACCACAAATGTTGGTGTGCCATGTCTTCTGTAAATTCAAGGTTTGCGACGATATAATCCTGCAAAGCAGTCCATAAGGCTGAAGGCGCGAAGCGTCCGAAGAGTGGAAAGCGTCATAGCAGTGTCTCTATATCGGCCAACCAGATCAAGGCGTTGCCGAGCGGTTCTTACGCTGTGGTGATCACCAGCATGCATTTTTATGAGATTTCTGCTCAACTTCGCCACAATGGGATTTCTGATGTTTGGAACGGGCATCCGTTTATCATGGAAGTGATTGAACGCCGTCGTCATCGCGGCGCCATGATCCAGCTTGCTTGCGTTGTTGTGGGTGTTGCGACGCTTGCCCTTGTCGTGTTTGGAAAGTTTTAGACCGTGTGTCTTTGATCGGTTGAAGCGGGAGTGAGATGAAAGCTGTTTCTTGTCTCTGCGAAGCGCTTTTCAGTTTCTGGAATTAAACTTATCGGAGGCGAATCCGTCATAATTATAAAGACGGCCGCCGAAAACGACAACGGCGCCATTGCCAGGAATGGCGCCGTCTCGATTTTGATCTTCCCCGTAAGCGTTCTTCCGCCCCCACCTTGTTAAACGTCATTTAATACGCCAAACTTGCCTATCGCGCGCGCAGGATGGACAAAAATCTGGGTGATGGGAGAGTGGCTTGTGCGACTTTCGCGCACACGATGGTATAGTCGAGGCAAATAGCTCAGATCAGAGATCCTTGTTGGTGTACCATGTTTTCTGTAAAATTGATGCTCGAACCTCTCGCTTTGGGGATCGCCCTGTCGATCTTGTGGTATAATTTTTTACGCATTCCTGTCAAAACTTGCGAGAACTATACCCAATTCAAGCCTTTGTTAGCAGCGCTTAACTTGATAAGAAGGAGAAAAACACTTGCTTTCTGTGCCGATATAGGTTCTTCTTCGGGAATGATTTGCGGCTGCTTTTTATTAGAAGAAAACAAAAGGTATTTCATTTAGAGCGCTCGAATCAAGATGACAGAACATCGTCTTGGTTTTTAAGAAAAACGCATTCGTGGATCGAATCATAATATTAAAGGTTGTGTATTATGCGATATCAGGATGAAGACGGAACTTTAATTACTTTATATCAACGTAATGAGCGCGTTGGAGGGCTTGTCTGGGGAGTGAGACAAGCCGTTGAAGATATATTTATTTCACGTCATGTTATTGTTCGTCTGTTTTGGCGTGATTTTGTGGAGCAATTTCGTCAAAAAATGCTCGGATATTTTTGGGCTTTGTTAAATCCATTGTTTGGAATTACAAGTTTTATCTTTTTTTTCTTCGTCGGCGTCCTGAAACCAGGTGAAGGTGAGATTCCATTTGTAATCTATGCTTTGGTTGGGAGCACAATTTGGGGATGTCTTCCCGGCGCTATGGGAGTCGTCAGTGGCGGGCTTCAAGCCCAAAGCGATCTCGTTATGCGAACACGGATTCCTAAACTCGCTTTGGCTGTTAGTTCTCTATCCGGTCTGTTTTATGGCATTTTTGTCAGTATGGGAACGATGACGATCTTTTTTTTGATTGTCGGTGTTACGCCTTCCATTTGGTTTTTTGCTTATCCTGTATTAGTTTTGCCTATGGTGCTTTTGGGAACTGCGATGGGATTGGTTTTGTCCGTACTTGGACCAATTGCACGCGATATAATTCCTATAACAGGCCATGCTCTTTCTTTTGTTATGTATATTACTCCTGTCATATATACTCCATCCACCATTCAAAATCGTTTTATTAAGGCATTGATTGAATGGAATCCTATTACCTACTTAGTTGATGTTCCTCGCTCTTTAATCTGTCTCGGGCATACGGTAAATTCCAACGCGTATTTGTTCGTTGCAGTGACAACAATATTCTTTATCGTTGTTGGACTACGTGTTTTCTATTTACTTGAAGATATGGTCGCGGAGCGCCTGTAATGAGTAAGCTGGCTTTGGTCGTCGAAGGCCTAGGTAAAAAATTTGGGTTGACGCTGCGAAGTGCGCTTAAATATGGTCTGATTGACAGTGTTCGTCGGATGGTGGGACGGGACTCTGATCCCACACTTCGTTCTGGAGAGTTTTGGGCTCTTAAGGATGTTAGTTTCTCACTTAAACCAGGAGACGCCTTAGGTATTATGGGTGTTAATGGTTCAGGAAAAACAACACTCTTGAGAATCTTGAATGGCACCTACTCTCCCGATACAGGCAAAGTAGAACTCAGGGGACGAATTGGCGCACTCATCGCCGCAGGAGCCGGGTTTTCTCCGATGCATAGCGGCAAAGAAAATGTTTATATTAGCGGCACATTATTGGGAATGACGCCTCGTCAAATCAAAGCTCGTTTCGACGAGATCGTCGCATTTGCCGAACTTGGTGAATTCATCGATATGCCTGTGCGGAATTATTCCAGCGGTATGAGCGTCCGTTTGGGATTTGCAATTGCCGTCATCGGCACTCCGGATATACTGTTGGTGGATGAGGTGTTGGCCGTTGGGGACATTGCGTTCCAGAAGAAGTGCTTTGAACGCATTCAAGAAATGCGCAAACAAGGCACAACCATTCTTCTGGTTTCACATGCGCCGAGCGCTATATGGTCAATCTGCAACAAAGGATTGAATCTCAATCATGGATGCTCGATTGGAATCACCTCGGTCGAAGATGCTTGCCGCACTTATGAAGATAATAATTTTCGAACTCGCGCTCAAGCTGCCGTCGCCGAAGAAAGCTCGAAGGTCTTTTTGCCAAAAGACTATGGCGGAACCCGTGGAGGTAGCGGAGGAGCGCTGATTAAACAGATTGATGTGCTCGACGGCGACGGACACCCTATTGAAGAGCATACCTATGGTCGGGATTTTGTTTTGCGCTGTTACATATGGACGAGAGAACGGATCGATAAATGTATTCTTCGCGTACTTGTTGACTCTGATATCCATAAAGCTATATCTATAATAGATAATTATGAGGTTCATCATCGCTTTATAGATATTGCTGCTGGAGAGCACACGATTGATATCATCATCCGAAGACCTTGTCTTCGTCCTGGAGTATACACATTCGGCGGCTCCCTTATTCACCGTGATGTTGGGGTTCATTTGTTTTTTGAGCATAATCAAGCCCACCTAACTATAATACACCCAAAAGAAATATTTTTTTATGCAGAGCATCGAGCCTCTATTCAATTGAACACAGAATACCGTAATGCGTCTTGGGCCAAGGAAGACACAGAACGACCCAAGAGGATCTCTTATACCGTCGAGCCTATTGAATGACCCATCACTCTCGACGGTATTCCGCTGCGACCACAGTGGTGCTCTTATGTACGTGGCCAGATGCGCCGAACATTCGGCACGATGGTGTTCGATGGACTGGTTAAAGGGTGTGTCTTTCGTAGAGTTCTCACCGGCAAAAGTCGCTTCCGGAATGTCTCAAAGTTGTTGACACATTCCGCTACGACACAAGATACTCAGTTAAGAGGATGAAGATATTATATTGTCCCGTCTTTTCGACGACCGCTCCAACGGTTTGTATGTGGATATCGGAGCACATTAATGAGTTACTTATTTATATATCCCATAAAGAATACGCTGAATACGGTTGATAAAGCGCTCGCTGAGAGTTACATCATCGATGGTTGGGAAAAGATCGGAGAGGTTGATGTTGTTCCCCTCGGCACGAAGATTGATCTACTGACTGTGGACGTAGAAGGGGAAGACTTGGCGGTTCTACGTTCCGGAGACTGGGAAAAATATCGCCCTGACGTTATCATCATTGAAGCGTTATCGACTCCACTCATGATGCTTTCGAATCATCCCGCGGTGCAGTTCCTGACGGAACGAGGATATGAAGCCCGCTTCCGCCTCTTCAATTCCATCGTGTTCAGCAAGCTGGTGGCATAATGTGCGGCATCATCGGCATTGTTCACCGCGTTCCAGGATCATACAAACCACTCGGCGTCGCCGATATGGCTCGTCTTGCCCATCGAGGTCCAGACGGAAACGGATGTTATGCTGATGACCAAGCTTGCCTTGGACATACACGGCTTGCCATCATTGACCTGAGTAACGCTGGCCGACAACCAATGGCCAGTTCTGACGGACGCTACGTCGTTACATTTAACGGTGAGATTTACAACCACATAGAACTACGCGCTGAATTGGAGGCGCATGGAGAAACATTCCGCTCGCATTCGGATACTGAAGTTCTAATTGCGGCCTACCGCGTGTGGGGGCAAGCTTGTGTCCACCGCTTCCGTGGCATGTTCGCTTTTGCACTTTGGGATACCGTTGAACAGAGCTTATTTCTCGCAAGAGATCGTTGCGGTGAAAAACCTTTATTTTATTGGCGCGATTCCAAAAAAATTATATTCGCCTCCGAGATTAAGGCGCTAGCGCCTCTACTAGAGTCTCGACCTGCACTGGATGTGTCGGTTGTGGACATGTATCTACACTATCAATATGTACCTGAACCATACACTCTGTTACAAAACGTCCATAAACTACCGGCGGCGCATACGCTCTATCTCACGAGTGCTGATTGGTTGGCGTCACCGCGTCGCTATTGGAATGTTGAAACCATCGCCGACATCGGTTCGATCCCCAATCATCAAACCGGAATATTGGCGAGCATTCGCGATGGAATCGAAGAAGCGGTTTGCATGACATTGCGCGCCGATGTTCCTGTGGGCGTCGCCTTATCGGGCGGAATTGACTCCGGAGCTATCGCGGTTTTAGCGCAAAAACATTATCCGGAACCGATGCATGCGTTCTGTGTAGGATATCCCGGTCGCCCACACTATGATGAGCGCGCACAGGCGCGAACCCTTGCTGAATCTTTGGGCATGATTGTCCATGAAGTTGAGCTGCCGATTTCCAGCTTCGTGTCCTTTTTCCCTGAATTGGTGCGAATTATGGACGAACCGATTGCCGATCCTGCGGCTTTCGGCCACTATTCCGTACCCAAGGCTGCATCGGACCTCGGAATTAAGGTATTGCTTACCGGCATCGGCGGCGACGAAGTGTTCTGGGGGTATCCATGGGTAACCCAAACGGCCAGCACAAACCAATGGCTGAAAGCTTACCCATCACTGAGAACACTGGCGACATGGACTCAGACTCTTGGGGCGGAAACTTTTTTTGGTAAGCTTTCGCAACATCCACGTTTGCCTTCTGCGATCCGACGTTGGGCGGCTCTGTTGTTTGAGCTGATCACGACACAGGGGCCAGAAGGCGTCATGGTGTTCTATAACGCGGCGCCTGACTTTCGCGATGCTTTCCGTTTAAAGCCTGCGTTATATGGTCCGGCAATGCATGCGCTTGATCCCGACAATCCCTTTCGACCGACAGCCATTGGTTTGCGTAACCACGAAGAAATTCCGGCGGCTATTATTCGACTCCTGTTCGAGACTTGGTTGGCCTCGAACTGTTTATCGCTCGGTGATCGCGTCAGTATGAGCGTCGGTGTCGAAAGTCGCCTGCCATTCCTTGACGCTAAATTAATTGAACTTGTTATGGCGCTCCGTGCCCAACATCCTGACCATAAACTTGGACAAAAGGCTTGGCTTCGTGCAGCGCTGAAAGGTGTTCTACCAGATGAAGTGCTGACACGACCCAAGGCCGGTTTCCAACCCCCAGTCCATGCATGGTTGTCAGGTGTTATTGCCGAATATGGAAATATACTGCGCGATGGGCGTCTGGTTCACGCTGGTATTCTTGACGCCAATCATATCGATGATATCCTAGTGACACTACCAACCCAGGGATGGCCTGGTTTGTTTTTCGCGTACAAAATAATCCTACTTGAGTCCTGGGTGCGTCAGGTTGTGGAGATATAATGACTGATCGTCGCTGTATCCTCGTCTACAATCCTGTGTCTGGTCATGGGCATCTCGATTCCTGGAACGCGATTTTTATTGGGCAATTGCTGGATCGGGGATGGCGCGTTTTGGCGCTGACGCCGAATGTTCCGGCGTTGTTATTACGTTTGGCTCAGAAAGGACAGGATGGAAACGAACGATTGCATATTTTAGATTGGAATGTAACTCTTCCAAGAATTGAATCCGAGAGTAGATTTCGCGCATTTAGACGTCGCGCCAGTGAGATGTTTCATCAAAACTGGAGAGGATGGGAAGAATATTGTTTCCAACAATCAGGAAATGAAATAAGTTATACAACATATTTTAGTGAATTCAGGAAAAACAAGTTTCATCGAATCGTTATTCCATTTGCCTTTCGAGCCTCTTACTTTTTATACATACGTTTTCGTCATCTCTGTCAGGATATCCGTTCCTTAATCATACGTGGACTTCACTGGGGAAAACCAATTAAAGAAGACCCTGAGAAATTTATGGCGTGTCCAACCGATATGGCTCGCCGCGTGGCCGCAAATTTAATAAAAGTACAATGGCAGCCGGTAATCGCCTTCAATATGTACATGGATACATACCGGACGAGCCAATCTGCATGGTGTGTTTTTGAATCTATTAACAGTTTGATGTGGGGAGGCATTCGATTCGTCCCCTTGCCAACACCGCAAGAAGCTTGGTATGCATTGCCGACATGGCGCGGAATGTGCTTTCTCGATGAAAAAATCTGCCATGTCTACACAGACGCGCTACCGAATAAATGCTTTTCCTACCTCCCGGATGTAACTGAAACCGCACTACCGGATACGCCTAGTTCTTTGGTTCAAGATATCCGCCAACGCGCCGCCAACCGCAAAATTATCTTCCTTGGTGGTTCCATTGGGGGTCAGAAAAATATTGCACGATGGTTTGATCTCATCGCCATGGCTGATCCTCAACAGTGGTTTTTCGTGCAAGTCGGTGAAATATACCGCAATACGCTGACCTCAGAAGACATTGCTGCCCTAGACCGCGCCGTTAGTCTATCGCCAGAGAACTTGTTGTTGCACTCTGCATATTTACCAGATGATCGAAGTTTTAATGAAATCATCGCTGCCTCTGATCTGATTTTTGCCGTTTATCGGAATTTTCGCATCAGCAGCAATATGCTCGGCAAGGCCGCCTACTTCCGAAAACCTTTACTGGTCAGCGACCAATCCCTGATGGGAGAACGTGTGCTGCAATATGGAATCGGGCGTGCTGTTGCAGAAGACAGCGCCATTGCAATGTTTGATGGAATGGTGAATCTTATCCAGGAACCCGTTCCAGAAGAAAATTTCGCGCGTTATTGTGATGATTTTTGTATTATGACGCTTACGACTCAACTTGAGAAATTCCTCTTAAAATGTTTATGTACGGAGGTGTTATGAATAATATCCTCAAATCAATAACCACTTTTTTTCATCGACGCAAAACCTGTGTGAAAGCGCCGTCAGACGAATCGCCACTCACCGCCTTTATTGATTCCGGACAGTTAGCCTCTCCGAATTCACTCCTTCGCCTTGGAACCAAATATGGCGGCTGGATTATTCCTGTTGAATCCGGTCTTAACGAAGACAGTCTCTGTTACCTTGCCGGCGCTGGAGAAGACATTAGCTTTGACTGTGCTCTTACCCAACGCTTCGGTTGTAAAAATAGGATTATTGATCCGACTCCGCGCGCTATCGAACATTTCCAAAAACTTGAACAGGCCGTGCGTGTCGGACAAAGATTTCCTGTAAATAATAGCACAACAGAATTCTATGACATAAACGCAACGCAACTGGAACGACTGTCTTTTCTACCCGTGGGTCTTTCCGACAAGGATATTGAGCTTAGGTTTTTTCTACCTAAGAATCCTGATCATGTATCGTGCTCAACTGTCAATCTGCAAAAAACAGAAACATACTTTATTGCACAGTGCTATCGCTTAAAAACAATCATGGCCCAACAAGGCGATACGGTGATTGATCTGCTGAAAATTGATATTGAAGGCGCAGAATACGCTGTTATCCGTGACCTGATCGCCTCGAGCCTACTGCCCAGATTATTGTTGATCGAGTTCGATGAAACCCACACGCCACAAGACACAGACGCCAACGAACGAATTCGCACGCACATCCATCTCCTGCTGAATGCAGGCATGCGCTGCATCGCTGTCGAAGGTAATAATATGACACTCATACATCATACAAGGAATTGATATGAGTTGCGATCCCTTTATTGACCAACACTATGCCCGTCACGCAAAACACTTTGACAATGATCTTGTCAATCCTGAACGTATCCGTATTTCAGAATCATGGTTTAATGACACGACAGCTGATTATTGGCGCCATGCGCGTGCATATGAATGCGCTGATTTGCTGACACACGATCTGAATGCATCCTGGCTAACCATTGGCGACGGTCGTTGGGGATTGGACGCCATTCGTATCCGCAAAAAGGGATTCACTTCGGTTCTGGCCACAGACATCAGGGAATCGCTTCTTTGCGCTGCAAAAGAGCGCGGATTAATTAATAACTATTCCATTGAAAATGCAGAAAAATTAAGCTTCGATGATCGCTCTTTTGACTATGTTTTTTGTAAAGAATCGCTACACCACTTTCCACGCCCATATGTCGCGCTCTATGAGATGATTCGGGTCGCACGCAAAGCTGTTTTTATTATAGAACCGAATGATACGTATAGAGTTGATTCCTCTGAGATTCAGGGGCGATTATTTCGTCTTATTACCACCTTGCTCAGACGAGGACGTCAACGGTCGATTTCAAAATCTGAGAAACAAAAAAACGTCAACTATGCTGTTCAATATAATGAACCAGGTTGGGAAGAAAGTGGTAATTATGTGTACGCAATCTCTCGCCGCGATATTGAAAAAATTGCCCTCGGACTCAATCTTCCTCAGATCGTCATGAAGGGGCTCAACGATCACTACGTTAAAGGCTGTGAGTTTGAGCCAGCTGATGAGCATAAATCAGCCATCTTTCAAGAAATTGTTAGAGTTGTTCGCGATAAAGATGAATTATGCCGCCAAAACATATGTGATTCAAATCTTCTTATGGGAGGATTTTTTCTTGAATCAATTGATGAAGAGACAAGAAAACGGTTTTTAACTTCCGGATGGGACGTCAGAGACCTACCGGCTAATCCATATATACAGAGAAACACACGATGAAAAATAGAAAACTATTTAAAAATTTTCTCATTTTAATTGTTGGCGTTTCGGGACTTTCAATCGGAGGGTTTCTCGTCACGCATCTTTTTGATTTCGGCTCACCAATACAATATGTTGTCACAACAGACAACAGCATAAGACCAGCAACAGAGAATGAATTCGGAATTCGCCACGAAGAAGCACTTTTTGTCGCTAAATACCGTAGACCAATTACGTCATCCGCAACCCCTTTTGATCGTCAGACTAAGACCATCATTCGCAATGCTCTTCTTAGTGACTATGAAAACAATAAGACGGACCTTAACCATTGGGCTCAATTTGAATCTGATCGAGAACGGTTTATCGCTTTTTTAATGCTCCGGGTCAATGGTAGCTTGCCAGTGTACAACGTGCATACTCTTTTCGAAAATGCATCAGACTATATGATATCTCGGGAAGGACGTTGCCATGATCAAGCTATTCGATTGCTAATGATTCTTGATATTTTCTCGATCAAAGGACGAGGAATCAATTGGCACACACCTGCCATTGAAGGACATGAGTTTGTCGACGCCTATGATCCACAAGAAAATAAGTCTTATTTTCTTGATTCGACGAACAACCTTATGGCCAAGATCGACGCTCCAAATAAAGATGTCGGTTTTCTTGATGTTTTGGCCGCATACCATCCATCCGAGAGAAAACGCCTGATTGCAAGCAGAATCAAACAGTTTCCGATAAAGTATGAATCTATGATCGGTGTTGTTGAGCGTGACTTTCGTGGTTGGGAAGAGGATAATTTTGTCCGTGTGCGCGATTCCACCATAACAGGTCTGGCTTATGAGTTTCCGATGATGATTGAGAAATGGAAAACCGGACAATGGCCACTCTCTTATTCTCTATGTCAAAAGGTGGACATAAAAAATAACCAAGGAATGCTTGCATTTGAACCCCATAACTGCCTGACGGTTGATTCTCTTTTACGATAGCTCCCGTTCTGGTAAAGAAAGAAGATTATGGAAGAGAACGCCCCCAAAGAGGAACGTAATATTAAAATAGGAATTACGCGAAAACTGTTCTATGTTTTTGTGACGCCTATAATATTCTCTCTAATAATTGGATTCTTGCTTCATTATCCTTTATTCTATATAATAGAATTCTCCGCGCGCGGTTTTCATGGCGATGAAACGATTCTTGTAAAGAAAAATTGGGGATATTCTACAATACGATCAACAACCGTATTAGGTAAGGAATGGCAATCCTTCCGGTTGACATCATGGTATCCGATCTTTAACCTTCAATTGTACTGTCTAAATCTTAGTTCCGAATCGCCACCACGCCAAACAACTATTCTTGCCGGCACGGTCAAGGTGTCACGTCGAAATCTGTTGGGTTATCTTGTTGACAAAACGGATTGGTTGAACATCGATGCTCAATATTTGTCGCTAGAAGGTCAACCTTTCTTTGATGTCAGCAATCCTGCTATGGCCACGGCCCGCAGCGGCATTACCGGATGGACAGGTTATTACCACTTAATATATCACAAAACATAACACAATTAATAAAATTCTTTGTTGTTTTACTTCTCATACGGGTGCGTTATGCTGGCTCCAATTGTTTTATTTGTCTATAATCGTCCTTCTCATACGCAGAAAACACTTGAGGCGCTGGCTCGCAATACTTTGGCGGCTCAGTCTGAGCTGATCATTTTTTCTGACGCCCCAAAAAACGAAGCAGCGATAGACGCCGTAAAAGCCATACGGAAAATGATCGTCAACTTACCGGGTTTCGCCTCGGTGTCGGTCGTCGAACGCACGAACAATCTTGGTTTAGCGAAATCAATTATTTCCGGCGTGACCGAAGTTATTAATAAATTTGGTCGGGTTATTGTTCTTGAAGATGATCTTGTTACCTCTCCTCTCTTTCTTCAGTATATGAACAATGCTCTTGATCACTATGAAAATGATCAGAAAGCGTTTTCAATTGGAGGGTATCAATTCCCCCAACGAACCATGCCAATCCCTGAGCACTATCACCATGACACCTATGCTTCTTACCGGTGCTGTTCTTGGGGATGGGCAACATGGCGCGACCGTTGGATGCGCATTGACTGGAGCATGGACTATTTTGATGCTTTTATAACATCTCCAGAACAGCAAGCGCGTTTTAATCGTGGAGGGCCAGATATGGCTCAGATGCTGAAGCATCAGAAAGAAGGACGTATTGATTCATGGGCCATTCGCTTTTGTTATGCGCATTTTGCAAACGATATGCGTTGCATTTACCCGACCCAATCATTGATCAATAATATAGGCCTTGACAACACAGGCGTTCATTGCGGCGTTGACCCTCGTCGTGAGCACAACAAGTTAGATGAAAATTTTCTTCCACGTAATTTTTGTCCGTCACATCCAGTCGTTCAGGACCTTACATCCGCCTTTTATCAAGCGTTCTGCCCTGAGTCAGCTCCCCCTGAAGCCTTAACCCCCCGTGTATTTTTAAGAAAGACTCGTAGTCTTGCGCGAATACTTTTCAAATTCGCTTATAGAATACTTCGTCGCGTATATAAAATCCTGTTTCCACAGAAACAAACAATCGATATCCTTCTCGTTAATACGATTCAAAAAGATGGGGGAGCTGCTCGTGCAGCATGGCGAACATTCATTGGCATCAACCGTACACTGCACCACGCTCATTACCTGACATTATTAAAAGACGATATCCGTTCAGATATCACTGGACGCTATCGTTTGTCTCTAAAAGGCCAACTAACCGCCCGCGCATCATCGCTTGATCAATTTCCATTAAAATTTTATCCAAACCGGCAATCAGTCACATTCACCCCAGCCATCTTGGCAAACCCATTACGCATACCGCTCACTCGCTTCCATCCTCGCCTTGTACACTTGCACTGGCTTGCATCCAGTTTGCTACGAATTGAAGAACTCGGACGCTTACAGGTTCCCGTCGTATGGACGTTACATGATGTATGGGCGTTTACTGGAGGGTGTCACTACACCGGAGATTGCCGTGGTTTCCAAAACCAATGCGGTAATTGTCCTCAACTCGGAAGCAACCGGGATCGAGACCTATCACACGCCATCTGGAAACGAAAACAAGCCGCCTATGCAAAGATAAATCTTACCATCGTCACTCCCAGTCGTTGGTTGGCCGAGATAGCCGGACAAAGCAGCCTGCTTACCGGAAAACGCATTGAAGTAATTCCCAATGGACTAGACACAGATATTTTTCATCCTCTAGAGAAAACATCTGCTAAAGCTTTTCTTAACCTTGACCCGATACGCCCGGTGATTGTGTTCGGCGCCCAATGGTTGACAGATAGACGAAAAGGCGGGGATTTACTTGCCGCCGCGTTGATTCATATCGACTTTCCATGTACAGTATTAATGTTCGGAGAAGGCTCTTTAATGCTGGATTCTAATCCGAATCTAACCATACATACTTTAGGGAATATGCATGATGAAATCAGTCTAGCTGTAATTTACTCTGCCGCAGATGTGTTTGTCTGCCCATCGCGTGAAGATAATTTACCAAATACAGTTGCAGAAGCTATGGCTTGTGGAACTCCGTGTGCAGCATTTGCGGTCAATGGTTTACCTGATATGATTACTCATCAAACTAATGGATGGTTGGCTAAAGCGTTCGATCCTATTGATCTTGCGTCAGGCATTCGCTGGTTAATAGAACATTCCCAACCAGATAGCTTACGTCAATCCGCACGAGAAAAAGCTCTGGCCGAATACAGCCTAAAGACAATGAGTTCACGATACAGTGCTCTATATACAGAACTATTGAGTAATTCATTGTAAACAACATATAGATCATGTTGCAACTCTTTGACTTAAAAGATATATTATCATAACGTATTGGTTCTGTAATATAATTTATTGAATTGCGCCTCCATTATTCAGGAACCGAGATGGTCCCGGAATCGTAAGCGTTCTCCCGTCCCCACATTGTTATGCTAACGATCAAATGAAAAAATGGCTGACCTAAAAGCAAGGAGGTTGGCCCCAATGGATGATATTAGTAATAGGACTGGATACACTGTTAGTCATATAGATAGTTCCGGGAATTGCCGTAAGCGTTCTCCTGTTCCCACCTTGTCAAACGCCATTTGATAGGCGAGACTTT
>CAUYUA010000223.1:0-31440 GCA_963575675.1 Azospirillaceae bacterium
CGTCGATGCGTTCGTCATGTTGCGGACGAGTTTGGAAATACGCCGACATCATCGGCGTGAGCAGTCGCGCCACCGCCAGAGAGAACAACACGGCCACCGCCACGGTGATTCCGAATTGACGAAAGAATTGGCCGGGAATGCCCGGCATAAAACTGACGGGAACGAACACCACGACAATCGTCATCGAGGTGGCGATGACCGCCAGGCCGATTTCATCGGCGGCGTCGAACGCAGCTTGTCGCGGCGTTTTGCCCATTCGAATATGGCGGACGATGTTTTCGACTTCAACGATGGCGTCATCGACCAAAATTCCGACCACAAGGGTGAGACCCAACAATGTTACATTGTTGATGGTGAAATTCAGGGCATGCATTACGGCGAAGGTGGGGATGATCGATAACGGCATGGCCGCTGCTGAAATCACGGTGGCGCGCCAATCGCGCAGAAACGCCCATACGACGATCACCCCCAAAATCGCGCCCAAGTAGCGGGCCTCCATCGCGGCGTCGTAAGCTGATTTTACAAAACGCGTGGTGCTGCTGACGAGGGTAAACTTCACATCGGGCATGGACTGAGCGACTCTGGCGATTTTAGCCTGAACCCGCTGCGCCACGGCGACTTCTCCGCTTCCCACCGCGCGCAGCACGGAAAACGCCACGACTTGTTTTCCATCCATGCGCGCCAGTTGACGCGGTTCTGTGGCGTCGTCGATGACGCGCCCTAAATCTTGCAGACGAACCGTGTTGCCGTTGGGAAGAGTGATCGATGTGCGACGCAATTGCGCGATTGTCGAGGCGCTTCCGAGTGTGCGGATGGTTTGTTCGCTGGCTCCCACGTTGCTTCGTCCGCCGGGGAGGTTGACGTTGAGCGCGCGAATTTGTTGGTTGATTTCGTCGGCGGAGACGCCTAGCGCTTGAAGTCGGTTCGGGTCGAGTTCAATGCGGATTTCACGATCGACGCCTCCGGATCGGCTTATTTGCGCCACGCCTTTTTCCGACAGCAGGGATCGACTGATTTCATTGTCGACCAGCCAGCTCAACTCTTCGGGCGATAGGCCGGAGGACTCCACGACATAGGTCAACATGGCGCCGCCGACGAAGTCGACGCGCGAAATGATGGGCTCGTTGATGTCTTGGGGAAGGTTTTGGCGGGTTTTGGCGATGGCGTCGCGGACGTCGTTGACGGCGCGATCGGTGTTCATGCCGAGGGTGAATTCGACCGTAGTGGTGGAGACGCCATCGTTGATGGTGGAGCGGATATGATCGACGTTGCCGAGGCCGGAGAGAGAGTCTTCGATTCGGCGCGTGACTTGAACTTCGAGTTCGGCGGGCGCCGCTCCGGCTTGGGAGACGGTTACGGAGACCGTCGGCACGTCGAGGTCCGGCGTGTTGTTGATGCGCAGAGCTTGAAAGCTGAAGCATCCGATCAGCGTCAGCACCAGGAACAGCACTGTCGGCGGCGTCGGGTTGCGAATCGACCAAGCTGATATGTTAAAGGAAGACCGTTGGGAAGTCGTCATCGCAATCGACTCTTCTGAATAAAAACGAGAAGGGGTCAGGAACTGTGTTTTCAGTCTCTGGACCTGTGCGGCGTAAAATTATTAGTATTTTGTCGGTTGTTCGGTTTGCCGGAGGGCTGGAGCAATTGTCACGCGGTCTCCATGTTTAAGAAAACCGCTTCCGGCAGTGACGATGCTCTCGTTTAATTTTATGCCGTCAATAATTTCCACGAGGTTGTTGTATCGAGCGCCGATTGTGACTTCGCGGGCGGCGATTTTGCAATAAGGCCGGCAGGAGATTGCATCGTGTTGTGGGGGGGGCGTAATCTGTATGGTTTTTGTGACGGAAACGGCGGTGGAATCGGCGGCGGAAGTGGATAAGTCTGAAGAGTCGGGCGTCAGCACGAATACTTTTGTTTTATGATCGCTGGTGATGATGGCGGATTCGGGCAAGGCGGAAGCTTGCGTTTGAGCGGTGATGATTTCAACGCGAGCAAAACCGCCTGGGCGTAGGTTGTCGTTGTTCAACAGGCGAATGTGAACTTTGCCTAATCGTGAACTGGGATCGATGGTTGGGGCAATGCGATCGACTTCTCCGGCGATGACGCGACGGCTGCCGTCTGATGCGTTGAGAGTGACCTTGGCGGCTTGTTTCGGTTGGATTTGCAATAAATCGATATCGGGAATTTCGGCGAGCAGCTCGATTCGTCCATCTCTGATCATGCGAAACAGTTCGGTGGTGGTGGGAGTGGGCGCCATGCCTATGCGCGCCGCGCGGTGTGAAATCTCGCCGTTTGCAGGCGCGTGGATTTCGGTTTGGGCCAGTCGTCGCCGCAACTCTTCGCCCTGCGCTTCGACCAGGGTCAGTTCGGCGCGCGCCACGGCGAGGCTCTGACGCGCTGTTTCCACGCGGGTTTCGACGGTGCGCACTGCGGTTTCACGATTTTCGGCTGTTTGGCCGCTGACCACGTCGTTCTTTTTCAGTGCGCGGGCGCGAGAGAGATTGGCCCGCGCTTCAGCCAGACCGGCTTCGGCTTCGGCGATTTGGGCTTGATGTTGACCGATTTGGGCTTTTGCGCGGGTGATTTGGGCGGCGTTTTGACTGATTTGCGCGCGGATGAGGTCGTCATTGAGACGGGCGAGGAGTTGTCCTCGTTGAACATGATCGCCTTCTTCGACCAACACTTCTGTTATTCGAAGACCGTTGACTTCGCTCCCGATTCCCAGTTCTTCGAATGGCGCCAACGAGCCATTGGCGGTTACTGTGCGCAGGAAAGTTTGTTGAACCGCTGTCTGCGCCGCCACAGTTTGAGCGAAGATTTTCTCTGGAGTTGAAGCTTGCGCGGATGTCTGATGCGTCAACGCCGTAGGAAAAGCCGTCGACAGCGCGAGGGCGCCGACGCTGATAAGAATAATGTTCGATTTGGAAGTCAGAGTTTTTTTTGGGCGTGACGCTGTGGTGAGAACGGCGATGGAAGGGGCGTCAGAGGAAGAATTCGAAAGAAAATTAGGTGTTGTCATGGCGGTCTGTTCCTCTGAAGCAATAGCAGCGAAAGGTTTTTAAAACAGCCCTTGCGCCTTCGGTTGTGAGACTCTCCAAGTCATGGTTTCCAAAGGCTTCTCGGCTTTTGCAGCAAGGTATAGAGAGTTTTTTTGAAAACGCAACGGTGGCGTTTCGTTTTGTTGGGTGAGTTTTTATTGCAAATTTTATAAAAACGAATCGTTATGAAAAAGTCGATCGGGTCCGAATTTTCGGACCCGATTTTTCTTTCTTTAGCATCCTTCGTCTTTAGCATCCTCCGTTGAGCGTCGTTTGCGAAAGACGGTCGGTGATCTCCGACAGAAGGCGGAAGGGAGAATCTTCTGGAGACAAGCTCAAAACGCCTGCGCGGCGCATGCCGAATCGACCGAAACGGTCTCGCACAGCTTCGGTTAACCAAGACTCGGCTTGAAGGCGTCGGATGCGCTCTTTGCGATCGTTCTGATTAAGGAATGCGTTATGCGCGTCGAGAGTCTCCAATAAGCGGTCGACGCCTTCGCGTTGCTGCGCCGACAAGAGCAACACCGGAACGCTCCATCCGTTTTCATCCGCAGCCAGTCCCAGTGCGCTTTTGACGTCGGCGCGGGCGCGGGCGGCGCCCGACGTCGGCCTGGTTACGACCACCAGGTGAGGAATTTCCATGATCCCCGCCTTCATGATTGCAAGCCGTCTCCGAGCCCGGTTGAACGCAGAAAACAACGGTGTCGACGGCTCCCGCGACATCGGTCTCCGATTGGCCGACGCCGCTGTTCAATCAAAACAACGTCGCACAACGCGCGTCAAAATCATGGCGGCGTGCGTCAGCGCCGCCAGCGCTCAACGTCTCGCGCGGCCATAGACCGAACAAAACGCCTGATCTTCCGGATTGGTCGCCGTCGAACTCGGTCTCCAAGTAAAGCTCCGCCGCTGCGGCGAAGACGGATCACCAATGACGCCCACGGAACGTCCTTGCGCGCGTTGGCCTGCGATTGCGCCGGTCAAGTCGATTTTCTACTCCGGGAGGTCCTGTGAATCCGATCACTTGCGCCGTTGGCGTCGCCACGCGGCGTCCAGCAACGACGCGTTTCAGAGCCGGGCGCGCGCTCGATTTGCCAGAGCCCCCACGGCTTTCTTTCCACCGCGCGCTACAGAATCTAGAGTTTGTGTTTTTGCGCCGTTTCGTTGAGAATTATGTGTGTGAGGGGGAGACGAGTTGTTCATGAAATCGCCTGTCGTCAAGGTTGTTCTTTGTCGCGCTTTCGGCGTCTGTTATAAGAAAAAGACAAAAAAGTGGAAATTTAACAGAGCTGTGTTGCTTCTCGGTGGCGTTCGTCTGCGCTCGGATGAGTCGCGTCGTTGGCTTTGTAAACGACGGCTTTGCCGGCGCTGTTTTTTTTAGGAAAGAGCTTCAAGGATTATCCTTTGGCGATTTATGTTCGGTTTATGTTTCGGTGAAAACCTCGTTGAACAATTGCTTGCAATAGAGTCTCTCTTGCGGCAAGGCAAGGGGAAGCCATGAGTGATCGAATAATTCGTGATAATAGAAACAAACTCAGAAAAAGCTTCCGTGAAGGCGGAATAGATCGACTGTTGGATGCTCCGGTGTTGAGAACGTCGGTGGAAGCCTATTCTCAGTTGATGGACTTGGCTGATTCTGTTGATGTTCGACTTTCCCATAATAAAAAATTAGGGTGTGATGCGGCGGAATCAATGGAATCAATTTCGCATCACCCTGTTCAGGATTTATCGCCCAACCCCATAAGCAGAGATTCTGATGGTCACTTTGCTCCTGACGTTGAGGAAAGCTTGTTCGTTAAGCGGCAACCTTCTTCCATCGTTGCGAGTTCAGAGTCGGTTATCGAGAGCCCCAATAGAAGCGATTCAGCCAGAGACGATTCCGTTGCTTCGGTTGTTAGCGAAACGGAAACGCTCGCCGCTTTGAAAAACAATTTTCAATTATGCAAAAACAGTATGGTCAGCTTAAATCGGAGCAAGAAAAACAAGCCAGCGAGTTAATCTGGACTCAGATGGCGTTGCGGGAGTCATGGACAATCACAAACCAGAAAGAGCAAAAACACAACGTAGATATGGTCGAGATGCAAGAAAAAATTGATGTCTTGACGGTGTGTTTGGAAGAGGCCCAAACGGAATTGACGGTGCAAAATCAATTAGCTGAAGCGGCCAATGCAAGCTTGGCGAAAGGAAGCTCCGAAATCAGTGTTCTGACGGCGGAATTAGAGAGAATGCGTGGAGAGGCGGAGGCGGGAGCTGCGCAAGTGGCGCGCGCTATTGCCGAGGTGGACGCGCGCCGCGCTGCAATCACCACTGAATTACAGGTCGTGCAAGGCGCTCTTTTCGAATGTAATCGGCAATTTTTGGCGTGTCAGGAAAAAGCGGCGGCATTGGAAGGGGGAATGTTAGAGCGTGATGCGGCTCTGGCGAACTTGGAGGCTGACCGTGCGTCACTGAGTAATCAATTGGCGATTATGGAGGCGGATCGGACGTTTGAGCGTGTGGCATTGGAATCGCGTCTTTCCGATCGAGAGACCGCATTAGAAGCGATGGCGTCTGCGCGCGTCTCTGAACGCGCTGAGTATGAAGAGAAACTGTCGTCTAGCGCAGCGTCTTTGTCGGCGTTGGAATCGCGTCTTTCCGATCGAGAGACCGCATTAGAAGCGATGGCGTCCGCGCGCGTCTCTGAACGCGCTGAGTATGAAGAGAAGCTCCAGAAGTGCGATTCTGCGTTAGAAAACTATGTAATTCAATTGGCGGAACAGCGTGCGGAGATCGAACAGCAAAGAGAAGCTGTGTCTCTGATTCGCATGATGACGGATTCTCAAGAGAGTCGATATCAGGCGTTATTGGAAGAGCGGAAAGCAAATCTGGAGCGTATTCATTCTTCTGTTCTTGATTTGACCTCGGTTGTGCGGGAAGGACGGACTCGCGAGGACGTTTTGAATGAACGAATCGCGACTCTGATGGAGGAGCGGACGCTGGAGGTCAAACAAGCGCGTTTACAAATCGAAAGCTTAAACGAAGAAGTTGGACGTTTGCAGCAGGCGCTTGATCAGGCTCTTATGAAGATTCAGAATTACGAAACGGAAACAGCACAAATTATCGCGGCGCGTGACGCCGCAATGACACAGGAATGCGCTTTGCGGCGCGAAATGGCGGAGAAACGAGAATGGCGTCGTCTGACGGATGAAGAGACGTGGCGTCTGCCTCCAGGGTATTTTGGATAAGCAATGTTTTTTTAGATCGTTCCGTGAAAAAAAGAGACGTGTTTGCGTGTCGTTTTTTTCTGTTTTAATGGCGTAGTGAATCGATCGTTTACATAAGGATGGCGTCGTCAACGCATGTTAAAAGCTCTTGCTGAATTTTTTCGCGAACGTGCTCGCCGATATCGAGCGGTCTCCACGGTTTATCTCCGAATCGTTGAGCAATCTCGGCGTCCAGAGTTTTTTCGCGTCTATCGTATCCCGGACACTTTGGACGGGCGATTCGATTGGTTGACGCTTCATGTGTTTTTGGTGCTGTGGCGATTGCGCGGCCAGGGGCCAGGAGCAAAGCGATTCGGTCGCCTTCTGTTTGAAGCGATGGTGAATGATCTCGACTACAATCTTCGAGAAATGGGCGTGGCCGATCTCGGCGTCGGCAAACGCATTCAGGCAATGGTTGCAGGAGTGCAAGGACGAATTTCCGCCTATGACAAATCTTTGAAATCCGAAGACGATCGCGCTTTGATCGTTGCTTTGGACAATAACTTGTATGGGACGGTTTTGAAAACTTCGGACGATCTTCTGGCGCAGACTGCTGATTATTTACGTCGTGCGGCGAAGATGTTGGCCGAGCAGCCTTTGGAGCGCGTGATGGCGGGAGAGATTGAATTTCCAGCCCCTTCGATAGCGTTCTCTGCGCCTATGTCTTCAGAAAAAGCGTCGTCGGAAGAAGCGCCATGAATATCGTTGCTGTCAATGCGCCAGAATTTTCTCGGCCAATCCATGTTGAATCCATGCGTGGTCACGACATGACTGTTGAGATCGTCGCGTTGCCGGAGGAGTGTCGCGCTTTGGCTGAACGCTTCGATATCGTGGCGATCGAAACCCTGTCTATAACGGCGCGCATCGCGCGGGCGGCGGGTGGTCGAATGTTTCGCGTTTCTGGAAGCTTGTCTGCGACGGTGGTTCAGACATGTGTCGTGACCTTGGAGTCGGTCACCAACGCCGTGTCGGAAGAGTTTTCAACAGTCTATGCGCCGCCCGCGCTGATTCCTGAGCGCGGCGCGGATATTGATTTGGATCCGGTCGGCGATGATGAAGACGATCCCGAGCCTTTGGAAGACGGTCGCATTGATGTTGGGGAGCTGGCGGCGCAATACTTGTCTTTAGCGCTGGATATGTACCCGCGTCGTCCCGACGCCGCGATTCCCGCTGAATTTACCGCCGAGCCGGAGGAGGAAAAAGAGGACAATGTCTCCGTATCTCCTTCCGATGGCCCGTTTGCGGCTTTGAGTCGCCTTGCTTCGTCGAAAAAAAAACAATAACGCCGATTTCGGTCCCCAAATAGCGTAATCGCGCTTGCTCCGCGCCGTCATTATCTGTATTGAATGCCCGTAATTTAGGTTGGCCTCGCAAGGTCGCCTTTTCCTTCCTTGCTTTTTCCATGCGATAGAGTGTGCCACCATGGCGGTTCCGAAGAAGAAAGTCAGCAAATCCCGGCGCAACATGCGGCGCTCCCACCATGCCTTGAAAGCCGGCGCCTATGGCGAATGCCCGCAATGCGGTGAGTTGCGTCGGCCTCATCATGTGTGCGGTTCTTGTGGGTACTATGATGGTCGTGAGGTTGTGAAACCGGTGGAAGCCTAATAGCCTCTCGGCGTCGCAGTTCGTTGATCGACCGCTTTTTCGTGAACGCGCGTCGGTCGCCGAGATAAGACTGTCAGTCAAAGGAGACTTTGCGAGGTGGCTGCCCGTTTAACCATCGCATTGGACGCCATGGGCGGCGATTATGCGCCGGACATGGTTGTGGCTGGCGCGGAGATCGCCCGGCGCCGCCATCCCGATGTCGCGTTTTTGGTGTTCGGCGATGAATCGCGCATTACGCCGCTGCTCAATGAGCGGCCGGTGTTAAAAACGATCACTCAGGTACACCACACGACGGATCGGGTGGGCAGCAACGATAAGCCTTCAATCGCTTTGCGCGCCGGTCGCAACACTAGCATGCGGTTGGCGATCGAGGCGGAAAGACGACGCGCCGGAGTCGTGGTTTCGGCCGGAAACACCGGGGCGTTGATGATGGCTAAAATGGTCTTGAAGACGCTTCCCGGCGTGGACCGGCCGGCCATTGCGTCGTTCTTTCCAACCCAACGCGGCGAAAGCGTGATGCTTGATCTGGGAGCGAATATCGATTGCTCTCCGGACAATCTAGTGCAATTCGCTATTATGGGGTCGCTGTTCGCACGCACCGTCTTGGGGCTGTTGGAGCCCACGGTCGGTCTGTTGAACGTCGGCTCGGAAGAAGTTAAAGGTCACGAATCCATCAAAGCGGCGGCGGCGCGGTTGCGTGAGCAGCGTTTGCCTTTGCGTTTCCATGGTTTCATTGAAGGAAACGATATCGCCGCCGGAACGGTTGATGTGGTGGTCACAGATGGTTTTACCGGAAACGTCGCGCTGAAAACCGCCGAAGGGACCGCTAAACTTTACTCTGAGTTCTTGCGCCGAACCTTCGAAAGTTCGTTTGTGGCGCGTTTGGGGTATCTTTTCGCGCGCTCGGCGTTCCAGCAGCTTAGAAAACGAACCGATCCTCGTCGTTATAACGGCGCAATGTTTCTCGGTTTGCGCGGTGTGTGCGTAAAAAGTCACGGCGGCACAGACGCCGAAGGATTCGCCAACGCCGTTTGCGTCGCCATAGATCTTGCGGTCAATGGCTTTAATGAGAAAATCAAAGAGGAAATGCAGCGTCTGGGTGGGGCGCGCATCCTGAGCACCGAGGTGGCGGCAGTCTGAATGGTTTTACGATCCCGGATTATGGGGTGCGGCGCCTATCTGCCGCAAAAGCGCGTCAGCAACCAAGAACTGGCGGAGCTGGGTGTTGAAACCTCGGATGACTGGATCGTCCAGCGCACCGGGATTCGCTCGCGCCATATCGCCGCCGAGGGTGAAAAAACCTCGGATATGGCGATTGAGGCCGCGCGACGCGCCATGGCGGCGGCAGGGGTGACGCCTGCACAGATCGATCTGATCGTGCTGGGAACCACAACGCCCGATCATACATTTCCCGCTACGGCGACCAAGATTCAGGCCGCTCTGGGCGTGACTTCCGGCTTTGCGTTTGATGTGCAAGCTGTTTGTTCTGGTTTTGTCTTTGCGTTGTCGATTGCCGACAATTTTCTTAAACTTGGCCAAGCCCGCACCGCTTTGGTGATCGGCGCCGAGACTTTCTCCCGCTTGCTGGATTGGGAAGACCGCACAACATGTGTGCTCTTCGGTGATGGAGCGGGGGCTCTGGTGTTGCGTGCGGAGCAAGCGTTAGGAACCATCGAAGATCGCGGCGTGCTTTCTACGCATTTACATTCCGATGGTAAGTATTATGAGGTTTTATGGGTGAACGGGGGGCCCTCTTCCACCCAGACCACAGGCCACGTTCAGATGGTCGGCCAAGAAGTCTTTCGTCATGCCGTGACTCGTATGAGCGAAGTTGCTGAAGAGGCGTTGGCGGCTAACAATGTTGCGCCGACTGCGCTTAAATGGTTGGTTCCGCATCAGGCAAATATGCGAATCATCGAAGCGATTTCTCGGCGTTTGAAACTGCCGACAGATCGCGTCATTGTCACTGTAGACAAACATGGAAACACTTCGGCGGCCTCAATTCCTTTGGCGCTTTCCGAAGGCGTGGCTGATGGTCGAATTCGTGAAGGCGATTTGATGCTTTTGCAGGCCATGGGTGGTGGATTCACGTGGGGATCAGCTCTGATTCGTTGGTGACAGACACTGCGTCTGACGTTCGACGACAAAGCAATGTCTGGAAAACGGCAGAGAGTGTTCGGACCTCAAAAAAACGCATCATTCCTCTTGAATGGGCGATGAGGACCAACCTTTTGAATTGACACGGTTAATTCCCCGTATTACGGTTTCGTCTCGATGGCTGGGGGGGAGTCCGTTATGGTGCAAGGCACGGTCACACGGGCGCAATTGAGCGAAGCCGTCTATCAAGAAGTTGGGCTGTCGCGAAATGAATCCGCTGATTTGGTCGAAGCAATCCTCAATGAAATATCGAGTGCTTTGGTGCGCGGCGAAATGGTCAAAATTTCGTCTTTTGGAAGTTTTTCGGTTCGGCAAAAAGGTCAAAGAATCGGAAGGAATCCAAAGACAGGAGAAGAAGTGCCAATTATGCCGCGTCGGGTTCTTGTCTTTCGCGCGAGCCATGTTTTGAGAAACCAGATCAATGAGGCTTTAGCGCGCTCTGGGATAGACGAGTAATCCCATGGTTGGAGCAATCGGGCGAGCAGGTGTAAAAACGCAGAATCCAATGAAGTCGGCGGCAGCGTTTCGAACAATCAGTGAGGTGTCGACGGAGCTGGAAATACCGCAGCATGTTCTGCGGTTTTGGGAGACCAAATTTCCAGAAATTCGTCCACTTAAACGTGGTGGTGGGCGGCGGTACTACCGTCCGGAAGATGTTGATCTGTTGCGTCGCATTCAGCATTTGCTTTATAGCGAAGGCTACACCATAAAAGGTGTTCAGAGGCTGTTAAGCGATGAGCAAGGAGGCGGAGACGAAGAGAATTCCCTAAGTGAGAGCGAAAGTGATCAAGAGGCGTCGGATAACTCACTGCGTGACGTTGAAGTCAATATAGGAGATGATGAAGGAGAGGGGGGGGGGGCAAAGCAATGCTTCCAACGAGAGCCTTCGTATCCCAGATGATTGCGATATCGAATCAATAGAATCAGATTCTCAATTGGAGACAGGTTTGTCCGCGCAACATCGAGAGCAAATTCAAAGCGTCGTTGCCGAATTGCTTGATTTGAAAAGTCTTCTCTGTGACGCGTTGGAAAGTTGCTCTGTGTAAGAGATGCTTACGGCGATAGAGAGGCGTTTTTTACTCCTTTTGGAGTAAAGAAAATGTCGTTTTGTGTTTTTAGGCCGGGACCGAGACAACCGAAAGGAAACGGATGTCGGGAGTAACGATGATCCAGATTGAAGATGTGACACGAACCTTCGAACAAGGTGGGACGCGCTTGGAGGTTCTGCGTGGTGTTTCGTTGACCATCGAATCTGGGCAGTTGGTGGCGCTGTTAGGGCCTTCCGGCGCTGGTAAGTCGACTTTGTTGCATATTGCAGGGTTGTTGGAGCGTCCTGATGCTGGCGTCGTTCGTATTCGTGGAGAAGAAACGGCAAGCTTAAGAGATCAGAACTTAACAGCGTTAAGACGCAGCGCGATTGGTTTTGTTTATCAATTTCATCATCTTTTGCCGGAATTTTCAGCTGAAGAGAATATTGTTTTACCGCAAATGATTGCAGGAAAAAAACACAGTGAGGCGTGTAAGACGGCGCGCGATTTGCTGGAGCGGATTGGTTTAAAAGAGCGTGCAAACCATCGTCCAGCGCGTTTGTCCGGTGGAGAACAGCAAAGAGTGGCAATTGCGCGCGCTTTAGCTAATCAGCCGAAACTTTTGATTGCAGATGAGCCCACCGGGAACCTTGATCATAGAACATCCGGCGCTGTCTTTAGTTTGCTTGTGGAGCTGGTCCACGAGCAGGGGTTGGCGGCTTTGGTTGCGACGCATAATCTGGAGCTGGCGGAGCGCATGGATCGAGTCGTCGAGCTGCGGGAAGGTGTGCTTGAGGTTGTTCGATAACAGGAGAGCCAACGCATGGATTTTGAATTCGACGCCACCACACGGCCTAAATTTGATGATCTTGCCGTGGTCCAGGCGGGGTTGCGTGCTCACAATGAAAAGTTCACAGGAAAATCGCCCGCATTGATTGCGGTTTTTTTGCGTGAGCCGGAAACCAAGAAAATCCGAGGCGGTATTGCAGGTTTTTTAGTTGGGCCTAGTGCTATGTTGGATTGGTTATGGGTTGATGAATCGTTGCGTGGCCAGGGATACGGCGCTCAACTTATGCGCGAAATTGAGAAGCTTATTGTTAGTTTAAAGTGTGATATGATTACGCTGAATACGTTTACATTCCAGGCTCCCGGGTTTTATCCGAAGCTCGGATATCAGCTATTGGCACAGATACCTAATTTCATGTTAGGAAACACCAAGTACTACTACAGAAAACACTTGGTGTATAGTGAATTATAATTCAAAAACTTTTATGTGAATGGGCGCGGAAATGGTGTGAGTCCAGGAAAATACATCTGGACTCTATTACTTCTTATTGTGAGTGTTGTGCGTTATATTTTGGTGTTGTCTCTGTTTTTTTATTGGGAATAATAGTAACTTTCAATGTTTAAGAGTTTTTGTTGTATGTTGTGGTGTTCCGGCGCGTTTGAGTGCGTCGGAGACTTCTGGTGGCATGTAATTTTCGTCGTGCTTGGCTAAAACCTCTCGTGCGACGAACACTCCATCTGCACGTAACGAGCCTTCTGCAATTACTCCTTGGTTTTCACGAAAAAGGTCGGGTAATACCCCGGTGTACGTAACGGATACTGAGTTCGAAAAATCGGTAATGTGGAATTCTGTGGTTTGGTTCTTAGGAAAGTGTTGTACGCTATTATTTTCAACCATTCCTCCTAATCGGAAACGCCGATCGCCTACTGGTTTTGTTTTTAAGTCGGAAGGGCTATAAAAAAAAACGATGTTGTCTTGAAATGCGCTAAGAATTAATGCCGTAGAGATTCCTATTCCGAACAAAGCGAGTCCAAGAACATAAAGCCGTCTCTTTTTACGAGTCATTGTTTTCTCCGTAGCGATGAATGAAATTCACTTTATGGGGCGATTGTCGTAGGGGACGATCGCCTTGTTGGGCGTGCATTTTCAAGCATACGCAAAAGAGATCGGTTTTTGCGTAGATTTTTAACGCTAAATGTAGCCAAGCCGACCATAATAATTATTCCAAAACCATAAGCAGGCCAGACATAGATAGCATAACCGCCCATATGAAGAAATTCGGACATGGCTCGAATCGATAGTTAAGAGGACAACGAGTTTTTTTTATATGCGTAACGTAAAGAAAAAACAACAGCTATAAACGAAGAGGGCGTTTCCATTTTTCGCAGAACCATTCTGCGGTAAAGCGTAGTCCATTTTCGAAATCTATCGTCGGACGCCAACCAAGATCATGTGCTGCCTTCTCGGCAGAGATTTTTCGTCCAGAAAAGTCACCAGGACGTTCCGGTGTAAATTCAATGGAGACATGACTTCCGACAAATTTTTGAATATTTTTGGCGACATCAAGAACTGTGACTGTTTGCGTTCCTTCTAAGTTATAAGTCTGGTTTTCAGCGCATTCTTTCATTGCTAAAAGGTGAGCGTTTGCGAGATCGCGTGCGTAAACGAACTTCCTAAATTGGTCTCCTTTACCACTTATAGTTAAAGGTTTTCCATTCAACGCTTTTTTTAAGAAGATCGGAATTAGAAGCTCCTCACGCATTCGAGGGCCATAGGGGATACCGTAGCGAAGAATAGTAAAGGGAAGTTTGTAAAGTTGATTATAATTATGGCAGAGCATCTCCGCAGATATTTTTGTTGAAGTGTAGATATGCCCAGTTTCGTTAAGATAAAAAGTGGATGATTCGTTTAGTTGTTGTGAGCTAGGTGACCCATTATAAACCCACACGGTAGAAGCAAAGATAATTCGATGAATTCCATTTTGCCGTGCAGCTTCCAGTACATTGGCGGTTCCTATAATATTGAGAGCTATAGAGGATACAGGAAAATTGTAAACGTCATTTACATTCGCCATTGCTGCAAGATGAAATACATAATCCATCCCTTTTGTTGCAGCCAAGACAGAGGATAAATCAAGTATATCGATGTCTTCGAACGAAACATCGCAGCGGTGAGGTTTCACACAGTGATCGATAACGGTTATTGTATGTCCAGCTTCAAGAAGAGTATCGACGACATGAGAGCCGATAAAACCGCTGCCTCCAGTAACGGCAATTTTAGCCATGATAGAACCCTTTAGAAAAAAATGTAAAAAATTATACGCCGGTCAAAGTATTTCTTATCGCGGCAATAACCTGTTGGGCTTGATCGTTTGTCATGCTGGAGAACAGTGGCAAACAAATATGGCGAGCGCAAATATCTTCAGATACAGGAAGTGAAACCGTTTGATAGGCTTGAAATATGGGTTGTTTATGAATTGGTTCTTCATAGACTTCACCCGAGAGAGAAACATTGTAATCATCGCGAAGTTTTAACTTGAGGGCTTTGCGATCAATGACTTCTCGAAAAATCGCAATATACTTATAGAAATTGCAGATTCCTCCTTTAGGAATTGGGAGTGGGGTAGGAAGATCATAGCCACGCATCGCTTCATCATAGAGTGCGGCAATTCTCTGACGCGCCGCAATCATACTCGGAAGACGCTCTAGATGACGGAGACCAATAATCGCGTGAGGTTCAGACATTCTCCAATTGTATCCCATGCGCGTATGGATATTATTAGAAAAACTTTCCTTACCTTGATCACGATAGGAGCGAGCTTCTTTAGCGATATAATTGTCATTGGTGACAATCATACCGCCTTCGCCGGATGTCATTAACTTTGTTGGATAAAAGCTAAAGGAACTTGCGATTCCAAAGGATCCTGCCATAACTCCATCAAGAGATGATCCATGAGCATGAGCGGCGTCTTCAACTAGAGCAACACCTTTTCGATTGCAAAGAGCTTGAATCTCTGGCATTCGAGCCGATACAATTCCGCCAATATGAACTACAATTACTGCGGCGGTTTTTGAAGTAAGGCGCCGTTCAATTTCTTCGGGGGACGAACCAAAACTAGCAGGATCGGTATCAGTAAAAATCGGACGGCCTCCTGCATGAATGACGGCGGCTATTGTCGCAAAAAAGGTATTTGCCGGAACTAAGACGTCTTTGCCTTCAATATTGAGTGTGCGCAAAATAATTTCTAGAGCCGAGGTGCCACTGTTGACTGCGATTGCATGCTTTGCTTTGCAAAAAGCAGAGAATTTTTCTTCAAATTCAGTTCCGTATTTTCCTAACGTAATGTGTCCGTCAGCGAGGACATCTTTAATGCGATCGGCAATCCATTGACGGTCCTCTGCTGAAAAGTCAACTTTTGCGGCTGGAACGGGCGTGTGCTTTTGAGTGTTTGAGGTCATTGTTAGGCCCATGTATCGGTAATTGTTATGATGTTTCTTTGCACATGTCTAAAAAGGGGAATAATAAAATGTGGAAATCCTGGTTCTATTTATTAATTGCTGTTGCTCTACAGGCTATGGGAAATATATTTCTAACGATAGGGATGGTCCAGCTCAATAAAATGGGTGTTCTACAGGAGAGTGGAATCGGTTGTTTCATTTCAAGACACGGATGGACCATTGTTTTAAATCCGTGGTTATGGGGAGGTGTCTTTTGTTTGATCTCTTTCACGGCGATATTTTCATTTGTTTTATCTTGGACGGATTTGACAGTTGCTATGCCAATTGTATCGTTTGAGGTGATTGTCAATGTTTTATTTGGATGGGTGTTCTTAAATGAAGATATATCTTTTGAGCGTTGGTTAGGAGTGGGGCTTGTTGCTGTTGGAATTGCCTTGGTAACAGGAAGTTATAGACAATCTTCAGAAAACCGATGACAAAAGGAAGAGATTGGTGCTTAATACTATTGTACTGACTATGGTCATGGTTTTCTCTGATGCGATCAGCGATGTTCTTTTGGCTCGCGCCATGAAAAAGACTAAACAACATCTACATTATAAATCAAGAGAATGTTTTTCTGTCATAACTATTGTATTTTCCGTGTCTAGTTTTTGGGGTGCAGTTTTGATGATGGCAATGCACTTTATTTCGTTTCTGGCGCTGTTGACCTATGTGCAAATTAGTATTGTTGTGCCTCTTGGTTCTTTGGTTTACATAATCAGCGCGCTTGGCGCTCGGTTTTTCTTAAGCGAGCGCATCAGCATTCAGCGATGGATAGGAATAGTTTTTGTCGGGTTGGGTGTTGCGCTTGTGTCTTGCTCATAATGTAGCTGTATCAAAACACAAGACAACTGTATTTACAAATAATAAAGAAAGAGACTAACGAGGATATTCCTGTAATACTTGAATAACATCGTCCATTTCTTCTTTTTGGCCAATAGTTATACGTAGGCAATGTGACAGGTTGTATACACCCATTTGACGCACCAAAATACCACGTCCTTTTAGAAACAAACGAACATTTTCGGCATCTCCCCACGAGCGAAAATCAACTAAACTAAAGTTTCCGACACTTGGGTATGACACCAAACCAAGCGCAGTTAGGCACTGAGCAAACCATTCACGAATTTCTTGATTGTTCTTCTTAACACGTTCAACGAAATCCACATCTTCCAAAGCGGCTATTCCAGCTGCTTGAGCTGGAGAAGAAACGTTAAATGGACCACGAATCCTATGGAGGACATCTATGATTTCCTGTGGACCAAAGCACCACCCCAAACGCAAACTTGCCAAAGCGTAGATTTTTGAGAATGTTCTTGTCATAACAACATTTTGTGCAGATAAAACTAAATCTATTCCCGAAGTGTAGTCTTCTGCTGTAACAAACTCCGCATATGCAGCATCAATGACCAACAAGACGTGTCTTGGTAAGCCTGCGTGTAAACGTTGAAGTGCCGAGCGTGGAAGATAGCTACCTGTGGGGTTATTCGGGTTTGCTAAAAAGAGAATACGTGTTCTAGGGGTAACAGCTGCCAAGAGAGCGTCAACATCGGCAGTTAATCCCATCTCTGCCACAGCAACAGGCGTTGCTCCCACTGCCTTTGCTGCAATGGGGTACATTAAAAAACCATGAGCCGTATAAAGAACCTCATCTCCAGGACCAGCGTAGGCTCGAGCTATAAGCCCAAGAATCTCATCAGAACCGCTTCCGCAAACAATTGCTTGGCGATCGATTCCATAAAAAACAGAAAGAGCATCACACAGGCGATTTGAACCTCCATCTGGGTATCGATGGATTTCATGCGCCAAAGCATGATACGCCTTAATCGATTGAGGGCTTGGGCCGTAAGCTCCCTCATTCGATGCAAGGCGAATGAGGCGTGGTTGGCCTGTTGCTTGTGATTCGCCTCCAACATAAGGAGAAATGTCAAGAATTCCTGGACGTGGAATAGGTCCGATCATTCGTAAAGGCTTTCCTGGATGTTGTTGTTTCTAGAAAAAAGCATAATATAAGATAATATTCACGCTGGGATAATACAATTTGCCATACAAACATCAACGCACTGTGATTCGTCATATTTTCCTTTGCAATCAGTGCATTTTTTTGGATTGATAATGTAATGGCTGTCTTTACGAGAAATAGCGCGCTGCGGACAAACCGATTCGCATTCTCCACATTGTGTGCAGTCTTCGGTAATAATTTTGTGAGGCATGAGGAATCTCCGAATTAAATATCTTCGTTAGCGTTTAGCCATAGTGTTGGCATGATGGCGCCCTGCCGCAAAAGCTTTGCGGTTTAAGTCGGCAAGTTGTGGTTTTCTAATTTGAAAGCGTTCAACTATTTTCTCTTCGATGGCGGAAGCGGGAAAGGGTAAGTGATCTGATATTGCGCCAAGCATAATTGTGTTAATGAGCTTGCGATTCTGGAGTTCATGCGAAATTGCTTCAGCATCTATTGGGTAAACCTCAGCCTTGCATGACATAAGAATCGCTAGAGGGTTTTCGGGGTATGAAAATAAACCACCAGACACGACAGGTGGAATCAACTGCTGAGTATTGACAACAATTTTGCCGTCAGCGCGGACTTGATCGCGCCAACGAACAGCTTCAGCGATTTCGAAGGCGAGCAGAGCGTCTGCTGTTCCCGGTGAAATAACAGGAGAGTGAACGAGTCGACCAATACGAACATGAGATGTTACAACACCACCTCGTTGCGCCATACCTGCGATCTCAGATTTCTTTGCATCGTAACCATGATCGATTGCAACCTGAGCTAGAACCTCCGCAGCAGTCATTACGCCTTGGCCGCCAATGCCAACCACAAGAATATTCAGACTTGGAAAACTCGTTTCGTTCATGGATGTGACTCCTAGAGTGGGTTTCGAGCCATTTCTACTATTGGTGTAATGGCTTCAGAGCCACAAATAGAAACGCACATTTTACAGCCCGTGCAAGCATTCGAGTCAATTGCCGCGAAAGTAAGATCAAACATTTCTCCATCAATTTCTTCTTGAGCATGTTCTCGAACTGTAATAGCTGGACATCCAATATCTATACAATTCCCACACCCTGTACACTTATCTTCAAGAACTTGATGTGGTAAAAGACGCTCAAACTGTTCTATTAGTGTACAAGGACGGTTTGTTATGATTACGGAAGGTTCTGATATCCTAATTTCATCTCGAATTATTTGAAAAAGAAAGGGAAGATTATAGCTGTCGACAACCTTAATACGATCCTTTTTTACTCCAAGAGCAGCAGTTAATTGTGCGAAATCGACTCTCGGCGCTTCTTCTCCATGAGCGTTACGTCCTGTTCCTGGATGGTTCTGTCCTCCAGTCATTCCCGTTGTGCGGTTGTCTAGTATTAGAATAGTTATATTTCCTTGATTGTAGACGATATTCAGCAGACCTTGGATACCCATATGGAGAAACGTCGAATCACCGATAACGGCAAGTATAGCTTTCTTTGTGTCGGATTTTCCTCTTGCCTTGTCAATGCCGAGAGCCATACCCATTGACGCACCCATGGAGATACAACTATCAAGCGCATTCCAAGGATGACCGGCGCCCAATGTATAACAGCCAATATCTCCCATGATAATTACTTTATTGCGCATCGCAGACAAAGCTTGGTAAATTCCCAAATGAGGGCATGCAGCACATAAAGTGGGTGGACGCGGAAAAACATCCGTTCCTGTAACAGAACTAATCTTTGGCTCGGCGGCATTCTTCTCTAGTATCTGATTTATAGATTTCTTAAGAATATCTGGAGTTAACTCTCCAAATCGAGGCAAGAAATCTTTTCCTAAAACAGAAAGACCTTCTGCACGAAGTTCAGCTTCAATCAGGGGTTCTGTTTCTTCTACAATAACAAGACGTTCTACATGCTTTGAGAAATCTTTAATTTTTTCAATCGGAAGTGGATGGCTTAACCCCAAGCGAAGGATAGATGCATCAGGAGCAATTTCTTTTAAATGAAGATAGGCAGGACCTGATGTAATAAATCCAATACTTTTATCTTTTCCGATTTCAACAGAGTTTAAATCTGAATTCTCGCTGAATTCCTTAAGTTTACGATCTCGTTCAAATTGAAGAGGAACGCGGCGACGGGCATTGTTAGGGACCATTACCCAGCGAGATGAATTTAACTTGAATCCTGGATTGTCTTTTTCTTGTCGTAAGCCAATCGTTACAAGAGACTTAACGTGACATACGCGGGTTGTTAATCTTAATAGAACAGGGGTTTCAAATCTCTCTGAAAGTTCAAACGCAGACTTAATGCAATTATAAGCCGATTGAGAGTCGTAGGGTTCTATCACAGGTAGATGGGCAAAGCGTCCCCAATAGCGGGAATCTTGTTCATTTTGCGAAGAAGACATTCCAACATCGTCAGCGACGGCTATTACCAAACCACCAATTACGCCAGTTAGCGTAATTGTCATTAAGGGATCAGAGGCAACATTTAGTCCAACATGCTTCATAGCGCAGAATGCGCGAGCTCCTGTCATTGTGGCTCCGAACGCCACTTCCAGTGCGACCTTTTCATTAACAGACCATTCAGAATAAAGGTCTGGGTAGAATGCAAGGCATTCTAAAATTTCCGTAGCGGGAGTTCCCGGATATCCCGAACAAACACGAACACTAGATTCCCAAACAGCGCGTGCTATTGCTTCATTTCCAGAAAGCAAAAGCCTAGAACCAGCTTTTTGAGCATTAATAGTCATATTCATATTAAAGTCTCCTATTCGAGTTATGATTTTGGCCTCAAATCAATGACTCTTGTTGCTTTACCAATAGAACGCTCGATTGTTCCAACGTCGACAATGCGGACTCCTGCGCTAATACCAATCATAGATTTAATATGATGAGCAAGAGAGCGTGCGCAGTTAATTTTTGAAGACTCGTCTAGAGGACCGATTTCTTGTCGTGTTTCTACAACAACATCAATTTCATCTAAATGGCTCTTACGATGTAATTCAAGGACATAGTGGGCAGAAAGTTGCCTATGGGTAAGTAAAAGCTCTTCAATTTGAGATGGAAATACGTTAACGCCACGAATAATTAGCATATCATCCGACCGTCCTGTCACTTTTTCCATTCGTCTCATTGAACGCGCTGTTCCAGGGAGGAGTCGTGTCAAATCTCTTGTTCTATAACGAACTACCGGAAAAGCCTCTTTGGTGAGTGATGTAAACACTAATTCTCCGTGTTCTCCATCAGGAAGAACTTCTCCTGTAATCGGATCGATTATTTCTGGGTAAAAATGGTCTTCCCAGAGGTGTAGGCCATCTTTAGTTTCAATGCATTCATTGGCGACGCCAGGGCCAATAACTTCTGAGAGGCCATAGATATCAATTGCTTGGATATCAAACGTCTGTTCAATTTCGTGACGCATTGATTCTGTCCACGGCTCTGCTCCGTGGATTCCGATTCGGAGTGAACAACTACGAGGATCAACACCTTGACGTCGAAATTCGTCACCGATTGCCAACATATAAGAAGGAGTCACCATAATAATATTTGGTTTAAAATCCTGAATAAGACGAACCTGACGTTCGGTTTGTCCTCCAGAAACAGGAACAACAGTACAGCCTAATTTTTCTGCGCCGTAATGCGCGCCAAGTCCTCCTGTGAATAGCCCATATCCATAAGCAATATGAACGATGTCGCCAGGGCGTCCTCCAGAAGCACGAATAGAGCGTGCAATTAAATTAGCCCAAGTCTCTATATCATTTTTTGTATAGCCAACAACTGTGGGCTTTCCTGTTGTGCCACTGGACGCATGAATTCTAACAACTTGCTCTCGCGGCACGGCAAACAAACCAAACGGATAGTTTTCTCGAAGGTCATTCTTAGTTGTGAAGGGAAAACGAGATAAATCATTCAAATCTTTAAAGTCATTAGGATGAGCGCCAATAGCGTCAAATTTCATCTTATAATGGGGAACATTCTCATAGGCATGACGAAGGGACCAGCGAAGTCTTGTAATTTGTAATGCTGTTATTTCATCCCGACTTGCGACTTCGATCGGTTCAACATCTTGCCTCATTTGCCTATCGTCCTCTTAGGGGGCGTTCTTGAACGCAAATTAAGTCGAAACTTCATGCCAGAAGCCAGTAAAAAAGGCAATGCGAATCCCGAAAAAAATCGAAATGTCGAAGTGTTCTATGCGGAGCTATCTTTTTTTAGGAGGGAGTAAAAAAAGCCAGAAAAACTATTCTGTGATGATTTCAGCGTATTTTAACACGGTAATCGGAGGGAAGAAGCCGAGTTGTTTTGCAACACCCATATTGATAACAAAAGAAAAGCGTTTAAGCGTTTCGACTGGAATATCGCGAGCTTGACGTCCTTCCACAAGAATTTGGCGAGCTTTAAATGCAGTAAATGCTCCTAAATTCTGATAGCTTGACACTAATCCCATCAAAGGGCGAGACTCTCTTAATGGGAATTCCGTTGAGCAAAAAACAGGTATCTTCTCTTTGAGAGCTGTATTAACAAGGATATTCCGATGGACAGCCAGAAAAGAGTCTGGCCCAAGATAAATATACTCAATTCTTTCTTTTGCTAACTCCTCTACTAATTCTGGAATAAATTTAGCTTGTGGCTTATTTGAAGCATCTAGAGGAATTGTTTTGATAATAACATCAAATCCCTGTTGCTTTGCTACAGATTCTAGTTCGTTTGCAACAAGAACAGATTGTCTTTCTGCTGGGTTATAGATATGTCCGATGCGTTGGAATGGACGATATGCTCCCATTGCTTTAAGTTGAACGGACAGAGGCGCCATATGACTGGTGCCCGTTAAATTCCGATTGGAGCTTTCAAAGCTCGGAACTAATTTAGCGCCGATTGGATCTGCCGCCATTGTAAATAGAACTGGGATGTTATGAATAAAGTTCTCAGATGGTGGGGCATCGTAAGGGCCAACGACACCTAAAGTAACAGAGGTTCCCCATGTATAAACAAGGTCAGGAGATTCTCTTTTAATTTCCAAAATTACCTCAGGAAGTCGTGTCGTTTGCTGATCCAGGTTGCGAATAATATAATTGATTGGAATGCCTTGTTCTGCAAGATAATTTTTGAAACCAATTTCTACAGGGGTTTGCCCTCTCCATAATACCATAAAAATCTTAAAGGGGCGTTGAGGTGTATTCTGTGCGAATGCTGGATTAGGGAAAAAAAGCCAATATTTTATCGGCGACATAAAAAAAATGACAAACAAAATAGTGTGTACAAAGCGATTCATCGTGAGTGTCCATAAAAATGCAACGGTCATGGGGTCTGATTGCTTCATAGGATTTTGTTTAAAGGAAAGTGACTGCTTTATTAGATGGTAGACCGTGATAACGGATTGCCAGGCATGTGATATCATCTGATTGAGGAGCTCCACATGCAAAACTTTCAACTTCACGAAGTACGCTTATTGCCAAATTTTTAACGTCTTCATTATAACAACGATGCAAACATTGTTCAAGGCGAGTTTCACCAAACGCTTCTTCATTAGGATTAAATGCTTCAGTAATTCCGTCTGTATATAAGAAGAGGGTTTCTCCTGGTCTAAGGGTGATGAATTCTGTTTTGAATGAAGCCTCCTCATCAATTCCAAGAGAAATGCCGCTATCACATGACATTACTGATACGTTTCCATCTGTCGTGATCCGATAAGGAGGGGGGTGTCCTGCATTTGAAAATGCAATTTCTCCTGTGCTTGAATTTAGCGATCCGTAATACAATGTTACAAACATCATGGCGTCATTATCGGCGGCAAGACCTTTGTTGGTATGTTCAAGGGTACGACTTGGTGTGGCTCCTGTAGTTCCTTCTAATCTTATAAGAGTTCTAGATACAGCCATAAATAATGCTGCGGGTATTCCTTTTCCGGAGACGTCTCCAACTGTAAATCCAATTCTCTTGTCGTCAATTGTAAAGACGTCATAGAGATCTCCACCGACCTCATTCGCAGGTTTCATTAGGGCATATACAGAAAACGTGGTAGATACTGGAAAGTGTTGAGGAATGAATGATTGTTGTATTTGCGCAGCAATTTCAAGTTGATGACGTAAAGCAGATAATTGCCCTTCTTTCTGACGAAGAGTTGAGGCCAATTGGTCTGCGCTTTGGGCGGCGACTAGTTTATTTCGAAATGCAGCTATGGCGTTAGAAATACGTCCGAACTCATCATCACGCCCTGATTCTATGAGCGTTGCAGAAAGATCATTGTGCGCTAAACGATCCAAGACACCTAAAGCGTCATTGAGAGGATTGAATGATCGTCGAAGATAAATATGAAGGAAAAACTGTATAATAAGAAGAAAAAAGATAACGCAAAATAAAGATATAATAGTCGCATTCCATTGTTTATTTGATGCAATCGTATCATTTCGAACAGTTACAAGGCGGACAACTGTTCGGCCTGCGTTATCATTAATCGGAATTGTTCCAATTGTGTAGTTGTTGTTATCTATTTGTTCTATCGAGATTCCATCTTGGCGTAATCGAGGGGGAGAATTTAGTTTATGCCATAAATCTGAATTTGTGCCCGCCATCATAGCGCCACGGCGATTAACCAGAAAAGTTTCTCCTCCTATGGCGTTGGCAAGCTCATTAAGAGACAATTGTAAAGTATTAGCTACAACTAGAATATAAGAATTTTCTTGTTTCTGAATAGGGGTAGCTACAATTGCTAATGTTGCTTTGTTGTTATCTGGATGAATCGTATGAATCCGTTCTCCGGATTTGATAAGGTCTAGGAGGGATGCATCAAGAATTGATTGGAATGAGCGCCCAATTGGGATTCCTGCTACAATGCTTCCTGAAAAACTAATTATTTGGATTTGGATGTCGGTTTTGATGCCGATTTGTTGTAGAGCCGAAGAAACAGTTGTTGGATCATCAGAGTGAATTGCATAGATGACATCTTTATTGTTAATAACTTGTTCTGAAATAGATGCCAATCGCGTAAAGTTACTTTCTATTGTTTTGTTCCATAAAGATGACCATGCACGAATATCTGAATCAGTTCTGGTCCATGTTCCATATTGATCACGAATTGATATTGCCCAAATAATTCCACCAAATAAAAATATTCCTGCCAGGAAGGTAATAATTGAAATTTTTGTTCTAAGAAGGGTATTGTTCTGTTTTCTAAATTTTCTTCTTGGATAAATTTTTAATTTTGAAAAATTAGGGTTTTCTAGTTCTTGTGTATTGGAATCTATGATTTCGATTTTCTTTATGTTGTTTGTAATTTGATCAATTCTATCAAAATGTGAAGGGTTGATTTGAAGTGAGCGAGTTATTGTAACCCAGGTAAAAAAAAGATTTTGTGAGGTGTTAAGTTTACGCATATGAAAATCAATTGTTTCTATAATTAGTCCAATAATATCTTTTTTGCGATCAAAAATTGTATAATATTTTTGTTCGTGGATAGCCTTTTGAATGCTTCCATGAATTAGTTCAATACGGCTTTGAAACAATATCTTAACCGATAAAAGAGTTACAGAATATGACAGAAAAATTCCTAGAACCATTAGCAGTATAAACATATAAAATGCGTTCATAAGGTTAATATTTATAAGAGATGTATCAACTCCCATATGCACGCTTCCGATAATTTCTTTGTTAAGGACTAAGTTGTCCATAATGTTAATGTGATTTTCTAAAACAAAAGATGTTGGATAATCTGTCACACCCGTTTTTTTGGAAAGAGTAGTAAGATATTGAGTGTTTGGTGTTATGCCGCTTGTAAAAAGAGGTTTTCCATTGGAATCTATGAGAACTGCATAAGTAAAAGATTTGTTATTTTTAAGCGCAGCAGAAAAAGACTCATCAATTCCTCGAATTTCGGATAAAGGAATGCCCAGTTTTACCGCATAAGAAATTTGTTCGGACAAATCATCTGTAACAAGGCTTGCCATTCGTAATAATTCAACTTCAAAATCGCGACGTGTAATATATGTAATATAAAAAAAAGCTACTATAATTTGAATAAATGTGATGATAAGTAAAATCTTGTTGTATTTTTTGAATAGAATTTTAGAAATGTTGTGCGATAGAACTGTCATGTTAATTTACTCCTTGTCATTAAATTCAGAATTCTGGATTGACTTCGTTGCTTGATCAATAGCCTTAATCTTGTTTTTATACAAACTGAGGAAATCATTTATGCTTTCTCCAAGTGAATTGCATAATTTATCCATCATTGCCGAGTGTTTTATGTTTTTACTGTCGTTTTCGCAGGCCAAGTTTGAAAATGAAGGAGAGAGATGGTTTTGGGTTTGTTGTGTGTCATTCTTTAGAGATGCGTATATTGCTTTCAGGGTCCGAAAAAGAGAAGTAAGGCCAAGCTTTATAGAAAGAAAAACACTTGCAAATGCGCATATAAATGACAAGGCGATTCCTTGGATTGTTTCTTCGTAAAATCTTACACTATATTGAGACTTTTCTAAAGAGTATCTTAAGGAAACGCCGCCAACGGGCTGAAAGTGGCTATTTTGCAGGGTGACTCCAACCACCTGTGCATCTTGATCCATTAAAGACCATATCCCTTCTGTTTTAGTGATAGAAACTGCAACCCACGATTCGGGAACATGTTCTCCAATAAGGCCTCGATCTGTATTATGGACACTTACGCCGAATTGATCAAAAATCTCAATAGAAAGAATACCTTTATCACTTCCTCGTTTTCTTTCTAAAATCTCTTGAAGATTATTTGCAGACTGAATCGATGCGCCAATGTTTATTTGGGATTCAGTAATTTGACGAATGTCTTGTATAACTAGATTAACCCTAGCTTGATTCAATTGGTTGAAATTATTGGTTAATTCGTGGAACGTCAAATATCCGAGAACAGCGCTGATCACGCCGGGCGCAATTCCTAACCAGAGCGCAAAGCGCATTGAAAGAAGGAACAAGGGGACCCTCACTATGATAAATCGTGTTAAAGAAAGAATAGAAAACCTAATTTCATCTAGTATTAAGCGTAAATCTAATGAAGGGAAGAGATTGATCGAGCAACACGAAAGCCTATATCATCGATTCTAAATGTAGGGGTGTTTTTAAAGCGTGCGGAAGAGCGTATTGCAAAAGGCTCATAATTCCATGATCCGCTTCGTATTGATTGTTGTTCACACGACGCTTCTATGTAGGGCTTGCTATCTGTCGGAGTGTTCTGATAAGTTTTGTTATAGCAATCTTCAACCCATTCTCTGACATTTCCATGCATGTCATACAACCCGAAAATATTTGGCGAAAAACTTCCAACGGGCATGGATTGATGGCGATATTTTCCTTTGGAGCTTCCGTTAAAAACATATGTTCCGTCGAAATTGGCTTGATCTGTTGTTATTCTGGTTCCAACATTAAAATGGGTGGAAGTTCCCGCACGCGCGACATACTCCCATTCGGATTCAGAAAGAAGGCGGTAAGTTTGCTTTGTTTTGCGATTTATCCATTGGATATATTCTTGAGCGTCGCGCCAAGAAACATTGATTACAGGATGTTTTCCTCGTCCCCACCCCGCATCATCAGGGTGGTAATTTTGGCATCCATTTTCAGAAACACAATAGTCCCATTCATTGAATGTGACTTCGTATCTTCCGACAGCAAACGCATTCTGGATTGTTACGAGGTGAGGAGGCTGTTCGTCTCGATATCCATCATTTTCTGCGACGCCCATTGTGAAAACTCCGGGTGGCGCAATGATCATTTCAGGACAGTCCGAACAGTCCCGGAATGTTTGTCCTGGCTCTGACGGCGCGGAGAAGGGAAGGGAGGACGTTGTGGCTTGAGTTGTTGCAATGGGGTCAGCAATAGAAAGAGGAAGCTTATTTGCATTGTTTTGCGAAGCTCGCTCCGAAACTTTTCGTTTATGACCGTTTGACACGGATTCCGCAGCTTCTATACTTTTACCAAAAGGCGCGATGAGGAAAAATATAGAGCATCGAATCAAAAAACGCCACAAACTCCGACGTTGTAGCGCCATAGCCAAAACTCCGCATAAAAATACACTCTAAAAAAACTGGCGCGCCCGAGAGGATTCGAACCCCTAACCTTCTGATCCGTAGTCAGATGCTCTATCCAGTTGAGCTACGGGCGCACATCACACAAAAATCATAGTCAAAAAAAACTGGCGCGCCCGAGAGGATTCGAACCCCTAACCTTCTGATCCGTAGTCAGATGCTCTATCCAGTTGAGCTACGGGCGCTTCACTTTACCGCATCTTCAGCCCCAAGAGAAGGCTGTCAATCACGACGAGCGGAGTTGTATGGGATTTTTCAGACAAAAGCAACAGCTTTTTTGATCGTTTTCTAAAAAAGATTGGAGATTTTTTTTATGAACCATTATGTGTCCATGCATTGGTTATATACAGTGTGCGACATGATCATTGCTATTATGCGTAACGGCGTCTAACTTGAGCCAATCTTGCGTTCTCCCTGTTGCGTTGTTTGAATTTGCTCCCTATGCTTCCCCAGAAACCTTGAGAATGATCTTTGACGATGACTGAACTCGCTCAGATACGTAATTTTTCCATCATTGCCCACATCGACCATGGTAAATCGACGTTGGCGGATCGTTTGATTCAGCTTTGCGGCGGCCTAGAAGAACGCGAAATGCGTGAACAGGTTCTGGATAGCATGGATATTGAACGTGAGCGCGGCATTACGATTAAAGCGCAAACAGTTCGCTTAATTTACAAGGCGAAAGATGGCGTTGAATATCAGTTGAATTTGATGGATACGCCTGGTCACGTTGATTTTGCCTATGAAGTTAGTCGTTCTCTTGCGGCGTGTGAGGGATCGATCCTGGTTGTTGATGCAAGTCAAGGTGTTGAAGCGCAAACTTTGGCGAATGTTTATCAAGCCATCGACAACAATCATGAAATCGTTCTGGTCCTTAATAAAGTCGATCTTCCGGCTGCGGATACGGATCGAGTGCGTCAGCAGATTGAAGACGTTATTGGTCTTGACACGCAAAATGCGGTGATGATTTCCGCCAAAACCGGGCTGAATGTTGATCAAGTCTTAGAGTCTATTGTTAAATATTTGCCATCCCCATCCGGAAGCGATGAAGGGCCTCTAAAGGCTCTTCTGGTCGATTCGTGGTATGATGCATATCTTGGTGTGGTGATTTTGGTGCGTGTGGTGTCGGGCCGGCTAAAAAACGCCATGAAGATTCGGATGATGGCTACGGGCGCAACTCGTGAAATTGACCGTGTCGGCGTGTTCCGTCCGAAAGCAACATTAACAGGCGTATTGGGGCCAGGAGAAATAGGATTTATTACGGCTGGAATTAAAGATATCAGTGAAACTAAGGTCGGTGACACTATTACCGAAGATCGTAATCCCGCCGAAGCTCCTTTGCCTGGATTCAAGCCATCGATTCCGGTCGTTTTTTGCGGTTTGTTTCCAACAGATTCAGCAGAATTCGAACGCTTGCGCGATAGTCTCGGGAAATTAGCGCTGAATGACGCCAGTTTACATTTTGAACCTGAAACTTCCGCAGCTTTAGGATTTGGTTTTCGTTGTGGTTGCCTTGGTTTGTTGCATTTGGAGATCATTCAAGAGCGGTTGGAAAGAGAGTTTGATCTAGATCTAATCACCACGGCGCCATCAGTAGTCTATAAAGTCTACTTGAGCAATGGTGAGATTGTCGAATTGCATAACCCCGCAGATATGCCTGATCCTGTTCGGATTGACCATATTGAAGAGCCGTGGATTCGTGCAACGATCATGGCGCCGGATGAGTATCTCGGTGGCGTTCTTCAGCTTTGCACGGATCGGCGTGGCGTGCAGCTTGACCTTACTTATGTTGGTAGTCGTGCGATGTTGGTGTATCGCCTGCCCCTGAATGAGGTTGTATTTGATTTCTATGATCGCCTCAAATCGATTAGTCGCGGGTACGCCAGTTTTGATTACGCTCTGGAGGGATATCAAGAGGGTGATCTTGTTAAGATGTCGATTTTGGTTAATGCAGAACCCGTTGATGCTCTCAGTATTATTGTCCATCGCTCGCAGGCGGAACGGCGAGGACGTGCGCTTTGTGAACGATTGAAAGATTTGGTGCCGCGTCAACTTTTTAAGATTGCAATACAGGCCGCCATTGGTGGTCGCGTCATTGCGCGAGAAACGATTAGCGCTTTGCGCAAAGATGTCTTGGCCAAATGTTATGGCGGAGACGTGTCTCGAAAGCGAAAATTGTTGGATAAGCAAAAGGAAGGTAAGAAGAGAATGCGTCAATTTGGCGAGGTAGAGATACCACAAAGCGCCTTTATTGCTGCCTTAAAGATGCACGATAACTGAGATTATTAGTTGCTTGAAAGAGGCTGTTTCCATGTCGATCTGTCGTTCCGTCCAAGTCGGTTCGCTTGTCTTATCAAATCAACTTCCGTTTGTTTTGATCGCAGGGCCTTGCGCGATCGAATCTCGCACGCACGCGCTGGAGACGGCCGAGCGCTTGACAGAGATGACTCGCGCAAAAAATATAGGTTTGATCTACAAATCTTCTTTTGATAAAGCGAATCGGACATCGCTGTCGGGAGCGCGAGGAGTCGGTATGGCGGCTGGCCTTGCTATTTTGGCCGAAGTGCGTGAACGATTCGGGTGTCCGGTGGTGACGGACGTGCATGACGCGGCTCAATGCGCTGTAGTCGCAGAAGCTGTAGATGTGTTGCAAATTCCGGCGTTTTTGTGTCGTCAGACGGACATTCTAATTGCTGCGGCGAAAACGGGAAAAGCTGTGAATGTTAAAAAAGGGCAGTTTTTGGCGCCTTGGGATATGAAGAATGTTGTTGAAAAGATTGTAGAAAGTGGAAACTCCAATGTGCTTGTTTGCGAGCGGGGGACCAGTTTTGGTTACAATACCTTAGTTTCTGATATGCGTGCATTACCTATTATGGCGGATTTTGGCTTTCCTATCGTTTTTGACGCAACGCATTCAGTTCAGCAGCCTGGAGGATTAGGAGGAAGCTCCGGTGGGCAGCGTGAATTTGTGCCCATTCTTGCGCGTGCGGCTGTCGCGATTGGTGTTGCCGCTGTTTTTATGGAAACTCATGAAAGCCCGGATGACGCTCTAAGTGATGGTCCGAATATGGTCCCCTTATCAAAGCTTTCACAAATACTCGATGATATTCAGAAGGTAGATGTGCTTGCTAAAGAGATAAACAAAAAGCAGCTCTAGTAAGCTAAAATTGCAATTAAAGGTTGTTGAGTTCAGGGAAGGGGCTCTGTCCGGAAAAAATTCTATGTCTTCGGACAGCGCCCCTTATAGTATTTTATTGCTTTTTGTAATGTCCAACCGACACGAGATATTTATCGTTCCCGTGAACGGCGATTTTGAAATACATGTCTTTATACGAAACTTTTTTAGTGAGGGGATCGCTAAATTTATAGGTCACAAAGCCCTCCCCGTTGGCTTTTCCGGATTCTATAGCTTCTTTGATGTAGAGTTTCCCGTCAATATCAGAGTAGTTCATTAGATTTTTTCCGTTTAACGCCGGAATAGTTCCATGCGCCATCATCACGCCATCCATATTTAGAATGGTGACATAGAGATCGCGATCGATAAATTCGCCATCTTTTTTGGAGATTTCTGTTCGAGCAGATTCAAGTCCGTTTTTTTCTAGAAGTGAGACGGCTTTGTCTCGAAGAGATAAAACTTCAGGTAAGGTTGCTCTTGATTCTTCCGCGAAGCCATTAAATGGCAGCATGACGACGATGAGAAATATGATAATCGGAAGCGTAATAAATCGGTTGTAATGGGATAACGGCATCGTTTCCTCCCTTCGATTTGGTGTTTGTGTACAGCATTTTAAGTGCATGATAAGGAAAATTTTATAAACACGATTGAAAGTAAGATCAATATTTTTCTGCTTACTAAAGGGTTTTTCTTCATGGGGATGTCATCAAGAGGTCTTTTGCGTGAAGCGTTGGTAAAGATTTTCTGAGTTTGTAAAGAGCGTTGTTTCAACTGTGCGCGTCGATTTTTTCGTCTTTTATTCTATAATTGTTTTAGATCGTCAGAGTTGGTTTAATATTCAAGTAATATTGAATATGAAGGATAGCGCTGGATTTAAAACATCTAATTTATA
>CAUYUA010000224.1:0-30430 GCA_963575675.1 Azospirillaceae bacterium
TTGGAGGGCCTCGTTTGGAGGGCGTCCCCGAAGCCCGCGTCTTCCGTCCCAAGGAGGTAAGGGAGTCTATTTGGTTTGTGGTGTGAATCGCGTGAATGCGTCGAAAAAACAACATACTCGGCTCACGTGGGGAAAGGAAGGGACGGAGGCGCCCGAAAAAGAGGCGACATGGCTGTTTTTATGAAAATGAGTGTGGCGCCGGATTTCTATTGCTGAATCATGAGAGGATTGTTACTATTTTGTCATAATTTTTTGTTAAATGACGGGTGTTAGGGTTGCAATGGCCCTGTTTGCTTTTGTATGGCTCAGCGCTGCGTTGCTGGGGGCAGGAGCCGCCGGTGCGTTCTTTGGGCGATCTTCGTTCGGTCGAGTCGGCGTCTACGGTTTCTGTCTGGGCGCCTGCGGCGTCCAGTTTTTCGTGGCCGTTGGGTTGTTCTTTGGCTCCGTCGAGCCTCAGACCGTAGCCTTGCCGGTGGGGATTCCGTGGATTGGAACGCATTTGCGTCTTGACGCGCTTTCTGCGTTTTTTCTTATGGTGATCAATCTTGGCGGCGCCGTCTCCAGCCTTTACGCTCTGGGGTACGGTCGTCATGAGAGCGCGCCGAATCGAGTTCTGCCGTTTTATCCTCTGTTTCTGTTCGGAATGAATCTGACGGCGCTCGCCGACGACGCCTTTACGTTTCTCGTCGGATGGGAGTTCATGTCGGTGGCCTCGTGGTTGTTGGTGGTGTCTCATCATCGCGAGGAGGGGAACACGCGCGCCGGGACCGTTTATTTTTTGATGACCGCCGTCAGCGCGCAATGTCTTCTGATCGTTTTTGCGCTGTTGTCCAACGGAGAGGGGCGTTTTCTGTTTGACGCCATTCGTCAAGCTCCGCCTTCGCCGGAAATGGCGCGCGTGTTGGCGGCGCTGGTGGTGGTCGGAGCCGGCGCCAAAGCCGGGTTGGTTCCATTGCATGTCTGGTTGCCTTTGGCTCACCCGGCTGCGCCCAGTCATGTTTCTGCGTTGATGAGCGGTGTTATGACGAAAGTTGCGGTCTATGCATTGGTCCGCTTCTTGTTCGATTTGCTTGGGCCTTCAGACTGGACGTGGGGCGCCGGATTGATGCTTTTGGGCGGCGTCACCGCCGTGATGGGGATTCTCTATGCTCTGACGCAGAGTGATTTGAAAAGACTGCTGGCCTATTCTTCGGTCGAAAACATAGGCATTATCGCCATTGGATTGGGATTGGCTTTGGCGTTTCGCGCCGCCGGACTTTCTCACGGCGCCGCTTTGGCGCTTACCGCCGCGTTGTTTCATGTTTTCAATCACTCTCTTTACAAAAGTCTGCTGTTTTTTGGCGCAGGCGCTGTGCTGAACGCAACTTCCGAGCGCAATATCGATCGTTTGGGAGGGCTCATTCACGGCATGCCGATTACGGCGTTTTGCTTTCTCGTCGGCGCAATGGCGATTTCCGCTCTGCCGCCGTTGAACGGCTTTGTCTCGGAATGGCTGACGCTTCAGGCGATTCTGATTAGTCCGGCTTTGCCGCAATGGCTTTTGAAATTTTTGTCTCCGGCGGTCGGGGCGTTGCTGGCGCTATCGGCGGCGTTGACCGCCGCTTGTTTTGTCAAAGCCTTTGGGATCACGTTTTTGGGACGTCCTCGGACTTCCATCGCCCGGCAAGCGCGCGAGACGGATCGTTGGTCCTTGAGCGCCATGATCTTATTGTCTTCCTTGTGTTTCTTGGCCGGTGGTTTTCCCGGCGTTATGGTTGACGCTTTAGCTTCGGTGGTTGCGCCTTTGGCGGGAGGGCGCTTGCCTCATCAAAGCGCGCAGAGTTGGTTGACGTTGGTTTCCGCCGAAAACGGGCGCAGTTCTTACAACGGTTGGATGTTGTTCTTGTTTATCCTGGTCGTTTCAGGTTTGACGTCTTATGGATTGCGACGGTGGTTTCCGGTTCCATTGCGTCGAAGCCGCGCGTGGGATTGCGGTTATCCTGAAACCAGCCCCATGACTCAATATACGGCTGTTAGCTTTAGTCAACCGATTAGGCGGGTCTTCGGCTCAGTCGTGTTTTCGGCGCGTGAGAAAGTGATCATGCCGCCTCCCGGGGATTTGCGTTCGGCGCGTTTGGTGGTGACGTTGGGCGATCCCGTATGGAACGTTTTATATCGACCGATCATCGGTTTCGTGCTTTTCGCCGCAGACGTTGTGAATAAGACGCGATTTTTCACTATTCGTCACTATTTGACCATGATTTTCTGCGCATTGATTCTGCTTTTAATGGTTTTGGCGCTATGGCGATGATCATCAATTTGTTGGTGCAGGGCGCGCAAATGACCTTGATTTTGGTTGTTGCGCCTCTGTTGATCGGCCTCATTCGTTGCGTCAAGGCGCGGCTTTTGCGTCGTCGAGGGCCTTCCGCTTTTCAGCCTTATCGCGATTTGGCTCGGTTGTTTCGAAAAGAACTGGTGGTCGCCGATTCTGCTTCGTGGTTGTTCCGCGTTGCGCCTTATGTGATCTTCGCCAACACCTGGGTCGCGGCGGCCTTGGTTCCCACTTTCGCCGCCGGATTGTTTATCTCGCGTTCCGCCGACATGATCGCCATTGTGGCGCTGTTGGGCGGCGCTCGGTTTTTTCTGGCTCTTGCTGGAATGGATGTCGGGACGAGTTTCGGAGGCTTGGGCGCCAGTCGCGAAATGATGATCGCTTCTGTCGCCGAGCCCGCGATGTTGATGATTGTTTTCTGTTTATCGCTGCTTGCCGAAACCACGCAACTATCGTCCTTTGCTGTTTTTATGCTTTCCGGAGAAGCCGGGCTGCGAGTCACGCTCGGCATGGTTCTGTTGGCTCTGGCTATGGTTGCGTTGGCTGAAAACGGTCGCATTCCGATCGACAATCCGGCCACTCATTTGGAGTTGACCATGATTCACGAGGCGATGGTTCTGGAGTATTCCGGACGGCATTTGGCTTTGATCGAGCTGGCGTCGGCCGTCAAACTGGTGTTGCACCTTTCGATGCTGGCTTGCGTGTTCGCGCCCTGGGGGGTGGCGGAGGCCGGGGCGGGGCCGAGAGCGCTGTTGACGGGCGTTGTTTTGTATTTGGTGAAGATTGCTTGCGGCGGCGTGTTGTTGGCGATGTTTGAAACCGGAATCGCGAAGATGAGGATTTTCCGGGTGGTGGATTTTCTTAGCTGCGCCTTGATGTTGGGGTTGTTGGGGGCGTTGTTGTTGTTCGTGTCGCGCAGTTTCTGACGCCTCGGTTCCAAGGGCGTCTCGGTTCCAAGGGCGTCTCGGTTCCAAGGGCGTCTCGGTTCCAAGGACGTCTCGGTTCCAAGGACGTCTCGGTTCCAAGGACGTCTCGGTTCCAAGGACGTCTCGGTTCCAAGGACGTCTCGGTTCCAAGGACGTCTCGGTTCCAAGGACGTCTCGGTTCCAAGGACGTCTCGGTTCCAAGGACGTCTCGGTTCCAAGGACGTTGCGGTTCTAGAGATGATGTGATTCTAGAGAGAAGAGTGAATTCACGCAATCGGGCTTTTGCATTGCCCGATCGCGTAAGTCCGCTCTTTGCGGAGTGCAGAACGATGCATGGTTCGGGATTGTCGTTGGATGTCGCCCATATGTTGGCGGGCGGTATGGTGGCGTTGAGTTTCGCTTTAATCTACCAAGATCGTCTGTTCGCATTGTTGAATGTTTTGGCGTTGCAGGCTCTGGCCTTGGCTTTGGCTCTTGGTTGGCAGGGCTACATTCAGAATGCGCCGGATCTCTATGTGACAGCGGCGTTGGCTTTTCTGTTCAAGGCCGTTGTTGTGCCGATGGCGTTGCATCGGTTGATTATGCGATTGCGGATTCATCGCACCGTCGAGAACGCCGTCGGAGTCGGCATGACGATGCTGCTGGGCGTGGGATTGGTGGCGCTGTCGATTTTGGTCATGATGCCTCTGGCGGCGAAGTCGGCGTTGATTTGGGAAGACTTGTCCTTTGCCTTGGCGGTGATTCTTTTAGGATTGCTGTTGATGATCTCGCGCCGAAACGCGGTGAGTCAGATCGTCGGATTCATCTCGATGGAGAACGGTTTGATGTTGGCCGCCGCCGGCGCTCGCGGCATGCCGTTGGTGATCGAGATCAGCATTTCATTTTCGGCGTTGATCGCTTTGATTGTCTTCGGCGTTTCAGTGTTTCGAATTCGCGAGCGTTTCGAGAGCGTTGACGTTCACTGTCTGCACTCGTTCCGAGGAGACGCGGGTTCGTAGTCGACCGTCGTCAAACTAAATTTGGCGGGGCCAGGGTAGAGCTCTGACCTTCGGTTCGATGACATTGGATTTTATCGTGGGTGGGAAGCGTCAGAAACCGGAACGCTTTCGGCCGTTCCGTTTGTTCCCTTTTTTCTTCGCCAGATCGAGTTTGCTGTGCTTAATGATCCTATTCTAGCCGATTCCTTGCTGACCATTGATTGGGTGGCGGCAGGTTTGCCGATGAACGATCCGGTTGCGGCGACGCATGTCGGCGGATTCGCTACGCTGATGTTGTTGGCGATTCCTGCTGTGGCCGGAGCCTTCTTCATGATGCTGCCGGGAAGATGGTGGGTGTCGTGGATCAATGTTTCGGCGTCTTTGTTCACCTTCGGCGCGGCGTTGTTGTTGTTGCGCGGTCGACCGGAGACCGGTTTGTTTTTTCATATCGATGATCTCAACGTCGGTTTGATTCTGCTGACGGCCTTCATCGGCCTGACTTGCAGCCTCTACAGCGTCGGCTATCTGCGTTCGATTATCGCCGAAGGCCAGTTGCGGCCGGGGTCTGTTCGACTTTACCACGCGCTGTATCAGGGGGTGGTGTTCGCCATGATGTTGGCTCTGTCGGCCAACAATGTTGGTCTGATGTGGGTGGCGATCGAACTCGGCACACTGGAGACGGTGATTATGGTCGGGATTTATCGTTCCGCTGCGGCGCTGGAGGCGGCATGGAAGTACTTCATTCTTGGCAGCGTCGGTGTGGCCTTGGCTTTGTTTGGAACGATTCTGATCTATATTTCCGCCGCAGACGCCGTAGGTGAGGGGCTTAACGCCATGGCTTGGACGACTCTTGCGGCCCGCGCCGCCGGATTCGAGCCCGCATTATTGGATTTGTCGTTTGTGTTCATCCTTTTAGGATATGGAACCAAAGTTGGATTGGCGCCGTTGCATGCTTGGTTGCCCGACGCTCACGCGGAAGGCCCGACGCCGATCACCGCCGTTCTATCCGGATTATTGATGAATGTAGCTTTTTATGCGGTTTTACGTTTCAAAATGGTGCTGGCGGGCAATTTACAGGTGTTGCCGCCGGGAGCCATTATGATCGGCATGGGGGTGTTGTCCGTGCTGTTCAGCGGATTCATGCTGTATCGCCGGCAGGAGATAAAGCGTTTGTTTGCATATTCCTCCATTGAGCATATGGGCATTGCTTCGGTGGCGTTCGGAGTGGGGGGGATTGCTGCGAATTTTGCCGGTTTGCTGCATTTGGCCATGCATAGCTTGGTTAAATCGGCGATTTTTTTTGCAGTCGGGCGCATCGTACAAATTAAGGGAACTCAAAGGATCGTTAGGATACAAGGGTTGATCGAAACACATCCGTGTTTGGCTTGGTGTTTTATCGTCAGCGTCTTGGCGATTATTGGCGCGCCTCCGTTTGGATTATTCGTCAGTGAATTTCTTCTGATCACGGCCATGATGGGACGATATCCTTGGGCGACGTCCCTGTTGATTGTCGGACTGTTGCTGGCTATGGGAGTTTTGGTTCGGCGTTTGAACGGGGTGGTGTTCGGCGAGCGGCAAGACGATTTAGAGAATGCGTCGGAGGAAGAAAAAGTTCTTTTAACCGAACGACGCAATTTGGGAGAAAAAGCGGCGCGATCGTTTCGGTCGGAGCGCACGGCGTGTTTGCCGATGGCGGTGCATTTGTTGTTGGCTCTGGCGGCGGGCGTCGCGCTGCCGGCGGCGATTGCTGCGTGGTTGAAGCAGGTCGCGCGTCTGTTGGGATAGAGAAAGAAAGTCGAGATTGGTCTTGATTTACAGAAAGAGGCTCTTCTCTTATGTTTAAGCCCAATTCTTTCAAGTAGAGGCGGCGTTAAAGAATTTGTTTTCTGATATTTTGTGTGATTTGTGTTACGGATGAGGTCACAGGCATGAGCGTCAAATCGGCGCATAGAGCGCTTGCCGATTTTCTTAGTTACGGACGTTTGGTCGGTGATCATCGACCGTGGCCGCGAGTGATCGTGATCACCGACACTTGGATGAAGATGCTTGATCGACTTGAAGCCGGACATTGGACGCTTCTCGGATTGTGGGGCGAGCCGAACATGGTTCACGCCGCCTTGTACGATTCCGAAAACAGCGAGGCGGCTGTGGCGAGCTTGTCGGTGGTCGGGGGGCGCTATCCATCGGTGAGTCGCGTGGTTCCGGCGGCGATTCGGCTGGAGCGTATGTTGGTCGAGACCGTTGGTTTAATCCCCGAGGGGATGCCTGACGTTCGACCGTGGTTGGATCATGGCTGTTGGCCCGTGCGTCATCCGTTGGGGGGGAAGCGTGAGACGCAGATTTCTGCGCCGAAGGTCGAGAGCGATGGCGACTCGGCATTTCCTATGCCGAAGGATTATGATTTTTTGTCTGCCGAAGGCGAAAGTTTGCATCAAATTCCGGTGGGGCCGGTTCATGCGGGAATCATTGAGCCGGGGCATTTTCGTTTTACGGCTTCCGGCGAGACCGTGGTGCGGCTGGAAGAACGTCTTGGTTATGTCCATAAAGGGGTGGAGCGTCTCTTGAGTGGGGCGACGATTGCGCGTGGAGCGCAACTCGCCGGTCGAGTGTCCGGAGATAGTACGGTCTCCTATGCGGTCGCCTATGCTCGCGCTGTGGAGGCGGCGTTGGGGCTTGAAGTTCCGGCGCGGGCGCATTGGCTTCGAGCTTTGATGATGGAGCTGGAGCGGGTGGCCAATCACTTCGGCGATGTGGGCGCGATATGCAATGACGCGGCGTTTTCTTTGCTTCAAGCGCATTGCGCGGTGTTGCGGGAATTGACGTTGCGGGCGTCATACGCTTGCTTTGGTCATCGTTTGATGATGGATTGCGTTGTTCCGGGCGGTGTGGCGCGCGAGATTGCTCAAGATGAATCAAAAGGTCTTTTTGCGCAGGTCGGAGAATGGCGTCGGGCGTTTCGGCGAGTGAGCGCTCTTTATGAGTTGACGCCGTCGCTTCAGGATCGCACGGTGAACACGGGGGTGTTGCGTTCGGGGTTGGCCGCGCGTTTTGGAGCAGGGGGGTATGTGGGGCGCGCTTCGGGGCGTGGCTTCGACGCTCGGCGGAGTCTTGGATATCCGCCTTATCCGTCTTTGGATTTTGGGATTCCTCTGCGTCATGACGGCGACGTCAACGCGCGCGTGTGGATACGCATTCGTGAAGTGCGCCAGAGTTTGCGGATGATTCGACAAATTTTAAGAGGAATGCCTGAGGGGCCGACGCGGGTCGATTTGCCGACGCGCGGAGCGGGGGAAGGCGTTGCGTTGGTCGAGGGATTTCGCGGCGATATATTGTCCTGGGTTCGCCTGCGCGACGATGGGACGATTGATCGGGCGCATTTTCGGGATCCGTCTTGGTTCCAGTGGCCTCTGCTGGAGGCGGCGATTGAGGGCAATATCGTCGCCGATTTTCCGTTGTGCAATAAATCCTTTAATTGCTCGTATTCGGGGCATGATTTGTAACCGGCGGAACGTGAGGGAGGCGGAGCAATGCTGAAAAAAGTGTTTGGAGGAATGTTTCGGCGACCGTTTCGGCGACCGTTTCGGTCTCCGGCTTATGGGCAGCTTGAGACGATACGGGTGATGTTCTCAGCGCTGTTACGCAAACCGTTGACGGAGGCGGCTCCATTGCCGGCTGACGTTGCGGCGATTGCTTTGGTCGAGCGTCTGAATGATGTGGCGCGACGAAGACTTGGACGGAGTTTGTCAATTCGGCAGGTTGACGCTGGATCGTGTAACGGTTGTGAGCTGGAAATCCATGCGTTGAACAATCCGTTTTATGATTTGGAGCGTTTTGGGGTTCATTTTGTTGCCTCGCCACGACATGCGGATGTGTTGTTGGTGACGGGGCCTGTAACCACCAATATGCGTGAGGCCTTGTTGCGCACATATGACGCGACTCCATCGCCGAAATGGGTGGTGGCGACAGGGGATTGTGCGCGGGATGGTGGTGTGTTTGCGGAAAGCTATGCGTGTGTCGGAGGCGTTTCTGAAGTTATTCCGGTAGATTTATATATATCGGGATGTCCGCCGACGCCGACACAGTTGTTGGAAGGACTATTGGCGCTGCTTTCGCATAATTCAAAGAGATAAGAAATAAAAATCGAAAGAGACTGTGTTCGTGGTCGTGGGGATCATCGGGGGGGGGCATAAGAGGGTGGGATGCGTCTCCTCTTATTTGTCAGAATGGAGAACATCTTGCGGCTTGCGTGTTTATAGCGCTGTATATTTTGGACTGTTCCATTCTTTACGTATTTGTTTGACTCTCGGTTTTCGTAGCAAATTTTCATCATGGTCGCCTTTTCCGATTCTTCTTGAAAGGGGGACATAAAATAATTGAATTTATCTTAAAAATTAAGACTCTTGTTGTTCGGTCGTGTGCATTAAAAACCTGTCCGGACAGGCTCTTAGGGCTCAATGATCCTGTTTATTTTTGTGTGGCTCGCGCTGTGTTGTTGGGCGCGGAAAGAGTCTGCTCGGACAGGATATTAGAAATAGATCATCGAAATGTCGTAAAACTGAAACAGTTGACGTCTATGGTGACGATCATCATTTGTTTTTATGTGGGCCTTTTTAAGTGTTGTCGCCGAAGAAATAAAGAGGGAGACGTCATGTTGTTGGAGTCCTTTTCCGATAAAAGCGCGCCGGAGAAAAACCAGATTTTTCAAAACGAAACTGGGTTGCAATATGATGTTTCAATGCATGGGAATGTTACGGAAGTTTCATTGAAAGGACGGATGTGCTTTTCCGATCATAATATTTTTTCAAAAATCATGTCGACATTCGATGTGAATCCTGGTCATCAGATTGTCTTTAATTTGTCGAAATTGGATTATGTCGATTCGTCGGGGTTAGGAATGTTTCTGATTGCCGATGATGAAGCAAGAAGAAAATCTATAAAATTTCGCATAGTTTCTCCTAAAAGCGAAGTCCAACGGATATTTGCTCTTGGAAAACTTGATAGGATTCTTGACGTCAAGTCCTAAGAGGAACGATTCATTCGCGTTTGGCCGTTGGAAGGTTAAAACGATGTTTTCAAATATCCCTATCGGGATGCGCATAGGTCTCCTGGTCATCTCTTCGATCTTTACGTTGTTGTTAGTCGGCGTTGCCGTGTCTTTGGGAGAAGAGAAAATATCCGACGCTGCGCGTGATTTAAATCATCACCGCATCATTTTTGAGCAAGTTTCCTCTATTGAAAGACGGGCGGGGCAGTTGCGCAACCTCGCGTCTCGCTTCATCTCGACGCGAGACGCCGCCGTTGTTCCGTTGGTTCGTCGGGCTTTCATCGATATCCGTCGAAGCCTGGATCATTTGAAAAGCGTGTTTTCTTCTTCTGACGAGACGTCAAGCGAGGTGGACGCTCTTTTGCAGAACGTGGCGGCTCCTGCCGATGGTTTCGACGCGTTGGCGCGGACGGCCGAAGAGTTGGGATTGAATGATTTCTCCGGTTTGAGAGGTCGATTGCGCGCTTCAAGCAAGGAGGTCGAAACGGAACTGGCGACATGGGCCAATGTCGAGAAGCTGTTGGTTCCAATGCTGACCATGAGGGTGATGGAAAAGAACTTCATTATCTATGGAGACGATACGTTCTTGGGGCCTCATCAGAAGGCTTTTAACGAATTTGACTTTAAGATTGATGTCGTCGGTCTTAGTGGTGACGCTATCGATCGTTTGCAGATGCTTGTCAAAAACTACAAGAAAGATTTTATGACATTCGTTGCAGGCGGTAAAAAATTTGCAGCCGAGGTCAAAGAATTTGAGGGTGCGTTGATGGCCATGTATCCGGCTTTCGAGCGACTGCTTGAGGGCGCGCGCGGAGGCATGATCGAGGCGGAGGAACGGCAAAGTCGCGTTCGTGACGATGTCGTGCAAACGACGGTCGTCGTTCTTATTGTTTTGGTGGTCGTCTTCATTACCTTTAGCCTTATGGTGGCCGCGAGCTTGACTCGACCGCTGCGATTGATTGAAACGGTGATGATTCGTTTGGCAAACGGCGATCAAGAGACCGACATTCCGGGTGTAATCAGACGGGATGAAATCGGTTCTATGGCGCGGGCGGTGCAAATCTTTAAGGATAATCTGCTTCACGCCCGCGCGTTGGAACAAAAAAACCAAGCTATTCGGAGGGAAGAAGAGAACAAACGCAAAGAAGCGCTGTTAGAAATTGCCGGAAGTTTCGAAAGTGCGTTTGGGAAAATTCTTTCTACGGTTCAGACGGCGATTCACAGAATCCAAGACGGCGCGTATACTCTGCGCGACACTGCCGAAATTATGAAGGAGCAGGCTGAAAACACCTCGAATAAATCAAAGAAAACGTCGGAGATCGTCGCGCTGGTTCGGCAAGTTGCTGAAAATTTGTCGGAATCGATCGGAGACATCGGTGGGCGCGTCGTCATCGCCGGCGAAGCTGTCCGGAAAGCAGTGGAGCACACTAGAAACAGCGACGCCATGGTTCGCGCGTTGGCTGACAGCTCTAGTCGGATCGGCGAAATCACTAAAATTATAGAAGTCATCGCCGGTCAGACTAATTTGCTTGCGCTGAATGCGACCATAGAGGCCGCCAGAGCGGGAGAGGCTGGGCGCGGCTTCTCTGTCGTCGCCAGCGAGGTCAAGGCTTTGGCCGGTCAAACCGCTAAGGCGACAGAGGAGATTGCAAGCCAGATCAATGCAATTCAGGAGGCGACCGGAAATGTGGTCGAAACGATCCAAAACATTCGTTCGACCATTGAAGAAGTTGACGGTTTGTCGTCTTCCGTGTCCATCTCTGTTAAGCGTCAATTGGCCGAAACCCATAGAATCGTTGACGCTGTGCGGGAGGCGACGACCAACACCGAAGAGGTGTCGGAAAGCGTTGTGACAATGGTTGTGAAGTCGGCGGAAACCGGAGCTTCGGCCATCAGTATGATATGTTCCGCCGGGCAATTGAGTGAAGAATTTCGACAATTGCAAGAGAATGCAAATTGTTTCATTTACTCGATTAGCCAATAGCTTGTAACCGGGCCTGTGTGAGGTGGTTCTGGAACTCGACAGAAATAGTTAATCTTGAGACGATATGTTGTTCTTTATGTGAATGGGATATCGGAATATGTGAGGCAATGTCATCAAATTAAGGTCGATTAGACGCCGATCGCTCCGCAGACCAGGGCTTTACTCTGGACCGCCAAAGGCCGAGAGGCCTTTGGAAATCATGATTTGGAGTTTGTAATGAATTAAGGCGAGTGTAATCTTTGTTAGGCGTTTTCCTTAATTCGACGACATTGCTCTTGAGTTGCTTTTTTGGTTTTCTTGTGAATTAGGTTGCTATTGTCTGAACGAATTGGGCCTGCTGGGGCCGGATGTTCGCGCCGAAGGTTTTGCGCGCGGTTTTTTTTCTTGCTCGGGTTGGCTGAGTTCCTCCTCCAGAGATTTGATTTTCTGAATGATGTTTGTACGGATGCTTTCGTTGACCGTCGGCTTGAGCCCCGCCAACTGATCGCGCAATTGTTGCAGGATCAGTTGTTTTTGCTCGCGTGAGCGTTTAATGGCGACGTTGTCGGAGTGCTGGCCTTCGAAGGCGCGCATGAGAGTCTCTTGGACAATGATGGAAAGTTAGCGCGCGGACAAGGCGCGCGGAGCCCAGCTCAATATCATTGGCGTGGAAGCAAGGTCAAGGGCGACTAATGGCGACGTTGTCGGAGTGCTGGCCTTCGAAGGCGCGCATGAGAGTCTCTTGGACAATGATGGAAAGTTAGCGCGCGGACAAGGCGCGCGGAGCCCAGCTCAATATCATTGGCGTGGAAGCAAGGTCAAGGGCGACTCACATTGGCGGTAAGGATAGTCTTCGACTATTCTGAGTAAAAATTATACGACTCCAGGGACTGCGTTCCTGGAGTCGTATAATTTTTATGTAGGCGACGTCAATTTTCTCGATAGCGATAACCGACCCCGTACAAGGTTTCGATTTGGGAAAACTCTGTATCTATGGCCTTGAATTTTTTGCGTAATCTTTTGATGTGGCTATCAATGGTTCTATCGTCGACATAGATGTTTTCTCCGTAGGCGGCGTCAATCAACTGATCCCGATTTTTGACATGTCCGGGCCGTATCGCCAAAGTTTTTACCAACAAAAATTCGGTCACGGTCAAATCAACCGATTGTCCTTTCCAGGTGCAGGAATGGCGGGCTCCATCTAAAGTCAGAAGCCCCCGTGTAAGCACTGTTCCCGGGTCTTGTGCGTCACGGTTATCATCCAGAGTTCTTCGTCTCAGAAGTGCGCGAATTCTCTCGATCAGCAATCGCAAGGAGAACGGTTTTGTAATATAGTCGTCCGCTCCCATGCGTAATCCACGGACTTCGTCTTCTTCTTCGTCTTTCGAGGTGAGAAAAATAATCGGCATGGTTGTGGTTTGACGTAAGCGCGCCAACAGCTCCATGCCGTCGAGGCGCGGCATTTTGATGTCGAGCACCGCTAAATCGGCCGGGCGCTGTGTTAATCCGCGCAGAGCTTCGGCGCCGTCGGCATAACACCGAATCTCAAAGCCTTCAGCTTCTAGCGCCATTGCAACCGAAGTCAGGATATGTCGGTCGTCATCGACCAGAACGATAGTTTGCGGCATCCGGTGTTATGCCTTTTGTTTGCAAGGCGGTTGCGGTCAAAATATACGCTGCGTCGAGGCGATGATATAGCGTATTGTCGCATCACGGCGCAATTAAGGCGCCTTTCGATTGATGTCGTTTATACGGTTTGGAAAGTTTAGGAAAATTTAGGAAGGGGGATGTTCATGGGCTCCAACGATTCTTTCGGCGAAAAAGTGCGGCGGATGATGCGCTCCACCGACCGGGCGGCTTTGGCGACCTTGGAGCGTCCGTTGGTCGAAAAGAAAACCGCTCGGCAAGATGGCGAGGCGTCGGCTGAACTTAACGGCGGGTGGCCGATGGCGACTCTGGCGATGGTTGCTTTTGATTACGACGCCAGCCCGTTGTTGTTGATCTCCGAGTTGGCGGAGCATACTCGTAATTTGCGTGTTGATGATCGGGTTGGATTATTGTTCGATGGGTCGCTCGGGATGGATGAGCCTTTGGCTGGCGCGCGCGCTTCGGTTTTGGGGCGTGTTCGGCGTAGTCAAGAACCTCATCATTTTGCGCGGTTTGTGTCGCGGCACCCTGGGGCTTCTTCTTATGGCAGTTTTGGTGATTTTGCCGCGTATCGCATCGTCGTCGAGCGGGTGTATTGGGTTGCGGGGTTTGGCGCGGCGCGGTGGCTTTCTGCGGATCAAATGTTGTTTGCCAAAGTGGATGCTCGTTCCTTTGCAGAGGCGGAACGGGACGTGTTGTTGTATATGAACAACGAACATTTTGGTTCTGTTCAGCTTTACGCAACGGCTTTATTGGGATTGCCGGCGCGCGACGCTCAAGGGCGTGGGTGGATCATGACGGGGATTGATCCGGAGGGGTTTGATTTGCGATGTGGCGGGCGGGTTGCGCGTTGTTCTTTTGATTCTTTGGTGTCCTCGGCGGAGCAGGCGCAACATGAGTTTACTCAGTTGAGTAAGCGCGCTCGTGTTTTATTGCACCAAGAACCTCAACAACGGAAGCAACTGTGAGTGCGTAAAAATTGAAAGGGTCCAGGGACTGTGTTTCCAGTCGCTGGACCCTTATGTTTTATAGCTTAAGGGGAAAGGGCGCGGGCAATCCGTAGGGCGCCTTGAGCATCAACCAAAGTTCGAGCGTTTTCAGACATAGCCTTTCGAATTGCGAGATTCTGCCACAGGATCGTGGTTGTTTCGACGATTCGGTCGCAGACGTCGGCGCCGCGTGCGTCAATGGAGCGACACCATCCGGTTGCCGTCGCCGGTCCCGCCGCCGGAGCTTGATTGTCCGCCACGACAACCAGCAATGTCGGAACGCCCAAAGCAGCCAGTTCTCCCACTGTTCCACCGCCGGCGGAAATCGCCAATCCGGCGCGATTCATCAATGATCCCATGTCTGCGCAATTAAAATGCGTTTCAACGCGATTACCGAAAGCGGCTGCGACTTGTATGATTTCATCTTTATGGGGATTGCTTGGGCCGATGGCGACGATCAAGCGCTCTTCTGTGGATAGAATCATCACCAACCGCTTCAGACACGGCGTCGTCAAAGCCAATGGGTCGGAACCGCCAAAGGTCAACAACAAAGCGCGGCGCTGCTCAAAGGGCAGAGAGGGAGCGGCTTTGGCGTTGCGGATTTCGCGTCGCAACGGAGCATAAGCCGGGCCCAGCAATAGTTGAGCGTTCGGCGCGATTCGATCATAAGGAAGAGTTTTCGCCGCCGGAGATGGGTTGACCACAATATCGGCATAGAGGTTTGGCAATGTCGCCAGATCATCGAAGGCAAGGATCGTCAGACGTTTTTCGGTGGCTAATCCGGCGCGCCAAGAGGACTCGAACTGATACCCGTCGACAATGGCGCCTTCGGCGTTGAGGGCGGTTGCTAAAGCGCGAACGGCGGTGAGGTCGTCAAAGCCTCCTGCCGCTGAAGGGGTGAGGTCAAGCCGATGAACGACCATTCCCGCCGTGCGTAGTCGCTCTTCCAGAGCCGTCGGCAAAGACACGGTTATAAAATGGCATTGAACTCCTGTATCGATCAAGGCTTCGGCAACCGCCAGGCACCTCATGACATGGCCGGTTCCCATGAATGGGTCGGCGTCGGCGCGGATGATAATTGTACGCATCAATAAGAAACCCCCCGCACAGCGCGCGCAAAGAGGCGCATGTGGCGCATGTGCGGGGTGGGTGGGGCGTTTTTTGGTAAGATCGTCATTATTAGGATGAACAACGCCAGAGGCGTCGTCGTCAAGAGCGTCGTCGTTGGAAGCTTCTTATCCTCATCGTTGGAGGAGACTTTTGCTCCTCCGCGTAATTTGTTGGACGATTTCAAAGACGAACGAATTGCGTTTTCAGGAGAACAAACGATCGGCTTGAAAAGAGTTTCTCTTTGTTTTTGGATTGGGAGTTCTCTATGCCACGGTTTGCTCATTTATGGGCCACTCGATGTGGTTGATGGCGCGTTTTGGTTCTGTGTCTTTGATGTTGTTGCTTAGACTGACGTCATTAAGGTTTTTGATCATTTGGCGTAATACGTCGTTGACCATAGAAATATCTGGTCCGTGAATGCCGCGAATGGCCATTTCTCCGACTTCCATGGAACACGGCATTAAGACGTCGCGTAATGTTCGTCCTTTGGTGGTGAGGTAGATGTTGATTTTCCTACGGTCATGCATATTACGCACGCGCTCGACCAATCCGCGTCGTTCCATGCTGTTTAGAGCGGTCACCGTAGTCGGCTCCATCATGCCGACTCGTTGGCTGAGTTCGCGTTGGGTGAGGCCGTCTTCTTCCCACAAAACCCGCAGAAAGAACCACTGTCCCATACTGACGCCGTGGTTGGCGATTCGCGTCTGAAGATTTCGCAGGAAGGCTCGATGCAAGTCTCTTACCAAATATCCAACAGTCGAATCAATCATAGCGGCTGGAGATTCATCGATTGAATTAGACTCCAGTGTTGTCATCCACGTCATCTTCATTGATTTTCCCGCCATTGTTCATTAATTCTGTTGTTTTGTTCTGTTGTTTGCTTGGAGTTCTTTTTCACGATTTTCTTTGTTTGGATTCAACCTGTTGGGTTTTATTTATATCCGAGCAAACCCAATGTATGGTAAACGAAGTGTGCGCATATAAAAACATTTAATTTATATGTGGATGCATTTTTTTGAAGAATTGATGTTTATCGTCTTTATGGGGAGGGAGGCCGTAAGTTATTTTGTAGAAGTTTCCTCTATGAACTCTATTTGTTCCGGATGAGTCAGCGTGATTTCGGGACCGTTATGATCAATGATCCATCCTCGGACGCGAATCGGACGCCCTTCCAAGGTAATCGGAGCTATTCCGCGCGCTTGGATCAGACGTTGAATTTTTTTCGGAATGCGCACAGTGAAGTCGGTGCGCCAATCGGAGCCAAAGTTCAGGTAAACGTAATCTCGCACTGATGCTGTCGCCAAAACGCGGCCTTCAACGATCTGGAAGCTTTCGATGTCGCGTTTGAGGGGGGAAGGAGTGCGTATTGCGTAAAAACGATGACGCCACAAACCACGTTCTGTTGTGCGCGCTTCGGATTCGATTGTCAGCATCTCTTGCGCCATGGCGCGGTGATTCGGCAACGTTTGGACTCGGGCCCAGCCTTGGCGCAACAATTCTCCTTGCACCCAAAGACCATCATCACGGAACAGGTGGACCGGCAAGCGACCGTAGCGATCCGGAGAAGGGCCGTCGGAGCGTAAGAAGACGGTATGATCACGCAGCAAGGACGCTAAAGCGGATTTGGCTTCTTGGGCCAAAGGCCATGCTTTGAATTCTTGGCGAGCGGGCGGGCGAGGAAGCCACGGGCTTTGAATGCCGATCAATCGCACAACGTGACCGTCCGCGAGGCGGACTTCGTCGCCGGAAACAACCTCGGCGACGACGTTCGAAGAGTATGGCGCAACTAGGGGCTCCGCCCAAGAGGCGAACGGGCGGAAAAAGAACAGCCCGAACCAAACCAGCGCAAAGGTTCGGGCGTGCAAAGGAGGATAGAGCGTAGCCTTGTTCAAGCCATATTTGCGCGGCGGCGCAGATACCGGGCGAAACGAAACGGAGACGGAACACACCAACTGATTTTGCTTAATGCGCTCATAGAATCGGTTCCGGAGGTTGCTTCACCAGCAGAAGAGGAAGAAAACTTGTTTAATTGAGCAATAGATTTTCCTACAACTGCGATCTCGGCAATTCGGCGATTGATGAAGGCCCAGGTTGCTTCGGAATCGTCGGATTTGTCTTCCAGCCAATAAAGCGTAGCGGCGCTGATCACCGTCGCCAGCATCGCGCGCTTGGTGTAGAAAGAGAAATCGGTGGAGACGTCTCCGGCGATATACCAGACTTCGTCGACCGTGCGGTAAAGCAAACGGGCGGTCATGGCGACGTTGGCGGGGAGAGCAAGAAAGGCGATGGAGCGTCGCACAGCTTCGCGGTGAGGAGCCAGCGATTCGAATCGGGCGCGTAAAGCGGCTGCGACGCGTTCGGGCAAACGCATGGCGGCAAGATCACGGTCGGCCATAGCGCGCCGCATGGCGTCATCGGCCCAGACGCTGAAGTGTTCGACTAAGTCTGCCGGGCCTTTCGGAAAGGCGCGCAACTCCATTGAGGGGTCGTAATTTGCGGTGAGGGTGGCGTCCCGCATGGTCTGATGGCTCCAGCCGTCGAACACAACGTTGGGAAGCGCCGCAAGCAGGATGTTATCCTTAATGGCAGCCATATCCATAAGCGTCACTCACTCGCCAAGAAAATAGAGACAAGATGAATGTTTAATGCGATTTCCGATCGGATGTCACCGAATTTTGCCCTGGATCGGTGAAAAACAGCTCCAAAAAAAACAGAGCGCCTTTAGACGCCCTGTTTTTGATGTTCGGAACGTATTGAGCTTTAGATGATTTCGATGCGCACGGCCTCTGGGCCTTTTTGGCCCTGACGCACGGTCAGCCGCACGGGCTCGCCGTCGGACAGTCCGCTGACGCCCGACCGCTCAAGAGCGGTTTTATGGACGAAGACGTCTTTCCCGCCGTCGGCGGGGGCGACGAAACCAAAGCCTTTTTCAGAGTTGAACCATTTAACGGTCCCCTTAATGGTGGCGCCGCTATCCATGGGTTCATCGTCATGACCGCCCCAACCGCCGCGGCTGCCGCCGCCGCTGCTACGACCGCCACCGCCGCCGCCGCCGCCGCGACCGTAATCATCTCTGGAGCCGCCTCCACGAGAGGACCGGGAGCTCGGAGTCGCCGTAGAGGTGTCCACGGAATAAATAGTGGCGACCTGCGGGCCTTTGGGGCCGTGGGAGAGATCGCACACGATGGTGGCGCCTTCGGGAAGAGAGTCATGTCCGGCGGTTTGAACCGCTGAGGCATGCAAAAAAGCGTCCGGAGACCCGTCCTCAGGGGTCACAAAGCCGAAACCTTTGGTTTGGTTAAACCACTTCACGGTGGCGCGAGCCCCGCTATGGGTGATTACGGGAGCGCGGAAAGAGCGGGGGGGCCGGTCGTACATGCAGTCGTCTCGTCTCATAAAAAAGAGTGTGTCCTAACAGAATGACAATATGGCCGGTAGATGCAAGGCCGGAACGCATGATTCACTTAATTCGTCAATGCGAAGAGCGATTGGCATGACGACCGGGTGCGAGCATCAAACTCCGGAAATCAGCGCGCTGCTTTAAACAGCAGCTCATTCCGGTTTACATCCGATGCTTGGAGTGTTTATGTATAAACGGCGTCCGGAGCAGCGGGCGACCGACACGGTACAAGAAATTTTCAGGATGTTCAAGGTTGTTCAACGGGGCAATAGGCAAGTTTACGGATAATCTGAAGAAAATTTGTTCGGTCGGTTTGCAATGGGGGGATGACGGCGTGGGAACGATTGTTTTTGGTGGTTGCTTTGGAAAAATAAGAGGCGCAACTATGGCGGCGTCGCATTTCTCTTTATGGTTGTCTCATGAGGCGACGGGTTTTTGTCTTGGTGGGAAGCGTTGTTGTCGGAAAAATCGTTGTTTTATGGAGAATTATTGAGCATGTCTGACCCATTTCAAGTGATCGACGCTTCACAAAAGATCGTCTGTGGTTCGGAGAGTGATGAAGACGTCGAATCCGCGCGGCGATTCTTTTCTGGACCATGTGACTTTCTTTGGGGCGCTCTGACCGCAGATCAGCTTCCTGAAGCGACCTTGCCGGAGATTGCGTTTGCGGGACGATCCAACGTCGGAAAGTCGAGCTTGGTTAACGCATTGACCGGAAGGCGCACTTTGGCTCGCACTTCGAACACGCCGGGGCGAACGCAACAAATTAATTTCTTTAATCTTGCGGGGCGGTTGATTCTGGTTGATTTGCCCGGATATGGCTATGCGCAGCAATCGAAGAGCGTGGTTGAAGCTTGGACCGGATTGATTCGTTTGTATCTGAAAGGGCGCGTTCCGTTGCGGCGTGTGTGTCTGTTGGTGGATAGTCGGCATGGATTGAAGGATCTGGATATTGCAATTATGAAGCAGCTCGACAACGCCGCCGTCAGTTATCAAATTGTTTTGACCAAGGTCGATAAGGTTAAGCCCGCCGCTTTAGAAAGTGTGCGCGGCGCGGTTGGAGCGGCTTTGATTCGTCACGCCGCAGCATTTCCGGAAGTCTTGGTTTCGAGCGCCGAGACCGGGCAAGGGATTTCTGATTTGCGCGTTTGTTTGGCGGCTTTTGCCGTTTCTTAGAGGTGTTTTTGAATAAGAATCAACTGAGTCCAGAGGATGTGTCTCCGATCGTTCGGGATTATAATCGGGAGCATTAAAGCTCCTTTTATGATTTCCTGTGGCCGTGAACGATTTCCTGTGGCCGTGAACACAGTCGTCGGGTCTTTTTTTACTCAGAAGGTTTTACTCAGAAGGGGTGTTGTTTCGGATTGCCTTCGTTGAAGAAAGACTCTGCGGAGTGTCGCAGGAAAGGCGACAAATCGTGAAATCGCTGATATGATAAGGGAAGGTTTATGGCGATGCGGACGTCTCACGGTTGGGCGCGTTCGTTCGTCTAGGCCGAATCGCGCGTCGAGGCGTTGTTCGCTCGATTGCGTTTAGAGAAAACCGAGACGAGACCGACACGAGAATTAAGAGCATGACCGATCCGCAAGCAAAAAAAATCCTGCTGATCGAGGACAACGCCCCGCTCGCGCGCGTCTACGCCGAATATATGCGGAGCGAATCCTACGAGGTGTTTCACGTCGACACTGGTCGCGCCGCCTTGGATAAGATTTCCTCTTGGGCGCCGGACGCTATTGTTCTGGACCTAAAATTGCCCGATATGGATGGTCTGGACATTTTGCGCCACGTCACCGAGCAATCTCTGGACGCTTCGGTTATCGTAATCACCGCTCACGGGTCGGTGAATAACGCTGTGGACGCCATGCGACGCGGCGCGTTCGACTTCATCGTCAAGCCCTTCAACGCCGCCCGATTGAATGTGACTCTGCGCAATGCGCTGGAGCGGAAAAATCTGACGCGAATCGTCGAGCGCTATCGTAAGAACCTCGACCGCGATCGATTCTTCGATTTCATCGGCGAATCGACCGAGATGCAGGCGGTGTATCGAACCATTGAAAGTGTTGCTCCCAGCAAGGCAAGTGTTTTCATCACCGGTGAGAGCGGAACTGGAAAAGAGCTGGCCGCCGACGCCATTCATCGCGCCAGTCCTCGTCGTCCCAAGCCGTTTGTGCCGCTCAATTGCGCGGCGATTCCAAAAGATCTTCTGGAAAGCGAAATTTTCGGCCATGTGAAAGGCGCCTTTACCGGGGCGACCTCCGACCGAGTCGGCGCGGCTGTGATCGCCAATGGCGGGACATTGTTTCTCGACGAAATCTGTGAAATGGCGCTCGATATTCAGGCTAAGTTGTTACGTTTCATTCAGACCGGAATCGTGCAGCCGGTTGGCGGGTCGCGGGTGGAGAAGGTGGATGTAAGGTTTGTTTGCGCCACCAATCGCGATCCGTTGGCGGAGGTGGAGGCGGGACGGTTTCGGGAGGATTTGTATTATCGTTTGCATGTGGTGCCGCTGCATTTGCCGTCGTTGCGTGAGCGTGAGGATGATTCGGTCGTTATTGCTCGGCATTTTCTGCATGAGTTTGTGGCGGAAGAGGCTCGGGCGTTCACCGGGTTTTCGCCGGAGGTGGAGGCGGTCTTTCGCGCATATGATTGGCCGGGGAATGTTCGCCAGTTGCAGAATGTTGTGCGGAATGTTGTTGTGTTGCATGACGGGGAGGCCGTTGAAACATCGATGTTGCCGGAGCCTTTGAAATCGCTGGCGATGGGGCAATCGGCGCCGATTCGCGCTTCGCGCGTGGGGCGCGAAAAATCGGCGGTGGAGGCAAAGCCGGTCGTTATGGAGGCGTTCCCGTCGCGGGCGGTTGTGAGGCCGTTATGGTTGGTGGAAAAAGAAGCGATCTTGGAAGCGTTGCGGCAGACAAGTGAGGATGTGCCGAAAGCTGCGACGTTGTTGGAGATCAGTCCTTCTACGATTTATCGGAAATTGCAGGCGTGGAAGGCCGAAGAAAAAAAATGAAAAGGGAAATATAAAATAAAAAAAAGGAGGTCGGAGGCTGTGTTCTCGGTTATGCGGGCCAAGGACAAAAGCTTCTCTTTATTCGCGAAGCGATCCTCCTTCTGGAATTGCTTGTAATATTTTTGGGCGGATTTTGGACTTTAGGGGGGAAGATGTTGTCGTTTCTCTTCCCGAAACCCGTGATGAGTCGCGTTTTTTTATTTTTTTATTGCTGAAATTTTTTGATTTTGCAGCAGCTTCACAAGCTGAAAACAAACAATTCCAGAATATTCAGAAAAATATTGCTTTGCGCGTAAAGGGAGCTTTGGTCCTTGGTCCGAGTCACTGGGAACATGGTCTCTGGACCCTTTTTCATTTGTATGCAAAATCTATGTATTCATTGTTTTGGTTATTGAGCTTATCCGTCAACTTTCAAAGGATCGGCAACGGGCGCGCCCGTTGTTCGCATCATGCGTTGCTGGTATTTCTCCAGATTACGAAGCATTGCTTCCGGCAAGGCTGTTGGCGGAACCGGAGCGTTGATTTGTGTGCGTGTGGCGGGTTTCGGCGCGACAATGGCCGCCGCTGTGGGAGAGGTCGGCGCGCGAAGGTTCGCGAGGCCAAGAGAACGATTGGCGGTAAAGGATGTGGGGGGAGGCGTTAAAGGGGTCGGCGCATTGGACGTTATAGCCTGAGATTGCGGAGTCGCGGCTTGAGGAATCGGGCTGACAACAGGTTGTCGCACATGAGCGACCTCGGCTTGAGATGTCAAGTGCCGTGCAGGAACCGGGGTTCGCATGGCGCGCCAATTCAGATCGGCGTTGCGCACCGGCATTCCGCGCGGTGTGGCCGTTCGCTCGGGAGGGGCTGCATCTGTGTTGGCTTCGGCGACAAGCGGCGCGGAAGAAACCGAGGTGGTTGGCGACGCTGGCGGAAGAGGCGATGTCATAAAGGGGGAGGTGGACGGGTGAAACGTCGGCGCTGCTGCGTGCGGTGATTGGAAAGAGCTTCGAATTGACGGGTGAGGGGGAGCGAAAGTGGTGGGTGATTGTGATGGTTGAGCTGTGATGGTTGAGGTCGGAATATCCGTTGTTGGGTTCTGAGAGCTTGCCGTCGTCGCTGCTGCGAGCTGAATCGGCGGTGAGACTTCAGCGTTGCGTTGCTGCGGGGAAGTGATTCGGGCTGGGGAGCGTTGTGCGGCGGATGAAGCGTCTGCGGCGGGAAGAGGTGGCGCCGTCGCTGAGTTGGCGGCGACTTGGGGCGCCGAGGCGGAAGAATCTGTTTCGGCAGACGCCAAAACGACGTTGTTGGGTGGGTCGGGTTCGCCGAATATGGCGGCGACTAAGGTCTCGCCGGCGTCTGCGCCTGTGGCTTCTTCGAGCATGGCGATGGTGGCGGCGACGGCTCCACCCAATGGGCCGCCATAGAGGATTCCTCCCATGACTCGGGCGGAGGGAGTGATCGTGTCGCCGGTGATGTGACGATAAGCAATGTCAACCAGCGGAATGTGTTGAAGCGGGTTGATGATGCTTAAGGCGTCATGGAAGGTGAAGTCAACGTCGGAGGAGGGCGGGTCGCCAAGAGATTCATTGCTGGCGACAATCGCTCGTGGCTCGGCCGCTCGTGATGGCTCGGCGTGGGTGGCGGCTGAGTTGTTATGGGGCTTTGGTTTGGTCGAGGAGGCGTTCGTCGAGGCCGTTGGCGTCGAAGAGGGGCGTTCGGGGACGGTGGAAACTTTGTTCCAATCCGTCAAAGCGAAGGCTTGACTAAACGGATCAATCGACATAGGGGCGACTCCTGGTCCATCATCGCTCTTGCTTAGACCTTAATTTCCGCTTCAACGTCCGTGATGGAGCGCGTCGTTTTTCGTGCGCATCGGCATCTAAGCGTTTCGAATTCTACTACGAAAAGACCATCACAGAAAGATCACGACAGAAAGACTGTAACAAGGGAACCCAATGCAAATTGCGCGCCAGTCTTTTTTGACGGGAGAAGATTGGAATCTCTCGATATTTTGGGGGCGACATTTTGGGCGGTTTTTGCCGCCCGGCAAAAATTGCCAAAGGTTTTTGATGTGAATCTTATTTCGAAGTATTGGAGTCTCTAAGACTCCGAATCGGAAGAGCGGGGTTCAATAGGTTCGCCTTGTTCGGACATCAACGCTTCGACCGCCAGCAACTCTTCTTCCCGTTCGCCGGCGACTTCCGGCCCCCACTCTTTGATCAAAGCAACTTGTCGGTCACGCAGGGAGCGAATGCGCGCTTCGATTCTCATCATTTGCAGATTGACGATGGTTGGCGGCACGGAAGAGTGCAAAAACCATCCTAAACCAGCGGCGCCGTATGAAATGAGCCAAAAGAGAGGGTCTATGGCGATGTGAATGGCTCCGCTGAGAGAATTGTCACGCAACCATAGCCTTATCATAAACGGGAGCATGGCGGCGATGTTGAGAGAGCCAACGGTGACCATGGCGGTTCTGGTTTCACTGCGGTCGAGGATCGTGGCGACGACGGTGGGAATGATTCCAATAATGATCACTAAAGCGGATCCGACAAACGCCATGGCTAAAGGCGCCATCATCAACACGATGACCATCAGAAAGATGTTTCCGTTGTCTTTTTTCTTGCCGCGGCCTTTTTTGGGGGCGGCTTTGCCTTTAGAACCTTTTTGCGCCGATGCGGTCGCCATAATTTCCCTCATATTGTCTTGGTGCGGCGTCACGTTCGGAGTGTGACGCGCTGTATTTTATAGGCAAAAGGCGTCGCGCCGCATCGTGGACGTGGCCTGAGAGCGGTAAAGCTTGGGTTACCCCATAAGAAACACAAACAAAGTGATCGCCATGGCCACAAGACTGATGGAGGAGGAGACGAGGGCGGCAGTTTGGTGACCGTCGTTGACCAATAATTTCCGGCTGCTCTCGGTGGAGCCTCTTAAATGTTTGATTTCATGATCAGCGGCTTTATATTCTCGTTGAGCCTTGTTGTATCCGGTTTTGTCTTGGCGCATGGCCTCCGGATCATCGACGACGCGGGCCAGTTGGTAGAGTTTGCCTTCGCGCGCGACGGACTCGGCTTCTTTGCGCAGTTTTTGTTGTAAGGGGCGGTTGTGGAAGCGTGATATGCCGGGGTCGAGCAGCGTAATCAACCAGCCAGCCAAAGCGGGAACGGAATCCGGCCCGTGTTTGCGCTGGGTTTCGCTGAAGATTGAAAGCATGGCGATGGCTTTTCTTTGAGGATCGCCTCCCGGAGTGATGTGCGCTAGGAACACTTCGTCAAATCGCCTTCCGCGTGCGGCCAAGAAGGCTGCGATGTGTCGATCTATGGGTTCGCGGGGTCTGTCGGGGCGGCGGGCCACGACGTCCAGGGCGAGAATCACCTCTTGGGGGTTGAGCGCAAAATAAAAGGAGATGATTGGGCTGAGGCAAGGGATGCCGGGATTAAGTTCATAAAGAACGCGCTCAATGCCGAAGCCGGGGGAGAGGATTTCCAGGTGAGAGCGCAGCACATCGAATTGGTGGACCAGGGGGACGAATTCGGCTTTGAAGTCGTACTGCACGTTCACCCAGAACATCGGCAATTGCGCCGAGATGATTTCGCCGATTGATTGGACGCCATCGTTATGGGAAACGGCTTCGGCGAGAATCGTGCCGATGCCGTCGATCATGGTGGATTTGCCTTTGTAGCGAAGCGGCGCGGGCGGATCGAGCGCCATGCACACGCGCGCGACGAGGCGGTCGCCGATGCTGGAGGCTTTTCCGGCGGCGGAGGCGCTTTCAATGGCGGACTTGACGGCGTCGGCGCGGGCGTCGTCGCTGAGGCTGCGCCGCAGCCATTTATCGATTTCTCCGCTTTCGATCGAGAGGGTTGCGGCGTTGCGGTCGCGGGCGAAGGCTCGCGCCAGAGTTCGGCAATGAACGTATTCTTTGCCGATGAACATATAAGGGCGCACCGAGCGTTTGGGCACTTGAGGTTGTTTGGGGCTTAAACGGCGTCCGTTCAACCACAGGTCGAGGTCGTTGGTGGTCCAGCGTTGCTTCGGGTCGTCGATCAGGAGGCCGCGCAAAGGCTCGGTAATCACCACAGGCAAACGCATTTGTCCGACCAAGGCCGGGTATGTGCCGCGATCGATCTTGGCCTGAAGCGTTTGGTCGTCATCCATGCCGCGCGAGGGATCCATGCCCAGCAGCAAGGTGAGGATGGTGATTCCCAGAGCGTAAAGATCGTCGGCAATGGATCCCACGCCTTTGCCGGTGGGTTGCGCCATTCCGCGTTCTATGGTTTCGAACAGTATGGGCTGATTGAAACCGCAGGGCGTGGTCAGGCACTCTCCGAGCATCAAGCTGCCGATTGAAAGGTCTCGGAAGAACATGTTGGTGGGGCGGACGCCTCCGTGAACGATGCCGCGACTGCTGAGATCGCGCAGGGCGGCGACCACGGGTTCGATCACCACGCGCATGATGATCTCTTCGGGCATGGGGTCGGTTTGCTCGTTCATCGAGTTCATCAACCGCCGACCGGCGGGTTTTTCGAAGATGAAGGCCAAGCGGCGAGTTTGATCGGCGGGCCAATTGATGACGCCGACGTCGAGCATGCGCATGACGGCGGTGTTTTCCACGCTGCGAAAGAGCGTGATGGTTTCCATGCGCGCCATGACGCCGGAAAGGCAGACGATTGCAAACGGCTCATTGCGTCGTTCGCGAATCGCACGGGCGGCGAAGGCTGGGCCTGCGATCGAGTTGAACTGCGGCAAGGGTTGATGGGCAAGCACTTCATATCGACCGCCGAGATCGATGATGGTCTTGTTGTCTGCCGCAGGTTCTTCGTTCTCACGAGTTGTGCGCGCTGGGGCTGGATTGGCCATCGGGATCGTTCACCGTCAGCAGTATGAACTTGATATTTGTTATGAATCTTGTGGCGGCATAAAAAATGTGCAATTTATGGCCGGCGATCGGTCGGCGAAGCAGTGTGCATCAACAGGCTGTTCCGGAGCAATCCCCAATTGCCTGATAATATTGGGGAGATGTTATTGGGAGCGTTTGGCGAAGTTCAGGGAGTGAATAACGTGTGGATGTTTGCGGGACGAGTTTTTCTGTTATACTCTGTTTGATCAAAAACTCGAAAAGAACTTGGGGGGGCATCAGATTGAAACAGTCCTCGCGCTTTCGGTTGTTATAGTCTTCAGGTCGTGATTCTCAAATGCTTCTCGATCTCCGGCGGGTTCAGGGCAGAGCCCTGACCTTTGCGTCTTTTCTCGGTTTTTCGAGTGAATGGGGGATGTCGTCTTAGGTCTATCCCAAGTCTTTTCCGCCTGTTTGGATAAAGTCCGACCACCGTCTTTCCAATCGGCGCAGTGTGCGGAACGTGGTTTCAAAGTCCTGGACGTCTCCGTGCGTGTCAATCAAAGATCGAGCGTGTTCTTCTTCTATGGTGGAAAGCTCTTGGCAAAGATGGCGTCCTTTGTCCGATAAGGTCAAGTGCGCTGCGCGTTTGTCGCGTTGGGACGCGGCGCGCATCACATACCCCGCTTCGACCAATTGCTTCAGGTTGTAAGAGGCGTTCGAACCCAAATAATACCCGCGTTCGATGAGGTCGCGCACTGTCAGTTCTTCGCCCTGGATGTTGAGCAGCATCAAAACTTGGACCGGGCTGACGTCGTGGATGCGTCGGCGGGTCAGCTCGATGCGGACGACGTCGAGAAAGCGTCGGTGCATTCGTTCGATGACTCGCGCGATGTCGTGATAAAGCCGGATTCCAGAATCGCTTTCCGGTTTTATGGAAGTGGACGTCGGACTGTCGAGAGTTTCGGGAGCGGGAACGGTCATGGGCGGTGCATAAATGATCTGGGGGGCGTTGTTGGGAGAATCTCGGATGGTGTTGAAGAACGGAGTGAACTATGTGTTAAAGAAAAAAATAAGCGCAAGACATATTTCGTGATGCATCATTTCTGGCTCGTCGGGCATGGTTCATAACAAAAAAACCACTCTCCGCGACCGGAGACATGGGCGCGATTTGAGCGGAAATCAGATGGCAGAGTACGGATTTCAGCGATCAAGATCAATCGTCGCTTTTGTTTTTGGGGAAGATCGGGGCTTGTTTTCGGCGTTTATCCTGTGATTTGATCATGGGGTGTTTTACGGAGGCTCTTGAAGTTCCTTGAGAACGCTCGATATCGATGCGCCGAATGACTGACGTATGGCTTTCGACTTTTTTTGCGGCTTTTTTATAAGAGGTTCGGTGATGTTGCGTTCTGCCTTTCGGCGTTTCTTTCCGAGTGGTTGTGCGGGGATGGTTGGGCTGGCGACGGTCGGGTTGATGTTGGTCGGGTGCGTTGGCGGCGGAAGCGGAAGAGGAGAGGAGAATGTTGGGCGGCGTTCTGCGGCGGTTGAGGAATTCGATGGGGATTCTTATGCGGCGATGATGCGCGTGGCGGGCGTTGCGCGACGGCGAGAAGATTATGCGTCGGCGGCGGTTCTATATGATCGGGCGCGGCGTTTGGAGACGCGAAATCCGGAGGCCGGGTTGGCTCTGGGGGATATGTTGTGGACGTTGGGGCGGTATCGGTCGGCGGTTGAAGCGTATCGAGGAGCGTTGGCGATTGATTCTCAGCGGGTTGAAGGATTGTGTGGGTTGGGGCGGTCTTTGATTGCTTTGGAGCAGGCGGATTCGGCTGTGTCGGCGTATCGGACGGCGTTGGAGCGAAATCCGGAGAGTCGGTGTGCGTTGAACGGCTTGGGGGTGGCGGAGGATTTGGTTGGACGTCATGAAGAGGCGCAGAAATGGTATCGAACAACTTTGGCGTTGGCTCCGGATGATGTGACGGCGCAGGGGAACTTGGGGTACTCTCTGATTCTGTCGGGGCGGTATGAAGAGGCGATTATGGCGTTGGAGGCGGCGTCGGGGCGTCCCGGAGCGATAGCGCGGGATCGGCAGAATTTGGCTTTGGCGTATGGATTGTCGGGGCGGGAGGCTGACGCGCGGCGTGTGGCGCGATTGGATTTGGAGGACGTTGTGGTTGAGGAGAATTTGGCGTTCTATCGGCAAGCGAAAAGAGAACGATGAAAACCTCACAAAAATTTGAGAATTTTTATTTTAAGAGTTCGTCGTAAATTTTTCCCAGGTATTCGAAGACTTCTTCGGAAGCGTGGTTCATGCGTTCGGCATTGGAGAGCGCGCATTGGAAATCACCGTTCTCGTACATTCGCAGCGCTTCAATTGCAAAAGCGTGGACCTGTTTATGGGGAGTCTTAAGGTCTTGGAAAGCGTGCAGGGCGAGGATGCGGGAGTCAGAGACGGAATCATACCATTTTCCGAAACGGCAATTGTGATGGTCGGGCAGATCATTGGAGTGACTTTTTCCTCGGCCCGCCAAGACATCGGTGATGCGTTTGCGGAACGAGGCGTGGTCCGAACGCGCAATCAGCACCATGGTGCGCGGATCCATGGTTTGGGAGACTGTGGTTTGCGTGCATTGTTGTAAAAGAGGTTGGAGCACGCCGCCGGCCTTGTCGATGGTTCCGGCCAAGAAATCTATCGTTTCCAACGAACGTTGCGACATATCCGCCAATATTCCCACGCCATGCGTCACTTCGCTGGTGGCGGCGATTTGCTCTTGGATGATTGAGGCCACCTCGGTCATTTGGCGGGTGACTTCCGAAACATCGTCGCTGATTGGAGAGATTGCGTCACCGGCGCGTTGGATTTCCAGCGTGCTGTTTTGCACGCGCGACGCGCTGGTTTCCATGGCCGACAAGATGTTTTTGACGCCGTCCTGTAAAAAGGCCACGCGCTGGCGGATGTCTTCAGTGGCGCGTCCGGTTTGATTGGCCAGAGCCTTCACTTCGTGCGCAACCACAGCGAAGCCTTTTCCTGCGTCGCCGGCGCGAGCGGCCTCGATGGTGGCGTTCAACGCCAGCAGATTGGTTTGCGAGGCGATGGCTTCGATGGTTCTTAGGATGTCGGCGATTTGGTTCGAGGCTTCGTTCAGCCGGTTGATGCGGTTCGAGAGTTCTTGCACGGCGTCGGCCACGCTGGATATATGGGTCACGGCTTCGCGCACGGCGTCAACGCCGGTGGAGACGCGGTCTTTAACCAAATGCGCCTGTTGGGTGACGCCTTCGGCGGTGCGTCCGATTTCGTTGATCGAGGTTTCCATTTCATGCGCGGCCACGGCCATGGCGTGGGCGCGTTCGCCCAGATTGCGCATGTCGTTCAGCATGGTCGCCACAGCGAATGTGGGTTGAGTTTGGTTAACCCAGATTTGTACGGTTTGATGAAGGATGTGTTCGTTTCGTTGATTTATATGGCGCGCCAGTGGTGCGAGAAGCCGACAAGCCGTGTTTTCGCTGGAGAGAACTTCATTTGTTTTTCCTGAAATCATAAGATTTATAACTGTGCGAATATCCTCTTCCGTAGGCGTTTGGGATGCATCGGGCGATGTCACGTTTTGTAAAGGAACGGGTGCTCTGAAGCGGTTTAATAAGGACATGACGCGCCCTCTTACGGACATGATGTGCTCTCCTGAAGATAAGAAACGAATGAAAAATATATTTTCTTCTATTAAATTTCAATTAAAAACTATCTTTTTTTATTATCGGTGTTTTGTGTACTCAAGGAGTATAAGTCGATTCTTTGTAATGATGTAGCGTTTGATCTCTATTTTATTGCTCTATTTTATTTTTTTGCTTAAAGAAAACAAGATTTATTAGGTGTGTGTCGATATATCGCATTGGGTGTTTTCTGACCGTTTCTGGAGTGTTGTCATGTTTGCGTCTTTTGTGTTTTTTCATGAAGTGTGGGACTGGCGTGTCTTGTCGGTTTTTGCATGAAAACCAATTTAGAATTTTATGTAGGGCATTTTTGTGATCATTAATGCAATGGTTCGCAACGGCGTAGTTTGGGTCAAGAATCGCGCTGTCGCGTGAATTTTATAAGAAATTCAAGATATACTCTGTTCGGTTGAGAATCCGAGAATCATGCGGTTTTCCCGAATTGAAACGGTCCACTCTCATTCGGTTGTTACAAACTCCAAGTCATGGTTTCCAAAGGCCTCCCGGCCTTTGGCGGGTCGAGGGC
>CAUYUA010000225.1:0-29727 GCA_963575675.1 Azospirillaceae bacterium
GCCCCCCTTATAATCCCCCACGACCAGGAACACAGTCCCTGGACCCGTCTGATTTTTATTTAGTTTCCAGGCTTCACATCGCGCCAACCGTCAATAATTACGCGATCCTTGGTTTCAACATCCTGGACCAACGCATACAGAGCCTTGTGATCAACCGTAAGCACCGAGTTCAGCTTCCGCCGCAGCGCCTTATAGCTGTCTTTAAACTCGTCCAACGCCTTCAGCTCTCGAATAACCGATGGAGTGGCGATCGCTCCCACTTGAGCGTTTTTCTTGGCGAAAATATGATATTTGGTCAAACCGTCCAGGAAATTGACCAAATCAACAGATTGCGTCAACTCTTCTTTCTTGACGTCCTTCGTGTCGAGCTTGGCGGCCCGCGCCGCTTCATCCACCTGTTTAGAGATTTCGTCCAATTCTTGCTTGAATGCATTAAGTTCAAGCTGAATTGCCTTCCATACGGCGTCTTCGAACGCAGGAGCCTCGCTCGCCGCTTTGACTTTGGCGAGATAGCTACTTTCAAAGCGTTGGAACAAAGCCTTGGCGTAAGCGCCGCTTAAGACCGGATGCCCTTTGTTCTGATCGAGAATCTGTTTCGCTTCCGCAATCACGGAAGTCATGCGCGCCTCATCCGCGCCGGCGGACAACAACTGCGTCTGTTCAACAATTGCCTTGATCTTGCTCTCACGCTGGAGCGTCGGATAATATAAAAATCCGCCGACTCCCACGCCGATCAACACTACGGCAATAACGGCAATCAAACCGCCTTTTCCTCCGCCGCTTTTGGCGGACGCCGCCGTCGACGCAGTCGTCGGACGCGGCGGGGGCACCAAAGAGACTTGTTGCGGCGCGTCTTCAGCCTTGCGGGCGGCGGCGATGATCGCGCTTGCGGCTCCGGAGCTTCCGGCCATCATCGTGTGCTCGCCATCGCCGTCATCGTCGGCGGAAGCGGCCGATCTTGCGGCGCCGTTGCTCAAATCCGGCCGTTCGAGTTCGAATTTAAAAGGAATCGGTCCGATTTTGACTTCGTCGTCGTGCTTCAACCAAGCGGTTTTAACCTTCTGACGATTTACTTGAACGCCGTTGGTGCTGTTCAAGTCTTCGATGCCCCAAACGCCAACTCCTGCAAAGATGCGCGCATGTTGCCGCGACAATTTGCGGGAAGAAATCGGGTAAGTGCAGGTTTCACCGCGCCCGATCGTCTGCTCAGCTCCCACCGCCAAATGGATCACGCCATTTCCGGGCAGAGGGCTTTCGATCAGACTGGGGTCCAGACACGTCAAACGCGCCTTTGGCGCATTGACCATTGCCTGAGAAGGGCCTTTTGGAATGCTTCCGTCCTTGGCGGAAAATTCGCCGAAGGCGACGGTTCTATCTTCGTTTGAATCAGTCATGCCGGTATTTGCCGAATTTTGCCGTGGACGATATTTGAGGCCGACCAAGCACAAAGCAGTGACGCACAACAACACTGACAAAGTGACGTCATGATTCCGTTAGAAAGGTCATGCAAGTGGACAGCCTTCGACACTATGCCGAAGGATTCGAATTTGAGCAACTTTTGCTGTTTATCATTGATGGATTTCAGCATGAACCGGATAAAATATAGATTATGTTAAACTCATTCCAAAAAGAATTTCATAATCAGAAAAGAAAAAAGCAGCTTCCATGCCACAGTGTTTCAGAAATAACTCGTTTTTGCCGGCATCCAAACAAACATCAACGGTATTTGCTTGTCACGTCTCTGTCCGAGGTGGCACAAGACATATTCAATGGAGAACACACGAGTGGCGAAACGCGCGATGATGCTCCTAAACATCTTCCGATCGATGCCCCGTTCGGCCGACAGCCGTCGTGGCGCGCAATCGCCACATACCGGGAGGCCCGGCGTTATGGCGGCGCTGTCTGAGCATATCCCTTCTCGATGCATTTGTTTTATGCGTCCAACCTTATCTTGCAAGTCTACGCTTGTGAGTTCGGTTGTTTCCGGGATTGTTGCAAGCATTGTTGTGATCAGCGCGCCGCTTTCGTCCCCCGCCTCGGCGGCGACCGGGCAAAGCGCGTCTTCGGCGCGCTCCGAATCGACCGACGTTGCTTCCGTCAAAACAAACAAGAAGAAAAAGAACGCCTCAAATCGCGCCTCTCCCGGCTCGGGCTCCAAAACCGCTTCGCCTCTCGGCGACGCGGGAGCCTTGACTCCCGCGAGTTCTCAGCCCGGCGCCGCGCCTGGAGCGCCCGCCGCGCCGCCGGAGACGAATATAGAACTTCCCCGCATTGACTTTGCGGAACTGTTGAACGAAGCCAGGCGCGCCGGTCGCATTCCTGAGGGCGCTCGTTCGCGCATGGCGGGTCTCGCCGCGCGATCCGTGTCTCTGAACGAGATCGGCAACGCGCTGTTGGAGCGCAATCACGACATTCGATCCGCCGCTGAAAGCGTTGAGACCTCGAAAGCGGTGATCACGCAAACCGACGCCGCGTTCGATCCTTCATTTTTCTCATCGCTTTATTACAATTGGGCCGATAGTTTCTCGCGCCGCGAAATCATGAACATGTTGGTGGAGCAAAGCCCGGATGACGTGCGGACGCAGCGGCTTCAACAGTTGAACGAACAGACTCAGAGCCAAGCCGAGCAGATGCGTCAGAACGGCGCTTCCGAAGACGAAGTCAACTCTTTCTTAAGCAGCGAAACCGGCACGAACAGCGGAACTCCGGTCTGCGGCATCCAAGTGGACGGCGCCGCAGCCATTCAAGTCACCGCGATTGATCCTAAGAACGCCAATCTCGCAGACGTCCAAACCTGCTTTTTGCCTCCGGTGATGCAAACGGTCAACGCCCCGGCCAGTTATCCTATGTTGGCCACCCATACGGTTTCCAACTCTCTGGGATTGGGTTGGAAGTCCGGGTTCGGAGCGCAGATCAGCTTAAGTCTCTCCACAACATATCGTAAGAAATCGTCGTTCCAGACGCCGAGCACGCCCGGCGGCACATTTGCGTACAGCTACGCCAGCGACCCGTTCGGCTGGGGAGGTCCGGGGCTTTATTGGACCAGCAGCGCTCAGCTCTCTTTGTCCATGCCGTTTCCTTACACGAAGGGATTCGGTTATTCCGGATCGCAAGAGTCTTTCAACCTTCGACTTGCAGAAAGCGGCCAACGTCGCTCTGTGTGGGCGGAGAAGTCGACGCGCAACTCCGTTCTTGCGCAAGGCTTGTCGGCCTATTGGGATATGGTCTCCAACGCCGAGAGTTTGAAATCCTTGGTTGCTCACCGACGCCTGTTGGAAGAACGTCTTTCGCGTCAAAAAGGATTGTTCGCTCTTGGCTTGGCGACGCAATACGACGTCTCTCAGCTTGAAGTTGCGATTGCCAATCAAGAAAGCCGCGAAGAAATCGCCTGGAACCAATACCTCACGATTTCCAATCGCCTTCAGGCTCTTATGGCGGAAGAACAACGCGGCGTTTTCATTCCCAAAGACATCGATGCGCTTTTAGAACAGCGCGTTCCGTTGAACGCCGACGCCGTCTACCAACGGGCTCTGGACACTCACCCTGACTTGAAGACGCAGCGTGAGGCTCTTGAGGCGGGGAATATGACGGTTCAATTTCGTGAAAACCAAAATCGCCCCGACATCAGTTTCTCCGTTATAGCCGGAGTTGGCCAATCCGACAGCGCTTTCGGCTATGGCAGCCCCTGGGCCGCATGGAGCAATCTCGGTTCTCCGGACAACAGCAATATTTACGTCGGCGTCCGCTATCGTTTGCCTTTGGGCAAGAACCAAACCGAAGCCGCCTTGCGGCGGGCGCGGATCGAAGAAAAACAAGCCTATGATCGTTCTCGCATGGTTCAACAGCAAATCGTCAATACGGTTGATCGCGCTTTAGGAGATTTGCGCTCGGCTGAATCCGTGGTGCGGCAAAGCGACGAAGACTTCAAATTGGCGAAAACCGCTCTGGAGCGCTCGATGGATTTGAGCCGTGAAGGATTGGTTTCCGAGTTCGAAGTCATCAATCGTCATGACGAATTGTTGACGGCTCGCCTGAATTGGATATCCGCTCAAATCGGTTATCGCAAAAGCGTTGTGCGGATGTTGGCGGCTCAAGGCGTGCTGGAACAAGAGTATATGCGCTAAATTGACGCTCATCCGAAGGCCATCCGGGGACGCGCCGTTTTGAAACGCGCGTCTCTCCGGTCGAGGTTTAAAGGCCGAGGCTTAAGGGCGTAGCTTAAAGAACGTTGCGGCGGTCAGAAAACGCCACAGCGAAAAAAGAGCGAAAAAAGCCTGAAACCTTGAAACCTCAGCGCAGAAACAGAAACAAAAACGACGAAACGACCCAAGCCATAAGCGTTCTGATCCGCCGTTCCATTCGTCTTTGAGCCGCAACTGAAACGTCTACGCTTACCGGCGCCGAAAAAGCGGAAAATCGAGCGTAAAGATGAAAAATCAGGCGGAGAGAACCTCGGATCGTCGTTGAAAAGAATTGAGGAATAAGGCGATGAGCGGACGCACAACCGAACCGGGACGAAACATGATCCGGCGCTGGCTGGCGGCGACGTTGGTCGGCGCAAGCGCAGGACTGGTCGTCGGCGGCGCCATGACGGGCGACGCTTTGGCGGAAAGTTCGACCAAACGTGGAGAAAACGCGCCGAACGTCAAATCCGCCACTGCGTCGTCGGCCGCTCCGTCGGCCATTACGTCGTCGGCCATTACATCGATTGAAAAAACAGCGCCCAACAGCGCCCAGGTGGTTGATGTGCCGCCCGCTCCGTTTTTGGTGAACGCACGCGCGCTCACGGAAGAGCGCGCAATCAATAAAACGATCTTCGCCGCACGCGATATGGTTGCTCGTTCGGTCGGCGGCGCTATGGCGATCCCCAGCGCGACGACAGAACTTGCTTTGCGCGAAGCCGCAATGACCGCCATACAAAAGAATCTCGATATTCGGCGGCGGCGTTTGTCGAAAAGCATCGCCGAACGCGCCGTTGATGAAGCGCGCGCCGTCTTTGAGCCGACATTGGTCGTCTCACTTTCCAGCGCGCTGCAACATTCTTTCATGCGACGGGTTTACGCCAACAAATACAAACCGGCGACCACCCGCGTTCCCGTGGGAACCACGGTTACTATGCCGACCAATCCCAACGTCATCAGCGTGAACGGCGCGACGCCGCCAACGCAAGAATCCTTCACTTGCACGCCGGGCGCGGCTTCGATTAACCTCGACGGCTCACGCGACGCCTGCTACATTCTGATTCAGAATCCCGGAAACGCCGTCACCTATCAGCAGTACAGCAAAGCGCGCACCGCCGGATATTATCACTCAGAGGTTTTTAAAGACGACGGGACAGCCGTTGTCGAGCCTTCTCCTTATCAACCCCACATGACCACCACCACCGTCGGCTCGATCGGCATTATGCAGATGCTGCCATGGGGATCGAGTCTGCAATTAAGTCTTTCCTCCACATATGCAGAAAAATATTATCCTCTCAATATAAACAACGGATTACCGAAAACTTACGGCGTTTATCATCGCCCCTATACATCGTCGTTCTCGATCAGCGCCAATGTTCCTCTGCCTTACACCAGAAATTTTGGTCCGACCTCCGCCGCCGACATGAGTCTGGACGTCACACGTCATGGCGTCGATCTTGCCGAACTCGATGTTCAGACCATCATCAACAGCACGTTGTTGGACGTCGATGCAACCTATTGGCGGATGGTCGGCGCTGTTCTGCGCTTGAAAGCCGCAGAAGAGTCCGTGGTTCTGGCTCAGAAACAGCGGGAAAGCATCTTAAATCTATATCGTCAGCAACTCGTCACCGATAGCGATAAATCACGGGCCGACAGTCAAGTTTCACGCATCCAGGCGACGCAACAACAGATTTTCGCCGATTATCTCTCGGCCTCAGAGGCCATGCATCATTTGCTCAACAGCAGCGACCTTTCTCTGTTGCTGCCCGTCGGATATCAAGGAATCATCAACGGTGGTTTGGTCGGCGGGTTTGATCCCGACCAGATCGCCAACAATCCCAACTATCAACGTCAGGCGGTGGCCGTGCGGATCGCCGGTTTGGCGCGCGCTCAGCGTGAGGCTCAAGATCGCCCCAGCGTCTCGGCGATTCATAACCTCTCGCTTTCGCAGGGAGGAGCATTCGGGTATCCCGGTCTTCTCGACTCCCTCTCCAACGTCTTCAACGAAGACAAAATCTCGATTACGTTCGGGCTGCTCTACCAGTATTCGCTGGGAGAACGCGCCGTCGGCGCCGCGCTTGAGGCTTCGAAGCACCTTTATAATCAGCAAGAACTGGCGCTTCGCAAGATCGAACAAACCGTGCGCGCCGATTACGAAAACGCGCACATCGAAATGGCCAGCGCCAAAGAGCGCGTTAAAATCGCCGAACGTAATTTGAAACTGTCGGAAGAGCTGTACGAAACGTCCAAGTCTCAACAAGAGCTTGGTTTGGTTCCGGCCTATGAAGCCTTAAGCCGTTTGTCGGCGACGCTCGACGCCCGGACAACGCTCATCCAAGCCCGAATCGATCTGCGCACCGCCGAATCGCGCCTTTTGGCCAGTCTCGGCGCCATTGCCGAACGCTATGGCGAACGAACGGCGCAAACCGAAGACGATCGCGCGCGCTTGACGCAATTACACAACTCCGGCGCGCTCAAACATTTCGGGGGCCCCTTATGAAGACGTCCGTTTGCCCGACGCTTTCGCGCTCACTCAAAATCCGCGCCGCGAACAGCAAAATCCGCGCCGCGAACAGATGGGTTGGCCCCTTGGCGACAGCGGCGGCGCTCTTGCTGTCCTCGGCGCCGGTTTTGGCCGCAGAAGACGCCGCGCTTGAGAAAGCCGACTATGATCGTCACGCCGGCGCCGTCGTGGAGGTGGTCTATTCTCAAGTGCAAGCCACTCCCAGCGCGCGCGACCGCAACAAACGCTCCTTGCTGGAGACTTTGCTGAAAGAGCGCTCCGCTTCGAACAGCAACTTAAAAAATCGTCCGATCTCCGGCCTGACCTTGCGGCAAGCCGTGGCTCTCGGCGCTTCAGAAGGCGTGAGAAAGAATCTTTCATTGGTGATCGGAAATGCCGATCTCGAACGAATGGAAGAGTTCATACGCGAAGCCAACGCCGTCTTTGACCCCGTCTTTGACCTTTCGATCGGTTACAATCGCAGCGACACATATTACCGCGCGCGCATCGGCAAAGTTTGGAACAAGAACTTTGGGCCGTCAACAATCGACAACACTTATCTTACCGGAGTCTCGGTTGACGACTTCGCCTCCGCCAGCAAACATATGTTGCATCGCGTGAATCTGTGCGCGCTTTCGAGCGGGTATTTGTGCGCCTATCCAGACAAATTACCGCAAGACCCGTTCGTGTTGGCTTATGGGTGGGCTCAATATAAGGGCTTTAATCTGGAAGAACGTCAAATCGTCGCCAGTCCCGGCCGAAAGGCGAATAAAGGACATCCCAAGCAGCAAACCACCTATTCTTTGGGCCTGACGCAGCAACTTCCTTGGGGTGGTCAGATTGTTCTTAGCGATAAGACGATTCAACAGAAAGTATATTATGATTCAAAAAATTATTGGGAAGATGGTCAGTTCTCCACCACGTTGACCGGAACCTTGACGATGCCTTTGCCCTTCACCAAAGGGTCAGGGCAAGACAACAGCAACAACATCGCCATTCGTCGCGCCAAATTGGCGCGTGAACAAATCGATTGGGTCTATAAAGCCACTGTCAATCAAGTCGTCCGCGATATTCAGATCGTCTATCTAGAGCTGGCGCGGCAACTGGAGTCCCTCGACGTCACTGTGAAACACCGCGACGCCGTCAACAAGCTGCGTGAGCGAATGGATCGTTTATACGCCGCCGGTCAGGGAACTCGTTATCAAAAGGCTCAGCTCGACGCCGAAGTCGTCAAAGCCGACGTGCGCATCGAGCAAGCCTTGCAAGCCTATGTCAACGCTTCGGTGTCTTTGGCGGCGCTGATCGGCGATCCGAACGCGACTCGCGGCGGCGAGATTTTCTTGCCCTACGCCTATGGGCAAGACTTGGATCGCGTCCAGACATTCAAAGCCGAAGAGGTGATTGAAACCGCCTTCAAGGAACGTCCGGAACTGACGGTGGATAAGCTCAACCGCGATATGTCCGAACTCAGTCTGAAATTGGCCGAGAATTCAGCGCGTCCCGACGTCAAGTTCCAAGCCGCTTTAACTTCGGCGGAAGACGGCTCGACATACGGTTATCAAACGCCGTTTCACAGTCATTGGGCGGCGGTTGGAACCAACAACGACTCTCATCCGGATAGCTTGAATCATAATTACTCTTTGACCTACACCTATCCCTGGATGAATCATGGACCTGAAGCCTCCGCTGAAAAAGCGCGGCTTTCGGTGGAAGATCAAGAACTCGCCATACAAGCAACGCAATCGCGCGTGCGACGAGAAATCGGCGACCGTCTCAGCGCGTTGCAAACGGCTCAAACCCGCAAGCGTTTACGGCATGACGACGCCGCCAACATGCGTTTGACCTATCAGGCTTTGCAACGGCGAATGGAAGCCGGCATCGTTTCTGAAGATGAATTGACAAACACATTGCGTCAGCGTTTGGATGCGGAATTGGGTGAGATCAGCGCTCAAATCGACATCAAACAAGCCGAAATCTATTTATTGGCTGCTCAAGGAATCATCTCGCGCGTGCTGCCGATTCAGACGGCGCAATCAGACGTCGACCGTCGCAGAATCGATCTTTTAGCCGACGCCGGGTATCTGCATTACTTCGGTCGGGACAAGTCCAAGAGTTCGGTTGCGTCTGCAAAAGAACAACCATAGCTCTTGTCGGCGCGATGTGTGGCGGGAAAGTCTCTTCATCGCGCAATGATCTTATGTGTTTTGCGTTTTGATGCAGACGGACGATGGAAAACTTTCGAAGAGAACCCCTTGTCTGTATCAAGACATCTTGAGCAATGCGGATTGCACACAGAACTTCCACTTTTATCTCCCTCAGGAGACGGTCATGAAAATCGGCATTTTTGCTCCGTCGACGTCTCGACAAGCGCAAATATTGCGTCGAGAACTTGAGGCAATTTCTTCTGAATGCGTCGTCTTTCTGGACTCGGAACTGACGGAGCGTCATCAAGCCGCCGTCGGAAATGGACGTGTTTATTGGAACGATGAGCCGCTCGACGATATCGACGGGTTATACTGTCACGGTTTCGACTATCAAGATCCGGTGTTGCCTCCAGCGGATCCCTTGTGCGATTGGGGACTCTGGCAAATTGGGCCGGTGATCGCACAACAGCGTTATAGTTTTCTGTTCTCTCTTTTGTCGCGTGTGGAGAGCGCAGGAACGCCGATGATCAACCCTTTGTCGATTCTTGTGTCGGCGTTTGCGCGCTACACGTTGCTTGATCGCGTCAAACGCGCGGGGTTTGCGGTTCCAAACCTGATTTGTACGAATGACGGCGCGGCTGTTGACGCTTTTACCGAACGCTTTTCAACTGCGGTGTGGCGTCCTGTCACGGGACGTGCGGCTTGGCAGTTGTTCCGAAGCAAACAACGACAGCATTTGATCGGCGTCGAGAAGCCGCCGGTCATGATTGCAGAGGTGGTTCCAGGCCCATTGGTTCGCGTCTATGTTGTTGACGGCGTCGTCACATTGGCCGTTGCAATCAATCCTCCGGTTCGCGCCAAAGTTGAGACGCTTGAAACTTTTGTTCCGGCGCCTTCGAAGTGCGTTGAGCAACTTGCGCCTGTCGGCGCTGCAATGACGGCTTTAGGCGTTCGGTTCGCTATGGCGACGGTGGTTCTTAGCGAACAAGGCCCCGTGATTTATGATATTGATCCTGATCCGGTTCTGACGGATATGCCGGAAACCTTTGCGGTTCTTGTTCTTCGACAATTGGCTTGCGCCTTGCTGAGACGTCCGATCTCTGTCATGCCGCCTGATCTTGAAGCTGAAACGCGCCCGGCGCTTTTGCTCCGACGGATGCTCGGCATTCAGTTTGATATGGAAGCGACAAAATATGCAGAGGCGTCATAATTTCTTTGAGGCCGCAAAGAAACAGTTCTGAGAGCTGATTTTGACTGAAAGAGGGGGGAGCGCTCAACGATGAAGAATTTCCCTCCCTCTCGACATTGGTTGTTTGCAGGCTCTTAGATTTCGTTGTTTTAACCATTTTTTATAAGTGTCGGAACTAATATCGAAAAACTAAATGGTTGAAGCATTCCTCGTAACAGGATGATATTTCGATGAATTTTCTTCGCTCCATGAAAATGACGACCAAAATGATTTTGGTCTCGACCAGTCTTACGATCATCAGTCTTGGATTCATGACAATCCAAATATCACGCCAAAGCGCAGAAGTCCTTTCCGCCGCAGCAAATCAAGAAGGACATTTTTTAGCGCAATCGAACGCTTTCAAAATTCAAGCGGAAATTGAAATCGCACTTGACGCCGCCCGCACTTTGGCTCACGCCTTTCAAGGCATGAAGAAAAACGGCGTGGTTGATCGTGCGGTCTACGACGCCGTTCTTCGAGAAACACTTGAGAACAACCCGGCGTTCCTCGGGGTTTGGAGTGGTTGGGAGCCCAACGCTCTTGACGGCCAAGACGCCTCGTTCGTCAATAAATCCGGACATGACAAAACCGGCCGTTACGTTCCTTATTGGAATCGCGGAGGCGGAAAAATCGTCTTGGAGCCCTTGGTCGACTACAACAAAGAAGGCGATGGCGATTATTACCTCATCCCAAAGAGAACACAGCAAGAATCCGTGATCGAGCCCTATAATTACCCCGTCAACGGAAAAAATATTCTGATGACTTCTTTGGCGGTTCCGATCATGATTGAGGGTCGGTTCCTGGGGGTTGCAGGCATAGACATCGATCTTTCAAACATTCAGAAGTCTGTAAAAGAATTAAGAGCTTTGAAAAGCGGACATATATATGTCGTGTCAAATTCAGGGCTTTGGGTGTCCTACGCCGAAGACGATAAGATCGGGAACCCAATTGAAAAAGCAATGCCGTCTCTTATAAACTTCAAAGACGACATCAAAAGAGGTAAAAGTTTCTCTTTCATCGATACATCCGACGCCTCAAAAGACGCTGTTGAGCGCATATTTGTTCCAATTCAATTTGGCCGCAGCAAAACCGCATGGTCTGTCGTCGTGAATCTGGCGACGCACGAAATAAATGAACCCGTCTCCGTGATTCGCAATGTCGTCATCTCCGGCTCGTTGATTTTGTGCGCTGTCTTGGTTATCGGCACATTCTTGGCCATTCGTCGAATTATCGCCACGCCGCTTGAAGAAACAACCGATGTGGTGCGTCGTTTGGCTGATGGAGAGTTGGACATAATAGTCAAGGGCGTGGAGCGCAAAGATGAAATCGGCAAAATCACGCGCGCCGTGCAAATTATGCGCGATAATATCCGTGATCAACAACGCATCTCCCAAGAGCATCAGCATCAAAAACAGAAGATGGAAACTGAAAAACGTCGCACCATGAACGAAATGGCCGACAGTTTTGAAAATTCCGTCCATCATGTCGCAAACGCATTGGCCTCTGCGGTCGATCTGCTGAGGTCCAACGCGCGTGGCTTGCTTTCTGTGGCCGAACACACCAATCAAAAATCGAACTCGGTTGCTTCCGCCGCAGAGAGCGCTTCTATGAACGTTCAGGCTGTGGCCTCGGCGGCGGAGGAATTATCGAGTTCGTTGTCTGAAATCAATCGCCAAGTCAACGAATCCGCTAAAGTCGCCACGGTTGCGGTGGCGGAAGCTCAAAAAACCAACGCCACTGTCGCGGGTCTCGCCGACGCCGCCCAGAAAATCGGAGAAATCGTTGGTCTGATCAACAACATCGCCTCACAAACCAACCTCTTGGCGCTAAACGCCACCATCGAGGCGGCGCGCGCCGGCGATGCGGGCAAAGGCTTCGCCGTCGTCGCCAGCGAAGTCAAAAGTTTGGCCAATCAAACCGCCAAAGCCACAGACGACATTCAAACTCAAGTCGCGCAAATGCAGTCCGTAACCGAATCCGCAGTCTCCGCCATTAAAAGCATGACCGGCGCCATTGGTCATATGAATGAAATCACCACTGTAATCGCCTCCACCGTGCAAGAGCAAAGCTCCGCCACGCACGAAATCTCACGCAGCGTTCAGGCCGCCTCTTCCGGAACAATTTCCGTTTCCGGAAGTATTTCTGAAGTCACAGAGGCATGCGCCGAAACAGGTAGAATGGCCGAGGACGTTCTTAGAGCATCTGAACAACTGGCCCAGCAGACAGACACCTTGAGGCAAGAAGTCGATAACTTCGTCACAAGAATTCGCGCCTCTTGAGCGTTATGAAGGTTGTCTCATCAATATAGAGGCGTCTAAGATTTGACTTCGCATGTCGGCGGCGGGCTTTCCAAAGCCTCCGCCGAATCCAAATCTTCCTCCTCTCTCAATATGCGCCGTCTTCTCTCCTACGAAATGCTATAAAAAACCTCTTTACAAAAGAAGAAAAAATTTGTATCATCCAACAATAGAAGGCATCTGTCCGGTGTAGCATTCATAGCCTCCGTCGATCGCCTCTTCGTCGATGTCCATGAACTCCCTCTCATCGACGACAGCGACCAGATCGTGGACGCCAGACATCCGATGAAGGCAAAATCAAGACAGAATGTTGAGGACAAAAGAACCGGATACAAACACATATAAAGCGAGACGCCCATGGCAATGGTAGCGGCCGTAACAGCAACCCCCGGGCCGGTTGCACCAGTTCCGTTCCTCACAAACCGTCTCGGCGCCGAGGCCGGGGTTGGGGCTTCTGTGATGGGGCCTGCGGCCGATGGCGAGAAAGCTTCCGCCACCGCAAATTATCTCTCAATCGCCTTCAGCTATAATCCTGATGCAAATCGCCTTGTTATGCTCTACCGTGATCGCGTAACCGGCGACACGATATCTCAGATTCCTTCCGAGGTCGCTCTTAAGTACGAGGCGTTTTCTCGTCATCACCCCGACGACAAAAAACATGCGGCTTTGTCCAACAGCGTGGGACTGAACGGTAAGGTCGACAACGCTGATAATGGTTTGAAAACAAACGGCGCTCCTTCCATCGAAAGCGGCGACGCTTCCGGAGCGCGCTCTGAATCAGGCGGAAGCGGGAATTTCCATGATCAGACAGGAGCCGCTGTTGCTGTCGCAACGACGGCTGCGCGTTTTAATATCGTTGTCTGAAGAAAGCGCCTGGCGGTTCTTGCGGAGTTACAACCGCATCTATTGGAAAGCGCCTCCGTCGATCCATGCCGGTCGACGAGGGCTTTTTTTTGTTTGTGACGAGAAGGATGTCCCGCCATCACGTCAGACGTCGCGCGCGACGCGCCAAATCACCATACAGGCCCATCAAACCAGCAACGCCCTTGACGATCTTCAATCTCAATAACCCATAAATCCGGGTCCATCGCGATTTGGCGAGAAATCGAACGCTCGGCGTCGGATTCCGAGATTGGATCAGGGCCGCTTGAGCGCAGCCAACCAAGACGCTCGTCGCGACGTGTTTGGCTTAAAAGAAAACACTGTCCCATTCCTTGATATATTTTTAAAAGAACCGTTCCTCGTTCCGGATCGCCTTTACGAACGACCGTCATGGGAACGCCTTGAACAGCGCCGATGCGCAGGTGAGCTTGCACCCAAAGAGAGGTTGGAAGACGGTCGTCGGACACAGCAGAGAGCTATCGAGAACAGGGCGTGTGACATCGACAGGACCGATAGAGCACCAACATCAAGGCCCGCATCTTGTGTTCCTTTTGCTTAAGTGACAGCTCTGCGTGAGAAAGATAAAGACGAGCCTCATCAACCGCGTGTTGCGCCGCTGCCTCAGATGCGAACGGAAGCGAAATTAAGTCATCAACGCTAACCGTGTGCATTTTTGCCTCCCTTCGGCTCGGAACGAGCCGTTCGAAGAGAAGCGTTGCAAGAACCAAACCATCGGCGTCTAAGGTTTGAAAGAGCGATATCGAGCGATTATTCTACTCTGTGGCGTTATTTGTGGCGTTATTTCATAAAAATTCCATGAAAAAAGAGGCGACAGCCCCTCTTTGAGCATATCGTAAATCTAGTGTCTAGGATCAAAACTCAATCATCCGGAACCCACAAACAGCGCTGCATTCGAGATTTTTATGCCTTTTTTCGAAACTGCGTTGTCAGATTGATAAAGAGAATAGCAACACGGGTGCTGTCCACTATTTTGTTCAGCAATCTAATGATCCACATTAAGATGTCCAGATATTAATTCGTTCGCATTACGGATTATTTACGATGGTATTTATACTCTGCGCTTGCATCGCATAACTCCATTCTCAAATAACTTAAGCACATTTTACCATAATTCACGGCACAGAGCCATGTTTCAAAACCCACCCTTTTTAAGACATTTTGTCGCACCATTGAAATCAACGATTTACGTATCGCAAGACCCTGCCGGACTCATTTTCACTGCGGCTGCGGATGATCGGCGACGACCATAAATTTCACGCCAAGCGCACGCAGCACAGCATTGACGGTTTCATACCGTGGATGCGCGCCTGTGCTAAGCGCCTTGTAGAGACTTTCGCGCCCAAGTCCGGCCTCTTTAGCAATCTGCTTCATGCCACGCGCCTTCGCCACGTCGCCAAGTGCAGCAAAAAACACGTCGGGGTTCGGGTCTTCGATGGCGTCTGAGAGATACTCCGCAACAACCACGTCATTGTTGAGATAATCCGCCACCTCAAAAGGCGCATAGGTTACAGTCATAGGCGTTCTTCCTTCAGTTCGTAGGCCATCTTTTTCGCACGATCTATGTCAGATTTTTGAGACGTCTTGTCGCCTCCACAGAGTAAGAAATAAACGCTCGCCCCCACTCGTGTAAAATACACACGATAGCCTGGCCCTACATGAATGCGCATTTCTGAAACACCTTCACCGACCGGCTCACAGTCGCCGAAGTTCCCAAATATCGCACTGCGAAGGCGCGCGAGAATTCTCGCCTTGGCTTTGTGGTCGACAAGCTCCGATAACCACACATCAAAATCTGACGATCGTGCAAACGTGTTCATGCTCCCCATTGTATCCTATTGGATACAAACTTGCCAGCTATTGTAGCTGAGAGAAAGGGGACGTCTGCGACAAAATTATGCACCAGAAAAACATCGAATCAAAAAACATCGAATCAATGGCCTAATTTTGATGCGAAACTCTTGAGTTTTGCACAATGGTTCCGACATGCTTTCACGACAGAATTCTATTATGCTCGACCACCATTGGGTCAAAACCCAATCACCAGCACCCCCTTGATCCAGCTTGATTCATTTTCCTGCAACGAGAAAACAAAGTGGATAAACATCAATGAGTTCCGTCTGATTGAGTCTTGACCCTAGTAGACGCCGTTAAAGAGACTCCCTTGCATTGCGGAGTAAAGTTTATCGGTGGCGGAAGTTCCGATTGCCGGAAGACTTTTTAGAGTTTCAACGCTTGTCGCCAACATTCCAGCAAGGTTTTGGGTTCCGACAGGCAAATTGAACGGACTTTCTCCCGCCTTGGGTTGATTGGCGACGGTGTCATAATCTTGTTTATAGTCGCCTTGCCGAAGCTGGAGCGCATAATGGTATCCGGTTTTAAGATCGGTGTCCATGTCGGGATCGCGAGAAACGCGAATCGTATATTCTCCGCGATCCAACTCATATCCACCTTCTTGGAGCTGTTTATAATTCTCGAAAGCCTCTCCCGATTTCTCATTACTGTCGGCTTTAACCACGCCGTAGTTGTCCATAAGCTGAATACGGATGCCGTCGTCGCCGACGTGTCCTAAGAATGTTTCGCCTTTGGAGGTGACGCGGAATTTAAAAAAATCGGCAGGGTCGTTGGCTGCGAGACCGCCCACAACGTTCAAGCGCGTGGTGTCTTTGATCAGAATCCCGACGTCGGTTGAAAAAGACTTGACGTTGACCGATGACTTATTGACGTCTTTGCGATAGGTCGTCACTTCTCCGGAAGGCGCGGCTTTATTGGCCGCCGTTGGGTCGTTTTGTTGCTGAACCTTCTGAAGCGCGGCCTGAATCGATTGTTGCAGGCCGGACACCTGCGACATCAGGCTTCCGGCGCTCGGGACGGCATCGACCATGAGATTCTCCTTTTTGCCACTCCCGTGCAATTTTCATTCCAAGGAAGGTGTTTTCTTAGACGTAGAGACCGTTCGGACAGACTCTCAGGAGTTGCAGAGATAAGAATAGAATACTCTCATAATACAGTCAACAATATCCAACAATATCCGAGGAATTGCTTTTGTTGTGGGTATTTTCTGCCGATGCGCGGTAAAAAATGCCGCCATGAGATTTTAATCAAAATTAAGAGGGTCCAGGGACTGAGTTCCTGGTCGCTCGGGATCATAAGGGGGGGAGCGAAAACCCCCCTTATTCGCGAAGCGATCTTCCTCTGGAATGGCGTGTTTATAATTTTATCTCAGGGAACGAGCGTCGGGTATCCTTCCGGCAAATCAACCAAGGTTGGAGCCGGCGTTGGTCCCATCGTAACCACCATCGCGCCCCATGACCAACCAACTCCAAAGCCGGCCAAAAGTAATTTTTGCGGTCCCACACTGATTTTTTCACCCAGACGGTGACAAATCGCCAAAGGAATCGACGCCGAGCTGGTGTTCCCAAAGTGATGCATATCGACCAAAAATTTCTCCGGTGGAATCCCCACGCGCTTTCGCAAATGATCCAACATGAATTTATTGGCCTGGTGGAGAACCACCATATCAATTTGCTCCAAAGAAGTTCCCGCATGCGCAATCGCCTCGCGCAGAAGCGACGGAACAGCCTTCAATGTAAAGGCGAAGACTTCAGCGCCGTTCAAATATAAACGCGCGTCTTTGAACAAACGCGCCTCTTCTTCCTCCGAGCGCGGCGTCGCCTCTGGAATCAAGCAATCGCGTTTTCCACCTGCTTTGACCCAAATGTTGCGGGCGCCAGAGCCGTCAGTGCCGACAACGAGCGGAATTGGAGGGGCATTGGGATCGATTTCCAAGGCCGTGGCGGTTCCGGCGTCGCCGAACAAAGGCAAGGTCGAGCGATCGTCGGGAACAAGATAGCGACTCGGCACATCTCCGCATAACACAAGGGCGCGTTTTGCGCTGGAGCCGCTTAACAGGCGGGACGCTGTCCACATACCATAAACAAAACCAGAACATCCAAGGGGAATGTCAAAGGCTGCCGAGGTGGTCGGCATCCCGAGACGACGCTGCATGATGCAGGCTGTGGCCGGAAGAACGTAATCGGCGTCTTGAGAGATGAAAATCAAAAGCTCAATGCTCGCGGGATCCCAATCGAGCTGTTGGATAAGACCTTCTGCGGCGGCCAAACACATGTCGGAGGCGCAATAAGGGCGAGGAAGAAGACGTCTTTCGTAAACGCCGATCGAAGCGTAAAGCTTTTCCGCCTCTTCGGCGGAAAAAAGACTGTGATCTTCCATGAAAGAATGACGCTGGCGCGGCGTAACCGCCCGCATGCCGGCGATACGGATGCCTTCAATAACCGCTTTCACGCCCGTTCATCCTTCTTCCAGAGTAAAAAAAACGGATTCCAAGAAGTGTTTCTTCAATCTTCGGAAATGGGAAGAGCAAGAGAAGAAATTCGTCTCTCAGATCGCGTCCCATGACGTGGTGTAAGAGCCGGCAGCCATCGCGGATTTTCGATAGGGTTCAGGCGCCGGTTGTCACACTGCGGCAAGAGGCGGAAGTGCGTCAGGATTATCGCTCAACGACACGATAGTTTCCAGTGTCATGTAGCGACGCTGGATAGCCCATTCGTCGGTTTGCTCAAGAAGGATCGCTCCAGCCAAACGGAAGATTGCATCTTCGTTTGGAAATATTCCAACGACGTCTGTTCGACGCTTGATCTCTCCATTGAGGCGCTCTATAGGATTCGTGGAATATATTTTTACCCAGTGCTCTTTTGGAAAGGACATGAAAGCAAGAACATCCGTTTCTGAGACATCCATTATTTCTGCAAGCTTTCGAAATTTCGGACGTAAATTATCTGATACTTTTCTCCATTGCTCACTTGCGGCCTTGGCGTCTCCCTGAGCGAACGCCGTGCGAATCATCGCGGCAACCATGGGGCGTTGATCTTTGTCGGAAACGTGAGAAAGAGCATTGCGCATAAAATGAACGCGGCAACGCTGCCAAGATGCCTGTAAGGTTTTGGCCGCAGCCGCTTTGATCCCCTCATGACAATCGGAGATAACCAGCTTGACGCCACGCAAGCCGCGTCGCGTAAGAGTGCGCAAGAAGCCTGTCCAAAAGACTTCGGCTTCCGACATGCCGATGGCCATGCCCAGAACCTCGCGTCGGCCGTCGGTGTTAACTGCCACAGCGATTATTACGGCAACAGAAACGATGTGACCGGCTTCTCTCACCTTGATATAGGTTGCGTCAAGCCAAAGATACGGCCATTCCCCTTCAATCGGACGGTTGAGAAAAGCACCGACGCGCACGTCAATATCGGCGCACAAGCGCGACACTTGGCTTCTTGAGATGCCTGTCATGCCCATTGCTTGGACAAGGTTATCGACCGAACGGGTCGAAATGCCTTGCACGTAAGCTTCTTGAATAACGGCGACCAACGCTTTTTCGACAGTCCGGCGCGGTTCAAGAAATGATGGAAAATAACTGCCTTTGCGTAATTTCGGCACATGGAGTTCTATTCGCCCGACACGGGTATCCAACGGCCGTTCACGATAGCCGTTACGGCTGTTAACCCGATCGTCCGATCGGGCATGGAGCCCAGCTCCGCACGCAGCCTCAGCTTCCATATCCATTAAGCGCTGCAAAGAAAACGCAAGCACGTCCTTCAAAAAATCCGCGTCTCCACCCTTTTCAATCAGCTCGGCAAATGCAATCCTGGGATCGGTCATCGTGGTGTCTCCGGTTGGGTGTTATGGGTCGCACCTGAACCCTATCGAAAATCCGCGATGGCTGCCGGCTCTTACACCACGTCATGGGACGCGATCGTCTCTCGTCAACGCCATAGAACAAAAATTATGAATCCGACGAGGAATGGCGGGATGATAAACCAGACGAGTTCAGAAACACGTTTCCAGTCGCAAAATTGCGACTGGAAACAGATTTCATCTAATTTATATTCAGAAGAGCGAAAAACCGCTTATTCTGATCGTCGGAATTCACTCAATAACCTCTCTTTTCGTCGTTTGTTCTCTACCCTTCTATTCTTTATGCGCCGAGTTCATTTGCTTTTGCACAAATAATTTCAGCGATTGCTTCGATTTGGCCCAGATCCCGACCGGCTCCTCAGCCGACGCTAATATTGTTGTGGCCGCCGCAGTGGCGGCGGCGACGGCGGCGGCTTCTTCCGACGCCGATCTTTGAAACGGTGAGTTCTCAGCTAAAGTCGGGCTTCCCGGCGCCGAAGCCTCATAGCGATATCCGGCAGGATCGGTGTAAAGATCGTTCCAGGCTTGCACATGGCGGGCCACAGCTTCGCGAATGGCGAAGATGCGTCTCTCGGCCATTTTGCCCCATCCGGTGGGAGTTTTCCAAAACAGGCTGCGCCAAGAGCGGGTGTTGGTCAAGAAAGCCAACCGCAGGTTGAGATCAAGTTGTCCAATTCGTTCCGGCAGACGACGGACCATGCATTGCGCAACCAGTTGACGCGCTTGGAAATGGGCGAGGCTAAAGATCAAGAGCGCTCCGGCGCCGACGGCGAAAGCGCGCGCAGGAAGATTCCAGAACCAAGCGGGACGCGATTCATGCATCCAGGTTACAATGGTCCCGTATCCGAAATGATCAAAGGCCTCTCCGATAAGAGCGGCCATGACAATCAAAATCAAAGCGTCGCAGAGAATCACCCAACGGCGCCATAGGCTAATTTTTTTGACCAAATACGGAATGATTTCTCCGTCAAGTTCTTTGGCCAGTCCGTCGAGGATGCCGACGATGCGATATCCTCGACCATACTCGACTTCATTGATGCGGGCGTGAATTTCCGCCAAGTCTTCGCTGCACTTGGATTCATAACGCGCGCGCTTGATCGGATCATCGATCGGCGGCGCAACGTCACGATTATAGATGCCGTAAAAACGACCGCTGATCAATCCTGCGGAAGCGATCGCCCGTTGCCATGCGCCGACAACGGCCTCTGGATTATCCTCTCGGGCCGACGTGTCGATCTGGTTGAGGACGTAGAGGAATTTTCGGGTGTCGCTGCGTTGAACGGTCTTCGACACCAAATGGCTGAGCGTGTCTTGCATCGCGCCGGGTTCGGGACGTCGGGCGTCGAAGAAGATCAGCACCAAGTCGGCCAGGTCCAAAATGTGATCGGTCACGCGCAGGGTGGAGCGGCGCTGATCGTCGGCGTCGAAACCGGGCGAATCGATGATGATTTTGCCCTTGACGCGCGTGCTGGAGCATGTCTTGAGCTGAAGGTAGGCGTCAATTCGTTTTCCTTCGCCTTTAGCGACTTTTTCGATTTCGTCGCTCATGCGATAGAAGGGAAAACGGGGGTCGGCGTTGAGCGCGGTTCCGGGAAGAGCGTCGTATTTGCGATCCGGGCCGAAGCAAATCATGGTGAACTTATCGTCCACCGCCTGATTGCCGGAGATTTGCAGATCTGCGCCGAGGTAACTGTTAATGAAGCTCGATTTTCCCGCCGAGAACAGTCCAAGGATCGCCACCATCGGCCACCATGGAATCCGCAGCGCCAGTGAATCGGTTTGATCCAGAAACCCCATGCGATACAGCAGCTTGTCGAACGCGCGAAACGTCGGAAGCACAGCGAGAAGAGACGGATGTTCGGAGCGCAGGTGGTTTTCCAGCGTTTCCAGGCGGTGTAACAGGGCTTTTTTGGGTGTCATTGCTCCAGCTTCCGACGTGTGGAGAAACAAGGTTGTGGGAAAGCGTCGAGGGAAGTGTGACGGCGCTTCGGCGGCGTTTCAGCGGTGTTTCGATGTTGTGTTGATGTTTCTTTGATGTTTTTCTGATGTTGTGTTGATGTTTTTCTGACGTCAAGAAGCCGAAGAAACAATGTCTTGATGCAGAGCAGGCCGCGAGTGGAAAATAACAAATTAGACGGGTCCAGGGACTGTGTTCCTGGTCGCCGGGGATCATAAGGGGGGAGCGAAAGCCCCCCTTATTGCCGCAAGGCAAAGGTCCGGAAAGCTGCAAGATGATCGCCTTACGGCGAATAAGGGAGGCTTTCGCTCCCCCCTTATGATCCCCGGCGACCAGGAACACAGTCCCTGGACCCGTCTAATTTGTTATTGGATGCTCATTGTCTATTCTGCGTCGATGCGTCTTTCTTCGGCTCGCCGGCGCGGAGCGCGCGGCCCCCAGATTCTTTCTCATTTTTCATGTTCGATTTCAACTTTGTCCCGGTCGGCGGCGCATTTGTTCCGGATGAAGGCAAAAGAGCAATCATCTGTCGCGTCAAAAGCGTGCGTAATTGATCGGCAGCGACGCGCGCGCGCGCCTCCACCAACCAAGGTCCGGCGACATCAGCCGCATAATCCGTCAACTGTCCGGCCTGTTCAACGGCTTTGGCAAACTCCCCCGCAGCCAACCAAGCCTCAACGCGCGCCACAATCGCGCGAGTGCCGGAGCCTTCCGTATCCGGACTGCCCAATCGCGGCATCCATAAAGAAACCCACCCGACGACCCGCTCCAACCACGTGACGTCGGCGTTGCTTAATCCGGCGCGCACAATGCTCGGCGCCAAAGTCGTGAATTTCTCGATCAGCCAAGATTCGGAAGCAATCCCCACCGAAGCTCGTCCGGCGACTTGATCCATTGCTTGCCGCATGGCCTCATCGCCGAAATGCAACATCCTCACCGCCGCCAGCTCGCTTTGGAACGGATTTGACGAAACCAACGTCGCCCGTAACTGTCCCGCCGCCAACATCATCGCTAACGGCGCGTTCAGCGGCATTGCGGCGATTCTTTGGTTAATGGTCGGAATCAAGCGCTCCAAGGCGTCGATGCGCCCGAGCAGCGCGGCTTGTGTGGCGAGAGTTCCGGCTTGATCGGTCAGGGTTTGCGCAACTCGGTTTTCCAAAGATTCGATTCGTTTCTCCAAAACGGCGACGCCGCCCGGCAAAGACGAACTGGGAACCCACATCGGCGCCGAAAGCAAGGCGACGATGATGACGAAAGCAACCAGCGCAGCGGCGATGATGATGCGTCTTTGTTGGTCGAAAACCACTCTCTTTGAGCGTTTTTTTCCGGTCCCTGCGGCGTCGCCCGGCGGTGAGGAAGAAGAAGACGATGACGCATTTCCGCTGCGTGTGACCAGCAATGCGGGCAAAGGCAAGGCGGTCAACAATGATGACGCAAGTGGAGGAGGAGAAAGCGGCGCCGTGGTTCGCGCAACGGTTTCCGTTTCGGAAGCGGCGACGCGACGCAAGGCTTCAAGTTCGGCCTCATCCAATCGAATAAGGTGACGTTGCGCGGCCAGGCGTAATTCATTTAAGCGCGCGGTGGGAATGGCGCCGTTTTTTTTCCATTCTTGAACTGTGGCTGCCGGGATCGCCAATTTATGAGCCATGGGGCGAACGCCTCCGAACCGCGCGATAACGCGCTCTGCGGGGGATTCAGGCGCCGAAGAAGCGCCCGCAGGATTATTTCTATTGGTGGAATCAGGGCCGAGAAAAGAAGACATGGATTATCTCTATCCGCGATCGGATGGCGCAAGAGAGTACCAATCGACCCGGCGCGTCACATACATGATGATGGACAGCATGACGAAAAGCCCAGAGGTTCCCAAAACCAGAGCGTAATCTTCTTGATGCAGCAACACGAACAAAAAAGCGTAACCGAACCCAAGGCCACACGCCATAAGAGCGCCGCGTTTTCGGTTTTTGACGATGGCGCCGGTGTACAAAGAAATCATTCCCGAAGACAGCGCCGCTGAAATCCCATATGACACTCCGAAATCGATGAACTCCGCCAACGACAACAACAGCAGATAGAATAAACACAAAGAGATTCCAACAAAAATATATTGCACAGGATGTATGCGTAGACGAAGCATAACCTCGAACAAGAAGAATACTAAGAATATTGTGGCGATGAACAACACAGCATATTTGATCGCACGATCCGTTTTGCGATAAAGGTCAACCGATTTCAAAAGAGAGACGCCAAAAACTGCTGGGTTATTTTGAAAATTGGCGTTGTTCTCCATCCAAGTCTGGGGATAGCTACGACCGAAATTAGCCAAGCGCCATATTCCGAAGAAACCATCCGCAACAACGGCGCGTTCGGTGGGGAGGAAGGCTCCGAAAAAACTTGGATTTGACCAATTTCCTGCAATTTTGGCGACGTTTTCCCGTCCGAGAGGCGCGATGCTAACGCCTTCGCTGCCGTTGACTTCGAAACTGACGCGAAAATCGATTGCGTCGGTTTTATCGAAGGGCGTCGGTAGAGAACCGTGCATGCCGTCGGGAAAGGACTCCAAACGAGAGCCGGGTTGCATATCGATGGGCGTTCCGCCCCAATCCAAAACGATGCGATGTTGCGCGCCGCGCATATCTGTTATGGCAAATCCAAGGTAGGCGTTTTCCCATAAGGCTACGCCATCGTTTTTGTTTATTTCTTTAATATTCGGTTTGGCGAAGCGACCGGAGATCGTAATTTGCGCTGTGTAGATCGGGATTTCGTACAGCCCTCGTTTGCGGGTCGAGCTGTTGAGAGCAATGTCTGTGTTAAGCGCCTCCGGTAGGAAGTGGGCGTTGATCAATTGAGTTCTGGAACGCATCGCATCGGTTTCGGCGTTTTTTTCGGTCCAAGACCGACTGATCGGAACGATTAGAAGCGGACCGATGATGATTTGGTTTCGTCCCCAGTTTTGGCTTATTTCGCCAACCACATGATTACGACGATTTCCGCGTTCAGCCACGATGTCAGAAACCATCATCACTGGAATTAACAGACACAACGCCAAGAAGCCGATGAGAAACAGTTTGAGCGTCGTTGAATGTCGGTTGGTGAATGACGGGGGCGGAACATCGGCGCTCATGGCGAATCGACTCCGAATGCGGCTCGGCGGCTCCACCATATACGGAACCCCCTGTTGCGGCTAGCGTTTTAAAAGGATGCGCGATCTGAAACAGTTTCACTTACTTTAGGGTTTCACAAGCTCCAATTGCGGTCAACCATCCGATCGCGTCAACGAGCCCTATACCTGTAATTGATCTGTTATTGATCTATAATTGACACATGGATTGCGATGCTCTTGGAGAATATCTGATCTGAATAGAGATATGAAAGAAATCCGCATAAAGATTATGCGATCCAAAGGCTGCGTTCTTTGTGGCTCGGGTCAAGGGCGAAAGCCTCCCATAATGCGACCCAGAAACAACACATCACGCTATTCAATCGACTTTATACTCAGGAGTAGAAAGCGATGATTTCGAACGTCAGGATTTTGTATAAGAGGTTTAAGCTTGCCTTTTCAAATAACGACGCCACATCGCCACATAAGCGCGCTCAAGCTGTCGCGCAATCCGCGCACGGTCACATAACGGGCTTTCCTTCAACGACGTCCGCAAAGCAGAACGCTCAAAGATCAAACGCTGCGGGTTCGCCGCCAAAGCCAAAGCCTGCGTTCGATACTGCTCCGGCGTTTCCGCCACCCAATCTCGACGACCGAGGCGACACAACATCGCCGCGCTCCACCGCGCCACCATCGTCGCTCCGGCCAAAGTAATCACCGGAACCCCCATCCACAACGATTCATATGTCGTGGTTGATCCTGTAAACGGAAACGGATCCAAAGTTATGTCTATTGTCTGATAAAAAAGCAAATGCTCCCGAAGTTCTTCTCCGCCGCCGACGAAATCAATTCTGTTCTCCGCAACGCCACTGCTTTCAAATAGAGAGACAAAACGTCGTCGAATCTCCGGATTTCCGAAGGCGCGTTGATGTTTCAACCGCAGCCGAGATTCAGGAACCGCATTGAGAATCTCCACCCATACGGCAATCACTTTAGGCGTGATTTTGGCGGGATTATTGGCGGAACCAAATGTAACCGCGCCACGCGCCAAAAAAGGCGAGGCTCCCGGTTCGGGAGCGCCTTCGATCGGCTCAGCCGCATAGAATGTTGGAATACGAAAAACACGTTCGGTAAAGCGCTCGGCGGTTCGACGCGGCGCTAAATAAGGATCAGCGATCAGGTAGTCCATAACCTCCAAACCGCTTGTCGCCGGGTCATGAAAGCTGACCAAAATCGGCGCCGGTTTGCGAGCGCAGACCATAAGCCGGTTTTGATCGAATCGACCGGCGAGACAAATTAAAATATCAATTTCGTCGGCGCGAATTTGCTCTGCAACCTGATCATCGGTCATCCCGATCGTATTGCGCCATCCATCGCTGAGGCTCCGAAAATAATCGGTGACGGCGTCCGGTCGAAGAACCTCGGCATAACATATCACTTCAAAATCGCGCCGGTTGCGAGCTTCGAAAACCGGCATAATATTTCTTCCGACCGGGTGTCCGCGAAAGTCGGAAGAGAGATAACCAAGTCTAAGACGGCGTTTTAACGGCGAAGAGCCGTTAAAAAAACGGCGTTTAAGAGGCTTTATAGCGCCATAGTGAGGGCGCGCCAAGGTCGTTTCAACGGCTCTATGCTCTGCGAACAACTCATCCGGGGAGAAATCCTCGGCATAAAGCAACGCGCACAGCAAATTTTTTCCGGCGTCGACAAAATTAGGAAGCGTCGCCAACGCGCGGCGATAGGCCGCCAAAGCCTCGGAGAGCCGCCCTTGGTCCTTTAAGGCGTTCCCCAAGCAATTCCAAGATTCGCCATGATTTGGATCGATCGCCAAAGCCTCTCGACACCGCTGCTCGGAAGTCTCCGGTCTTCCCATCTCACGCAAGACGGCGGCCGAACCAAACAGAAGCGGAATCATCTTTGGATGGATGATCAACGCTTGAGTAAAAATATCTGCGGCTTCTTCGAGTCGACCGCATTGAAACAGCGCAACGCCCAAATTATGGAGAACGCGCCCGTTGGCCGGCGCCGCATCGAGCGCGCGGCGATAGTGAGCAATGGCCTCTTCAATTTTCCCCTGATCCGCGCATAAATCAGCTAAAGCGTTGCGTGCGGCAACGTGTCCAGGCCACGCGCGCAAGACATGGCCGAACTCCGCGATTGCGGCCTCGCGTTGCTTTTGCGCAGCGAGAATCATTCCGAGATTGATTCGGGAATCAATCATATCAGGCTTCGTCGTGAGCGAACGCCGATAAGCAAGCGCCGCGTCATCGAGTCGTCCTTGCCGATGCAGCGCGTGGCCTAAATTATACCATGCCTCCGCATGGTTGGGAGTGACGGCGATCACGCGGCGATATGCAGCGATCGCTTGTTCGATCTCGCCGTTTTCATCCAAAAGACAAGCGGCTTTGAACGAAGCGTCGTCGAAATTTCTCTGTTGCGCGGTAAGAGGATCAAAAAAATCAAAAGACAAAAACGGCCTTCCTTCCGGAACGAACGACAATGAATCTCGGTTCGATAAAAGCATCGGACGATTATTATACACCATTATCGATGTATCGACGCAACAACGATTTGTCGAAGCGCCGGGAACAGGAAACACAACCGGACGCGACGTTCTCCGAACAGGTTCTAAAACAGATTTATTTCGAGCCCCCCTCCTCGGGATTCCTTTATGGCGCCGTATTGTCGCCCGTTGATCGTCATTTCCATCACCCTCTTTAAACGTCAGCTTCGTCAACAACGACAATTTTACAAGAAGTCCTCGAAAAAGTCACAAAAAAGGGCGGATTTAGAATTCGTTTTTTCTCCAAAAAACATGACGGAAAATAACTTTTCCTTGGTCAAGCTCCGTCCAAGTTCGTTCATTTTGCCTGGAGGAAAATTTTTCCTAGCAAATTCGTCTCAGTCTCTGCGAAAAAAGCGTGACGTGAAGAAGAAAACGGTATATTTTACCTTCTCGTGGGCAATTGGCGCCGCAACCTTCTTCGAAAGACCAGCCCCGCCCGTCTCCGCGCCCCACAAACGCAACACGGGTTGTCGCTTTCTTCCGACAGAATGGGCTTGAGTTAAAATCGTCGCTTCTTATGAGCGTGATGTGGTCTTTGCTTTGATCCATACTCTCAGAGAAAACGCCGAAATCGAACGAAGCGCAACGGCGTTCACCTCATCCTCGGAGAATCCGAGGAAATAACCGTTCTCCAAAGGAGACTTTCAATGGCCGTTAATGAAGTTAGCTTGACCGCCGGCATGCGGACCAACCTCCTGCTGTTGCAGAACACAGCGGATAAGTTGGCGAAAACCCAAAACAATTTGGCCACCGGCAATAAGATCAACAGCGCCCTCGATGGTCCCACCGCCTACTTCGCCGCCAAAGGTTTGGGGCAGCGCGCAAGCGATTTGTCCAGCCTGAAAGACGCGATGGGTCAGGCGATCAACACCATCAAAGCGGCGGACAAAGGCATCACCGCCATTGAAAGCATGATCGAGCAAGCGCGTGGTTTGACCACCGCCGCTTATGGTTCTTTGGGCAACGACGCCGCGTCTCGCGCAACCCGCAAGACATTGGCCACTCAGTTCAACACCCTCAAGGCTCAGATCGATAAGATCGCCGAGGATTCCGGTTACGCCGGAAAGAACATGCTGGCCGGAAACGGGCTGCGTTTGGATTCCACCGGAACCTCGCGCACCGCCGTCAACTCCATCACCGGCGTCAGCTCCGCCCGCACCACCAACGTCGTCTCCACCGACACCTACACCATTAAGGTCACCGGCGACAGCCGCTTGTCCGCCAATTCCAGCGACGTCGCAACCGCCGAGCAAGATCGCGGCCTCGTCGGCTTGAAAATCAGCGGCAAGCTCAGCGCCTCCAACGGCAATTTCGGCGACGTCGCCATCGAAACGCGCGGCTCCGCCGGAACGCAGCGCACCTTCACCGTCAGCGACGGCACCGAAGCCCGCACCATTAAATACTTCGACAATTCGCAGAAAGCCGAAACCGCGACGTCTCAGGCTTCGCGCACCTCGACCGCGCAGGTCTCCACCGTCAGCATCAGCGGCACCATCGAGCAAGGCGACATCTTCACCGTCAGCGTGAAAGGTCAAGTCTTCAAGTACGCCGCCACCTCCTCCGACTCAGCCTCCACCATCGGCTCGAAGCTGCGCACCAGCATTCAAAGCAAAATCACCGCCGGAACGCTCGCTTCCTCCGACATCGCCACCACCGCAGTCGGCAGCGGCGGCACCATCACCGTCACCGGCGGAACCTCCACAACCACCTCTAAAGACTTCACCATCACGGCGACCGCCTCCAACGCCCTCAGCCTCAAGATCAGCCAGTCCTTCGCCAGCGGCGCCATCGTGTCGTTCACGGTCGATCGCGTGGCCATGGAAGATGCGGTCAACGGCGGAAACGGCATCTCGACCATCGAGAAAAACGCCAATATTCAAATCTCCGTCACCAACATTGCCGGAACCACCGTCACTCGCGACGCCAACAACGCGCGCGGCCAAGGCAAGCTGGCTTCCGGCGAAAACGCTTTCGCCTTCGACAGCGGCACCGTGCGCATCAAAGTCGATGACAACAACATCCGTCAGGCGGCCACGGTTGCGGCGGCGAAAAACATCTCGACCGTTCAGCAGACCAATTCCTCCACCGCCAACGATTTGACCGTTCAGTTCAACGAGCGCAACACAAACACCATCACCGTGTTGAGCCAGAACGTGAAGACCGACGGTCAAGGTCTGCGTATGGACTATGCGCAGAACGGTTGGACCGACCGCACCGACATCGACAAAGCCGTCGCCGGTCTCGATTACGCCAAGCAGACCTTGCGTTCCGCTTCCCAGTCCTTGAGCACCAACCTCAACATCATCACCACTCGCGAGCAATTCACCAAAGAATTCAGCGACGTGTTGGTCGAGGGCGGTAATAAGCTCACATTGGCGGATCAGAACGAAGAAGGCGCGAACATGCTCATGCTGCAAACTCGTCAGCAGCTCGGCACGATCGCCCTCAGCTTGTCGAACCAGTCGCAGCAGTCCATCTTGCGCCTGTTCTAAGATTAAGAGTAGACTCCGTAATGGCGGGCGGCGACTTCGGTCGCCGTCCGTTGTTTTAGGCCCCCCCCCCGGTCGTTACGGAACGCTGTTCCAAAAGACACGGAACATTGTTCTCAAAACGATAGGATGCGCCCGCTTACGGAGTTCCGGTTATGCCTCTCAAGTTTGTGCTCCGCCCCAACGAAAAAGTCATCATCAATGGCGCCGTTGTGGGAGTAGGCGATCGACCGGGCGTGCTTTTCCTTTACAACACCGCCAATTTCCTGCGTGGCAGAGAAATTCTTAAAGAAGAGCAAATCGATTCCATCGAAAAAAAACTCTATTTCGTCATCCAGCTTATTTATATCTTTCCTGAAGACACGGCGGTCAATCTCGTGCGACTTCGCACGATCATTACGGAAATGCGCGAGTCAAATCCTGAATATGAAGTTGATTTGAGTGAAATCGAACATTTAATCGATAATAAAAACTATTATCGCGCTCTTAAGATTTGCCGCAAGCTTTTCAAATCAGATCATATTGGGAGTTCGTCCTCTTTTGAAGAGGCGTCGTAGTTTTTTGCGCCAATTCGTGTAATAAATTCACATATAAATCAGATGGGTCCAGGGACTGTGTTCCTGGTCGCCGGGGATCATAAGGGGGGAGCGAAA
>CAUYUA010000226.1:0-29638 GCA_963575675.1 Azospirillaceae bacterium
AACCGAACCTTGGCGGCGGCGCGTTCTCAAGCCGAAAGAGAGTGGCGGGGTGTTGGTCCGGTCGTGCGTTCCGGGAAAAGGAGGGGGGGAAGGGGAGAACAGGCAGGAAAAAAAGGAGAGAGAAAGGGAGGCGAGAAAAGCCAGAAAAAGGGAGGGGGCGTCACCAACGCGGGCCGAATGAATAGCGTCTGAATAGAATCAACAAGATACAAAAATTCCGAGATTAATTTAAGATATGCTCCGTTCATTCGAAAATCCAAAAATGCCGGAATAGAGATAAAAGATAAGAGGCAAAGATCAAGGGGCAATAGTCAAGGAAGCGATACGGAGCGAAAAAGGGACGAAGGAAGAGAAAAAGGAGACCGAAAGAAAGAAAAAGAAGGCAAAAGACCAGGGCTCTGCCCTGGACCCGCCAAAGGCCGGGAGGCATTTGGAAACCATGACTTGGAGACTGTGATAACCAAAAGTGCGGGGGCCTTTTTAATTCGGAGAAACCGAAAAAAAAGCGCCGATAAGTTTTTTCCGATTAACGATATTTTGGATCCTCCTAATCCCCCCCCCCTCCCCCACCCCCCCCACACCCGCCGCCACAACCACTTCCCCCACCATCACTTCCTCCACTGTCGCCGCCGCTCACACCACCACTGTCATCGCCACTGGAAAAGGATGAAAACGAAGTCCCCGGATGAGATGGCTCAGAAAACATTTCCACCAAAGGAAACAGCGTTGCCGGAAGCATCGTCAACCCAAAAATCGCAATAATGGCCGTGATCTCGTCTGTGGTTCCACCACCAGGTTGCAACTCCCCCCTTCGCATACGCTGACGAGCATCGTAAAACAACGTCTCAACACTTTCTAAATACTCTTTTTTACGTCGAGAGCCCACATTTGCTCTTAAACGACACGCAATAAAAGTTGCAACAAGCGTTAAAAGAATTAGAAATTCAACTTTCGCGCGTCCATGAGCAAAAGCTTGCCACAGCCGCAACCCAGAGACCGTCCATAAGACGATTATCGTCTCCCACATAACCACGCGCGCGTCTTTTTCCTGCGCGCGACTCATTAATAACCCATCTTCAACTAAGCGTTCACGAAGTTGAGAACAAGCTTCTACGAAAACAGCATCCTTAATCGCTTTCTGTGGAGACTTGGGAATTGCAAAATATTTCAGAGTCTCCCGCTCCAAGGAATGCTTCAAATCAGATACAGAAGCCTGCTCAACGGCAATCAACTTCGCCTGTGGACAATACGCCGCCTCTTTGTCTTCCTGCGCTAACAACCCCCGATCCCACAACGAGAAAATAGAGATACGAACAGCCTCCCCCACGCCGCCGCGCAGATAGGCGATGCGGTAAGGGTCTTTCGCCACAAGGCCAACCGGAGGAAAATAACGAATCGCCGCGTTCTCTCCACGCCGATGCACAAAATACTGCCGCAACAACACAGCAATAGAGAGAGCAATGAAAAAAATTAAAAACTCAGGCCCCTTGAGAAAAAAGGGAAAAAACGCATCAAACAACATATCAACTCCTACAAATAAAAGGAAGAAAACAAAACAGATTCGCTAAACACATGAAATACATGAGGTCATTATTCTAGAACTACTTTTACCCCCTAAAGTTGTTGGTGAATACTTGATCGCCACGCCGCACAGTGATCGCCCAAGTTCGCGAGGTCTGACGCAACGCCGCCAATAAATCCCGCACAGTTCCAATCTCTCGTTCATTCACCCGTAAAATTAAATCCCCCGCTCGATACCCAAGCTGCGCGGCAATGCTGCGGCTATCCATCTCCAAAATCACCACGCCTTGCGGCGTCCCCTGAAAATCAATCTCGTCCGCCAAAGCCGGAGATAAATTCGCCACCGTCGCCCCCAACAACGGACTGCGACTTGTCACCGGAGACGCCTCGCGTGGCGGCGTCTCCGGCGCTCTCACCAAAGAAAACCGCACCTCCCGCGCAACCCCGTTCCGCACCGTGGTCAACACGGCCTCCGAACCAACTTGGGCCGTGGCGGCGCGAAAACGCATAGACTCAGGATCATCAATGGTGTGACCATTCAACGTCAGCACGACATCTCCGACGCGCAACCCAGCCCTGGCGGCAGGACTACGCGCATCAACCGCTTTTACAAGAACGCCTTCCGGTCGCGACAACCCCAACGAATTCGCTAGTTCAGCGTTAATCGCCTGAGATGTGATCCCAAGCCAAGGACGCACCAATTTTCCACCCGTGGTGGCGGAAGCCTCAAGCACGGCGCGCGCCATATTCGAAGGAATGGCGAAACCAATTCCAACAGAACCGCCGCTGCGAGAAAAAATCGCCGTGTTAATGCCGGCAAGCCGCCCATCCATGCTGATTAAAGCGCCGCCGGAGTTTCCGGGATTAATTGCAGCGTCAGTCTGAATAAAGAAGCTGTAATCGGAAATCCCCACCGCCGTTCGAGCAACCGCCGAAACAATGCCCATAGTAACGGTTTGGCCAACCCCAAACGGATTGCCGATCGCCAAAACCAAATCTCCGACCTGCAATTCATCACTGTCCATGAAATCAAGCGTAGACAATGGCTCGCCGCCAGGATCAATCTGCAAAACCGCCAAATCAATGCGCTCATCAGCCTTAATCACGCGCGCTTCGAATTCGCGCTTATCCGCAAGCACAACCGTGATTTCGTCGCTGTCCTTGATGACATGGGCGTTGGTGAGTATCACGCCGCTCGAACGCACGATCACGCCCGATCCCAACGAGTTCTGCACCCGCGCGCGCGGAGCGCCAAACGGCGATTCGCCACCGAAGAATTGACGAAACACCGGATCGTCAAAAAACAATCCCATCGGGCGCTCGCGAACCACTTTGCGCGTGAAAATGTTCACCACCGCCGGAGCGGCGCGCTTCACCAACGGCGCAAACGACCAAGTGATTTGCTCGCGACTCTCAGGAATGCGCCGGTCTTGTCCAAACGCATCCTCCGGCTGAGCGCTGATCAACAGCGCAAGGAATAAGGCTCTCACAGAAAGCCAAGCGACAAGAAACCGGCGCGTTCTCGCCGCCGAACGGTCGACTCGAACGCCATTCACAAGAGTTTTGCACATGACGACCACTTCCATGGACAACAACTTCGTGAGCGGGACACAAGAAGAAAACGCCTGAGAAATTGAAGAAAAACGATCAAGACAGAACCTCAGCCGCCAAATCAAGACGCCGCCAAATCCCCCTCGAAACGCCGAAAAGCCAACACGGCGTTCAAACCACCGAAAGCGAAGGAATTCGACAAAGCGGCGCGAAGAGGCGCCTGTCGCGCGACATTCGGCACATAATCAAGATCGCAGTCGGGATCCCGTTCGAGGTAATTTATTGTCGGAGGCGCAACGCCTTCGGACAACGCCAAACACGTCGCAACCGCCTCAAGCGCGCCCGCCGCGCCAAGACAATGACCAAACATCGATTTGGAAGAAGACACCATCAACCGACCGGCGCGCTCCCCGAAGACTCGACGCAAGGCGCGCGTCTCCGTGACGTCGTTGACTGCGGTGCCGGTGCCGTGCGCGTTGATGTAATCAAAGGCGTCAAGAGACAACCCGGAATCACGCACCGCGCCGCTAATCGCGCGCGCCGCGCCGCCAACATCCGGAGCCGTAATGTCGCGCGCGTCGGATGACATGCCGAACCCGATGATCTCGGCCAAAATACGCGCGCCGCGCCGACGAGCGCCATCAAGCGTCTCTAAAACGAGAACCGCCGCCCCTTCTCCCAATGTCAACCCCGAACGTCCTTTAGAAAAGGGGCGACACACATCCGAGGCCAACACACGCATAGCCTCCCAACTCTTTATCGGCCCGAAATGAATACACGCCTCTGCGCCGCCGGTCACAGCGATGGGAACCGCGCCGCTGCGCACCATATGGAATGCTTGCCCAACCGCATGAGTCGCCGAGGCGCACGCGCTGGCGATCACAAAAGCAGGCCCCATAAGTCCGTGCTCCATAGTGATGTGACTGGCGGGAGCATTGAGCATCAAACGTGGAACGGTAAACGGATGTATCCTCTGCTGAGGCGTTCCATAAAGACGTTTGTAGCTTTCATCGGTCGTCTCCATGCCGCCGACGCCAACGCCGATGATCGTGGCGACTCGCTCGGCGATCGGACCGAGACCGTCCTCATCTTTGGTGAAATCAATTCCGGCTTGACCAATCGCCTGGCGAGAAGCGACAACCGCCAATTGAGAAACGCGATCCATCAAACCAAGCCGCTTAGCGTCGAAATGCGCGACCGAGTTGTAATCGCGCGCCTCCGCCGCAACTTTCACATTCAGTCGTTCGGTGGGAATGCCCGTAATCGGACCAATTCCGGGCCGTCCCTCAGATAAAGACTCCCAGAATGTCGAAAGCGAGATTCCGATCGCGGAAACAACCCCTAATCCGGTGACGACAACTCTGTTCACGCGCTTCAACCTTCCGTCTTTAGCGACGCCTGCTGAGTTCAACGCTCCTCAAACGGGCTCGCACACGATGGATTTAAGCATTTCAAGATTTGGCCGCAACCAATTTCTCAACAGCGGCGGCAATCTCGCCGATGGTCTCGAAGTTAAGCTTAGAAGAATTGGCGTTGAAGGGAATTTGAATATCAAACGTCTCTTCAAGAGCAAACACTATCTCCACCACATCCAAAGAAGCAATGCCGATATCCGTCAATCGCGCGGAAGGCTCCAGTTTATCAGCATCGACTGTCGCTTTGCTTTTGATGATGGAAATGACTTTTTCCAACGTGTCCGTCATATCAACCCTCTTTGTGTTCGGACGATCACTTGCTTTCGATCGCCTTAACTTTGTTCTTTAAAGCCTCAACATCCGCAAACAGAGACTTCAACCGATTGAGCCGCATAATCTGCTCAAAGAATCGCCCACGCTCGACCGCCGGCGTTCCCGCCACAACGGTCTTAGGCGCAACGGCGCTCCCCACCCCCGACATAGCCGCCACAACGGCGTCATCGCCAATGTGAACATGATCGGCCACGGCGACTCGCCCAGCCAAAACCACACGATTGCCAACGACTGCGCTGCCTGCGATTCCCACTTGACCGCACAACATACAGTTGTCGCCAATAACAACATTATGGCCGATCTGAACCAGATTATCGATTTTGGTGTTGTTGCCGATCCGCGTCACGCTAACCGTTCCGCGATCCACTGCGGAATTGGCTCCGATTTCAACATCATGACCGATGATTACGGTTCCAATCGAGTTAATTCGATAGATCGCCGTATTGACGGCGCCGACTCGACCGGAAGATTTGGCGGTCTCCACGCTGCCCGGCTCGGGCGTAACAAAGCTGAAGCCATCGGCGCCCAAGCTTACATTATGGTGAAGAATCACACGATCGCCAATTTCGACCCGATCGCCAATCCGAACTCCGGGATGAATTAGCCCATCGGAACCTACGCGCGCGTCGGCGCCGATTGAGACATGCGACATAATTCTGGTTCGGTCGCCAATGACGACGCCGGGGCCAATCACCACAAACGGCCCGATCGCAACATCGGCGCCCAAACGCGCTTCCGGAGAAATCACAGCGGTGGGATGCACGCCGAAGTCAACATGAACAGGGCGATCAAACAATCGCAACAACGCTCCCATCGCCCAACGAGGACGCTCCACCACCAAACACCCGTCCAGCCGCCCATCCGGAATCTCCATCCGGGACGAGACCACAGCCGCGCGCGCTGAAGACGCCAGTAAAGCCCCAAGCAGCGACTTGTCCATCGCCAAGACCAAATCTTCAGAAGACTGGGCATCGGCCGGATGAACCACGCGGTGAATCTCCAAGGCGCCGTCCCCCACCAGGCGCGCCCCTAGAACGTCGGCGATCTCGCTTAATTTCATAGGAAACCCAACTGAAAACCAGAGATCAAAGACCATGAAACATGGCCCACAGAAAACCGCTCGCACGATAGCACAGCGATCACTCCAACGCGAACGCCATGTTGCCCCAGAGCAATTGCATTACAAAATTGACATATCAAAAGGTTACGTCGCCCGCCACAGAGAGCGGCGGTAAAAAAACACGATCCATGATCTGTGTTTTATCCCACGAATCCTTCCGTTCTATAATATGCCCGTTTTATAATATGATTCTTTTTATCTTACCCTGATCACTCGATCATTCATGTTTTTTTAACTCTTTTAGAATAATCTAAGGCTCATACCGTAGCGTGCGCTCTTTATTCCACCTTCAACTATCCCTTCCATCCAACAAAGGCTTTGCCCGTGTTCTTTGCTTGGAATCCATCTCTGTCGGTTGGTCATCCTGACCTAGATAGCGACCATCGGAAGCTAATTGCCATTGTGAACACATTATGGGATTCAGTTGAGCAACACCCCACTTCAAACGCTGTCAGCGGCGCTCTTTCAGAACTGGCGGAATACACAGCCTATCACTTCGACCGCGAAGAGTATGCGATGAGGCGTCATTGCTTTCCCAACACCGACAAGCACATTGATGACCACAATGAATTAATTAATCGCCTTGGAGCCCTCATTCATCTTTACGAGAGAGGGCAAACTGAAATCACCGTAGAAACCATGGATTTTATGCGCCACTGGCTGATGGATCACTTTACGAAAACCGATCTCACTCTGGGGCAGTTTCTAAAACAAATCGGCGCGATACTTTAGAGTGTATTCCGTCCAATCGAGAACCCGAAAGAACCTCCAAAGGAATCGGGAAAGAAATCGGGGCTCCGCCCTCGACCCGCCAAAGGCCGGGAGGCCTTTGGGAACCATGACTTGGAGTTTGTAGCGACCGAATGAGTGTGGACCGTTTCAATTCGGGAAGGCCACATGTTTCTCGGGGTCTCAACCGCTCGCGCCTTCGGACTGTCACAATCTCCAAATCACAGTTTCAAAAAAACCTCCCGGCTTCCAGCAGAGAAATCATGACTTGGAGATTGTAACGACCGAAAGCGCGAGGATTATTTCAACTTAGTGAGTCCGCAAGAAAATTCTTAAGGTTTCGGACGCCGCGCCGTCAACGCATGAAATCACTTACAAAGCAACCACATGCTCCTGAGCATCAAAATCCGCGCGCATTCCCCGAGCCGCCTCACGGCGTTCTTCAGCCTTTGAACGCCGCCGATTTTTTTCCAACAAACTGACCAACAACACCTCCAGCGCCGTCGCCAACGCCACTTGCTGATCGTCGGGCAAACGCCCCAAAGCTTCGGACATCACGCTCCGAGGGTCGCGCTGCAATAGCGCCATTCCCGACGGCGTCACCGAAATAATGTCGGCGCGCTTGTTGGCTGGATTCGGAGAACGCGCCAACAGCTCCTTGTCTACCAAAGTGCGAACTGTGCGCGCTACGGGCCCCAAACTCATACCCTGAAAGCGAGCCAAGGCCGCAGTCGTTTTTCCCGATGGAGGAGCATCTGCAAAAAACCGCAAAGCAGTCCACTGCGCAGGATACAATCCTTCCGCATAACCGGAAGAATGCACCAGACGAGAGGTTTGTTCGATCAATGCGGCAATGCCTGCGGAGGAAATCGTCGTTTGCATGGTGACATCCTAGCTGGCTTAAGAGAAACGCCAGCGTCGTTTGAGACTCGTTTCACAAAAACAATGCACATGCGTGCGAAGCCGCCCAAAGCAACGCAGCGAACTCATGAGCAATCTTCCACGGGCAATTCAACCCATGGTTCGCAGAAGAACGCCTCGCCCTTCTACTTCGTCTGCCGGAGAGGATGAAGACGAGTGACATGTCCCATTTTTCGACCGGGACGAACATCATTTTTCCCATAAAGATGGAGTCGCGCTTCAGGCTCAGCCAACAGCTCCGGCCACTGACAAACAGCGTCTCCAATTAGGTTCTCCATCTCGGCATCGGCGAAACGCTCCGTCGACCCAAGAGGCAACCCACAAGCGATCCGAACCAATTGTTCAAATTGGCTGGTGTGACAAGCGTCTATCGTCCAATGGCCCGAATTATGAGGGCGCGGAGCCAGTTCATTGACCAGAACGCCGCCATCTTGAACCACGAACATCTCCACCGCCAGCAACCCCACCACATTCAGTGATTCAGCCAACAGGCGGCTTATGTCCCGCGCCGTCTCCGCGATTTTGGCGGAAATCCGCGCCGGAGCCACAGTTTTATCTAAGATATGGTTGCGGTGTTGGTTTTCAACGGCAGGATATTCCGTCATTGCGCCATTTTGACCACGCGCCACAATCACCGAAATTTCACAAGTAAAATCAACCACGCTTTCGACGATAATCGGCAAATCTTGTCCTTCCACGCCTCCGACGCGCCGCCATCCCGCTTCAACATCCTCCGGCGTGACGATTCGAGCCTGCCCTTTGCCGTCGTATCCCAAACGCGCCGTCTTAACCACGACCGGCGCTCCCAAATCGGCAACGGCGGCGGCGACCTCAACTTTTGAGCGCGCCGCGCGCCATAACGCGGTGGGAACGCCCAAACGATCAAACAGACGTTTTTCCTCTCGACGATCCTGACATGTCGCCAAAACCGCCGCGCCGGGGCAAATGGGAACGCGCGCCTCTAGAAACGCGACCGCCTCAACAGGAATATTTTCCCACTCAAGGGTTACGACATCAACCTGATCAGCGAAGTCCGCCAAAGCGTCATAATCAGAAAATCCGGCGATCGTGCGACGAGTCGCCACTTGCGCACAAGGCCCGTCCTCTTCCGGACAAAACACATGCGTGCGATATCCCAACCGTGACGCCGCAAACGCCGTCATACGACCAAGCTGCCCGCCGCCAAGAACGCCGATGCAAGCTCCCGGCGCCAAACGACGACACGCGGCGTCTAACGACGCGCTCATGCTCCCCCCACAAGCGCGGACGTCTCGGAAACCGGAATCATCGCCACCGATTCGGTCTGACGACGACGCCACTCCTCCAAACGCACGGCCAAGGCCGGATCCATCAGCGCCAAAACGGCGGCGGCCAACAAAGCGGCGTTGATCGCTCCGGCTTTTCCGATCGCCAAAGTCCCGACCGGAATTCCTCCCGGCATCTGCACGATCGACATGAGGCTATCCATCCCCTTCAAGGCATGGCTTTCCACCGGCACGCCGAACACAGGCAAAGAGGTCAACGCAGCAACCATGCCGGGAAGATGCGCCGCGCCGCCGGCGCCGGCGATGATCACCTTCAATCCGCGCGATCGCGCTTGCGTCGCATATTCATAAAGGCGTTTCGGAGTGCGATGCGCTGATACAATTCGCGTCTCGAACGGCGCCTCCAACGCTTCCAGCACAGTTGCGGCGTGCTGCATTGTCACCCAGTCTGATTGGCTTCCCATAATGACGCCGATCACAGGCGCTTCTCCCGGCGACCGGGCGGCGGAAGCGGATAACGTCTCTATTCCGGTCACGCGAATCCTCTTAGACCCTAAGATAAAGTCGACTTTGAAAACGCTCTGCCAGAAAGAACGCTCTGTCAGAGCGGCGTATTACAACCCATAATATAATCCCCACGAAACTCAATAAACCTCAAAAGAACAGATAAGGCAAGCACAAATAGAACGAACAAATGCGGTCTCTACGCCGATCTTGGGAAACGCGGCCCCCCTTGCAGAGCCAATCCAGAGAAACACCAATCTTTTCAGACGCCTTCAACAATTGAGAATAGGTAAAAACCCCTATGACGCCGTCACGCGATAACGACTCACGCGATGATGTCGGGCAAAAGTTGGCTTTCCAAACGCGCAATCTGATCTTTTAACAACAATTTACGCTTCTTCAACCTCTGAAGCTTCAATTGATCGAAAGGGGTCTGGTCACTCAGCACAGAGATCACTTCATCCAGATCACGATGCTCGGTTCTAAGAGCCGCCAAATTTTTTCGAATAATCCCCTGCTCACCCATCGTCGCCCAACGCCCGCACTATTCCCACACACGCGCACTGATTTTCACCGCCTATTCTCACCACCTATTTTCACCAAAAGAAAAGCGGGATGATCGGATATCCGAAGAGCGATCCATGCATATATAACAGTGCGCAATAAAGCAAGACGCCAGAGACGCAACGACCGACGCCGATTTCCGACCATACGCATTTTTGACGCCCCGCCAAGATCGCCGCAAACGGAACATAAGGTGAAGAAGAAGCGCATGCGGCCCATGAATCGCCCAAACGACGCGCCGCCTTACGGTCCATCGACCACGCTCCTCCCAAAGCCAAACCACCCAACGCACCAAATAAGATCACCGACGCCAAATCGCCGTTCGGCGCCAAATGAGCAAGCGCCCACAACGCCGACGCCCATGCGACCGGATGTCGCGTAATTCGAAAGACTCCGCGAATAGGAGCGTGACGATAACCGCCAGGCAACAGACCTTCGCGCAAAGGGTTAGACTCGGCAACGGCGGCGCAGATCAGAAATGTCGCCATCGGCATAATCAAGATAGGAACCCAGATGTGATGAAGATTACGCCCCCACACCTCCACATAAGGAGCATGGACATAGGCCCATCCCAACCAAACCAAGGCTGCCATAGAAAGCGCCGAATACAAGATCAGAAAACCACGTTCTCCGATTCGCCGCGTCAACGAATCACGAATCGGCAAATGCGCCGAAAGAACATGACTGACCACCATAAAGAAAGCCGCCGCCGCCAGAGTCTTCATGATCACGCCACCTTCTTTTGCCGCGCAACACGATCCAAAGCGTTTTCCATAAAAGCCAAATGCGCTGAATCCATCGGGAATTGCAACCGCGTGCTTTGCCCGGAAAATCCCGCGACGCGAGCCTTTATGTTACGACCAACGCCCTCGATAGAGACCTCAACCAACGCTCCCATCGGTTGCTCAACCCGCACATCGACGCAAGCGCCGCCGATGGAAATTTGCCGCGCGCGCGTGACGATGGGTCTTCCGCCTCCGAACACTTCCGCTGAAAGATCAATATCCAGACGTTCAAATTGATGCGTAGAGCCTGCATCCTTCACCGCCTGAAGGAAGTCTCGAACTTCCACGCTCAATTTATCCGACTGCCCGGACATGGTGTGAGACACCTCATGAACTTCGTAAGACGCAACGCTGGTTTTATTCGCCGATTCACGCACGGCGCCGATGTTTTGAGTGATTTTATCGGCTCCGGCGGACAAGAAGTGAATATTACGAGAGATTTCGTCGGTGGCGCTTTGCTGCTCGGTGATTGCAGCGGCGATTTCGGTGGTGGATTGATAGATTTTCGACACGGTTTTTCCGATAGCTTCGACGGCGTTGACTGTTCCACCGATTGAATCTTGAATGGCGCTGATTTGCGAGGTGATCTCCACTGTGGCTTTTTGCGTTTGCCCGGAAAGATTTTTGACTTCGTTGGCGACCACGGCAAATCCCCGCCCGGCCTCTCCGGCGCGCGCGGCTTCGATGGTTGCGTTCAAAGCCAAAAGATTGGTCTGACTGGCGATGTTGGAAATGATGCCGATGATGTTGCCGATTTTCTCCGAAGCGGTTCGAAGAGCCAGAACCTTATCAATGACGTCATTAGCCTGTGTCGATCCATGCTCTGCGACGTGAGCGGAGGTGTTGATCAATTTGCTGATTTCCGAGATCGCCGATGTAAGTTGTTGTGCGGCTGAAGCGACGGCCTGAGAATTGGCGCCGGTTTCGCCCACTTCCGACATCATAACATCGATCCGCTTATTGGTGTCTTGGGCAATGTCGGTCATCGACTGCGCCGTCCCGGCCATACGAGCGGTGACTTTCGATAAATTATCGAACACGCCGGAAACGCTGGACCCGAACATATCGATCAGTTCTTCGGTTTCCTGCTGACGCCGAAGCTTAGACTGAGCTTCTCTCTGCTGCTCGGCTTTCAAGCGATCGTTTTCCAGTCCGTTGTCGCGAAAGATTCGAACCCTGCGCGCCATGGCCCCGATTTCATTGTTGGCGTCGGCAAAAGGTATCTCGACGCCGTGATCTCCCTCCGACAGACGAACCATTGTGGACTGTAAAATCTTTAACGGTTGAGAAATGCTGCGCGTGACAAAAATCGCCGCCAGAACCGCCAACAACCCAATACCGAAAATAGCGCCGAAAGTCGTGGAAACCGCTTTTTCCTTTTCGGCGACGGCGTTTTTATAAAAGCTCTGAGCTTTATTCTTTGCAAACTCCAAAGCGTCGTTAATGCTTTTGGCGACTCTGGCAACCTGATCTCCGCCTCGTCCTCGAATGATCTTCAACGCTTGATCGTGTTGATTGCTGCGCAACGCGGCAAAAATTTCATTTCGAATCGGCCTCCACTCCCTGAAATCGGCCTCCGCCTGCCGAATCAAGGTTTTATCGCCCAAGAACCGCTCCATCATCACGCCCAAATCAGAGAGGACGCGATCATTCAATTCGTTATCCATCTGAGCAATTTTCTCAAGCTCATCGGCGCTTTTTTCACCGACAACCGCCTCCAGAATCCCACGCCGCAACGCGATGATGTCTCCCCGCGCCGACAAAGCCGCGTTGGAAACCGTCATCGGATGCCGATAAAGCTTCTCCGTCAAACTAGAGAGATCATTCATCTTATTCAGAGCATAGGCTCCGAAAATCCCAAAGAACACGATCAACGCTCCGAAGCCCATGCTTAAGCGCGTTAATATCTTCGTATTCTGAAATGACATATCATGCCTCGTTAGCTTCATGACGAGACCGCCTCAATCTCAATGGCGGACAGAGACCCCATAAGACGTGACGCGCAAGGACGTCACGAACAGCATACCTAAGATTCCTTATCACATGCTTTATTTTCAATTAAAAATCTGCAAACGCCAAACAAAAAGCGAATAAAAATTATATATATCGAGAGGTTGCGGTCCTCGCCATGGGAGATCATAAAGGGACCCGTCCCCCTTGTCCCCCCGAAATTAAAAACACAATCCCTAGATATGTCTATTTTTTGTTCAACTTCATTCGAGATGACATACTTCTTTTTATTTTTTTAGCAAATATAAGACTCCTCATTTAACCGCCGTTGGATCTTTACCGAATCGCCCTCAAGCGGCAAATATTCCCTCGGTAAATTTTGATCCGTTTGCAACGAATATGACGCGAATATTTTGCCGTCTTGAAAAAAAACTCAGACCGTGAAATGATTTCCGTTCAAAGGCGTTTAGGTTGACGACGAAACACGCTGCGGCGCATCGTCGAACCATGAACGGCTCGAAGAGCCTGTCCGAAGAAAACATTAGCGTTTCCAACGGATTCCAGCGAGTCAGCCCATCGAGATCAAAGCCCGTGAAATATGACAAAAACTGCGATCAAGGGATTCGATTCGATGGATGACCTCCGAACCCACTGGAAGCATTGATATTTCCTCTGAACGGACTCTAAGGACAAACGCTCAAGAATGTTTAGAGTGGGCAATCATGACTCGCGCCAACGCCGCCAACAAATCGCCCTCGTCCCCCGCCCGCATTCGGGAGCCGCTTTTGTTGGCGCTGGAGCCGCGCATGATGTTCGACGCGGCGTTAACTGCATACGACCCAAACCGAACAACAAATCAAGACGCCGCCTCTCACAGTCCCACCACCGACGGCGCTCACGCTCTGTGGCTCGGCGAACCGGGAACGACGGATCGACCAACCACGCATGATTTGTTTCAGTCTCTGGTCAACGCCACACAGAGGACGGCGGCCCCCGCCATTAGTCGCGCCTCGACGCTCCCCGCCGTTAGTCGCGCTTCGGCGCTCAACGAGGTGTTTCAAGCCAATCAACGCCACGCGGCAGAGCGCGAAAACCAACGCCAGGCAGATGAATCCTCGCGAGACAATTCAACGTCCGGCTCAACGTCCGGCTCTCGCCGATTGACCGCATCCTCCGCGCTCATCGCCGAATCGACACTGAACCGCCAAAACGACGCACTCTCCGTCGGCGGGCTTGACGGGCTTGACGGAAGCGTCAATGGGGAGCGACCCAACGCCGAAACCGCAACGCTCAGCGGCGATCGTCATGAATTGTCGCAGGTCGCCTCCGCGTTGGAAGGTCATCACGATCTTGACTCCAATCATGTGATCAGCCGCGTTGAAAACGACGCGACGCTTGAAACGACGTCTCAATCCACCCAAGAACGCGCACAAGAGCAAACCACACTCAATCAATCAGCGACGCTTCGCGGCGACGCGCGCTTCGGTTGCAGCACGGGAGCCGGGTTAACCAACGGCTCGCTGCTCGACGCCTTGGCCGACGCCGTCGCCCCGACTCATCCACCAACAAACGCCGCCGAATCAAACACCGCAGAGTCAAACGCCGAAGAGTCAAACGCCGAAGAACGCGCCGCCTATGGCCCAATGGGGGTCGCTTTGTCGGCGAACACGCGCAACGTCGTCCCGAACAACGCCTCCGACAACGCCGAGCCGTCATCAGAGGAGCGAATCTTCGCAGACAGCCCTCTGGAGACAACACACGCCTCCGTCCGCATTAACAACGACAATTTTTTGAACGGTTCTCCCGACTCACACAACGATCTTTACTACCATAACGATCTTGCGCCTGACGCGCTGATTCTCGCCCCACACAACAGCAACGCCAGCACGATCATTGATGACGGCGTTCAGAAAACATTGGTGGTGATCGATCCCCGACTAAAAGACGTAGACACGCTGATTTCCGGCCTGCCGCCGAGCACGGATATTTTTATGCTCGACCCCAATCGAGACGGATTGATTCAGCTTTCAGAGCGCCTCACCGGAAAAAGCGGCTACGACGCGATTTATGTTTTAACGCACGGCGCCGACGGCGAGATTCAACTCGGCGCCACGCTGCTCGACACGGCGACGCTCAACGCCCGCCAAACCGAACTGGCGACCATCGGCCAAGCTCTAACCTCCAACGGCGACTTATTGCTATATGGCTGCAACGTCGCTCAAGACGCCCAAGGCCGCACATTCATCGATACATTGGCCCGCCTCACTCACGCCGACGTCGCAGCGTCCCGCGACGTCACCGGATCAAGCGCTCAAGGCGGAAACTGGATGCTGGAATACGCTACAGGCGCAGTCACCGCCAGCGCGCTTCTCTCGCCGGAGACAGAACAAGCCTATACCGAACTTTTAAACAACGTCGCCCCCACTCTCTCGACGTCTCCATTGACCCTAACCTCGATCACCGAGGACAACACAAGCAATAGCGGGCAACAGATTTCCTCGTTGCTGACCAACGCCTCAGACAACAATGGCGACACTCTCGGCGTCGCGATCACCGGCTTCAGCGTCAGCGACTCCAACAACACCGGAACTTGGCAATACTCGATCGATGGCTCCACGAACTGGACAAACATCAGCAGCATCACCAGCGAATACTATTCTCTACTTCTGGATGGCTCCGACTGGATACGCTTTCTTCCCGATGGACATAACGGAACCACCGCGAGTGTAACCTTCCGCGCATGGGATAAAAGCGACGGATATGCTGTCGGCAACTACAGCAACGCCTCCGCCAATGGCGGACTAACCGCCTATTCCGGCGACGAAGCCACCGCCTCGATCACCGTCTCCAACGTCAACGACGCCCCAACCATCACGGCGGCTTATCCAAACTTACCTTCAATCAGCGAAGACGACTCCGGCAGCGAAGCGCGCGCCGTCTCCTCCTTACTCAACGAGTTTAATGACGTCGATTACAACACGTCTCAAGGAATCGCGATCACCGAAGCCTTCGGAGACGACGCCGGGACTTGGCAATACTCCACCGACGGATCAAACTGGGCCAATATCGGAACCGTCTCCAACACCAGCGCTCTGCTGCTGGCCAGCACGTCTTATGTCCGCTTCGTCACGAACGGAAATAACGGCAGCGACGCCCCCTCCCTGAATTACCGCGCTTGGGATCAGTCGTCGGGAACAGCCGGCCAAAGAGTCAACCCGACATCGCACTCCACCAACGAAAGCACAACCTCCGCTTTCTCGCAAATATCGGACACCCTGTCTCTCACCGTCGCCGACGTCAACGACGCTCCCGTTCTCACCCCCGCCGCCCCAAACCTCCCTCAGATTTCCGAAGACGACATAAACAACATAGGCGTCACCATCTCCTCACTCCTGGGAACCACGGTCTCGGACGTGGACGCCAATTCCCCAAGCCCAGGCGTCGCCATCACCGGCTTCTCCGGCGACGTCGGCAATTGGGAGTACTCCACAAACAACGGAAACGACTGGTCTCAGCTTCCCACAGCATCTTCCTCAAACGCCTTGTTGCTGCGAGACATCGATCTCATCCGATTCAATCCTCATGGCGCGCTCGGAGGAACCGCCTCCATCACCTACTGCGGATGGGACCAATCCAGCGGAAGCTATGGCGCCACCGCCGACATAAGCCAATCCACGGCCTTCTCCTCCGCCACAGACACGGCGTCTTTAACCATTTCCGACGTCAACGACGCCCCGATCCTTTCCTCCGTCAATCCAAATCTCGGCCAAATATCCGAAGACGACACAACAAACACCGGCCAAGTCATTGGAGACATTCTCGGCGAAACCGTCACCGACGTCGATGGCGCGTCTTTCGGCGTGGCCGTCACCAACATGGTTTCAAATAACGGAAATTGGGAATACTCTACGGACGACGGAGCCTCTTGGTCAACGGTGGGAGCCGTTTCGGACTCCTCGGCGCTGCTGCTGCGCAGCATCGATCGAATCCGTTTTGCTCCCGACGGACAAAGCGGCGGCGACGTCAGCTTCACCTATCGCGCCTGGGACCAAAGCTCCGGCGACGCCGGAAGCAAAGTCAACGCCACCCCCCAAGACCAAACCTCGGCCTTCTCCTCCGCCACGGACACGGCGACCCTAACCTCCACAGACATCAATGATGCGCCGATCGTCACGCCGATCGCGCCGATAATGGCCTCGATCACCGAGGATGACGTCAACAACGCCGGTCAAGACATCGCCTCACTCATAGGAAGTTCGATTACAGACCTCGACGCCAACTCACTCCGTGGAATCGCCGTCATCGGCATAGATTCCACCAACGGGCTTTGGGAATACTCCCTCGACGGAGGCTCTTCCTGGAACGTCATCAGCAACGCCGTCGCCGACAACAACGCGCTGTTGCTATCCACAGACAATATGCTGCGCTTCATTCCGAACGCACTGAACGGCGCAACCCCAACGCTCACCTATCGTGGATGGGATCAAACCGACAATCAATCCATCGGAAATTATGCGAACGTCTCCACCCACGGCGGAACCTTCGCTTATTCCGACGCCACCGACACCCTCTCGCTGACCGTCTCCGACGTAAACGACGCCCCGGTCCTCTCCTCCACCAACGGAGGAGGCGTCACCCTCACCACAATCACTGAAGACGACATCAACAACGCAGGATATAGCGTTTCTTCTATTCTCGGATACTCGATCTCGGACGCAGACGCCGGAGCGCTAACCGGAATCGCTCTCACCAACGCGACTCCCGGCAATGGAATGTGGCAATACTCTCTTGACGACGGCGCGTCATGGACAACAAGCTCTCCCTCCATTTCCGACTCTCACGCTTTGTTGCTGCGCTCGACCGATAAAATCCGCTTCGTTCCCAACGGCGCCGCCGGAACCTCCGCGAGCATCGCCTATCGCGCCTGGGATCAATCCTCCGGAACCCAAGGGACTTACGCCGACGCCTCGACCTGCGGCGACGCCACCGCATTCTCCATCAATTCCGACGCCGCCAACCTGACCGTCACCGACCTCAACGACGCGCCAAACATTATTCCCCACAAAGACGGCGTGGAATTCCTCGTCAACACAACAACAGAAAACAGCCAAGTTGGCTCATCGCTCACAACCCTTAGAAACGGCGGATTTGTCGTCACTTGGATTGATTACGACTACCCCAACGAATCCTATAACACATTAAATAGCGCGGTGCGTGGACAAATCTTCGACGCAACAGGAACCAAAGTCGGAAACGAGTTCATAATCAACACGAGCACAACGAACTATCAATCGCAGCCCTCCATCGCAGCCCTCGAAAACGGAGGATTCGTCGTCGCTTGGAGCAACAACAACCAATCCAACGACGGCGGCAACACAAACTACATCGACGTGCATGGCCAAATCTTCGACGAAACAGGAAACAAAATCGGAAACGAGTTCCTCGCCAACACAAGCACAACCCAAGATCAGTCGTATCCGTCAATCGCAGCCATCGGCAACAACCGATTCGTCGTCGTTTGGACCAGCGACTTCAACAATGCAAGCGACATCCGAGGACAAATCTTCGACGAAACAGGAAGCAAAATCGGAAACGAACTCCCCATCAACACAACGACAACAAACCGCCAGTGGAAAGCCTCGGCTGCATCTTTCGGAGACGGAGGATTCGTTGTCACTTGGAGCGACAGCAGTCAATCCGAAGACGATAATTCAGGCGATGCAATGCGCGGACAAATCTTCGACGCCTCTGGAGATAAAATCGGAGACGAGTTCCTCATCAACACGACCACAACAAACAATCAAAACAATTCGAATCACCGATCTGTCGCAGCTCTTGGAAACGGCGGCTTCGTCGTCACTTGGAGCGATGGCAGCCAATCCGAAGAAGACAACACAAACCTCAACGTGCGCGGACAAATCTTCGACGCGACAGGAAACAAAGCCGGAGAAGAGTTTATCATCAACACAAGCACAGTGAGCAACCATTTCGCTCCATCGGTCACAGCCTTCGGAAATAGCGAATTCATTGTCACTTGGACCGACAATCTCGACGTGCACGGACAAATTTTCGACGCGACAGGGGCGAGAATCGAAGGAGAATTCCTCGTCAACACAACCACAGAAAACAACCAATGGTTTCCTTCAGTTTCAAGCCTAGGAAACAACCGATTCGCCGTCACTTGGAGCGACAATAGCCAAACCGGCGGCGACACCTTTGATTCCGCCATTCGCGGACAAATTTTTACACTCGACACAGTATTAAGCGCCATCACGGAAGAAGACACCTCGAACAACGGACAAACCGTTGGATCATTTCTTGGAAGCTCTGATTTCGACGCCTCGCCTCTGACCGGAATCGCCGTCACCGGATTCACGTCTACGAACGGCGTTTGGGAATACTCTCTCGATGCCGGCAATAGCTGGAGCGTAATCGGCTCCGTGTCCTCGACCAACGCCTTGTTGCTCACCGACACGAATATGGTGCGCTTTATTCCGGATGCGCATAACGGAGGAACCCAGACTCTCACCTACCGCGCTTGGGACCAAACCACCGGCACATCAGGAGACTACGCCGACGCCTCAACCTATGGCGGCGCAACAGCCTTCTCCAACGCCGAAGACACAGCTTCTTTGACCGTCGAAAACATCAACGACGCGCCCGTTCTCACCCCCGCCGACGGAGGCGTCGCTCTCCCTCCCCTCACCGAAAACGACGTCAACACTCCAGGATACAGCGTTTCCTCCATTCTCGGGTCTTCAGCCTCCGACGTCGACGCATCCACACAACTCGGAATCGCTCTCACCGGCTTCGACTCCGGCAACGGAGCTTGGCAATACTCTCTTGATGACGGCGCATCGTGGACAGCGGTTGATTCCGACGTTTCCGACACGCACGCCTTGTTGCTGCGCTCGACCGACAAAATCCGCTTCGTTCCCAACGGCGCCGCCGGAACCTCCGCGAGCATCGCCTATCGCGCCTGGGATCAATCCTCCGGAACCCAAGGGACTTACGCCGACGCCTCGACCAACGGCGACGCCGCCGCATTCTCCATCAATTCCGACTCCGCCAACCTGGCCGTCGCCGACCTCAACGACGCCCCGAGATTCATCATTCCCCACGACGTCGTTCCTCACAGAGACGGCGCGGAGTTCCTGATCAACGCCGTCACGGCGAGCGCTCAGTATGATCCATCCGTCACCTCTCTTGGGAACGGAGGATTCGTCGTTACTTGGACCGACGACAGCCAAACCGGCAATGACGACTATGGCTCCGCCGTGCGCGGGCAAGTCTTCGACGCCACAGGCGCCCCCGTTGGAGAAGAATTCCTCGTCAACACAACCACAACAGGCTATCAATCCAGTCCATCGGTCGCAACTCTGGGAAGCGACGGCGGATTTGTCGTCTCTTGGACCGACAACAACCAATCCGGAGACGGCAACCTTGACGTGCGAGGGCAAATCTTCGACGCCACAGGCGCCAAAATCGGAGAAGAATTCCTCATCAACACAACCATAACGGGAGATCAGAACAACCCGTCCATTGCGGCTCTTGGAAACGGCGGTTTCGTCGTCACTTGGAGCGACGCCAGCCAATCCGGAGACGATAATGACGGCTCTGCGGCGCGCGGACAACTCTTCGACGCCACAGGCGCCAAAATCGGAACGGAATTTCTCGTCAACACAACGGTGACGAGCAGTCAAACGGATCCGTCGGTCGCGGCCCTTGGGAACGGCGGATTCGTCGTCACTTGGAGCGACGCCAGCCAATCCAGAGGCGACACGGACGATTGGGCCGTGCGCGGGCAAGTCTTCGACGCTACGGGAGCCAAGCTCGGAGAAGAATTCCTCGTCAACACGATCACAACAAGTCATCAAAGAAACATATCCGTCTCGGCCTTCAAGGACGGCGGATTCGTCGCCACATGGCAAGACAACAGCCAATCCGGAAACGATTCTTCGGGACTTGCCGTTCGTGGTCAGGTCTTCGACGCCGCAGGGAACAAACTCGGGGAGGAATTTCTTGTCAACACAACCACGGCGAATTACCAATACGACCCATCGGTCACGACGATCGGAAACGACGGCTTCGTCATTACTTGGACGGACTGGAGTCAGACCGGAGACGACGTCAGCGGCTCGACCGTGCGCGGACAAATTTTCGACGCTACGGGAAGCAAACTCGGAAACGAGTTCGTCGTCAACACAATCACGAGGAACAGCCAGTGGAGACCATCGGTTGCAAGCCTCGGAAACGATCGCTTCGTCGTCACTTGGAACGACGAGAGCCAATCCGACGACGATCCTTCTTCATACGCCGTGCGCGGACAAATCTTTAAACTTTCTCCGGTGTTGACCACCATCACGGAAGAAGAAACCTCGAACGAGGGACAAACCGTCGCCTCATTCCTTGACGGCTACTTCGCCGACGCCGACGGCGAAGCGCTGCAAGGCGTCGCCATCACCGGATTCACGTCTCCCAACGGCGTTTGGGAATACTCTCTCGACAACGGCGCCGCCTGGAACGCCATCGGAACGGTGTCCACCTCCAACGCCCTGCTGTTGAGCGACGCAAACATGGTGCGCTTCATCCCCGAGGCGCTTAACGGCGGAACCCAAACCCTCACCTATCGGGCTTGGGACCGCACCTCCGGAACGTCGGGAGACTACGCCGACATCACGACCACCGACGTCCCGACCGCAGACGGAACCGCCGCCTTCTCGACCAACGCGCTCACCGCCTCCCTGACCGTCGAAGACATCAACCACGCGCCGAGCCTGACCGGCAATTCGCCGTTTCTGCCCGATATGTTGAATTACAATCCCAACCTCTCCGGCGAAACCATCGCTTCGTTCTTAGGCGAAACCTTCTCCGACGCCGACGTCGGAACGCCGAAAGGAATCGCCGTCACCGGCCTCATCGCCGACAACGGCGCTTGGCAATACTCGGTTGACGGCGGCAACACGTGGAAAGACGTCTTCAACGGAACCAACCTAAGCGATTCAAACGCCTTATTGCTGCGAGACACGGATACTTTACGCTTCATCCCCGCCGGAGACACAACGCATCCCCACGGCAGTCCTCCCGGCTTCGGAAAAATCACCTATCGCGCTTGGGACCGCTTCACCGGCGAGGCGGGCGCTTACGCCGACGCCTCCATCAACGGCGACGCAAACGCCTTCTCCGTCGAGACCGGAATGGCGAATCTTCGCGTCAACAGCGCGCCGATCCTAACGGCGTCCGCTCCCGATCTCGCCTCGATCTCCGAAGACGCAACCGCCGAGAACGAAAACGGCCAAACCATCGCCTCGTTCGCCGCCGCCGCCATTTCCGACGACAGCGCCAACGCCGTCAAAGGCGTCGCCATCACCGGATTCAACACCGAAAACGGCGTTTGGCAATACTCTCTCGACAACGGCGCCGCCTGGAGCAACATCAACGCCGTCAGCGGCTCGGCCGCTCTGCTGCTGCGCGACACGGATCGCGTCCGCTTCATCCCCAACGGCCAAGGCGGCGGCGCCTCACTGACCTATCAGGCCTGGGACCGAACCTCCGGCGTGGTCGGAACTTACGCCGACACAACCAACAGCGGCGGCGCAAACGCCTTCTCCTTCGCTTCCGACACGGCGCATCTCACCATAACTTCCGTCAACGACGCGCCGACAATCACTCCCGCCGCCCCGACTCTATCCACCATAACTGAAAACGCAACCTTCAACGCCGGACAATCCATCTCATCGATTCTCGGAAACGCCGTCTCCGATAACGACAGCGGCGCCGTTCAAGGCATGGCGATCTTCGCCGCAACAACCGAGAGCACAACCGAAGCCGGAGCCGGAGCCGAAGCCGGAAACGCCAACAGCGGCTGGCAATACTCCACCGACGACGGAGCGACCTGGAGCGCCATCGGAACCGTCAACAACGCTCACGCCTTGTTGCTGCGCGGCGCGGACAAAGTCCGATTCATCCCCGACGGACAAAACGGCGGACAAGCGCGCCTCTCCTACTACGCATGGGATCAAACCTCCGGAAGCGCCGGCGTCTACGCCGATGCGACGCAACGCGGCGAAACAACCGCCTTCTCCACCCAAAGCGACGACGCCACGTTGACCATAACCGACGTCAACGACGCTCCAAACTTGCCCGACGGCGGCTTACGAAACTTCCGCTTCTCCATGAACGACGCCAATTCCGCCGGTTTCGCAGTCGCCGACCTCACCTCCGGCCGCAGCATGGACGTCGACCACAACGCCCAACAAGGCGTCGCGATCTCCGATCTTTCCCAAACCTCAAACGGCGCCTGGGAATACTCCACCGACAACGGCTCATCCTGGAACGCCGTCGGCTCAGTCGGCAACAACGCAGCTCTGCTCCTGACCGCCAACGCCGCCAACCGTTTGCGCTTCGTCCCCAACGCCGGATGGACCGGATCCGCCACCCTCACCTATCGCGCCTGGGACCAAACCAGCGGAACCGCCGGAGAAACGACGTCCATAGACACAACCTCCGCGACATCCAACAACGGCGCCTTTTCCGGCTCAACCAACGTCGCTCAAATCATCATCAACGACGCCCCATCTCTGACCCCCGCCCATCCGACGCTAACCGCAGAGTCCGACATGGCCGGAGAAAGGGGCCAAACCGTCGCCTCGATCCTGGGAAGCTCAATCAGCGACGTCAATTCCAACGATCCGACCGGAATCGCCATTGTCGGCAAATTCGCCGAGAACGGAAACTGGCAGTATTCCATCGACGGCGGATCGACCTGGAGCGCCGTCGAAACTGTCGACGACGGCAACGCCTTACTGCTCCGCGACACGGATTTGCTCCGTTTCATCTCCAGTGAAAACAACGGCGACAACGTCTCTTTGACCTATCGCGCTTGGGATCGCGCCACCGGCGGCGTCGGAGATTACGCCAACGCAACGACCAACGGCGGACAAACAGCCTTCTCCTTGACCACAGACACCCTCTCTCTGACCATCAACGACGCCAACGAGGCCCCGATTCTTTCCGCCGTCCACCCGACGCTCGATCAAATCACGGTCGATGACACGTCCAATTCCGGACAATCCATCGCCGACCTGATCAACGGCGCAGTCTCGGACGTCGACAACGCCGCCGTGCGCGGCGTCGCCATCACCAGCCTCAACGCCGGAAACGGAGCTTGGCAATACTCGATCGACAACGGATCGACCTGGACCGCCATCGGAACCGTCAACGACTCCAACGCCCTGCTGCTGCGCGACTTCGACAAAATCCGCTTTATCCCCAACGGAGCCGACGTCACAACCGCCTCAGTCTCCTATCACGCTTGGGACCGCAGCGGCTCCGAAAGAGTCGGTTCTTACGCCGACGCCTCAACAACCGGCGGAACTTCGCCATTCTCCTCAATCGCCGACACGGCGAACCTCACCGTCGTCGTCGCCAACGCGGCCCCGGTTCTCACCACCGCCGCGCCGACTCTAACCGCCATAACCACTCACGACTTCAACAACAGCGGCCAAACCGTCGCTTCGTTCCTCGGAACCTCGGTCTCCGACGCCAACCCCAACGCCGTAGAAGGCGTCGCCGTCACCGGAGCCGACGCCGGAAACGGACTCTGGCAATACTCTCTGAACAACGGCGCAAGCTGGTCCAATCTTGGAAACGTCAGCGATTCAAGCGCTCTGCTGCTGCGCGACGCCGACCTCGTCCGCTTCGTCCCCCAAGGCGACGGCAACGACGCCCCCGCCCTAACCTATCGCGCTTGGGACCGCAGCGCCGGAAGCGGCGCTCCCGGCCATATGGTCGACGCTTCGAACAACGGCGGCGCCTCCGCGTTCTCTGCAACGTCCGATTCCGCGACGCTGATCGTCAACGACGCTCCGGTTTTAACCGCCTCGTCCCCCACTCTGACCACAATCACCACGATAGACGCCGACAACAACGGTCAAACCATCAACTCATTCCTCAGAACGGGGCGGGAGTTGAGACCGGGAACAATGATCAACATACAATCCGTCAACGACCTTAATTCCAACGCCCAATTCGGCGTCGCCATCACCGGACTCGACGCCGGAAACGGAGCTTGGGAATACTCACTCAATAACGGCTCCAGTTGGAACGCCGTCGGAAACGTCGAAGAAACATCCGCCCTGTTGCTGCGCGAGACAGACAAAATTCGCTTCGTCCCCAGCGGCGGCTCCCCCGACGGCGCCTCTCTAACCTACCGCGCTTGGGACCAAACCCAAGGCGTCGCCGGAACCAAAGCCGACGCCTCGACCAATGGCGGCGCCACGCCGTTTTCTTCCGACGCCGACACGGCGTCTCTGACCATCACCGCCCCCAACAACGCCCCAACTCTCTCGGCAATTGCGCCCTCACTGACCTCCATCACCGAAGACGCAACAAACAACAACGGCCAAACCGTCGCTTCGTTCCTCGGAACCTCGGTCTCCGACAACGATTCCAACGCACAGCAGGGAATCGCCGTCACCGGCCTCTCCGCCGAAAACGGACAGTGGCAATACTCCACCGACGACGGAACAACCTGGAATAATTTCGCCGCCACGCCCTCAGACGCCGCCGCTTTCCTCCTCCGCGCCGCCGACAAAGTCCGATTCATTCCCGATGGGCGCAACGACGCTTCCCCCGCCCTCACCTATCGCGCCTGGGACCAAACCAAAGGAAACTTCGGAAGCATCGCCGACGCCTCGAACAACGGCGGCGCCTCCGCGTTCTCGTCTGAAACCGACACAGCCGCGCTGACCGTCGCGGCGGTCAACGACGCGCCAACCATCACCCCTCACAATGAACTCATCCTTACGACGATCGACAGAACCGACGTCAACAATCCGGGACAAACCATTTCCTCGTTCTCGACATCCAACGACGTTGACACCGGCGCGCTGCAAGGCGTGGCGATCACCTCGGCGCCTGCGCTCAACGGAATTTGGCAATACTCCACCGACGACGGCGCGACATGGATCGACATCGAAACCGTCAGCGATTCTCACGCTTTATTACTACGGTCGTCCGATTCCATCCGCTTCCAACCCAACGACGACAGCGTCAACAACACGCAAAGATTGACGTTCCGCGCATGGGATCAAAGCGCCGGAACCACCGGAACCTACGCCGACGCCTCGAATAACGGTGGAACCACCGCCTTTTCAACCGAGAGCGACGTCGCCTTCCTGACGACGACCAGCGATCACGACAACAGCGCGCCGACTCTCACCAGCGCCGGGCCGCTCCTGAACCCCATCAACGAAGACGCCATCAACAACCTCGGACAAACCGTCGCCTCCTTCGCCGACGCCACGATTTCCGACGCCAACGCAGGCGCCGCCTCGGGCGTGGCGATCACCGGACTCTCGCCCGGAAACGGAACGTGGCAATACTCCATTGACGGCGGCGCGACATGGGCAGACATCGGCGCAGTGAGCGACGCCGACGCCCTATTGCTGCGCGATTCCGATTCCGTCCGCTTCGTCCCCAACGGCGGAACCGGAACCAACGCCGATCTCACCTACCGCGCTTGGGATCAGCTTTCCGGCCTCGCCGGAGCCAGAGCCGACGCCTCGACCAATGGCGGAACGACCAGCTTCTCAGACACGACGCTCACCGCAACTCTGGTTGTCGCCGACGTCGCCGATTCTCCGGTTCTGACCCCCGTCGCTCCCGTTTTCGGCCAGATCTCCAGTTCCGACACATCCAGCAGCGGCAGATTGATCTCCGACTTAATCGCCGGAAGCGTCACCGACGCAGACCCCGACGCGCTTCAGGGAATCATCATCACCAACGCCACAACGCCCGACGCAGGCGGAACCTGGGAATACTCCACCGATAACGGCGCCAATTGGTCGGCGCTTGAAAACGTCTCCTCCTCCAACGCCCTGCCGCTCACCGCCGACAATCGCCTGCGCTTCGTTCCAATCGCAGGCGGCGGCGGAGAAGCCTCACTCACCTACCGCGCTTGGGATCAATCCGCCATCGGAACCAACGACGCCGACCCCGCGCTTCAATCCGCCATCTCTTTCGGCTCCGACACCACTCGCCTGATCATTAACGACGCCCCGACCCTCGCCGACGCCGCCCCGACGCTCGCCACAATCTCCGAAGACGCCCTCAGCAACACCGGACAAACCGTCTCCTCTTTCCTCGGCTCGTCCGTCTCCGACGCCGACGCTAACGCTTTGCAAGGAATCGCCATCACCGAAACCGCAATCGATGCACGCGGCGTCTGGCAGTTCTCCACCGACGGAGGAACCTCTTGGCGACCGATGGGCGCCGTCTCCAACGCCGACGCCTTGCTCCTGCGCGACACGGATATGGTCCGCTTCGCTCCCGACGGCTCCAACGGCGGAACCGCCTCCCTCACTTATCGCGCCTGGGATCAGACCATCGGAATCGCCGGAACCAAAGCCGACGCCTCCAACAACAGCGCCGCAGCGTTCTCTTCGACCACCGACACCGCAACACTCACCATAACCGACGCCAATGACGCGCCTTCAATAACAGAAAGAGACAGTGGCGAACTCTTAGTCAACACCCCGACCTCCAACGACAGATTCGACGCGGCGTTTAATATCGGCTCACACTCGGGAACATCGGTCGCCACGCTCGGCAACGGAAATTTCGTCGTCACCTGGCAAGACAGCAGCGAAACCGGCGAAGACACGGAAGCATCCTCCGTGCGCGGCCAAATGTTCAACGCTAACGGAATCAGAATCGGCAACGAATTCTTGATCAACACAAACACCTCCGGCAGCCAAATCACGCCATCGGTCGCCGCTCTAAACAACGACGGATTTATCGTCGTCTGGAGCGACCTCAACCGATCGGAAGTCCGAGGACAGCTCTTCGACTCGTCAAGCGCCAGAGTCGGAACGGAATTCCTCGTCAACACACAACCCAACGCCGATTTATGGCTTCCATCCGTCGCCAGCCTTAACAACGGCGGATTTGTCGTCACCTGGCAAGGTGAAAACAATGACGACGCCTCCGGCAACGCCGTTCAAGGACAAATCTTCGACGCAACAGGCGCCAAAGTCGGAACGGAATTCCTCGTCAACACCACAACGCTCTCCAACCAAGAACGCCCATCCGTCACCGGCCTCAGCAACGGAGGATTCGTCGTCACCTGGAACGACAGCAGTCAAACCGGCGAAGACACGGACGGCCTCGCAGTTCGAGGACAAATCTACAACGCCACGGGAGCCAAAATCGGAACGGAATTCCTTGTCAACACCTCCACGACCTCTGATCAAAACGCCCCATCCGTCGCATCCCTGAGCAACGGAGGATTCGTCGTCACTTGGGAACATAGTAATTCTCTATCCTCTTCGGACATTCGAGGACAAATTTTTAACGCCTCCGGAGCCAAAGTCGGAACGGAATTCCTTGTCAACACCTCAACGACTTCTGATCAAAACACCCCATCCATCGCATCCCTGAGCAACGGAGGATTCGTCGTCACTTGGGAACACAGCAACTCTTTATCTTCTTCGGACATTCGCGGACAAATTTTTAACGCCTCCGGAGCCAAAGTCGGAACGGAATTTTCCGTCAACACCACGACAGAAGGAGAGCATTCAGAGCCTTCCGTGATCGGTTTCAGCAATGGAAACTTCGCTGTTTCTTGGATCGACAATCCCGGCGACAGCGTTCACAACAACACTGTCGTCAGCCGAATCTTTTTTGCCTCTTTAAACACAATCACCGAAGACGACACGGACAACACAGGACAGACCATCGCCTCATTCCTGTGGTCAAACGACGCCGACGCCAACGCCGCGCGCGGAATCGCCCTGATCGGAACAGATTCCGCCAATGGAACATGGCAATACTCCACCGACGACGGCGCAAATTGGAAAAACGTCGGAACCGTCCATGAAACCGACGCTCTTCTGTTAAGCGCCTCCGACCGCGTCCGCTTTGTCCCCAACGGCCAAACCGGCGCAACGCCCAGCCTATCCTTCCGCGCCTGGGATCAGACTTCGGGAGCCTCGGAAACCCGCGCCGACGCCACAACTCACGGCGGAACCACCGCCTTCTCCGATGGCGTTTCAACCTCAACCCTCACCGTCACAGACGTCGACGACGCCCCAGTTCTCACCCTCCGCGCGCCGATTTTGCTTAGCCTGACCCAAGACTCCTTGGAAAACACCGGGCAAACGATCTCGTCGCTCCTGCAAACCGCAATGACCGACAACGACCCCGGAACACAAACCGGGCTCGCTCTGACCGGAACCAACATCAGCGCCGGAACCGGAACCTGGCAATATTCGCTCAACAACGGCGCAACCTGGACCGACGTCGGCGACATCTCCGACGACAACGCGCTGCTGTTGCGCAATGCAGACCGCATCCGCTTCCAACCCGACAACCAACACGGAGGAACCGCAACCCTCACCTTCCGCGCCTGGGATCGCAACAGCGGAGACGCCGGAACTTACGCCAACGCCTCCGACAACGGCGGAATCACCGCTTTCTCCACCACCGCAGACACGGCCTCTTTGACCGTCAACGACGCCCCCTACATCACCAACACAGCGCCGACCCTCACCGGAATCACCGAAGACGACGTCTCCAACAGCGGCCAAACCATAGGCTCATTCCTCAACGGAACCATCTCCGATCCCAACAACGAAGCCGCCTCCGGCGTCGCAATCACCGGGATCGTCTCCGGAAACGGAACCTGGGAGTATTCTCTCGACAGCGGATCAACCTGGACCACACTCAACTCAGTCAGCGATTCCAACGCCGTCCTGCTGCGAGACACTGACAAAGTCCGATTTATTCCCAACAGCATCGGAGGCGAAATCGTATCCCTCAGTTATCACGCATGGGATCAAACCACAGGAACCGCAGGAAACAACGTCGATCTCACCGTCTCCAGCGCCTCTGGAGGAACAACCGCTTTCTCCTCCAACGTCGCAACCGCCACACTCGCCGTCACCGAGCTTAACGACGCTCCGGTTCTCGCCAACGACG
>CAUYUA010000227.1:0-28642 GCA_963575675.1 Azospirillaceae bacterium
ATCTAAGCTTAGCTAAGCGGTCATTCTGTCCGGGATTCCGGGACCACCTCAGTATTTGTCTATTTCGTTAGTAAATATCATTGGACCAGCTGCGCTAAAGGCGTGCCCTTTGGGAACATATCGTGCGGTGAAATCAGATACAGTTACGTCATTCCAAGTTATCCCCTCCCTAAATAAATAATCGATGTTTCGCGGGCTTGACTTCAGTTTGCCATATCCGTCGTAGAAGTTTTTTATACGCATGCCATTATCTTCCCAGTCAATAACGTACTCAAAATTTCCATACCATCTTCTAAACTGTCCACCCTTGGTGATTGGATACCACTTAACCCCACCAAAATATGAGAATTTTGACATATTAACTTCAAACCATAACCTCATAAATATTGTGTTATCTCCAGTAGTTATACCTTTTTTTGCCATTTGACCAATCGGTTCCCTAGTTTTAAACGCTTCAAGAAGTCTAGATGGCAAGCTAAAAGCGAATTGCGCCGATGGTATCGCGGAGAATCGTTCAATCTGAACATGATATACCCATTTGCTTTTCCGATCACTAATGCCCTCTAGAACCTTAACTGACTGAATGTCAGCACCTGAAAATTGACCAAGATCAAAGAAGGTGGCGCAAAACCCAGGTATACTTGTATTTCTAGCGGTAAACGTACAAATTGGCACAAATGCATTGTCAAAGAAAGCATGATATTCTGGCTGAATTAGGGACAGCAACGCAACATCATTGATGAAGCGCTTACGAAATGACACATAACTAGATTTTGACATCCATGTAAATGGAGTCATAAACCCAAGATACCCATCATCTTTACACAACCCAATCATTCGGGTCGAAATTGCGGAATATATATCATATTTATATTCACTATATGCAAGGCTAAGAAAATCCCTTATGCTATCATTTTGAAACTGTCGCCCCATATATGGAGGATTAGCCACAACGCAATCGAACCGGCCTGAGATAATGCCCAACTGACGCAAGAGCTGCCTAAATTTTTCTATAACAGAAAGCATAGCATACTGGCTGAGATTTCTATCTGGTGCCTTGATCTCGGCATCAACTTTCTTCATGAAATTTGCCACATTATCTTCATCAGGCTCAATTAGAGACCCGAATGTTTTCGCATTAGAAAATTTATCAATTATTCGACTAACCCAAACAGCTATGTCGGTATCATTTATGATCCGCGTAGCTGAGTTTATAAAAAGGTTATTATTAGGATTCTCCATAGATGCCTGGTCGGAGATCATCATGGTGCATACTTCTTGTGAGTCTAACCCGTTACTTTCTTGAATTGCCATTACTGCGAGTTCAGTTTGTCGACTAAAAATTCTGCGATCGTCGGCTCTAGCCTTCATGAGAAGAGCAAAGCAAGCCAACTGAGCCGCACGGTCATCAATATCCAGGCCAAACAGGTTCTTTTCAAGAATCAGCTTCGGGATGTCCCGGAGAACATAACCGCGCTCAAGGTATATCTCTTTAAGTAGCTCATACGCTTCAACAAGTATATGACCCGATCCACAGGCAGGGTCCAGGAACGTAATTACCTCTGGGTTCAACTCAGATGGCGTAATTTCAGCCAGCTTGGCATTAACCTCCGGCGTCTGCTCGGCAGGCTCGATGTAGTACTCCATCTTTGCCCGAATGCCAGATTGAGGGTAAGTCGCCAGCCACTTGGCTCCAAGTGTGTTCTGGACCATGTACTTCACAATCCAGTTCGGTGTGAACAACTGGGTGGCAGCCGGAATATCCTCAGACTTGACGACCTTGCCAATGACCTGGTCTTTTTTCTCGGAGATATAAAATTGATATAGCCAGCCAATGATTTCAATTTCCTGCCAATCTGACTCGTCAATCTCATTCACCATCTTGTTGATGACGGAATCGGAGTGCAGCAGGTTGTCGGGCAGTAGAAGCTCGGTCTCGTTGTCAATTCTCTCGAACAGAAAGGGCATCGCCTCATACAGGGCATTGCATTGGGCCAGGAGCAGCATGCGGTATAGGTCGGCGTCCTTGGTTCCGTCCAGCTTCAGTTCCAGCACTTTGGCGGCGTCCAGCCCCGGCAGGTCCAGGTGCTGGGCATGCTCAAGAATCTCCGGAGTCGCCTTGCCCTGGGGGTGGCTCAGAACCCGGTAGCCATGGTCCAGATATCCATGCAGCTCCATGTACCGAATGGCCGCGAAGCGGTTGAACCACGTGTACGCAGCCTCCTCCATCACCTGCTCATAGCCGCGCAGCCCGATGCGGGCCTCCAGCTTGGCGCGTTGCTCCGCGACCCGCTTGGGGTGAGCCTGACCCGCAATGATGGCCACTTCCCCTTGAACGTGGACAGGTTCAATCTTCTTCTCACCGATACCGACCTTGGCTGCCCTGGCGCTCACGGCATTGATGAAATCGCGGCGTGCATTCGGAGCGTAGGTCTTCAACTTGCTGCGGTTCATGTGTCAGACTCGATTGCTGGCCAAGTTCGGAGAGGGGACGATTAGCGAATATCAATGGGCTGGTCGGCGGCAAGCGCGTTTTCCAGCTCGGTGCGGAGCTTCTCGATGAAAGCGTCCACGTCAGCTTTGGTTTTCAGGTAGCCGCTTCCCTTTAGGTCTGCTGGCCGTATCACCTTTGGCTTCACGAACTTCGTAACAGCCTGAGTAGGCAGCGAAGAAACCTTCTTGGGGGTGGTCACGGTGGCGGCAGTCGCATTGCCACCCGTGGGCTTCTGAGGTGCAGGTGGTTCGGGAGGTGAGGAAGTGGGCTTAGGCGGCACATAGGCTGCCACGGCATCTAATGCAGCGTCTTTCACACCCTCAGCCTCGTGAGTGGCCTGATGGATGTGCGCGATACTGACCTGTGACTCCATGCCCTGTTTCAGCTTCTGAAGCCCAGCCAAGCACTTGTTCCGCAGGTCGGAAGGAGCTGAAACTTGGTCGAGGGCATCACGGACTTCGGCCAGGTGCTTCTCAATCTGAGCCAGCGCGTGTGTCCGCCGTCTGTCCACGGCCTCGGTATTGATGGTCTGAACCTTGGCAATCAGACCGTTGATGTCCTTGATGAGCGGGTAAGGTTCAGCATGACCAAGGATGATATCCATTTGCTTCAGAGCGGCGGCTGCGTCGGGGTTCTGGTCCAACTCCTTCCGATTGATGGCAAACTCACTAACCTTCTTCCGAAGAAGTTCCCAGGTCGGCTGCTGGCTAGTGTAGAACGCATCAAGATAGGCCATCTGGTCTGAAAGGTCTTCGAAGTCAGTTTTTAAGCTGACAAAACGCTGAACGTAGCCATAGCTTTCTTTCTCGCTGAGCTGAAGTTTCAGAGTCTTCATTCCAAGCTCGATAGCGTCTTTGCCAGGATAAAGCCCTGTGGCAGCAAGAGTGTGATACCGAGACAACTTCGTCTGCCAGTTTTCACACTGCTCCTTCAGGAAAGCATAAAGTTGGTCCTCGCCATCTGGCCCCATTTTTGAGAACACATTTTTCCCAATTGTTCGAGCCTGCTGTAGCAAGCCTGCATCGACTGTCTTTCGTTTGGTGACGACGATGGTGCGCCATTTGTTGACCGATTTGATATGGTCAAACATTTTCTCTCGTGGGAGCAAGGCACCTTCCATGGTCAGGCTGACCTCGCCGACGATCACAAGACGCGCAATCAAAAGGACGACTTCCCACTCAGGCCAACCATAAGGACGCTTGCCGAAGCGGACTTCTGCCAGGTCATGAAGAATAATCGACTTGCTGGCTTTCTCCATCAGCAAGATATATTCTAATACTTCCTTCAATGCCCCTGGATTGCCAGGGGCTCCATCTGAAAGGTTGAGCTTCTGGTCGGCGGTATCTGGTGCATTCAAAACCGCCTTGATTTCTGCTTGGATGTCTCCCGTGCATATCTTTTTAAGATAATTCAGTTTTGTAAATGTATTACGGATAAGGTAATCAAGAGATAGCCGAACCAGGGCGTCTGCGGAGCCGCTCTTTAACGGAACCTTGTTCCCAGCCGCGTAGAAGCTGGCATTCTTTAGCATCTCTCCGACAACCACCGCCAGGTGGTCGCCACGCTGGCTGTTCTCATCAGCTCGTTGCTTGAGAATTGTCTTCATCGAAGCAGGTAAGCTGCCATCGTTAGTTTTAGCGATGTATCTCTCAGTCTGAAGGAAAATACGCAGCTCACGAGCAAGGCGGTTGTCGTCTTGAAGCTTAATAATGACCTGTCCACCTTCTTCAATCGATTTTGCCAGGCACCGAGCTTCGTGCCAATCGCCGAAGTCATCACATAGCGGCGTGATAACAGATACGATGAGGTCACAATCGGCCTTAGACCCGACAGGGTGCAAATCGCAAAACCTCGCAAATGAGAAGTCCCGCTTGGTATCCTCGAACCTATATTTTTTCAGCCCGTTGAGAGCTTCATCGAAAATAAGTTCACCAATCTTCTTTGTTTCTTCACCGCCGACCAAATCGACATTCTTAATGCCGCGCCCAATTTCTTTTTCCTCGTCAGTGAGGAAGAAGAACTCTTCGCCATTTCTACGAACAAGGGTCTGGCCTTCCAACCGCTGAAGGCTGGCTTCTACCAGCTTGCGAATAGCCAATCGATCTGAGGTGGTCCCGGAATCCCGGACAGAATGACCGCTTAGCTAAGCTTAGATTGAGTATTTTTATGCGGCATCCTGTATATTTTCTGATATACTCTGGTATGCTTCATCCGGTGTTTTGTTGTTTAATGCTGCGTGAGGACGGTTGGCGTTATAGAAATTTATCCATTGTCCAATCCCTTTCCTCGCTTCCCCACTTGTTTCGAAAGCATTAAGATAGACACATTCATACTTAACAGAACGCCACAGCCTTTCGATGAATACATTATCCATCCACCGACCTTTCCCATCCATTGATACAGAAATTCCATCACGAGTCAACACGCTAATAAAACTCAAGCTTGTAAACTGGCTCCCCTGATCCGTGTTGAATATTTCAGGCTTTCGATACTTAAGAAGCGCCTCTTCAAGAGCATCAATACAGAAGTCAACATCCATCGTATTTGACAATCTCCATGTAAGAACTTTGCGTGTCGCCCAGTCCATTATAGCAACAAGATAGAGAAAACCTCGTCGCATCGGAATATATGTGATGTCTGCGCACCAAACTTGATTCGGTCGATCAATCTTCAAATCACGAAGCATATATGGAAATATCTTGTGCTCCGGATTTGAAAATGTCGTTCTTGGTTTTTGGTAAATTGCAACTAATCCCATTTTCTCCATTAGTCGACGGACGCGCTTGCGTCCAACATTGTATCCTTTTCGTTGTAAATCAATTACCATTCTTCGATTTCCATAAAATGGTGCAACTAAAAATTGTTCATCAATCCGTCTCATGATTTCTAAATTTTCTGCTGTTTCTCCAACAGGTTTGTCGTAATAACGAGAGCGACTTATTGAAAGAAGCTCACACTGTTTTATAACCGAAAGACGGTCATGCGTAGGATCGACCATTGATTGCCTCCGATCGCCGGTCATCGACTGGAGGCTTTCTTTAAAAAATCTCGTTCTACTACCAGTTGACCAATCATAGCGTGTAACTTTTCAATCTCTCCATCTTGTGATGGAGTCGCCGTTTCTCCTTTGCTCGAAAATGTTCTCACCAGTCCATCGATGGCTTGGCGTTTCCAATCGCTGATAAGTGTCTGATGAACTCCATGCTTCGACACCAATTGAGCGATTGTTAATTCTCCACGTAACGCTTCAAGCGCTACCTTGGCCTTAAAATCTGCGCTATAACGTTTCCGTTTTCCGCTCATCCGAACTCTCCTGAGTGATTCGACCTAAGCTTATCACCCTGTCCGGGATTCCGGGACCACCTCAATCGGCATCAATCCGGTCAATGAATAAGGTTATCAGATTGTCGACATTTCCTTTAATTTCATTAACATAGCGAATCAGGAACAGGGTTCGCAGAACCAAACCATCGAACGGTTCAAGAGATGGGTTGTCGGCAGCTTGGTCAATAGTCGCCTTCACAGCCGTATCCAAGAAGCTCTCAATACTGGGATAAAATTCATAGAGGGGCGCTAGGATATCCAGCCCCTTGCCGGATAGATTGACCGCTGCAACCTGGAATGCATCAAGCATCGAACGCTCGCCGCGAGCAAGGTGCAAGCCAGATGCGCCAACTCGACGAATCGCTTCGAATATTTTCTGGACAAGCTGGAACTGATATGGCGCAAATGGATAAACGCCTGAGAAGTGTGTTTCGCCTGCATACGCTCTAAAGGTCATACCAGCATTGGTAAAGCTAAGTTGATTCTTGAGAATGTCCGCCTTATCTCGGTAAATCTTTACCAGTTCATCCCGAGCCTCTTCCTTCTTTTCCAGAAGGCGCGCTTGAATCACCTCATGAACATCGGCACTTGAGAGCGACAATCGCGTCTTGAATCGTCCTTGAATTTTTGAGAAGTCATTGGCCTTGGTCGTTCTCATCTCGCCGAGCACGGCGTCGATGTCCTCCTGGCTGGTAACTATCACCCAGGCCCTTCCGCCACAGACAGTTCCCAGGTTCTCGGTAATGGTCTGAAGACGCAGCATCATCGCCGTATTCTGGCCGATAAACTGTCCAATCTCATCCACCAGGAATACGATTCGATGCTTCGGGCCACGGGAGTCCAGGTACTGCTTAACCCAGCTGACGAAGTTCTCCGGAGTCAGATTAAATACAGACTCCGGGCTTTCCAGCCACTTATCGAATGCTGACTCCGATTGGCCGAGAGTTTTGCCCAGAGCCGCCTTGATGCTGTCTGAGTTCAAGTAGAACGCATCGCGTTCCTCCACCCATTCTCCACCTGCAATTTGACGGTAATGGGCATGAAACTCTTTGAGCTTACCTTTCTGATGCAGGCGACGTTCCAGATCGGCAATATGTGGGTGATCTGAACTATATCCAACTTTACCATTGAAGACGTTGGCAAAGACGGTTAAAATCGGGTCGTCTTTCGATGTGTCCGCCTTAGAATCAATATTGAAAAGAATAACATCGGTTTCGGAGTTGACAGCTCTCTTGATGTCTCCTGCCAGCATTGCATCTTCAATTTTACCATCAAAGAACTCAACCGCTCGCTTGGTTTGCCCGTCCTTGCTTACGGTAATGTTTTCGAGCAGATATGATAGAACTTTGATGAAGTGCGATTTACCTGATCCAAAGAATCCTGAAATCCAGACGCCGATCTTTCCAGTGACCTCTGGGTCTTTTGATTGGTCAATGGATTTAAGGTATGCGTCGAAGAGCTTTCTTAGATGGACTCCGAGTTCGCGCGTAACGACATACTCATCCAGCTCCTGCCAGATTGATTCCTCATCAAGCTGGTCGGCTTTGATGACGCCGTTTATCGGCCTGGCAATGGACTTTATGAAAATATCTTGGATGAGCATGTTGCTATACTCCTCAAGGAACAAGCCGGAACGCGCGGTAATAGTTGTCATCATGGAGTAGTCCGAACAACCGCAAGGATTGGCCGTCATAGCGTCCGGGGAAAAAGAGAATCAAGGGCGTGTGCTCCATCACATGATGGAGGTTATTCAGAAGGCTGTGGGTACGAAGCAACGGATATACCGAGCCGATGCCTGATACGAGGACAAGGTCGTGATTCTTGGGATCGGACGCCTTTTCGAATATCGGAGCCAGCTTTTTGCCGTGGAGCGGCTCGGCCAGCGCCTTGCGCAGGAATGCGTCACCTTTTTTGCGACCTTGTTCGAGAGCTTTGTCCAGCAGACGTCGCTCGTCCAGGTGGGAGGTGACCAGGCTAAAGAGATTGAGGTGCTTGACTCTCAACGTCGGTCGCAACTTCGGGATTTGCGCCATCAGGAATCCGATATGTGATCGGACGGCCAGTTCGTCGGCAGGGTCGTAGTCGAAGATATGGAAGCCGATTTCGTTGCCCAGGCCACGTCCGCCGAGCAAGTCGTCCGACATCATGCGGTCTAAAACCTTGTTCAACCGATCTGTCAGGTTGGTCATTGGCTCACCTGGATGCAGCGTAGGACATAGCGTTCATCACTGGAGTGCAGGTAGGATAGAACATCAGCCGATATCCTGACAGGTTGCAGCTGATAGCTTTTTCGATCGGCAAGGTATCCGATCTCGGCAAGAATCCGGTAAGCAGTATCACCTTGCTTGGCTGCCGTGCTTTCCAACCAGGTCGGCATGTAGGGGTCTCGGTTCCGGCACTCCTCCAGGTACTCAGCCCAGAGATTCCTAGGCAGGTCGGTGCGGAACAGGCGGAACTGATTCCGAATTACCAAGTCCAGAAAGTCGCCTAGCAGGAAGCTGTGTTTGATGGTAGCTGCAAAGACGGCATGGAATGCGACGGTTGTCGAGCCGCTTCGAACCATTTGCCACAGCTCTGAGTCCATGGTCCGGAGTCTTCCGCGCAACAGAATGGCTAGCCTACGCGCGGTAGCTGGGCTGCGGCGCTGGAGGACATTTTCGATCTCAATGGCGTGGTGCCAGCGCTCATGGTCGGTCTGTTCAAGCAGCAGGTTGGCCACCACGCGGCTCTCGGCAAGGTTTAACGAGCCGCCGCCTAGGTCCGCTTTATAGCGGGGGGTAGACATTAGCCGCCGAACCATGTACTTGCGTTTCCTCCAGTCCCTGGTCGGTCGCAGTTCTATGCGATCGGTGTGTGTATGTCAAGGCTGCCAAAATAAGCTTGTTGTAGAATCGGAAATTTTTGGTTGAGATACATGGATTGATTACAATCTATTAGTTCGTCATGAGAATGCCCATCCTACAAGATTAGCTATTGTTCCATTTACGTGGAATTGGACAAACAACACCATTGTGACATTAACCATCGTTTAGATTCTGAGACGACAACGCCTTAATAGTGATGCATCTTGTGTGATTACTCCTTTTTGTTTTTCTTATCTTACAACGAGTACTCGAACTTTTTTGTCTTATGAACGGTGTCTATGCATATTTCCTTTAAATAGGTATTGTTGTGTTATCTGATTTGTTGTATCGAATGGAGATATTGATCTCTTTTCAGGGTAACGTAAAAATGTCGCCGAACATCAAGCAGTTTGACATCAAAGGACGTTGGACCTCGGCGCCTGGCTCTATTCCGCTTTGTTTGGTTCAACCGAATGCGCCGCCGCGTTCGCACACGGGGTGGAATCAATTCCATGATCTAAATCTTGAATTGGCAAAAAAAATTTTAAGAGGCGACGAAGCTCTTCTGAACAAGATTTTTCCAGAAACAGACACCTCGCTTGTTGTTTTTCCTGAATTGGCTTTTTCCTTTGATCATTGGAACGAATTGAATGATTTGGTGAATGCTCGATCTGGTCCGATGATTCTGGCAGCCGGAATCGGGTTCGTTTCCGGCCAAAAATTGCTTGAGTGGCAAAAGCAAGACACAGGCCACCGTTTCGGCACTTGGGATATTCCCAATGAATTAATAAAGGAGCGTGTCTACAATGCAGCGTTTATCTGGGTCCATACGCAAGAAACAACGGATTGTTATTGTTTATTAAAACAGCATCCGCAGCAAACTGCTGAGTTGCCCGAAATAGAGAATTGGGTCGGGGGGCCGCGTCCGGTAGTTCTTGTGGCCGAGGATCTGTGTCTTTACCCACTCATCTGTTTTGACTTTTTGACGAGTGGCCAAGGTGCTCCGGGGGACGAGGTGCTCACAAATTTGGACACACTGCACCGGAACAAAAAAGCGCTGATTCTTGGTATGGTGCTTCAAAAAGAGCCGACGCATCCCTTATGGATGAGCCGCGTAAGTGAGCTGACGAAGAAGATTAAAGATTATCCAACGGCAATAATACTTTGTCACTATGGAGAAGACGATCCTTCTTCTGATAAAAACAAGGATCAATGGCGTTGTATGACCGGGGTATATCGGAATCGCGAAAAGGTTATTTATTGGACCGACGGAGGTCCGTTATGTCTTAATCACTCAATTGGTGCAGGGAGAAAACTGCTTGTCCCACCGATTAACGGTACTGTGATTCGATATAGTCACGGCTGCATCGTCGGTGGATTTCTTAATTTTGATTATGCTCAGGATGGATGTCGTCATTTATGGGAAGCCAAGACAGCCTTTGATGTCACAGGAAAGGAACCTCTTTCGCCAGAGGTCTATGAAATCTTGCGTTTATTAAGACGCTATCCCAAAATTGATTTAAGTCACAACCTCAATAAGATAATTGAGGAAGCTCTACATAATATTCAAAAAATAATGGATAAAGAATTAGCTCAATCTCTATGTTCCGGATTTGCAATCGGCGAAGATTTCATGAATCGTAAAAAAATTGATCACGATGGATTAGATGAATGGGCCGTCGATTGGATTTCTTGCTTTCAAGTGTTTGCTCTTATGCTGAATTGTTGTCAAGATGTGGAGATTCGTCGGTCGAATAACGGTTTTTGTGATCTTCTTTGGCCGAAGAAAAACGGTATCGTGCGGATGTGGAGTATAAAAGGACTCTCACGTCCAGAAATTAAAGAAAAGATAGAGCATTGGGTCTTAGAGTCCGGCGCTCACAATCCGATTCTGTTGGTGGCGCGAGGCGATGGCGCGCAACAACCGGACCCGTACCGTCCAAATGAGGTGCGCAGAGCCGATCGTCCCTCTTTGCCAGAGGGGCGAAATGCGGTTCATGGTAATTCTGATCGAGAAATATATTGCTTACCTTGGTATAAATTATCTGATGTGATGATTGATACCGATCTAAGAAGAGCAAAAAAATCTTTGGAAGATACTCTTTCCTCACATTTTGAGATTAAGGAGATCACGGTATGAGCGGCACTTGTCGTTACGATAAGTTGATTGATTGGCTGGAAGAACGCCTGGTTCCGGTTGGATTTTCTCGCGATGATGTTGCATTGCCGTCAAAAGTTCCGGATAAATCAGGATTGTGGAAAAGCGACTATGCTTTGTTATTGTTATGGCCATTATTGTCGGCTATAGATGAAAGTGAGTTGAAAAAAAGTTTAGCTCTGGCTAGGGATATTATGGACAAAATATTGACGAAAATAGAAGAAGATCATTTGGGAAGGATGGATGGATATATTATTGTCTCTTTGCCTTCTGAGCCAAACTCTGATATAAAAAACTTGGTTCACTCCCAAGAACTCGACACATGGATTTGCCGAATGCACTTTGTGTGGCTTGATAATAACGACTGGGCGCGACAGGAGAGAGTCTCTGTTCTTACCCTCCAGGCGAAATCTACAGGCGTTACAGATATCGTCTTGGATGTTCCTAGCAATCTGGAAGAAACTGAAAAAGCGTTACTTGAACGTTTGAATGTTGACTCGGCTAAAAAAATCGCTGAAGACCTCATTGCTCAGGTGAGTGCTACGTTATGACCGGTGCTTTCTTTCTTGATAATCTATCCATTCAGGCTTTTCGTGGCTTTGACAAGCCGCAAATTTTGGATTTTTCAGCCCCGTTGACTCTCATTTGCGCCGCCAACGGCTCCGGTAAAACCAGTCTGTGCGAAGCAATCGAATGGTTATTGCTTGGTCGCGTTGATCGGCTGGGAAATAACGATTTGCGTTGTTGTTTGAGTCCAGAGGAGCGATCGACCGAGGTTAAATCCCTCCTGAGAACGATGGAAGGCCACGTAGAGATTTTGCGAACCCCAGAGCGAGTCCTTATTGGGGATGGTCAAAAAAAGAAAACTCTTAAAGAAATGCAACTTTTAGATCGTCTGGTTCCTCTAACGAAATCAGCAGCGCAGTCCGCTCAGAGGGAAGCAGATATCCGTCGGCAATGGCTGGGTGGTGCGCGCTTCTTTTCAGGAGAGAGGGTGGCGGTTTTGTTGGATAATGACGAAGACCAACAGCAATCTCGTATAAAAATTCTGGCAGATTTGTTGGGGACAAAGGATTGGCTGGCGTACCAGGAAAAACTTAGTAATATAGCGGAATCTTTACATCAAAAAGCCACTCCTTTAAATAAAGATATCCAACAACTAAATGGCCAGATTCAAATTTTAGCGAACGCGGCATCTCTGGAACGCACTTCTATATTACGCGAGGGAGCGTTAGCGTATCGCCGTCTTCTCGAAATTTTGGGCGCAGACGTTTCATCGCAGCCCTCGACGTCGGCCGAATCTTTTCAAACACTGGTTAATGGTGCCGAACGCTTGGTTGCAGAGCAGCAAAACCACAGCAAATCCGTGCGGGCCGCTTTGAATGAAGTTAGAGAAAAGTGGACTAATCCGGAAACTTGGACGATTGAAGATGACCGAAAAAAACTGATCAGTGTTAAAAATACGATATTTCTTCTTGAATCTCAATACAATGATGTCAGGCGCCGTGAAGAAAAATTGAATCAGCTTATCACTTGGCTTGATGATTTAAGCAAACTTAATATTGATCAGGAAACTTCTATTATTACTTTCTTTGAAAGATCATCTTCTATTAATTTTGATCTTACTATGTTGAATATCGAAGCTAGACAAACAGAGTATTGTTTAAGTCAAGTTGAACGGTTTAATGCTGTGAAAGCCCAACTGACCACTATGACCGAAACTTTATCGAAGAATGATCTTGCTAATCTTGATCCGGTTGTTTTCTATGATCAAATTCGACAAGAGACAATTCGTCTAGGGAGCTTGCAACAAGCGCTTAAAAATGTCGCGGATCCTTTGTCTCGTTTGCAACACCTAGCGCTTCATGTTTTGGAAACCTTGGCGGACGACCATCATTGCTGTCCAGCTTGTGGCCATAACTGGGGTAGCGTTGTAGAATTGCGTGCCGCGATCAGTCAGGGAGGCGCATCGGCAACGACGATCATAACTGATCTGACGCAGCAAATTCAAGAAGTCGAGATGGCGATTAGTAAAATTCGGACTCTCGCAGAGAACGCCGAGCGGTGCATAAAACTGAACAGTGAGCGTGACGCTTTTCTGGCGCAGGTGTCAAAACTCCAGCTTCCAACTGATGCTCAAGTTGATCAAGCCATATTAATGAATCATCTGCAGTATATTCGTCAGGCAATAATTATGAAAAAACTCAAAGAGAGTCTAGAAACTTTCAGTTCTTCGGGTTGGATAAAATTACCCATTGCTCAGATTTTCTCGGCTATTCTTCAGGATATAGATATCCAAGAAAAGCTAAGTTATGAAATTTCTTTGAATATGGAAAAAGCAAAAAAAGAAGTTGATCGCCTTGAAGTGCGGATACGTTCTTTAGAAAACGTACTTTTTACTTGGAGTTTTCTTGCAAAAGATACCACTCCAACCAATGAGGCGCTTGCAGACATCGAACACAAAGCTGTTGAGCGTGAACGCTCTTTAGCTGACGCCGAGGGAATCCTGGATGTACTTCGAACTTGCCTCCGTCAATTGAAACAACGGGAGTTAACTCTTGATCTGGAAAAGAAACGAGATAAAGCACAACGTCAATACGATGCGTTTATTGCGGAAAAAAATAGAATTATGTCTTTTATTGAAAAAATTAGCTCTCATAGAGTTGCTTTTGAGCGACGGCAAATTCAGGCTCTTGAAAACGTAATGAATAGTCTTTTTATACGCATGCAGGCTAACGAAATGTTTAATCGAGTTGTGTCTAGTCGTGATGGCGCGTCAATGCGTTGGTCCGCAAGTGCTGGAGACGAGTCGACTTTTGACACGAAAGCTCATTTCAGCCAAGGACAGCGTCAAGATATGGCTCTTGCGCTTTTTTTTGGCGAGGGCGAGAAGCTTAGGTGGCATTTTTATACTCGATGAACCGCTGATACACCTTGATGACCTAAATCGCACGTCTTTACTTGATACCTTGCGTATGATTACGTTCGAAGGCAGAGGCCAAATAAAACTGGTAGTAACGACGGCCAGCAGTCTTGTCAAAGAGCATCTCGTAGAAAAATGCCAACGTATTCGCTCTTCAATGGACGCTCAACCTTTTTTGCGTCTTTATGAGTTTGCAGGGAATCCTCGTTTGGGTGTTTCACCTATTCAATCGGAGTATGGTAAATTTTGATGTCCTAATAATGAGTTTTAATGAGGGGTAAGATTTTTATAAAAGCGTGCGTGATACGGAAATGAGACACAGTAGACGTCAAGGGGGCAGAATCACAGTTTTTGTAAAAGAAAATTCTATTCACAAAAACACAGATAAGTCTGATAGAATGTCCGCTAAACTGTCGCAAAGGAAATCGCTGTGCGCTTCCTCAATCCGAAAACCGACTTCGCGTTTAAGAAAATCTTTGGCTCGGATTCTAGCCGAGATATTTTGATCAGCTTCTTGAATGCTATTCTCGATTTTTCTGGAGAAAGAGCAATCGTTGATGTTGCGATTCTCGATCCTTACCAGGCTCCGAGAATCAAAGGTTGGAAGGATTCTTTTGTTGATGTTCGAGCCAAAGATCAACGCGGCCGTTCTTTCATCGTCGAAATGCAGGTATTAAACCTCGAAGGATTCGAAAAACGTGTCTTTTATAACGCCTGCAAAGCCTATGTCGGACAACTCGATAAAGACGATGAGTACGTTAAATTAGTTGAAGTCGTTGCGGTGACGATTACTGATTTTATCTTGTTTCCGGAGCTGGAAAGAACGATCAGTCGTTTTCGAATGAGCGCCGAAGAAAAGCCTTCGGTTGTCCGGGGAGAAATGGAGCTTGTTTTTGCCGAATTGCCGAAATTTCTAAAATCTTCCTCGGAGTTGAAAACTGTTGCCGAAATGTGGCTTTATTTCTTGAAACATGCAGAAGATTTGAGCGTCGTTCCAGAAACGCTTGCGATAGAACCGGCGATTGCTCATGCTTTTGAAAAAGCGAATAAGGCGTCTTGGACAGCCGAAGAACTCGACGCTCAGGAGAATCGGGAGATGTGGATTGCGTCCCATCGAATAACTGTTGAGAAAGCCGAAGCTAAAGGCGAAGCCAAAGGCAAGGCCAACATGCTTACTCGCCAATTAATTCGCCGCTACAAAACGATTCCGCCTCCTATCGCAGAGCGCATTCAGAACGCAACGAGTGAGCAACTCGATAACTGGATGGATCAATTAATGGATGCAACTTCATTGGACGACATCTTCGGTCCGCCTCAATCGCATTGATCACAGATTTATTCGCTTCTTATCGCGCAAAGCGTCAAAAAGTTTGAAATCAGTGCGTTCTGCTTACCAAATTGTATCAAAAACCTGAATGCAAAGATGGTTTGATCATTTTGGCTCAAACCTGCGAACTTCAAGAGGTGATAACCTATTGTTTTACAAAGATAGATTTCGTTGAGTGTTCCTTTTGCCTGCCGGTTTGACCTACAACTTTTTGATGAATCTGGAATTTGACTTGTCTAAAACTGCGGAGAAAGGTTCGCGAAGTGTCCCTTTTGGTCAACCAGCATTCGTTATGTAGAATTTTCAAAAGCCCGGAAGTCTAGGCCAAAAAGCCCAGGATTTCCGGGCTTTTTTGCATTTATCCCGCGCGCTCCAGACCTTGTTTCCGTCGTCCGAAGCGCCCGTTTATCTCTTTCTTTGATCTTTTTTATAGTAGGTTATCTGGGGATGTGTAGAAGGTGCATTGTAAGGAAAATTAGCAGCGTAGCGCCTCCATAAAAAGGAAAAATAGTTTTTGAGAAGAAAACTTTATAAAATGATATTGTTTTTTCATTCTTTGAAGGGGTTAATGTAAAAGTGTTGCTATCTACCGAACCCGAGGCAACATCTTCATATAGATTTGTAAAAAGTTTTTCTTGGTGAAGAAAGAATGTATCAAGTGGCCAAGACATCAAAATTGGAAAGAATGCTGTCAGTGTTAAATAAATATTTGCATCTTTTGCTGAAAGTGCAAAAAGTGCCGCGACCAAAGTGGTGCTCCATCCTTTTATTAAGAAAGAATTCATCCCCATTCTTGTAATAATATTCTGTATAAACCCAAGGTGGGCAATCTTATTGGGTAAAACCTAATCAAGGTATTGAATTTACATTATAATTGTGATTCCAAGGAGATAAGGAGCCTTGGAGACCGAGATGCGGGAAATATTCTACTTAAGTGATGGAGCATGGTCGCAAATTGAACGATATCTTCCGAAGAACCAACCCGGCGCGCGTCGAGTGGATGACCGTTGGATCATAAGCGGGATCATCCATGTTCTGAAGAGCGGTTGCCGCTGGAAAGATTGTCTTCCGGAATACGGTCTGCCGACGACGGTCTATAGCCGTTTTAATCGCTGGTCTCGCAGAGGGCTGTGGAACAATATCCTCAGGGCTCTGTCTGAAGGCCAATGGATTACCGCTTCTGTGGCGATGGACGGCAGCTATGTTAAGGCGCATCGTTGTGCTCAGGCGGCGAAGGGGGAGCAAAGAAGCAAGGGATCGGGCTCTCAAGAGGTGGACAAACAACGAAAATCCACGTCCTCAGCGACACTCTCGGCCGTCCGATCGTCATCAAGATAACGGCTGGAAACGTGTCCGACATAAAGATGGCCGACGAATTGTTAGCCGAGATGGATGGTTGTCGCGCCGTCTTGGCTGATAAGGGTTATGATTCCGATAAATTAAGGAGTTTAATCCGCGATAAAGGTGCCAAGCCCGTTATCCCAGGCAGGAAATCACGCAAACGAAAGGTTCCTCTCGACAAGAAGCGCTATAAGTTCAGATGGATGGTGGAAGCCGTGTTTTGCCGGTTAAAGGATTTTCATCGCATCGCTACTCGCTATGACAAACTCTCCAGAAATTATATGTCATCACTGTAATTGCAACTATTGTGGCGTACTGGGTGTGATTGAGTCTGGAGCCTAAAATCCAATCGGCTTGTTAGTACCACAATAGCGCTGTTTGTACGTCTCCAAGTTAACTCAATGATCAATAATATTATATAATGGGCGTTTCCACCCAAAATCGCATAGATTGTAATATGGCCATGCATCTCTACCAAAAATCTTCATTTCTCACCTACAAAATAATGTTGTAACAATGTGGTAATACCAAGTCTCGTAAACGGGGACTCATATTTTTCTCTTGCAAATACGGATATAAGACGATTCACTTGTGACAAACGATGGAGGTTTGTCATGAGTGCAGCAATTAAACTTCGGAGCGATTTCTCAGGCGATGAACTTCGTAGATTTGCAAAAACATCGAAATGTCCGGCGCAGGTTCGGCGGCTTTTGACATTGGCGCACCTATATGACGGAAAAACGCGAAGTGAAGCCGCACAACTCAGTGGTGTCGGGTTGCAAACAATTCGGGATTGGGTTATTGTATTCAACAAGAAAGGCCCAGATGGGCTACTAGAAAGAAAAGCTCTAGGCAGAACATCTATTTTAAATGACGATCAAAGACAGAAATTATCTGAAATTGTTGAACGAGGACCATCTGCGGAGATTGATGGTCTCGTTCGTTGGAGGCTTCTCGATTTGGTGAAAGGGCTTTTTGACACATATCGCATACCCATCAGCAAACAGACTCGGAGTCGAAAATTTCGTACTATGAAATTCAGAAAATTATCAACACGTCCCCGCCATTGGTCTCAAGCACCGGACACCATTGAAAATTTTAAAAAAACTTCCCAAACGAAATTATGAAGATCAAAGAAACACTTTCACATGAAAAAGTAATAGAGCTGTGGTGGCAAGATGAGGCTCGCGTCGGCCAAAAAACCAAAACAACAAGACGTTGGGCAAAACGAGGTTCCCGTCCTATGTCTCCCAAAGACCAAAGAACGCGTTCTGTTTGGTTATTTGGTGCAATTTGTCCTGCTTTAGGTAAAGCCGCAGGCTTAATTCTGCCTAAATGCAACAGTGCCGCTATGATCTTACATCTACGCGAAATATCCCGAAATGTTGCTTCCAATGCACACGCAATAGTTCTGCTTGATCAAGCCGGATGGCATACATCAAAACGACTAAAAGTACCTGATAATATAACGCTACTTCCGTTGCCTCCAAAATGCCCAGAACTCAATCCTGTTGAAAATATCTGGCAATATCTCCGTGAAAACTGGCTATCAGATATTATCTTTAAAACTTATAATCACATTGTTGAACGCTGTTGCTTCGCTTGGAATAACCTGGTGAAACGCCCTTGGAAAATTATGTCTATTGGTATCAGAAAGTGGGCCTATGGGTTGTAGTCATTGGGACTTGGTATAAGACACGGACGAACAATCTCTGTTTCCAATTCCATAACATCCGCCATCGGTAGCTGGCAGCGATCATCGCACACTTCATTATGTCATCCAACTCGATTGATCACTCTCCCAACAGCGAAAAGCTCGAACACCAACTTTTACAGAAGACAGTTGCACCAATATTTTCCTCGACAAATGAAGCTGTTACAGGTACATATGACCCTATGGACATCAGGGTTTCATATAGCTCTCGTGAGGTCACTGTGATTAAATCCATTATGAGGATTATGAGAAAAACTTATTATCCAACAATGTGTTTAGTTTTAATGTGTTTATTCTTTATTTTATATGTAAATGTTTGCTTGGTTTCAAACGTCGACTTGAGCGCAGCTCGCTATATGCTCCATATGGACGAGATGATTACGCTTGACCAGGTCATGGATATATTTCATTCACATTCTTTCAAGGACATTATTAAAAATATTGTTGGAAATGACCAGCGTTATGGTCGTCCTCTGGTTTATCTTTCTTCGCTTTTTGCATTGCCGGCATGGATCGTGGGAGGAGAGCAGTCGATTATTATTTCCATCCGAATGACGCAAGTTCTTGCTCTAGGAATTGGATATTATATACTGGCGTGCTCTCTTATAAATTCGAAAACTTTACGCCTTTTAGCGTTTGTAACCATGGCGGCTCTACCAAACACGGCGTACTTCTCTTCCGTGCCGAAGCCTGAGCCGTTTCAGATGTTATTCCTTTCGTTGTTTTTTTGGTTCTTTTTCAAAAAGAAGAGAATACTTGGTTGTTCTTGGATATTGCTTGGCATTGCATACGGAATGAAGATCAGCATTCTGCCGCTGATTCCCGTTCTCTTTGTGTTTGTATGGTGTTCTCTATCCTTGGTTCATTGGAAGAGTCGTTTTTTGGTATTGCTTGTAAATTCAGCGCCATATTTTGTTCTTGGTTTTTTTCTTGCGGTCCCCTGCATTATTTACAAATCGAACGGCTGGGCAGAATACCTTCAATCGACTTTTTTCGGCCTCGGGCATGGGAGTGATTCAGACCAGATTAATTTCTTCAGTTGGGCTGGGTATGTGCTGAATGGGTCCTTCTCGTATTCAAGGACCTCTTCCGCACTAATCATTATCGGCATTTTTTTGCTTATGGTTATTGTTTTGATCAGCGCCATCAAGACATTCATCAAAAACCGACGCCGTGGGATGACGTTTGTGTTGGGGCTTATTGTCGAGAGTCTGTATGCGTCCGGTTTGGTTGTGCTCTTGTGTGGATTGATTCTGGTTTTATCTGTTATGTTAAACGTAAAACGGCTGTCCGGCTGGGGTTACTATATCCATGTCGGTCAATGTTTGATTTTTGTCGGTGTTTTTTCCATTGCCGAGTATCTAATGAGGGAGCAAAAGCTTCTTTATCGCAATGCAGCAATCGTCGTTGTGCTTGGAATTGCGGCCAATTTGACTTGGGCGTTGCCGGAAGCGCTTCGCAAGCACAAAGTTTGGGCGTCCCGGACTTCAAAGCAAGAATTTGTATTGGGTAATATTATATATAAGCAGGTTGAAACAATGACAAAGCAAGATGCGGCTCGAGTCGGAAGACGTATTAGAGTTGGAATTGACCCTTTACTGTTTAACCCCTCTAATGATGAGACAAGACAATTTTTTAGGTATTGGGGAGAGTTTGATCAATGGAATGCCGAGTATGACACCGTTATTGCTCAGAATTGCAAAATATTTAAGCAAAAAGATTCAACGGCGTCGGCATCCTGTAATTACCATGAGTCCGTGCTTGATCATCTCAGCGTTGGAGTTCAGGGTTCCTGTAAGAGTCGCCCTTGTTATGTGCCGAGAGAGGTTGGCGTCGAATCGATCGTCTATCTTGTAAGGCAAGATTCGCAACCCCTCGTTCATGATCTTGAGAAGCATGAGTTTAGTCCCTCTTCTGGAAAATGACATGGCGCACATCCATCCCGATTGATATTATGTAAAGATGCAGGGCAATGATTTTACGAGCCTTCGCGCAATATGGATCATTGCATTGAGCATCGTATCTAAACCGGGCAAGATAAGACGGTCATATGATGAGCGCTCTCGACTCCTTCTCTAAATTTTGTCGCAAGTCAGCCAAGATTGGCCGAGATATCACTTTGATTCAGGCTACCGGAGGCAACACATCGCTGAAACAGGGCGATCGCTTGTGGATTAAAGCGTCTGGAACAGCGCTGGCGGATGCTGAAATCAAGTCTATTTTTGTCTCTCTTGATTTGCCGGCGACGCTCAACGCCTTGACTTCGGACGTGGATTCTGCGCTCGGTCGGTTTGTAATGAGCGGCGAGGGGCTGCGTCCATCGATAGAAACGCCGCTCCATGCGTTGTTGCCCCATTCTGTTGTCCTACATGTTCATTCCGTGGCCGTTTTGGCCTGGGCGTGTCGGGTGGACGGTCAGACTGCGCTGATGTCCCGGTTGTCAGGCTTGAATTGGGCGTGGATTCCTTATGCCCGCCCCGGGGGAGCGTTGGTGGAGGCCGTTAAAAATCGTCTGCCGGAGAAGCCGGATATCTTGGTGTTGGCCAACCATGGGTTGGTTGTGGCGGGCAACGATGTTGACATAGCTTTTGCTCTGCTGCATGAAGTCGAACGCCGTTTGGCGTTGCCGATTCGCAGCGCGCCGCCAGCGAATGCAGAACGCCTGATGAAGGCGGCGCAGGCGACCGGGTATGAACCAGCCTTGGACGCGGAAGCGCACGCCATCGCATTGGTGGCCGAACGACGCGCTATTGCAGAAAGAGGCTCCCTTTATCCTGATCATGTGGTTTTTTTAGGGGCGCCGGTGGTGTGGCGAGAGGCTCACGCCGTGTCAGGATCGCCGTCTTGGCTGATCATTCCGGACGCCGGAGTTCTGCTTAAACCTTGTTTATCGACGTCGGCCCGGGAAATGTTGCGTTGCCTGGGATTGGTGCTGGAGCGAATTGAATCTGACGTTCCCTTGGCATGGCTTACATGTGAAGATGAGGCGGAATTGTTGAGCTGGGATGCTGAAAAGTATCGACAGCAACTGTCGAGGCAGACCGTCGGTGATACAGAGATCGGGATGTAAATATTATGCAGATCGTTGTGCCTATGTCGGGGTTCGGAGAACGTTTTCGCCGCGCCGGTTATACTGTCCCGAAGCCGTTGATCGAAGTAGACGGCAAGCCGATTATTGCGCATATTATTAATCTATTTCCCGGAGCCGAGCGTTTTATATTCATCTGTAATCAGGATCATTTGGACCAACCCGAGTTCCGAATGCGGGATATCCTGAAAGAATGCTGTCCGGACGGCGTTATTGTTGGCGTCGCGCCTCACAAACTGGGACCAGTGCATGCTGTTCGGCAAGCGGCTGAATTCATCGATCCCGATCAGCCTGTAATCGTCAATTACTGTGACTTTTCGTGTCGGTGGGATTTTGCCGCGTTCCAACGCTTTGCCAAAGACAGTCGCTGTGACGGCGCGGTTATCTGCTACAGCGGCTTCCATCCTCATATGTTGAATTCAACAAATTACGCTTATGTGAAGATGGAGGAAGAGCGGGTTATTGCCATTCAGGAAAAAAAGCCCTACACCAACACTCCGATGAACGAACCGGCCTCCAGCGGCTCTTATTATTTCCGCACCGGTCGTTTGATGCTCGAAGCCTTCGCAATCACCTGCGCTGATCCGGAATTGGCTTTGAATGGCGAATATTATGTCAGTCTGGCCTATCGGCCCTTGCTGCAAAAAGGCTGTAACATCGCCATGTATTCTATTCCCCACTTCATGCAGTGGGGCACGCCTGAGGATATTGCCGATTATCGCAGTTGGGCCGCCATGAGCCGGGCGGTTAAGGCGGCCAAAGGAGTTTCCCCGCCTCGACACCTCGGCGCAGTGCTCATTCCGATGGCGGGCTTCGGAGCCCGTTTTGCGTCCGCTGGTTATTCTGTGCCAAAACCATTGATCGAGGTGGACGGCTTGCCCATGGTGATCCGCGCCGCGCGAGATTTGCCTCAGGCTCCGCAGCGGATTTTCGTTTTACGTCGTGATATGCCGGGCTATGAAGAAATTTCCGTCGCCTTGATTCGATATTTTCCCGGCTGTCGCTTGGTTACCCTTGATAAACCGACCGATGGCCAAGCGCGGACTTGCTTGCTCGGGATGGACAACGTGGCTCTCGATGAACCGCTGACCATCGGCGCCTGTGACAATGGCGCAGTATATGACGGGGCTCGTTTGTCGGCGGTGTTGGAGGATGACGGCGTCGACGTCGTCGTCTGGGGAGTTCGCGGACATCCCGGCGCCGCTCGTCATCCGCAAATGTACGGCTGGATTGACGCCGAAGGCGACGTCATTCGCAATATTTCGGTCAAAACGCCGCTGAGTGATCCTCGTAACGATCCGATCATTACCGGCGCTTTCACTTTTAAACGCGCCCGCGACTTTGTGGCGGCCGCCAACCGATTGATTGAGCGAGGCGGCGCCGTAAATGGAGAGTTTTATGTGGACAGCGCCATCAATGACGCCTTGGCTCTTGGTTTGCGCTGTCGATTGTTCGAGGTCGATGCTTATCCGTGTTGGGGCACGCCGAATGATTTGAAAACCTACGAGTATTGGCTGAAATGTCTCGATCCATTCTTTGGGAACGCTTAGCGAATGCAGGCGTCGTTGTTTGTAGACGAGGCGCAGGAACGCCTCCGGCGACAGCAGCATAAAGACCGCAACCAGAAAGAGCATGTATCTTTCATATCTTGAAGGCGTTTATGGATAGTGGGTAGGCCTATTTGACGATAGAGGCCAGTGACGTATGAGTCCGAGCACTAAAAGGTCAATGAAAATTCTTGTGAGATGGACATGTGTTTTCCTCCCTACCTTCTGCGCTTTCTTTTATCGGGTTCGGCGACAGCCGGGGTTGACGCCGGAGTTTACTGGCTGTTTTTAACTCTGGGGGTTGTCGTTGATGTTGCAAAAGTTTTCGGGTTAGTGGTCGGCACAATTTTTGCTTATGCAGTCAATCGTTTTTGGACCTTCGGGGACACAAGACGCGCGGTTGTGCGTCTGCAAATTCCTCGTTTTCTATTGGTTTACCTTCTGGCTATCCTGCTAAATGTCGCCGTCAATCGACTGGCGATCACGCTGATTGAATACGCAGGACGCCAAGAAATCGCTTTGCCGTTGGCGTGGTTCATTGCGACGGGTTGTTCTGCAACCTTTAATTATTTTGGGTTGCGTTTTTTTGTATTCTGCTCTGGAGCGTCTCGCTCTGCTCTTTCCGTCACGCCTGCGCTATCGGAGGAGTTGAAGACAGAGCAAGATATCCCTTAAAGTCGTCATCCTAATCGCAAAGGGAGAAAGCGCCTAGGTCGTTACTCTGCATGAAAGGAATACGGATGACCATCCCGCAATTGAGCTTCTCGTTGATTATCCCTTGCTACAACGAAGCGGCAAGCTTGCCCGCATTGATTGATAGATGTGGAGCGATCTTTAGTCGTGATGATGTCGAAGTAATCTTGGTTGATAATGGGTCGACGGACGACAGCCCAACCATCCTTGCCAATTTACTGGCGGGCCATCCCGTTCTACGCACCGTGCGAGTGGAGCGCAATCAGGGGTATGGTCATGGGATATTGACTGGATTACGCGCCGCTCGCGGTCGCGTCCTGGGGTGGACCCACGCCGATCTTCAAACCGATCCGGCTGATGTGTTGCGTGGTTTGGCGTTGTTCGAAACGGCGCCAGATAGGGATCGATTGTTCGTTAAGGGGCGGCGTTCCGGGCGGCCATTTTCAGATATCGTCTTCACTGTCGGCATGTCGTGCTTCGAAACCCTTCTGTTGCGGCGCCCGCTTTGGGATATCAATGCCCAGCCCACAATATTTTCACGAGGCTTGTTCGAGAGTTGGGATCACCCTCCACAAGATTTTTCCCTCGATCTGTATGCATATTATCGGGCGCGCTGCCTTGGTTTTGCTATTGCGCGATTTCCGGTTCATTTTGGAAAGCGTATTCATGGCGTGTCGCATTGGAATATAAATTGGCGGGCCAAAGTAAAGTTTATTCGTCGTACTGTGGATTTTAGCCTGCGCTTACGGAGATCGCTGAAGGATAGCCGGACATGATTGTTATTTCTCATCGGCGGAACAAAATCGTTGAATTGACGGAAACCCCACCGGAGTTGGGCGTGGAGGTTGATATCCGATCCTATGGCGAAAAGCTAATCATTCATCACGATCCTTTTGTTCCGGGCGAGTCGTTCGAGGCTTGGCTTGATGCCTACCGGCATCGCATGCTTATCCTGAACGTCAAGGAAGAGGGATTGGAAGACAGGTTGTTGGGGTTGATGGAGCGTCGCGGAATCAACGATTTTTTCTTTCTTGACCAAAGCTTTCCGTTCTTGGTGCGGACTGCCCGACGCGGAGAACGTCGGTGCGCCGTTCGCGTTTCGGAGTACGAGAACATCGAAACCGCGCTTGCGCTGGCCGGGCGGATTGATTGGGTGTGGGTTGATTGCTTTACACGCTTCCCCCTTGATTACGACAATGGGGAAAGGTTACGTTTAGCTGGATTTAAACTTTGTTTGGTGTCTCCTGAGTTGCAGGGGCGCCCGGAAGCTAAAGAAATCGCCGCGATCCGCCGTATTTTGGATGAAGAGGGTATTAAGATTGACGCCGTTTGCACCAAGACTCCGTTTCTTTGGGCTTGAACATATGTTAACCCGCCCGAGTTTGGTTTTTGTCGTCGGTCTTGTCCTGCGCCTCGGCCTGATAATGGCCATCGAGCCGGCGACGCAAAGTCACTGGTTCGGGCCGTTTCTCTCAGCATTGTTGAAGGCGCCGTCTTTCGATCCCTGGACCGATTTTTTGGCCAGTCAGGGAAACGTGCTTGCGTATCCCTATGGCCCGGTGATGTTGGTTTGGCATGCGATCGGCGGCATGGTTGGAGAAGCAATCGGCGTCTTTGCTCACGCGATCGGAATCCAGGACGTTGGCGCGATCGGTTTTCGTCTCAGTCTGTTTGCCGCTGATTTTCTGACGCTGATCTTCCTCAACCGGCTCTTTCCCAGACGGCGTCGTTTGCTTGAATGGTATTACTGGCTGTCTCCGGTGGTTCTGTTTGTCACCTACATCAACGGTCAAACAGACATTATCCCGGTGATGTTTCTGGTGTTGGCGCTGCTGGCGCTACAGCGAATGAACGGGATTGGCGCCGGGCTGGCTCTGACGTTTGCAATCGCCGCCAAATTCAGCATGGCGGTGGTCGTTCCGTTTACAGCCATTTATTTATGGCGAAACAAAAAGTTGCGGCAATTGTTGCCCGCGTTCGGAATGTGGTTTTCTGCGGGAATTATCATGATATTGGGGCCGTGCTTTCTTTCTTCCGGCTTCCGAGTGATGGTTCTCGGCAATCGCGAAGTTGATCGTTTGTACAATTTGTCTATTAATTTCAGCAATCAAATAAGTATCTATGTTGTTCCTTTGCTTTATATGCTTGCGCTCTACTACTTCTGGCGTCTACGGCGAATCAGCCATGCATTGTTGATGTCGGTGATGGGGGGGGCTTTTTATATGATCGTTCTGGCTACCCCTGTTCCTATCGGGTGGTATCTATGGCTCGTTCCGTTCTTGCTTGCGTATCAGTTTGCCAGCGATCGCACCGCAACCCTGCTTGTTGGCTTGTTCTCTATTTTGGTTGTTTCATATCATGTAATAAATTCGAGCTTAGCTGCTCCGGTGTGGTCCGCCGAACCGGCCTCACTCACCAATCCTTGGGCGCATTTGTTCCTCCCGCAGTTTCGTTCTCTATGGTTGACCGGAATTGAAGCGGTTGGTTTGGTTTTGGCCCTGCGTAGTATGCGGCATGGCGTATACCGCAATGAATTCCACCAAATAGGGCAGAAGGCTTTGGTGATCGGCATAGCAGGCGATTCCGCCGTCGGGAAGGACACCTTGAGTCAATCTCTCGCCGGACTATTTGGGGACCACTCTGTGATCCAGATTTCGGGTGACGACTATCACCTCTGGGAAAGACAGTCGCCGATGTGGTCCGTTGTGACCCATCTCGATCCACGGGCAAACGATATTCAGCGTCTTGAACATGAGACTTTGCAGCTTTTGCGAGGCCATCCGATCTCCTGCCGTCCCTATGATCATGGCACCGGTCGCTTCATGTCTCCTGTAAGCCAGAGACATAACGACGTTATTATTCTGTCTGGGCTGCACACCTTGTATCCCCCTGCGGTGCGGGAGATGTTGGATGTCTCAATTTACCTTGATGTAGACGAAGAGGTTAGGACGTATTGGAAATTACGGCGAGATGTTCGTGAACGCGGGCATAGCCCCGAGCGCGTCATCAACAGCATCGAAAAGCGCAGGCCAGACGCCAACCGCTTCATCAAGCCCCAACGCGATCTGGCGGATATTGTTTTTCTGATCAGGCCAAACGTCCCGTTTGTCGCCACACTCGACATCGACAAACCGCTTCCACCGTTAGGTCTTCAGATTCATCTTAGAAACAACATCTCCCACACGAAATTGGTGCGGTTCTTGATTGCGCTGGGAGAAGTCAGCGTTGACGTTGAACCACCCGAAAATTTGTCCGAAACGACGGTCATGATCGAAGGGGAAATTGACGGGCGAGATATTGCGCTAATCGGCGAACGGTTGCTGGGCCCATTCCTGGATTTTCTCGATACAGTTCCAAAATGGCAGAGCGGCATGGCGGGAGTTATGCAATTGTTCATTCTGACCTATCTGCAACATAAGTTGCTGCCACGGATAAACTAATGACCTTGAAAATCTACCGGCCGGAACGGTTTGATGTTCTGCCTGCGGCAGTGCTGGTTGACATCGACAATACAATTTACCCGTATGAGCCGGCCCATAACGCCGCCATGAAATCGGTGTTTCAGCGTGTGTCTAGTTTGTTTGGCACAGCATCCGACAGCGAAGTCAAGGGGGCGTTCGATCAAGCGCGGCATGAAGTTAAGGGCAGGGTTGGAAATACCGCCGCATCCCACAGCCGGTTACTTTATTTTCATCGCATGATTGAGCTGATGGGAATGAAAACCCAGATCGTTGCAGCGCTCGACCTGGAGCAGGTCTATTGGAGGAACTTCTTAAAGCATTCGGAACTCTTCTCTGGATGTCGTGATTTTCTTCTTGAGCTGCGATCCGTTGGCATTGGATTGGCTGCCGTTACGGACATGACTTCTCAAATACAATTTCGTAAGCTGGTCTACTTCGGAATTGATGAGAGCTTTGACTTTGTCATTACCAGTGAAGAAGCCGGGATAGAGAAGCCCGATAGACGCATCTTCCAGTTGGCGCTTGATAAGCTTGGATGTTCGGCTGATCGTGTCTGGATGATTGGCGACGATTTGCGTCGGGACATTGAAGGCGCCAAGGCTTTGGGAATGGTGACATTGCAAAAAACGCACATCGGCGTCATGGCGGGAAAAGGAGAGCAAAAAGCCGATGCTGCTTTTGAAGAGTTCGAAGTTCTAACGGAAACCCTATTGAGAGGCAGTCCCGACTGAAGACTGAGGTGATCCCGTATCCCGGACAGGGTGATAAGCTTAGGTCGAATCCCTCAGGAGAGTTCGGATAAAAAGTTGTTGCCAAGAAATTTGATTTGTATCGCATGTGTCCCTATCTATTATAGCGAAGATTTTTCAAATCTCACTGTGAAATGATGTCAATTCTTCCGAGGAGGCATTGATTCAATGCAGCCGGATGATTGACTTACACAACGGGACATCAAAGCGATGGTTTATATCTGGCGGCAAAAAATAAGGAAAGTTTTTCTCCTCGCGCCGCTGCTCGTGCTCGCCGGGTCACTTTTTGTTTGGTGGGCTTTCCGTCCGGCTCCGCCTATACAACTTGGCATGGTTGCGTGGCTCGGTTCCGGAACGGTAGTCGGTTCAAGTGAGATCAATGCTGGAGATCTCTTCTTGGAGGAGCATCCTGAAAGTCGTATTCGTATGCTGCCAGTGGATGATGAATGGAAACCTGAACGAACCGTTTCCGTTATCAAGGATGCCATCGACAAGGGGGTTCGCTTCTTCATCTCAACCCATCCGTCAAAATGCGCAGTGGTTAGCCTGCCGCTGTTTGCGAACTCTCATGCCCTCATCATTAACACCGCCTCAACCAGCCCTGCATTGAGCAGTCATGATGACACTTTCCTTCGTATAGTTCCAGACGCCATACAGGAGCAACGCGCAATTGCCAAGTATGTGACCAAATGCCTGGGCAACGCATCCTGGTAATACAGGACGCAAGCAACCCTCCATATACTGATCCAGCTTTCACGGCCTTCGCCGCCGAGTTGGCAAGTGGCGCATTGATCATCACCGCCTTATGGTCGCAAATTTTAAGGCGGATGAATACCGATCTCTCATGTTAGAACCTTACGATACACTCTATATTCTGGCGGGAACATTTCAGACCGCGATCGGAAACATCGCGCAGCTATTTCACTATCTTCAGCCGACTGGATCCATCTTGCTAACGCCTTGGGCGCGTTCACCAGCAA
>CAUYUA010000228.1:0-91993 GCA_963575675.1 Azospirillaceae bacterium
GTCTCGACGTTGGAGACGGTCAAGGAATTCGCCCCCGCGCTGGAGAGCGTCAGAACATCGGCGCCTGCGGAGAGGTTGACGACGGCGCCGGAGACGGCGCCATTTAAAATCACGGCGTCTGCTGCGGAGTTTCCGATGATGGTCTCAACGCCGGAGACCGTCATTGTCCCCGCCACATTGCCGAGCACAACCACATCGGTTGCGGTTCCGCCGACGAGAGTTTCGACGTTGCTGACGGTGAAGCTGTTGGCTCCGTCGGCGAGCGTCAGAATATCGTTTCCGGCGGCAAGATTGACGGACATGCCGGAGACGACGTTGGTGATGGTGACGACGTCCGCCGAGGCTCCGCCGATGAGGGTTTCGACATCGGTGACGGAAATGGTGTTGAGAACATTGCCGAGCGTCACGACGTCGGTTGATCCGCCGCCGACGAGGGTTTCGATTTTAGAAACCGTAAGGGTGTTGGCGATGCTCGTCAATGCAACGACGTCGGTCGAAGCGCCGCCGACGAGGGTTTCGACGTTGGCGATCGTTAGAGAGTTATTTCCAGCGCCGGACAAGGTCAGGGCGTCGGCTCCGGTGGAGAGATTGATGAAGACGCCTGAGACCGGGCTTCCAAGCGTCAAGGCGTCGGCGACAGCGCTGCCGACGATGGTTTCAACGCCGGAAACGCTGATCGTTCCCGTTGCATAACCAAGAACGACCACGTCGGTTGCGGTTCCGCCGACGAGAGTTTCGACATTGCTGACGGTGAGGCTGTTGGCTCCGTCGGCGAGCGTCAGAACGTCATTTCCGGCGGCGAGATTGATGGATGCGCCGGAAACGACGTTGGTCAGAGTGACGACGTCCGCCGAGGCTCCGCCGGTGAGAGTTTCAACGTCGGTGACGGAAATGGTGTTGAGGACATTGCCGAGCGTCACGACGTCGATTGATCCACCGCCGATAAGGGTTTCGACGTTGGAGACAGTTAGAGTGTTGTTCAAACCGCTCGCGAGGGTCACGACATCGGTTGCGGTCCCGCCAAGCAGCGTCTCGACGTTGGAGACGGTCAAAGAATTCGCCCCCGCGCTGGAGAGCGTCAGAACGTCGTTTCCGGCGGCAAGGTTGACGGACATGCCGGAGACGGCGCCGCTCAACGCAACGGTGTCCGCCAAAGCGCCGCCGACGAGGGTTTCGACGTTGCTGACGGTGATGGTGTTGAGAACATTGCCGAGCGCAACCACATCGGTCGCAGTTCCGCCGACGAGGGTTTCGACGTTGCTGACGGTGAGGCTGTTGGCTCCATCGGCGAGCGTCAGGATATCGTTTCCGGCGGCAAGATTGACGGACACGCCGGAAGCGACGCTGCTGAGAGTGACGACATCCGCCGAAGCGCCGCCGATCAAAGTCTCAACGCCGCCAATTAAAACCGAACCGCCGAGGTTGCTCAACGTAACGGAATCGATGGAGGAGCCGCCCGTCAGCGTCTCGATGTTGCTGATCGTGATTGTGTTGGCGACGTTGTCGAGAGCAATAACGTCAACAGCGGTCCCGCCAAGCAGCGTCTCGACGTTGGAGACGGTCAAGGAATTCGCCCCCGCGCTGGAGAGCGTCAGAACATCGGCGCCTGCGGAGAGGTTGACGACGGCGCCGGAGACGGCGCCATTTAAAATCACGGCGTCTGCTGCGGAGTTTCCGATGATGGTCTCAACGCCGGAGACCGTCATTGTCCCCGCCACATTGCCGAGCACAACCACATCGGTTGCGGTTCCGCCGACGAGAGTTTCGACGTTGCTGACGGTGAAGCTGTTGGCTCCGTCGGCGAGCGTCAGAATATCGTTTCCGGCGGCAAGATTGACGGACATGCCGGAGACGACGTTGGTGATGGTGACGACGTCCGCCGAGGCTCCGCCGATGAGGGTTTCGACATCGGTGACGGAAATGGTGTTGAGAACATTGCCGAGCGTCACGACGTCGGTTGATCCGCCGCCGACGAGGGTTTCGATTTTAGAAACCGTAAGGGTGTTGGCGATGCTCGTCAATGCAACGACGTCGGTCGAAGCGCCGCCGACGAGGGTTTCGACGTTGGCGATCGTTAGAGAGTTATTTCCAGCGCCGGACAAGGTCAGGGCGTCGGCTCCGGTGGAGAGATTGATGAAGACGCCTGAGACCGGGCTTCCAAGCGTCAAGGCGTCGGCGACAGCGCTGCCGACGATGGTTTCAACGCCGGAAACGCTGATCGTTCCCGTTGCATAACCAAGAACGACCACGTCGGTTGCGGTTCCGCCGACGAGAGTTTCGACATTGCTGACGGTGAGGCTGTTGGCTCCGTCGGCGAGCGTCAGAACGTCATTTCCGGCGGCGAGATTGATGGATGCGCCGGAAACGACGTTGGTCAGAGTGACGACGTCCGCCGAGGCTCCGCCGGTGAGAGTTTCAACGTCGGTGACGGAAATGGTGTTGAGGACATTGCCGAGCGTCACGACGTCGATTGATCCACCGCCGATAAGGGTTTCGACGTTGGAGACAGTTAGAGTGTTGTTCAAACCGCTCGCGAGGGTCACGACATCGGTTGCGGTCCCGCCAAGCAGCGTCTCGACGTTGGAGACGGTCAAAGAATTCGCCCCCGCGCTGGAGAGCGTCAGAACGTCGTTTCCGGCGGCAAGGTTGACGGACATGCCGGAGACGGCGCCGCTCAACGCAACGGTGTCCGCCAAAGCGCCGCCGACGAGGGTTTCGACGTTGCTGACGGTGATGGTGTTGAGAACATTGCCGAGCGCAACCACATCGGTCGCAGTTCCGCCGACGAGGGTTTCGACGTTGCTGACGGTGAGGCTGTTGGCTCCATCGGCGAGCGTCAGGATATCGTTTCCGGCGGCAAGATTGACGGACACGCCGGAAGCGACGCTGCTGAGAGTGACGACATCCGCCGAAGCGCCGCCGATCAAAGTCTCAACGCCGCCAATTAAAACCGAACCGCCGAGGTTGCTCAACGTAACGGAATCGATGGAGGAGCCGCCCGTCAGCGTCTCGATGTTGCTGATCGTGATTGTGTTGGCGACGTTGTCGAGAGCAATAACGTCAACAGCGGTCCCGCCAAGCAGCGTCTCGACGTTGGAGACGGTCAAGGAATTCGCCCCCGCGCTGGAGAGCGTCAGAATGTCGGCGCCTGCGGAGAGGTTGACGACGGCGCCGGAGACGGCGCCACTTAAAATCACGGCGTCTGCTGCGGAGTTTCCGATGATGGTCTCAACGCCGGAGACCGTCATTGTCCCCGCCACATTGCCGAGCACAACCACATCGGTTGCGGTTCCGCCGACGAGAGTTTCGACGTTGCTGACGGTGAAGCTGTTGGCTCCGTCGGCGAGCGTCAGAATATCGTTTCCGGCGGCAAGATTGACGGACATGCCGGAGACGACGTTGGTGATGGTGACGACGTCCGCCGAGGCTCCGCCGATGAGGGTTTCGACATCGGTGACGGAAATGGTGTTGAGAACATTGCCGAGCGTCACGACGTCGGTTGATCCGCCGCCGACGAGGGTTTCGATTTTAGAAACCGTAAGGGTGTTGGCGATGCTCGTCAATGCAACGACGTCGGTCGAAGCGCCGCCGACGAGGGTTTCGACGTTGGCGATCGTTAGAGAGTTATTTCCAGCGCCGGACAAGGTCAGGGCGTCGGCTCCGGTGGAGAGATTGATGAAGACGCCTGAGACCGGGCTTCCAAGCGTCAAGGCGTCGGCGACAGCGCTGCCGACGATGGTTTCAACGCCGGAAACGCTGATCGTTCCCGTTGCATAACCAAGAACGACCACGTCGGTTGCGGTTCCGCCGACGAGAGTTTCGACATTGCTGACGGTGAGGCTGTTGGCTCCGTCGGCGAGCGTCAGAACGTCATTTCCGGCGGCGAGATTGATGGATGCGCCGGAAACGACGTTGGTCAGAGTGACGACGTCCGCCGAGGCTCCGCCGGTGAGAGTTTCAACGTCGGTGACGGAAATGGTGTTGAGGACATTGCCGAGCGTCACGACGTCGATTGATCCACCGCCGATAAGGGTTTCGACGTTGGAGACAGTTAGAGTGTTGTTCAAACCGCTCGCGAGGGTCACGACATCGGTTGCGGTCCCGCCAAGCAGCGTCTCGACGTTGGAGACGGTCAAAGAATTCGCCCCCGCGCTGGAGAGCGTCAGAACGTCGTTTCCGGCGGCAAGGTTGACGGACATGCCGGAGACGGCGCCGCTCAACGCAACGGTGTCCGCCAAAGCGCCGCCGACGAGGGTTTCGACGTTGCTGACGGTGATGGTGTTGAGAACATTGCCGAGCGCAACCACATCGGTCGCAGTTCCGCCGACGAGGGTTTCGACGTTGCTGACGGTGAGGCTGTTGGCTCCATCGGCGAGCGTCAGGATATCGTTTCCGGCGGCAAGATTGACGGACACGCCGGAAGCGACGCTGCTGAGAGTGACGACATCCGCCGAAGCGCCGCCGATCAAAGTCTCAACGCCGCCAATTAAAACCGAACCGCCGAGGTTGCTCAACGTAACGGAATCGATGGAGGAGCCGCCCGTCAGCGTCTCGATGTTGCTGATCGTGATTGTGTTGGCGACGTTGTCGAGAGCAATAACGTCAACAGCGGTCCCGCCAAGCAGCGTCTCGACGTTGGAGACGGTCAAGGAATTCGCCCCCGCGCTGGAGAGCGTCAGAATGTCGGCGCCTGCGGAGAGGTTGACGACGGCGCCGGAGACGGCGCCACTTAAAATCACGGCGTCTGCTGCGGAGTTTCCGATGATGGTCTCAACGCCGGAGACCGTCATTGTCCCCGCCACATTGCCGAGCACAACCACATCGGTTGCGGTTCCGCCGACGAGAGTTTCGACGTTGCTGACGGTGAAGCTGTTGGCTCCGTCGGCGAGCGTCAGAATATCGTTTCCGGCGGCAAGATTGACGGACATGCCGGAGACGACGTTGGTGATGGTGACGACGTCCGCCGAGGCTCCGCCGATGAGGGTTTCGACATCGGTGACGGAAATGGTGTTGAGAACATTGCCGAGCGTCACGACGTCGGTTGATCCGCCGCCGACGAGGGTTTCGATTTTAGAAACCGTAAGGGTGTTGGCGATGCTCGTCAATGCAACGACGTCGGTCGAAGCGCCGCCGACGAGGGTTTCGACGTTGGCGATCGTTAGAGAGTTATTTCCAGCGCCGGACAAGGTCAGGGCGTCGGCTCCGGTGGAGAGATTGATGAAGACGCCTGAGACCGGGCTTCCAAGCGTCAAGGCGTCGGCGACAGCGCTGCCGACGATGGTTTCAACGCCGGAAACGCTGATCGTTCCCGTTGCATAACCAAGAACGACCACGTCGGTTGCGGTTCCGCCGACGAGAGTTTCGACATTGCTGACGGTGAGGCTGTTGGCTCCGTCGGCGAGCGTCAGAACGTCATTTCCGGCGGCGAGATTGATGGATGCGCCGGAAACGACGTTGGTCAGAGTGACGACGTCCGCCGAGGCTCCGCCGGTGAGAGTTTCAACGTCGGTGACGGAAATGGTGTTGAGGACATTGCCGAGCGTCACGACGTCGATTGATCCACCGCCGATAAGGGTTTCGACGTTGGAGACAGTTAGAGTGTTGTTCAAACCGCTCGCGAGGGTCACGACATCGGTTGCGGTCCCGCCAAGCAGCGTCTCGACGTTGGAGACGGTCAAAGAATTCGCCCCCGCGCTGGAGAGCGTCAGAACGTCGTTTCCGGCGGCAAGGTTGACGGACATGCCGGAGACGGCGCCGCTCAACGCAACGGTGTCCGCCAAAGCGCCGCCGACGAGGGTTTCGACGTTGCTGACGGTGATGGTGTTGAGAACATTGCCGAGCGCAACCACATCGGTCGCAGTTCCGCCGACGAGGGTTTCGACGTTGCTGACGGTGAGGCTGTTGGCTCCATCGGCGAGCGTCAGGATATCGTTTCCGGCGGCAAGATTGACGGACACGCCGGAAGCGACGCTGCTGAGAGTGACGACATCCGCCGAAGCGCCGCCGATCAAAGTCTCAACGCCGCCAATTAAAACCGAACCGCCGAGGTTGCTCAACGTAACGGAATCGATGGAGGAGCCGCCCGTCAGCGTCTCGATGTTGCTGATCGTGATTGTGTTGGCGACGTTGTCGAGAGCAATAACGTCAACAGCGGTCCCGCCAAGCAGCGTCTCGACGTTGGAGACGGTCAAGGAATTCGCCCCCGCGCTGGAGAGCGTCAGAATGTCGGCGCCTGCGGAGAGGTTGACGACGGCGCCGGAGACGGCGCTGCTTAATACGACGGTATCCGCTAAGGCGCCGCCAACGAGAGTTTCGACGTTGGAAACTGTTATCGTGCTTCCGGCCACATTACCGAGAGCAACCACATCGGTTGCGGTTCCGCCGATGAGGGTTTCGACATTACTGACGGTGAGGCTGTTGGCTCCATCGGCGAGCGTCAGAACGTCGTTTCCGGCGGAGAGATTAACCGAGGCGCCGGAAACGGCGTTGCTAAGAGTAACAACATCCGCTGAAGCCCCACCGATGAGGGTTTCGACATCGGTGACGGAAATAGTGTTGAGAATATTGCCGAGCACAACGACATCGGCTGCGGTTCCGCCGATCAGCGTTTCAATTTTAGAAACCGTAATCGTGTTGGCGATGTTGTCGAGAACAACGACGTCAACCGCTGTTCCGCCGATCAGCGTTTCGACGTTGGAGACGGTCAAGGAGTTTGCGGCGGCGCTGGAAAGCGTTAAAATGTCGTTTCCAGTAGAAAGATTGACGACGGCGCCGGAGACGGCGCTGTTTAATACGACCGTATCCGCTAAGACGCCGCCAACCAGAGTTTCGACGTTGGAGACTGTTATCGTTCCTCCGGCCACATTACCGAGAGCAACCACATCGGTTGCGGTTCCTCCGATGAGGGTTTCGACATTACTGACGGCGAGGCTGTTGGCGCCGTTGGCGAGCGTCAGAACGTCATTTCCGGCGGCGAGATTGATGGATGCGCCGGAAACGACGTTGGTCAGAGTGACGACGTCCGCCGAGGCTCCGCCGGTGAGAGTTTCAACGTCGGTGACGGAAATGGTGTTGAGGACATTGCCGAGCGTCACAACATCGATTGCGGTTCCGCCGACGAGAGTTTCTACTTTAGAAACCGTAAGAGTGTTGGCGATGTTCGTCAACGTAACGGCGTCGGTTGAAGCGCCGCCGACGATTGTTTCCGTGTTGGAAATGGTCAGATTATTATTGCCACTGTTGGCAAGCGTAAGCGCGTCCGTTCCGGAGCCCAAATCGACGACCATTCCGGAAATTGCCGCACCCAAAACAATAGTGTCGGCAAGCGCGCCGCCAGTGAGGCTTTCGACGCCGGATATTGTAACGGTGTTGAGTGCGTTGCCGAGCGTCACGACATCGATTGCGGTTCCGCCGACAATCGTTTCAACATTGCCGACGCTAAGGTCGTTGGCGCCATTGGCAAGTGTCAGAGCGTCGTTTCCAGCGGCGAGGTTGATCACGCCTCCGGTGATTGCGGTGCTGAGAGTAACATTGTCTGCCGAAGCGCCGCCGGTGATGGTTTCAATATCGGTGACCGTGGTGGTGTTGAGCGTATTGCCGAGCGTTATGACGTCGGTTGCGGCTCCACCAATCAAGGTTTCAACTTTAGAGACCGTGACTGTGTTCGCAGAGAGACCCAAGACGACGACGTCTACATTGCCGCCGCCGACAATCGTTTCAACGTTTGAGATTGTTGCCGAGTTCGCTCCACTGCTTGAAAAGACGAGCGCGTCGTTGCCGGCGCTAAGGTCGACGACGGCGCCGGAGACCGGGACTCCAATCGTCACGGCGTCCGCCCCCGAACCACTGGTGAGGGTGTCAAACCCACTGACGGTGACGGAGTTGGAGGTGTTGCCGAGAGTGATTATCATGTCCTCGATCTCCCAATGCTTGGTCTTCATCAAGCAATTTTGCGACAGACCGTCGTTTTGGGCTCGACGCGCCGTTGTGGTTCAGTTTTCCTATTTCTCTCGCTTCTTATGCGAGAGGTTTTGACGTTCAGCGCAAGGACGCGTCTAGCCCGCAGATGCTACCTTTGGCGTGCGCTTGAAGCGGCATTCTTGTTAAGCAATATTCATGCAAACTTTCACGCCGACGCACAGAGTTTTCTCATAAAAACTGTTGAAGTCGTCAACAGTTTCTTAATGCTACCCTTTTTAGGAAAAAAAATCAATCACGATAAATACAGCGGCGGATTTTGAAGAAGCGGTGAGGCTTTTGAGACAGAATGATAGGACGACTCCCGAATCGAGAATATCGAAACTTCGAGAGAAATTTTTAGCATTCTAAGAGGTGGGCGAATTTCGGAGAGAGGAAAGGGGAGGGAGACGTCATTTTTCTTACAGACCCTACGGTTTCTTGGTTCATTTTTGCCGAGTCATTTTTGCCGCTTGCGGGCAAAAGGAACCCAGGCGCAACTACTTCGAGTATAAAACCAATGTTGCTAAATTATATCAATAAATAGAATAATGAATTTTAATTCCTTGAATTTTATATAAAATCACAATCATTAGGCTGTCTTGGATAAAAAAAGAACTGAAAGACCAGTAAGTTAAAGAAAACATTCTCTAGTTCTTTGAACGTATGGAGCCTTTGACCCATAAAAAAACAATGGAGTAAGAAAATTAAGAGAGTCGATAGACATAATCTTCTCTCTATCTTCTCTCTCTATTAATTTTTATGTAAGATGCAAAACGCAAGCGTCAATCGCTCGATTCGTTGGCTCTATCCAACAGCGCGTAAATTTTCCGCAGATCGTAGATCAACAGAAACTAATTGACTAACGCCCTGCTCAAGCATAGTAACGCCATAAAGGCGATCCAAACTCGCCATAGTCAACCGATGGTGGGTGATAACAAGAAATCGTGTGGAAGTTGGACGCGCCATTTCTTGAAGCATTTCGCACAACCGACCAACATTGGCCTCATCGAGAGCGGCGTCAACTTCGTCAAGGACGCAAATCGGCGCCGGGTTTGTTAGAAATACTCCAAACAACAAGGATAACGCCGTCAGCGCTTGCTCGCCGCCGGACAGCAACGTCAAGTTCTGCAACCGTTTCCCCGGTGGACTAGCGTAAATATCCAAACCGGATTCAAGAGGGTCTTCCGCGTTGGTCAACTCTAATTTGGCGTGTCCACCACCGAATAGGCGCGTAAACAAATTCTGAAAATGATTATTGACCAGTTGAAACGAAGCAAGCAATCGTTCGCGAGCTTCACGATTTAAGTTGGCGATCGCTTGGCGCAAACGACCGATTGCGGCAATTAAATCGTTCCGTTCGTTTTGTAGGCTGATGATTTGTTGTTCGAGTTCTTGCGCTTCCATTTCTGCGCGCAAATTGACGGGCCCCATGTTTTCGCGTTCGCGGGTTAGTCTCTCTAAGCGGCTTTCGATGGACGATGGTTCGGGAAACTCATCCCCTGGTTGGAGACCAGAAATTCCGAAGACCTCTTGAGGTTCACAACTAAGTCGCTCGGTGATGCGTTCCCGCAACATTGCGCCGTTTTGCATTGCCGTGGAGACGGCGGCTTCGGCGCGCGCGCGCGCTTCACGCGCGTCTGAAAGTTCAGTTTCGATGCGTTTGAGATTGCGTTCCGTGCTTGCAAGACGAGTCTCCGCCTCGGCCAGCGCATCGGCCGCTCGCTTGCGCACCCGTTCAGCGTCGGAAACTCGATCCATCAACAAGCTGCGTTCGGCGTGTATCTCCATCGGTCGATTTGACAAACGATCAAGTTCGGCCTGAGCCGCAGCGGCGCGCTCTTCCAGTTCTGCGACTCGTCCACCGGCGCCTCCCTGGCGCTTGCGCCACGAATCCTCTTCCGCAGCAATAGCGGTCAAACGCTGACGACGTCCTTGGGCTTCGCGTCGCAGACGATCAACGCGCGATCGTTTTTCCGCCAGAATCGTTCGTTTTTCCGCCAAGCTTGCGCGCTCTTCCGCAAGACGTTGACGACCGACCGCAACCTCCGGCAATGATTCCAATGCGCTCTGCAATTCGCGTTGTTGCAGTTCAACGTCGCGGCGATCGCTTTCCAAACGCTCGACGGTTTCATTGAGCGACGCCAATCGTGATTCGGCGGCGGCGGCGGCTTGAGCCAATTTTGCGAGACGCTCGCGCGTTTGCGTGACTTGAGTGAAGGCGGCGCGAATCGCCTCCCGCGCTTGGCGTTCGCGTTGAGAGGCGTCGGAAGCGTTGCTGCGAGCCTGTTCATAACGATCACGAGCCAAATCGGCGGCGTCTTCGGCCATCTCCAATTCGGCGCGCAGATCGGCCAAACGATTGCGTTGTTTCAGGCGGATCGCCGCTGGAGTCGGGGCTCCGGCGGCGACGGTCAATCCGTCCCAACGCCATGCGCCGCCCTCGCGGCTGACCAGAGATTGACCCGGTTGAAGCGTTCCCGCCAAAGCTCGTCCTTGAGCTTGGTTGGCGACGACGCCGACATGCGCCAAACCGCGCGCAATCGCAGGAGGTCCCTTGACGCGCGTCGCCAGCGGATCGGCGCCTGCGGGAAGCGAAATTATGTCGGCAAACGGAGGAAGAGTGCGCCAATGAACCGGAGCGGCTTCGTTGAGAGGCGCGATCAGATCTTCGCCGAACGCCGCCGCCAGAGCGCCTTCATATCCAGGCGTCACCGTTACGGCATCGATCATCGGCGGAAATAAATTGGGCGCGCCGACCGAAAGCAGTTCCGCCAGCGCGGATTCCTCGGCTTTGAGCTTTGCGCGTGCGGCGTCGGCCGACAACATGGCCTCGCGCGCCCGAGTCTGAGCGGTTTCGCTTTCGGCTTTAAGCCTCTCGGCCTGCTCAGCGGCAAGACGAGCTGATTCTTGACGATCTTCGGCTGCATCGACTTCGGCTTCCGCCATCATCAAGTCGGGACGTTCGCGACTTTCACGTTCCAGAGACTCGCGTTGTTGGCGGTGCTCCGCCAAGCGGCGATCCAGAGTCGCCAAACGTCCGTCGAAATCGCTGATTTGGCGAACAAGCGTCGAACGTCTTGCTTCGTCGGCGGCGACTTTTTCGGTTAAACGCCCGACCTCTCGGTCAAGCGCGTCCACTGAATCTTGTGTGGCGACCATGGAATCCATGGCTTCTTCTTCAATGGCCTCTTCTTCCTCCAAAGCCGTCAGAAGATGTTCCCGTTCGGCGTTCAGCCGATCCAGAGCGCCTCCAGCGTCGTCGGCCAGCGCTTTTTCACGACCGAGGTCGCCGTGAATTTGCAACAATCGACGTCGATGGGCCTCTTGAGCCTCTGAAACGCGACGTTCTTCGCTCTCCAAGGCTTCACGCGCCAAAACCAGTCGTTGCAATGCGGCGGCGGCCGTTACTTCGTCCTGACGAAGTTTGGGCAAAAGCGCAGCGTCTTCCGTGCGGCGCGTGGAACCGCCGGCGACGTCGGCCATTAGGCGGCGAACGCGCTCTTCGGCTTGAGAAAAACCGGCGTGAGCGGTTTCAAGAGCGGACTCCGTCTGTCGCCAACGCAAGTGCCACAACAACGCCTCGGAACGTCGGATAAGATCAGAGAGATTGCGGTAGCGGGTCGCTTGCCGCGCTTGCTTCTTCAGCCCCAGAAGCTGCGTCTCCATGGCCCCGATCACGTCTTCAAGACGAGTGAGGTTGGTTTCCGCTCCACGCAGACGGAGTTCGGCTTCGTGGCGACGTGAGTGCAGGCCGGTGATTCCCGCCGCTTCTTCCAAGAGTTGACGACGCTCTTGCGGTTTGGCGTTAATCAGAGCGCCGACTTTGCCTTGGCTGACCAGAGAGGGCGATCCTGAGCCGCTGGCGTTGTCGGCGAACATGAGCTGCACGTCGCGTGCGCGCACAGGCCTTCCATTGATGCGGTAATCAGAGCCGGAGCCGCGTTCGATGCGACGCATCACTTCCAGCTCAACATTGTCGTTGAAAGCGGCGGGGGCCGTGTGGCTGTGATTGTCGAGAACCAATATGACTTCGGCCAAATTGCGCGGAGGGCGTCGCGCTGTGCCGCCGAAAATGACGTCATCCATTTCGTCGCCGCGCATTTTGCGCGCAGAGGTCTCGCCCATAACCCAGCGCAGAGCTTCGACCAAATTGGACTTGCCGCACCCATTCGGGCCAACGATCCCTGTGAGCCCCGGCTCAATCATAAGTTCGGTTTGGTCGACAAATGATTTGAACCCGACAAGGCGGAGCTTAAGAAAATCCACCTAGTCCCCCGTTGCGAGCGAGTGTTGCGGCATAACAAAATTTGTCGAACGCCGTTGTAAACATAAAAACATTTTCCGCACAGGCGCTTGATCAGAAAACGAGTCAGCGCGGCAGAAGACCGTCGATGACTTTGGTGAAATCCTCAACCGGATACGCGCCTTCGATTCTTTTTGCTCCATCGTTGAAGATGAAAGTCGGCGTCGACTTGACTTGATGTTTTTGAGCGGCTTCCATCCGGTTTTTTAAAATGGCGGTCTGTAAGTCTTTGTCCGCCATGCAGGCGTCGAACTCTTCTTGGCTCAAACCAGCCATGCGCCCGTAAATCGCCAACGCTTTCATCGGATCAGAGGTGTGCGCCCACTGCGCTTGATTGCGAAACAGCATGTCGGTGACAGGAAAAAAGCGCATCGGATTCAGACAACGAGTCATTTTGCTTGCGGCTAAAGCAATCTGATCCAAGGGAAAGTCGCTGAACACTAGGCGAACTTTGCCCGTATCGATGTATTGTTCCTTCAGCTTGGCGAGCGTGTCGGTATGAAAAGTCGCGCAATGCGGGCAGGTGAGGGAAGAGAACTCAAGAATTGTCACAGGAGCGTTGGTTGCGCCCATTGCGCGTTCGCCGGCGCGAACGGCGGCGGTCTGAGCCGCAGAGTCCGGTTCTGCTGCGAACGCGGGCGAAACGACGCACGCCAGGCTGATGAGAAATAGGGCCAAGAAGAGCGTTAAACGAGACATATGTATCTCCTGCGCGTTCGATTATGCGCTCCATCGCGAATCGACGACGGTTAAGCTTTTAAAAGAGTTGAACTCTTGGGGAGTCAGAGTCTTACCAATGTGACGTTTAACCTATGTGTATTAACCGGCCACCAGTTGACGTCAAGAATTTGTTCTATGGTAAAAAGATTTTCACTGGGCAATTGAAGGCGAGGGCCGTTGGAATCCGTTGTTTCCAGGTTGACCATCGCCATTCGCCGCGCGTCGCGGTAGGCCCGCACGATATCGACCTCGTGACGCAAACTGGGACTGGCGCTGAAATCATCATTCACAAGAAAACGATTTGCGACGACGACTTCTTCCCAAGCATCTCGCGTTATGATACAGGAAGAAAATTGGAGTTTCAGTAAATTTTCCGTAATCCGCACGATTGCCCATTGGACGGCGCGTTTTCGTTTTCGTCCCAGTCCTTCGATTTCTCGGGCAACATTAAGGTAATCTATTCCTTTCGCTTCTTGCTGATTGTTTCCGGCTTGGGTCAGGATTCGACTTTGTTCCTGCGTCCAAGCGAAGAAGTCCTTGTCATAAGAAATCAAGCCAAGCATGACCGTCTCCTCATTGGACCAATCTTCTGTTGAACCAGGTTATTGAGTCCAGGTTGCTATTGAACCCTGGCTATTGAGCGTTGAGTTCGAGGAAACTGTCAAGTCGACGATTGACGGTTTTTAGAGCCTCTTCGAGAAATATACCCGCGTTCTCCAACTTATTAAATGAGTCCGGAAATACAGTTTCCGGACTCATTTAATTTGAACGTCAAGTCTGCGAATTTTTCGCCGGCAACATCAAAGCGCTGTCGATGCGCGTGCGCCAAGCACATGACAAATCGCCACGGTCAACTCGGCGCGGTTGAGAGTGTAAAAATGGAATCGACGAATTCCGGCTTTCTTCAGAGCCGCGCATTGTTGCACCGCCACAGCCGCCGCAATCAGTTGTCGCGTCTCCGGGTTCTGATCCAAACCGTCGAAGGCGTTCGCCAACCAAGACGGTATGGACGTTCCGCATTTGCGCGCCAGCTCGACGGCTTTGGTGAAATTGATGATCGGCAGAATGCCGGGATCAATCGGCACGGTGATTCCGGCGGCGAGAGCGCGGTCAAGAAAGCGCAAGTATGCGTCGTTGTCGAAAAAGAACTGCGTAATGGCGTGAGTGGCGCCCGCATCGATCTTTCGTTTGAGATTATCGAGGTCAGCCGCAGGAGAGGAGGCTTCGGGGTGGGTTTCCGGATACGCGGCGACGGAGATTTCAAAGGGCGCGATGCGACGCAATCCTTCAACTAAGTCCGAGGCGTAGGCGTAACCGCCGGGATAAGGCTGATAGCCGTTTCCTCCCAAACCGCCGGACCCATCGGAATTCAACGGCGGATCTCCGCGCAACGCCACAATGCGTCGAATCCCGGCGTCCCAATAACTGCGGGCTATGGCGTCGATTTCCTCGCGCGTCGCGCTGACGCATGTTAAGTGCGCCGCAGCGGTCAATCCAGTTTCCTGCTGGATTCGCGTAACAGTGGCGTGTGTGCGTTCGCGAGTGCTTCCACCTGCGCCATAAGTGACGGATACAAAGTTTGGCTTCAACGGCGTCAAGCGCGAAAGCGCTTGCCACAATGTTTGGGCCATTTTCTCGGTGGCGGGCGGAAAAAATTCAAAGCTGACCGACACGTCCGATGAAAAAACGCTCGACGACGGATCGGCGTTGGGCGCCAAAACGGCGGAAACGGCGGAAAGCGGCGAGGGGCACATAATGAATGGCTCCGGAGAGGATGACGAATGACCGCTTTTATCATGGATTGCCGCAAACAACGCCAGACATTCCGTGTGACGTCAGTGTGTGTACACCCTGTTTGATCGAAAATTCGAAAAAATTTGGCGGCTTCACCGGATTAAAACGGTTTTCTCCTGTAGGAACGTCATCGAACTCCCAATGAATTTCCAATCACGGTTTCCAAAGTCTTTCCGGCCTTTAGCACGATTGGGGCTGAGCCGTGATCTTTCTTTATCTCCACATCTTTTTCAGAATTCAAAGTAAACTGAAGTATAATTAAAATTAAGATGTATATTTCCAAGTGAAAACCGAATGGAAGCAATGACTATGTTTTTCGTCTCTGGAGTCAAAAACTCTCCCTCTCCCTTATTCATCCTTGAACTCGTTTAATTTTACAAAAAACCATAAAAAAATATAGAAATCATGATTCGCGCCAGAACAAAAAGCGATGATGACGTTGCGAATCGGAAAAAGAGCCGTTTTTTTTACGATTCGATATGTTTTTCTTGCTGACATGAACATCGCTCTTGCCTATGTTTAAACGTCGAAAGCGGCCTGGTTTGTCTCTCTTCGCTGCGTGGTTGCTTTTTCGACCCTGCTTTTTTCTCCCTCTTGAGATGTTTCTTTCCGAGAATGGCGCCTCCTCCTTTATTATCCTTGAGCGACGTCAGCGTCACTTTCGGCGGTCGTCCTCTCTTTGAAAAAGTCTCTTTCTCGCTTGGCCGAAGCGACAAGGTGTGTCTTGTCGGTCGCAATGGCAGTGGAAAATCAACGCTTCTGCGTTTGCTGGCCGGAGAATCGCCGCCGGATGCGGGACAGAGATTTCTACAACCGGGCGTGCGGATCGGCTTACTGTCTCAAGAGCCCGATACGACCGGATTCGAAACCATCTTTGATTTTGTTGTCTCCGGCCTGCCGCCGGATGAACAAGACGCCGCTCACCGCGCCGAGGCCATTCTGGAACGCATGAAGCTCGCGCCTGAGCGTCCTTTAGCGCTTCTGTCTGGTGGGAAAGCGCGTCGCGCCGCGTTGGCGCGCTCTTTGGTGGCGGCGCCCGATATTCTGTTGCTTGACGAGCCGACCAACCACCTTGACCTTCCGACCATTGAGTGGTTGGAAACCGAGCTTCAAGCTTTTCGTGGCGGATTGTTGCTTATAAGTCACGATCGCGCTTTTCTGAGTCGCCTTTCCCGTCGCGTCCTCTGGTTGGATCGCGGACAAATTCGCGAATCAAATCGTCCTTTCTCCGAATTCGAAGCCTGGCAAGCTGAGGTGTTTGCCGCCGAAGAGCTGGCTCTTCAGAAGCTCAATCGAAAACTCAGTTCGGAAATGCTGTGGCTGCGCGAAGGAATCAGCGCGCGTCGCACTCGAAACATGGGGCGGGTTCGCGCTCTGAGCCAACTCCGCCGAGAGCGCGCCGAACGATATCAAAACAACACTCAAGCCGGCGCCCAAGTCAAAATGGTGATCGCCGAAAATGAAACCAGTGGACGTTTGGTTATTGAAGCGGATCGCATTACCAAAACTTTCGACACCGCTTCCGGACGGCGTGATCTGACTCGAAATTTCTCCACACGAATATTGCGCGGCGATTGCGTCGGAATTATTGGTCGAAACGGCGCCGGAAAAACCACTCTGGTGAAAATGTTGCTGGGGCAGGTTCCTCCGGATAGTGGATCGGTTCGCCTTGGCGTCAACATCAATATTGCCTACTTCGATCAACACCGTGTTAGCCTCAATCCAGAATCCACACTTCGTCAAACACTCTGTCCCTTGGGGGGCGACACTGTGCAGGTTGGCGAAGAAAAGCGACATGTCGCCTCGTATTTGCGGGATTTCCTTTTCGACGGAAACGCGCTTGAAACGCCGGTAAGACGGTTGTCCGGTGGAGAACGCAATCGTTTGCTGCTGGCCAAGCTGTTTTCTCAGCCTTCCAATCTTTTGGTCATGGACGAGCCCACAAACGACCTCGACATGGACACCTTGGATTTGTTGGAAGATGTTTTGAGCAACTATGACGGAACATTGATTCTGGTCAGCCATGACCGTGATTTCCTAGATCGTCTTGCGACCTCGATCATCGCCGTTGAAGGTGATGGAACCGTCGCCGAATATGTCGGTGGGTACTCTGATTACTTGCGTCAGCGCCCTGTCGTTAATAAGGATGGGCCTGCGCCAAGCGGTCCTAAACCGGCGTCGCGTTCGGTTTCGGCGACTGTCAAAAAAACGGATGCATCTTCCGGAAAGCGTAAGCTCGGTTATCAACAACAAAGAGAACTGGAGCTATTGCCTCAGCGAATTGAGCAACTCTCCGCCGAAGTTAAATCCATGGAGGTCACAATTGCTGATCCGTACCTCTTTCAAAAGAATCGTAAAGAGTTTGAGCGCGTGACTTCTTCTTTGGATCAAAAACGGTCTGAACTGGCGTTGATGGAAGAACGTTGGCTGGATTTGGAGTGTTTAAAAGAATCCTTGTCTGAATAAAAATTAGAAGGGGGGTCAGGAACACAGTTCCTGGCCCCTTCTAATTCTTCTTCAATAAACTATTGGTTTTTTAGGTCTTGAGACATACGCATCGAGCAGAATTTCGGCCCACACATTGCACAAAAATGCGCATTCTTTGCGCCTTCAGCCGGCAGAGTTTCATCATGGAATCGACGAGCCGTTTCGGGATCCAAAGACAAATGAAACTGATCCAACCAACGGAACGCAAAGCGCGCTCGGCTTAAAGCATCGTCACGACGTCGCGCCGCAGGATGTCCTTTCGCTAAGTCCGCCGCATGCGCCGCAATCTTATAGGTAATCACACCCGTCTTGACATCATCGCGATCAGGCAATCCCAAATGCTCTTTGGGAGTCACATAACATAACATCGCCGTGCCGAACCACCCGATCAGCGCTGCGCCAATGCCGCTAGTGATGTGATCATATCCCGGAGCAATATCCGTCACCAGAGGGCCAAGCGTATAGAACGGCGCTTCATGACACAGGGCGACTTGACGTTCGACATTCTCTTTTATTTTGTGAAGAGGAACATGTCCGGGGCCTTCAATCATTACCTGGACGTCATATCGCCACGCCACTTGCGTCAATTCGCCCAAAGTTTGGAGTTCTGCGAATTGGGCTTCGTCGTTGGCGTCATGAATCGATCCCGGACGTAAACCATCACCCAAGGAAAGCGCGATGTCATAGCTTCGAGCAATGGCGCAAATTTCTTCAAAATGTGTGTAAAGGAAGTTTTCTTTTTGATGCGCCAAACACCACTTGGCGATAATTGCGCCGCCACGCGAAACAATTCCGGTCAGCCGCCGTTTCGTCAAAGCAACATACGACCAGAGCAATCCGGCGTGAATAGTAAAATAATCAACGCCTTGTTCGGCTTGTTCAATCAAGGTGTCTCGGAATATTTCCCATGTGAGGTCCTCGGCTCGTCCTCCAGCTTTCTCCAAAGCTTGATACATCGGCACAGAACCGATCGGCACGGGAGCGTTTCGTAATATCCATTCGCGAGTGGCGTGAATATTGGCTCCGGTCGACAAATCCATGACCGTGTCTGAGCCCCAACGAATCGCCCAAACCATTTTCTCGACTTCCTCGGCAATCGAGGACGCCACCACTGAGTTTCCAATATTGGCGTTAATCTTGGTTAGAAAATTACGACCGATAATCATCGGCTCGCATTCTGGGTGATTAATGTTCGCCGGAATAATCGCTCGACCACGCGCGATTTCATTACGGACAAATTCCGGAGTAACTTCGGCGGGCAGGGCGGCGCCCCATGGCGTTCCATCCAAAGCGGGAATGGAATCTCCGGTAGTCTGTGAGCTTGCGCGGTTAAGGTTCTCGCGAATTGCAACATACTCCATCTCCGGAGTAATGATCCCAGCGCGAGCATATGTCATCTGTGTGACGGAGCGTCCAGCGCGTGCGCGTAAAGGACGGCGAGAAACAGGCGGCATTTGCGTCTGTGTCTCAAGGGAAACCGGTTGTCGATCGTAAAATTCAACATCATCTCTTTGTAAAATCCATGTTTCCCGCAACGGAGACAAACCGGCGCGGATATCAATGGCGACATTTGTATCCGTATAGGGGCCCGAACTGTCATACACCGGCACAGGCGGCTCATTGGGATCGCACGAGACAATCTCGCGCATTGCCACCTTGATTTCGGGGTGATGTGCGCCCGAAACGAATATTTTATGAGAAGCGGGCAGGGGACCGGTAGACACCGCAAAAGAAGGTGTTTCTGATTGAGAAAGTAAAGAAGCGGCGACGGTGAGTGGATGATCTTCGGGCATAAATAATGTTCTCCTTCGCGAACGTAGTCCTGGTGGGGGGTGACAATTGAAACAACCCGGATGGCCAAGACGGAAGGAAAATTCGCGTTCAGACGTAAGACAGAACGCAAGATCAAGCCTGAAAACCGGCAGAGTTCTTGTCCCTTCCTACGCCGGCGTGATCCGGATCAGGTTCGTAGGGTCCCCACGTTGCTTTACAGCCGTTGGTGTCTCAGCCCGTTATCCGGACCCCCCTGGAACGGATTCAATCATGAAAGCAGTTCGAGAGATTGTCAATTCGCTTTACCGTAAAACAGACGTTATCAAATCAATATTAATAGAAAAAAATAATAACAAATAATAAAGAAAAACTATTCCAGAAAATGATCATTACTACAAATAAGGGAAGCTATATATCTATCCGAACTATTTCTGATGGCTAGGGCTCTAGAAAAAAAACAGCGTTACAAGAGCAAACAGAGGAATCAAAATACTGGTTGACCATAACATATAACCAAAGAAGCTCGGCATTTCAATGTCTTGTTCTTCTGCAATAGCTTTTACCATAAAATTAGGTGCGTTTCCAATGTAAGTATTGGCTCCCATAAAAACAGATCCCGCAGAGATCGCCAGCAAAACACTCGGCATATTTCTTGTGAGATCATCCGCATTGCCGCCCGCAATATTGAAGAACACTAAATAAGTCGGAGCGTTGTCAAGAACGCTGGACAATACGCCGCTAACCCAGAAATACATGGCGGGAATAGAACGTCCTTGTGCGTCGGTTATCATCGACAGCACTGTGTTCAAAGCGCCATCCGCTCCGGAGCGAAGAATTGCAATTGCAGGAATGATTGTTATAAATATCCCTAAAAACAATTTAGAGACTTCAATTATGGGTTTCCAAGTAAAACCATTATCTTCTCGACTTTGAGAATCGGTGAAGGATAACGATAAGAAAACAATGACCACCAATGCAAAGTTGCAAAGTAAACTCTCAAAAGTTACTGGAACGTGGTAGAGCGTCCAAAAGATATTGGTTTTCCAGACGCCGGATATAAAAATACAAAGCACAATTATGATTAAAAACACAAGATTAATGGCGCCTTCGACGCCTAATCGATTCTGTGCGACGTTTTCGACACAAAGGCCACGAGTATTTTTCTGATCTTGGCGATAAAGTATAGAGTCAATAATATAAAAAAGAAGCAATAATAAACCCGATGTAAATAACATCAAAGGTCCGAGGTGGGGCAGGGTCCAAAAAAAATCAACGCCATGCAGAAAACCAAGAAATAATGGCGGATCCCCAAGCGGAGTTAAAGAACCACCGATGTTGGCGACAAGGAAAATGAAGAACACCACAACATGTGCGTTCTTCTGACGATTTTGATTGGCGCGAAGCAATGGACGAATAAGAAGCATTGAAGCTCCGGTTGTCCCCATGAATCCGGCAAGAAGTGTTCCCAATCCCAAAATGAATGTGTTGACGCGGGGCGTTCCGATTAATTTTCCTGTGATTCTTATCCCTCCTGCAACAGTGTAAAGGGACGTCATAAGAACAACGAAAGGAAAATAGTCAATAAGAGTAACATGGCATATTTCGAACGCAGCTAAAGACACCCCATAACATACAGAAAAAGGAACAAGAAACAGTAGGGTCCAGAGAAGAGTGATCTTTCCATAGTGATTATGCCAAAAAATTGGCGTCAATAGTGGACAAAGAGAAATAGACAGGAGAATCCCTATAAATGGAATACTCCACGCCAAAGAAAGAAATTGTCCATCCAGATGTGGCGGCATAAAGCTAATCCTTCTTTGAAGGAACTATTACTTGCCGCTCCAAAACAGAGACCAACGCTCTGACGACCTCCGGATCAAATTGAGTTCCCGCCCGCGATGTAATATATCCCAGAGCGCGTGCAGGACTCCAACAATCTTTATAAGGGCGCACGCTAATCAAAGCGTCGTAAACATCAACCACGGCCACAATGCGTGAGGCGAGAGAAATCTGATCTCTTGCGAGTTTGTTGGGGTATCCACTTCCGTCGAACCACTCGTGATGATGCGCCGCGATGTCGGTGGCCATTGCGAGACATGAATTGTCTCCAGCGCGAAGACTCGCACGTTCAAGAATTGCACGTCCTTTTAGAGTGTGCGCTTCCATCACCACACGCTCTTCTGGGCTTAAGGGACCAGGTTTTTGTAGAATATTATCAGGAATGCCAACCTTTCCGACATCGTGCAACATACTGGCGACGTCGATATGCTCAAGGAAAGTGTACTCAAGAATATCAGGGAAACAGCCATTTTCGTGAAGCATTTGCGCAATTTGCGTGCTGAGTCGCGCGACTCGAGTGACATGATCTCCGGTGTCGTTGTCTCGATATTCGGCCAAATCAGCAAGAGCAAGCGCCGTTGCTTTATGCGAACGCCGAATTTCGTCATATAGCTTAAGATTGTCAATTCCAACCGAAATGTTGATTGTAAAGATTTCCAGCAGTCGTTGCTCAACCAAATCCAACTCATGGCCTGGGTGGAGCAGAACCACGATTCGACGATTGTGCGGCGTGCGTACAAATAACGTGACGGTGTCGTGATCGAACTGGCTACATTGATGTTTTAAAGCTTGATTGACTCGAGTTACGATATTCGGCCATGTCGAATCGGGCAGTTTTTTGCCGACGAGAGATTCATAACGGCCGGAACCGGCAATGATTCGAATTTCGAGGTCGTCAAGGGCGGAAGACGATGAAGCCCCTAGAGAATCAACCTGAACACATAAAATCCCTTCAGTTTCCGCTTCCAACAATAGAGTGATTTGCTCCAGAACGCTATTAGCGAACAAATTGAGTGTCTGCATCCGAAACAGCGCAAGAGAGCCGTTAAGAATTTTTTCGAGTCCACGTCGGTTTGCTTCAATCACTCTGCGGTTGCGTTCTATAGTCATCAAGTCGCTATAAGAACGTAGAGCCGTAATGAGAGAGCTATAAAGTTTGTCTTGAGTAAGATCGATTTTTGATTTGTAGTCGTTAATTTCATAATGATCAATAATTTCACGTTCCGGCGCTTGTCCTGGTTGTCCAGTGCGTAAAATAATACGAACAGTTTGATTATTAAGTTCTTCACGAATGCAACGTGCGCATTGTAGCCCAGCGTCATCGCTTTCCATCACTACGTCTAAAATAATCACAGCAACATCGGAGCGAGACTTTAGTAAATTCAGAGTTTCTTCCGCAGAGAAACAGGGAAGCAATTCAATCGGGCGGTTGCGAAATCGAACATTACGCAATGCTACGGTTGTTATGGCGTGAACGGCGGGGTCGTCATCGGCCACCAGGACAATCCAAGGAGAAACGCATGAGATGTCATCAACCTTCGAGAGAGCGTTATTCTCGACAGTATCGTCAAGAAAGAAATCATCATCGTCATCTGCGGTCGCCATAAGCGTCTCTGTATGTATATTTCCGATTGTATTCATCGTGCGTCACGATCTAGGGGTAACGCGAGGAAAAAGAATAACAAACCCCGCACCGCCGTTGAGTGGCTCCAACACAGAAATTGTTCCTTTTAAAGTTGCATTGACGATATTAAAGACAATATTTAATCCTAGTCCACTACCGCCGGCGCCTCTTTTAGTGGTGAAGAACGGATCAAAGATTTTTGACTTATGCTCTTCAGGAATCCCGACGCCATCATCTGAATAACGCAGTTCGACAAGATCATTATCAACTTCCTTTGCTTGAATCAATAGTCTTCCAATTTTTTTGACAGGATACCCGTGAACAAGGGAGTTCATTATAAAATTTGTTAGAACTTGGCTTAACGGACCTGGATAACTATCCAGAATCAAATCATCCGAACATTGGATTTCTACAATGTGACCAGACTTTTTTAAATGCGGACGAAGGCTCTGTAGAACTTCTTCTATATATTCTTTAAACTGAAAAACGCGATGATCTTCGCTGGTTTGATCTACGGCAACCTGTTTGAAGCTCTGAATGAGACGAGCCGCACGTTCTCCATTAATAAGAATTAAGTGAGTGGTCTCCTGGGCCAATCCAACGAAAGCAGTAACATCGGATTTCTTTGCTTGTCCCGAAGAAATTTTTTGACTGAGTTTACTCGCTTCCGTCGCCAAAATAGAGGCTCCGGTGACTGTAACGCCGACAGGAGTGTTGATCTCATGGGCAACGCCCGCAACCAATCGTCCCAAGGACGCCAATTTCTCCGCCTGAACTAAGCTTTCTTGCGTAGACATCAATCTTTTATAGGCGTTTTCAGCATTCTCCTTGGCTTCGCGTAAAGCAGCTTCCACTTTTTTTAGTTCGGTAATGTCTGTGTAGGTGGTGACGAAACCACCTCCGGGCATAGCCCCCCCCTGAACATCAACAACTTTCCCTGACGTTAGCGCGCGATAGAAACGGTGAGGTTGCGACACGCGAGCCAACTCAACTCTTTTTTGAATCACGCTTTCGGTAATGTTTTGGCCATATTCACCACGTTCGGCGCTGTATCGAATGAAATCTGAAAACTGACGTCCGACCTGATACAAGCTTTCAGGAACGCCCAGAAGTTCAGATGCGCGCTTATTCCACACCTGTAATTTCAGGTTGCTGTCAAACGCAACCAATCCTTGGTTAATGTTATCTAAGATACTCTGCAATAAAAAAGACTTATTCTCTAGTTCTTGTTCCGCACGTTTTCGCTCACTAATGTCTTGAATCCAACTTATGCATGCAGGTTGACCATGATATTGAGTATGAACCCAAGATGTTAGAGCCCAGAATCGTCTTCCTTGGGGATGACTCATTTCGACTTCTACATCCAATATTTTTTCTCTATTGGAAATATATTGCCGAATGGTGTCGCAGGCGCCTGATTCACAGTGTAAAGCGCCGATATCAAAACCAATCAGCGCATCTCGATCCACGCCGAATAAATCACAGGCGCGGGCATTGCTAAACAAACATCTTCCATTGGTTGTGTTGATGACGACAATCGCAATGGGGCTTTGCTCAAGAATACGCGAAAGTTGTTCCTCACTGGCGCGTAGTCTTTCGTGTTCATGAACAACAGTCGTGTCACGCAAAGCGCCAAGCACTCGAACGACGCGATTTTCAGAATTACGAACGGCGATGCTGCGCTCAAATATCCACACCCAATTATTATGAGAATTTCGAATTCTATATTCAATATAACACAGATCCGAGAACCCTTTAAAGAGCGCTCGACGAGCTTCTAATAATCGAAAACGATCCTCAATATTAACATGATTTAACCATATGTTGGCGTCAAAGTCATGCGTAGGGAATCCAAAGACTCGACTGAGTTGCGGAGATAGATAAACCCGGTTAACATCAACAATCCAAACAAAAGTACCATCACTCCATGCGTGAACTAGCCTCGCATATTGTTCTCCACTTATAGGATCTTGATGATTGACAAAAGAAAGACTTTTATCTTCCGGAATGGAAGAGATATACTCAGAAGTTTGTTCTCGCACAACAACGGCATAATAATTTTCTTTTTTTTCAGATGAAGCGATAGAAAAAGGAAAGCCGTGAATGCTGACAATGCTTCCGTTTTGACGTTCCAAGATAAAATCTTGGGAGCAAAATAATTGGGCTAATTTTGTTTGATGACGGATTGATTCTTGAATAGGGGGAACCCCAAAGTCACCACGTTCAGCAAAGTACTCAAAAAGCGCAATCAAATTTTTGCGCGCCTCAGATTCCCTTAATTCCAGCACATCCCTGTAGAAATTATTGCACACCACAACATTAAGGCGCTCATCGTAAAGTGAGACGCCATCAGAAAGAAAAGGAATTATTTGTTTGACGGCGTCGATTCCTTCTGGAGTAGAAGAAATCTTCCGAAACACATCCCCCAATTCCTCGGTAGAAGAACATTTCTCAGCGCTCATGGTAAAAAACCACCTACTGAAATTAAAGCAATTATTCAATTCGCAAGCGATCGGAATTTTTTTACTCGCTCTAGAGTCGCCACAACAACCTGACATTGAGATGTGTCGTGATTGTAGAAAAAGTAAACTTTGTTTGGAAAACTTTTTTGTTGCGGATCGTAAAGATTTCCACCGGATCCAAATGCGACTCCATAACGACGCGCAGGCGTGTCTGCGTAGTAAGCGCCGTCACGATATTGACCAAAAACGCCGTGCGAACAAAGATGCGATAGTTGTGGATCAAATTTTACGTAAGAATCAAAAGTCTCTTTGAAGTAAAATGCTCGGCGACTTTTATCGTAAAGAGTAGGACGATTTTGATAAACAAAAACCTCTGGCGGAAGAACTCGACCGCGAAAATGACTTGGTTCTGTGAGATCAAGACGGAGTCTTTCGTCTCCGCGACATGGAGCGCTTAAACCACCCAAACCAATTATTCCTCCAACGAGCAAAACCAGATGAAACCAACACCGGTGTAACGAAATCACGCACCGAATCATGATGCGTCTCCTCTTTTTGGGCCCTTGTCCTTAAAACGACGCCGACCTTGCTTCCATCACATATTTTTATCATACGAAACGGAGACTTAAATTCCAATAGCGCATATTTGTCATGCAGGCAATTCATATGGAGAATCTTATCACCACAGTTTCAAAGGAGGTTTTGATGACCCAAGCTCAAAAATCCAATTAAACTGATATTGTCTCTCCGCTTAGCTCGTTCGCCGATTGACAGACCTCACAACAAATTCTATGGTTCGGATAATTCACAGGAAAGGGGGGGGGGGCGGACACCAAAGTCGCTTGCGTCGTTCTTGTTTAGACTGGCGTCTCTTTCGCAACGCGATCATTATTCCACACGCGGTTCTCCAACGGCTCACCCGAAGGATTTGCAATGAAAGTTCTTGTCCCGATTAAGCGAGTAATCGACTATAATGTTAAGGTTCGCGTAAAAGCCGATGGAACAGGCGTAGAAACTGCGAACGTTAAGATGTCAATGAATCCCTTCGATGAAATAGCCATCGAGCAGGCGGTTCGTTTGAAAGAGGCGGGAATAGCCAAAGAAGTTGTGGCGTTCAGCGCTGGGGTGCAGGCATGTCAAGAAACGCTGCGGACGGCGTTGGCTATGGGGGCGGATCGCGCCATTCACGTTGTTACAGACGCCGAGCTGCAACCTTTAGCGGTCGCAAAATTAATTAAAGCGGTGGTGGCGCGAGAAACTCCGGAGCTTGTTATCTTAGGGAAACAAGCTATCGACGATGATTGCAATCAAACTGGGCAAATGTTGGCCGGACTTCTGGGGTGGCCACAGGGAGCGTTCGCTTCTAAGGTCTCGATTGCAAACGGTTTGGCAACCATTGTGCGTGAAGTCGATGGCGGCGCTGAGACCGTTGAAATTAAACTGCCGGCTATTGTTACGGCAGATCTTCGGCTTAATGAGCCACGTTACGCCACGCTTCCAAACATCATGAAAGCTAAAAAGAAGCCGATCGTCAACACAACTCCCGCTGAGTTGGGTGTCGATGTTGCTCCAAGACTAAAGACTCTGAGCGTCGCCGAACCGCCAAAAAGAAAAGGCGGCGTAAAGGTGGCGTCGGTAGACGTTCTGATCGAAAAATTAAAGACCGAAGCGCGGGTGATCTGATATGGCCGTTTTGGTTATTGTTGAGCATGATAATGCTCAAATGAAGTCGGTGATCTTGACTACGATCAGCGCCGCCGCTAAATTGAGTGACGATATTCATTTGCTGGTCGCCGGATCAAGCTGCGGGGCCGTTGCGGATGCGGCGGCTCGCATTTCCGGCGTCAAAAAAGTTCTGGTTTGCGACGCTCCGCAATACGCGGCGGCTCTGCCGGAAAATTTGGCTCCATTGATTGTTGGTTTGGCGCAGGGATACACCCATATCCTAGCGCCCGCCACCAGCGCCGGCAAGAACGTATCTCCGCGCATCGCCGCGTTGTTGGACGTTGCGCAAATTTCGGAAATTACGGGCGTTAAGTCCCCAGATATTTTTGAACGTCCGATCTACGCCGGTTCCGCCATTGCCACCGTGCAATCAAGCGATTCCATCAAAGTCATCACGGTGCGCGGCACGGCGTTTGAGCCAGTGATCGATTCCGGGGGCGCTGCGGTAATCGAAGCCATCGCGCCGATCGCTGCAAACGATAGCGTTCGTTTTATTGGGCAAGAACTCTCTAAATCCGATCGTCCGGAGCTAACCAGCGCTCGCGTCGTTGTGACCGGGGGGCGTGGGCTACAATCCGCTGAAAACTTCAAGTTGCTTGAAGTGCTTGCGGATAAGCTTAATGGCGCGGTTGGAGCAACGCGCGCCGCCGTCGATGCCGGGTTTATCGCCAACGACGCTCAAATCGGTCAAACAGGCAAAATTGTTGCTCCAGAGCTCTACATTGCGGTTGGCGTTTCCGGCGCCATTCAACATGTTGCTGGAATCAAAGACTCCAAAATCATCGTCGCCATCAACAAAGACGAAGAAGCTCCAATTTTCCAAATTGCGGATTATGGCTTGGTTGCCGACCTGTTTAAGGCTGTTCCTGAGCTGACTGCCGCGATATAGAATTCGCTCGGCCATAGTCTCGTATAAAATGAGACTGTGGTTTTCTTTCTTGAGCGATTTCGTTCTCTCCTCCCACCAACACACCGTTCCTAAGGGTAATCCATGCTTCAGAAAATTGGTATTATCGGCGCCGGTCAAATGGGGATCGGCATTGCGCATGTTTGCGCACTTTCCGGTTGCGACGTTCGTATCGTTGACATTAATCCTGATCAATTGGCCAAAGCAATTGGTCAGATTGACAAAAATATGGAACGCCAAGTCTCTCGCAATAAGATTTCTGCGGAAGACAAAGATGCTGCTATTGCTCGGATTTCGACTTTTGGCGATTACACTGCGTTTAACGATAGTGACTTCGTAATTGAAGCCGCAACTGAAAACGAAGCCATTAAACGTGAGATTTTTAAGAAACTTGTTCCTCATCTGAAGCCCGAAGCGCTGATCGCCAGCAATACGTCTTCGATTTCGATCACTCGTTTGGCGGCCGTTACAGATCGTCCGCCAAAATTCATGGGCATGCACTTCATGAATCCGGTTCCAATGATGGAACTGGTGGAGCTGATTCGCGGCATTGCCACCGATGAAGACACCTTCAACAAAGTCAAGGAATTGACGGATCGGTTGAAGAAGAAGTCTGCTGTCGCTGAAGATTTCCCTGCCTTCATCGTCAACCGTATCTTGTTGCCGATGATTAACGAAGCCGTCTATACTCTTTACGAAGGCGTCGGCTCGGTTGAAGCCATTGACACCGCCATGAAGTTAGGCGCTCACCATCCGATGGGCCCCTTGGAATTGGCTGACTTCATTGGTCTCGATACATGCTTGGCTGTTATGCAGGTTCTGTACGAAGGCTTGGCCGATAGCAAGTATCGTCCATGCCCGTTGTTGGTGAAGTACGTCGAAGCACATTGGGTTGGTCGCAAAGCTGGACGTGGGTTCTATGATTACAGTGGCCCCAAACCAGTTCCAACTCGCTAACTAAAACTTGGTCTGTTTTTAAGACACCGGCAAGGTCTCTAAGGCCTTGCCGGTTTAAAAATGAAGAGAGAAGAGTATATCTTATTTAAGAAGATTTAATCTGTATGGTTTGAATTTTTAAGGCGTTTGGAGTGTGATTAGAAAACTCAATATTTCCATTTTTAATGATCTGGATGAGCTGTCTCGGTTGGCAAGCGCAGTGGATGATTTTGTCACTGCTGTTGGCGTGTCTTCTGATATTGCTTTTACTTTAAATGTTTGTTTCGATGAATTGATTACAAATACGATTTCATATGGGTATAGCGACAATCTAATTCATGAGATATTTGTTGGAATTGATTTTGATGGTCAGGCGTTTCATATTAAAATTCAAGATGATGCTAATCCATTCAATGTTTTTAAAGACTCTCCGAAGCCCGATCTTGAATCGGACCTTATGGAGCGTCCGATTGGAGGCCTGGGAGTTTTTTTTGTAAAGCAATGGATGAATACTGTCTCTTATCACCGTGAAAATGGTTATAATTTTGTTTGTTTGGAGAAATTCCTTATAAGTCCCCCTCATCCAGGTGTTTAACACATAGCTTGTGGAGAGATAAAATGGCGCTCATTCAGGAGGCTGTTAACGAAATAACAATCGCGATTCCCAAACAAAGAGTGGATAGCGCAAACGCACGGCAATTTGAACAAGACCTTTTGGATGTTATTAAAAACAAAGCAAAAAAAGTGTTGGTTGATTTTAGAGATATTGATTACATCAGCAGCGCTGGCTTGCGTGTAATTTTGCTCTCGGCCAAAACTGCAAAAGCAACAGGGGTTCCGTTCGCGTTGTGTTCGATGAAGGATAAGATCAAAGAGGTTTTTGTGGTCAGTGGTTTTGCAAAAATTCTGAGCATACATCCGTCGCGTGAAATTGCAATTCAAGCGATGTCATCTAACTAAGTGCTCTAGCCGCTTGAGCTCTTCTTTTAATTTTTCTTAATACGAACTATATAGGCGCAGGAATTTTATTCCTGCGCCTATATAGTTATGCTCTTAAATTATTTTCTGGAATTTTAAGACTTTTATGGTTTTGATGGGCGAATTGTTCTTGCAATTCTAAATCCAAGCACGCTTGAACGCAACCCAGGCGTTTCTCGATCTCTGTGTGCAGAGCGCAAATCAGTAGGAGGACTTAACCACGAACCTCCACGTAGACTACGGAATTCACATCGTCCTAACACCCAAGGATCACCGTTGTTCGGTGCTCCGATATAATTCTCATGCCAACAATCTTCCACCCATTCAGAAACATTGCCCAGAATATCATAGACACCAAAAAGGTTAGCGGGAAACGATCCCACAGGAGCCGTAATGAGAGACGCCGTGAAGGAACGGTCAAGACAACCGGCACAATTTGCACGTTGTACACCGATGTCGTTACCCCACCATCGGATTGTGGTTGAGCCCGCGCGTGCAATATATTCCCACTCGGCTTCTGACAACAATCGATAAGTTTCTCCAGTGTTTTTGGATAGCCAAGCAGTAAAAGCACGTGCATCTTCCCACGAAACGCACACAACCGGATACTTATCGGTTTGCTCAAAACCTGGATATTTCCAATTTCGGTCGGCAAAGTACGTCCAAGATTCCTCAACCATAAGCCAGCATCCGTTTGCAATATAACCGGTGGCTTCGGTGAAGCGAGCAAATTCTCCACGAGTAACTTCTGTGCGACCAACAGCGAAAGCGGTGGGGAATTCCACAACATGTTGAGGCATGGCGCGATCACGATATCGCGCTGCTACAGAAAGACGGGCTTCTTCAGTGACGGAAGCGCCCATTTGGAATTTTCCAGGTTCAACTACGACCAGTTCAGGACAGTCCCAACAATCACGTATAATTGCGCCGGAAGCAATAGAATCAACGCTTTTCCACAACGAAACTGGAGGTAATTGTCCCATGACAGGGTGCAAAATAGAGGGAACGCGCATCGACGCAGAATATGTCGAAAACTTATTAGCAGCCATTCCTTGGGACATGCGCACGTTAAATAATGTCATAAAACACAAAAACACAAAGACCATGCGCTGAAAGGTGGAAAATCTGCCTTGGGCGATCATGGTCGCTCTCTCATCTCTATTTTGGGAGGAGGTTCGCTCTTTTTTAGCAAAAAAGAACAAAAAAGAGGATAAAAAAACGCATTCAAACAATATTGGAGGAGAAGGTAGGCTTCTCCTCCAATATTGAAGCATTATTTACTCTCCGGCTTCTTTTCTGAAACGTCTAAGACGATCAAATCCTCAATTTTTCGCATGAGATATGTTGTGGCATGGGAAGAAAATTGAAACGCCCACCCATTATAAAGCTGCGTAATTCTCTTCGCTTCTTTTTCAACTTCGGTCATTGGCAATAAGGGATTTAAAGACTCAACCCTCTCAGGGGCAGAGGGCGTAGACGGCGAATTTGCATCAGGCGTTTTTGGTGATGGGATAAGCGAGGGCCATTGGCTTGCCGCTTTGGCAGCTTGGCCGGTGTCAAAATGAGAGGTAAAGTTTGCCCACACTTTTCCGTCTTTTTGAACCGAACGAGCAGTCACAACCAAGCCATCAAAACTATAATAGTTGGCTTGAACGGCGCCTTTGAAATCTATTAAATTCTCTTTAGAGACCTCATCAAAACTCAAATAGTCGAGACCGTGGCTGACATCGCTGATTTCAGAGGATTTGGTTTTTACATCATCCGGTTGCGCCAGCAACGTAAAGTTATGATCCTTGGGGTCTGAGCGTGAAATTGTAAAAATGGCGCCGCCAGGTTGACGCACGGAAACCGCCATGAGACGTTCATAAGCAATTTTTGGCAATGGACGATAAAGCCAACGAATTGAGTTGGCTTCAACGGGAAGACGGCCTTCAACCAACCAACTTTGAGGTTCGCCACGTTGTTTATGGTTGAGGCGACGCGCATAGAATGAGCCGCTGCGATTTAGCGACTCGACATCAGCGTTTTTTCCTATCAGTAGTCCAGCGAGCTGTTTTCCGGCAGCGTCGAATGCGACGATTTGAGTAGCGACGGACACAGGGGAGTCAACATCATTGACGCCAATTTTAACGTAAAGGTCAGGATTGTTGGTGCGAGGCTCTAAGGCAATCAGCTCAGACAAGCCGACGGCGGCTTGTTTCACTTGATCAAGATCGGCGTAATATCCGCTTTTCTCTATGACGGTCCAAGGGAATTCCGCTGAGTGATCATCAAGACGCGCAAGTGTAACCGTTTTTCCGGCGTTGGTGATTTTCAGAGTCGTTATATCGTTCAGGCGTGTCTTGAGATCAGGAAAGAACGGCCCCGGCGTAACGGGGCGAGCGGATATTTCTTCGTCGTACTGTTTCTTAACAATATATCCGGCGCCGCCAACGGCGCCGACAGTGATTGTCGCCAGAAAGAAAAAATGGATGGATCGCATGGCTTGTGTCTCCGGGACCGAACGTGCCGTTTATCCTTGCGTTGTCTGTAGCCGACGTTTGCGTCCACGCGCGCCAGCCATGATAATAGCAAAAAACGCAACAATAACAGGCATCAAGCCTATATTGACGGCTTTAATTTTTGTGGCGAGCGCGTCTATGTCGCGGTTAAGGTTACGTTGCACGTCACGTAATTCCTTGCGAATACGAAGCACCTCTTGTCGAAAATTGTCAATTGCAGCATGTTCGTCAACAGAGAGTAAAGAACTTCCGGCGCCTGGTTTGCTTTTGCTTTGAAGCTCTGTAATTTGTTTCTCTGTTTGCTCTAAATTACGACGTAGCTCTTGTTCACGGGCCAAGAATTGACGACCAGCGAAACGGCGTAATTCTTCAACAACGATGAATGGTCGAGTCGCGCCAGCTCGACCGCGCAGTCCAATCAAGTCAGATGATCCGGCCAAATGATCTATGCCGTTGATAACAAAGTCACCATTTCCGGCCATAGGAATCATGACCTTCTGCCCAAAAAAGCTCTGGCTTTGAACCCAGAATCGGTCTTCCAAAAAATCGCTGTCAGCAACTAGAATAACGTTTATCGGAGACACAGAAGTTTCCAAACGAGGCTTGGTTGGAACAACAACTTCGGGTTTCTTTTCCTCGGTTTTATTCTCAGTTGTTTTGATTTCAGGAGATTGATTTTCTGCTTGATCTTTGTTTTTCTCTTTGTTTTCGACGGCGGGCGGGCCTTCCGGAAAAGCCGTTTTGGCTGCGCCGGAGACTCGGGCCGCCAAAGTCAAGCGTTGGCCGTTTGGTTGTAATGAGGTCAAAAGCCCCTCGGGATCAGGCCGGAAGCGCAAATAGCTGATGTCGGCAAGTTGTCCTTGGGTGGAGCTGGTTAAAAGAGGTTCGAAATGCGTGGTCGCGCCGGAGCGAGGCTTCAAACTTCCCGCAGAAGCCAAGTTGATTGTATTAAGATCGGCAAGAATTGGGTCTTTTCGATTCATAGAGTCTATCGGCAGGGAGAGCCATGCCGCATAAGGAACAGTGCGCCGTCGAGCGCCTTCACCCGTGGCGACGCGCAAAGCAAGTTTGGGATCGGCCACAAATTTTCCATCTTCCATATCAACGCCCCATGCCTCGAATAATTTGCTGAGGGTTGCGGCGTGAGAGCTGGATGGATCGCTCATACCATAAGGGCCTGGCTGGTCAGATTCAGACTCTGCCCAAGGATCAACAAAAATCATAGCGCGACCACCACGTAGAACGTACTGGTCAATCGCATAGAGAGTCGTCGGCGTCAGAGTGCGTGGTCTTGCGATTAGGAGCACGTTGACGTCGTCATCAATGGACGCCACGTCGTTTTTCAGCATACGCACAGTGTAGGTTTGGCGCATTTGCTCCAACAGAGCATAAGATTGTCCTTGATTGCGCATGGCGGCCATGGCGCCTCCGGGACCAAACTCCATCGGGGCGTCGCCTAACACAGCGACCACAGATTTTTTAGGGTCCGTCAAATTATAGATAAGTTTGGTCAGATCGTATTCTAAGAAATTTTCCCGCTCTTGCTGAAAGAAAGAAATAACTTCTTTCCGGTCTGTTGAGTTCGTTCCGACCAAACCAAAATAAAACTGTTGTTGTGATCCTTGATCCACCGGGGCCGACTGCAATCCGGCTTGGACGGCGCGATCCTCTGAATCCGAAAACGGTTCCGGATCTATGACTTGCATCCGGATCATTCCACCGGAGCGATGAACGTATTCTTCCAAAAGCTCGCGCACACGCTGACCATAAGTCCGAATATTCGGAACATCAGCAGATAGTCGCTCGGAAAAGAAGAAGCGCAACATGATTGGTTCTTTTATGGTCGCGAGGATGTTGCGAGTCCCCGGAGACAAAGTGAAAAGTTGATCTGCGGTCAAATCGAGACGCGCCTGGCGTAGGCCGGCGTTGCTCACAATATTGATCGCAATAAACAAGATCGCCGAGGTGATCAACCCGGCGATCGACATCAGCCGTCGATCCATGGGATAAGTCTCACTTTGCCTTTTTCAGGTCGATGACCAGAATGCTCGCCAAAAGCCAGATCGCGATCAGAGATGTAAAATAAACCACATCGCGAATGTCTATGACTCCTTCGGTAATGGCGTTGAAGCGGGTGATGAAACTGAATGAGGCGACCGTGTCGACAACGATCGATGGGGCCCAAGAGGCGAAGGTTTCCAGAACGATTGGAGTCCCCGACACCGTAAATAGGAAACAAACCATGACGCCGATTACAAAGGCGATCACTTGATTTTTGGTGGCTGCCGAAAGGCAAGAACAAATTGCTAAATAGCCTCCAGCCATAAGAAAACTTCCAATATATCCGGCGACGATAACGCCGTGATCAGGTCTCCCGAGCCAAGACACGGTCAACCAAATCGGAAATGTTAGCGAGACGACAATGATGGTGAAAAACCAAGCGGCAAGAAATTTGCCAACGGCAATGGCAGGTAAGCTGATGGGCAAAGTCAGAAGAAGCTCGATGGTTCCGGATTTGCGTTCTTCGGCCCACATTCGCATGGCGATGGCCGGAATCAGTAAAAGATATAGCCAGGGATGAAAGAGAAAAAACGGTCGTAGGTCCGCCTGTCCTCGTTCAAACAAATTCCCAATGTAGAAGGTAAATATCCCGCTTAGAAACAAGAAAATGATGATGAATATATAGGCGACCGGCGTTGAGAAATAGCTGCTCAATTCGCGTCGAAAGACGGTGAAAGCGCCGCTCATGCTTTCTCTCCCTTCTTTTTCTTGGCCGCCGAGTCGGAGACGCCGACGCGGGCAGGGGAGGGTTGTTGGGGGGGATTGCAGACCGATCCGGTTTCAGAATCGGTTTTTCCTAATTCGATTTTATGCTGGACGCCGGATGAGGGCGCCTCAAACGCGCCGGTCGTGATTTTGCGGAAGACGGCGTCCAGGCGTCCGGATTCAGCATAGAGGTCGTTGAACCACCAGCCGTTATTCTTTTCGTCAGGACGGCCTTCGGCCAGAACGCGCCCGCGCGAGATGATCAAAGCTCGCGTGCATACCGATTCGACCTCTTCGAGAATATGCGTCGAAATGATAATGGCTTTCTCGCGCGCCATGTCTTGAATGAGTTTGCGGACTTCAAACTTCTGATTCGGATCGAGGCCGTCTGTTGGTTCGTCGAGCACCAACACATCGGGGTCATGAAGAATGGCCTGAGCCAAACCAACGCGGCGTTTAAAGCCTTTCGACAACGTATCAATTGGCTGATGCAACACCGGGCCGATTTGAATGCGCTCGATTGCTTCGGCCAATTTGACGCGTCGTGTTTTTCCGCGCAAGCTCCGGGCGTCTGCAATAAAACCGAGGAATTCAGCGGGCGTCATGTCGGGGTACGCTGGCGCGCCCTCCGGCAAGTAGCCGATTCGCCGTTTCGCCTGAATCGATCGAGTTGTGACATCGTAACCACACACAGATATCCGCCCGGCGCTCGGAGTTAAAAAGCCGGTGAGCATCTTCATGGTGGTTGATTTGCCAGCGCCGTTCGGACCAAGAAAGCCTAGAACCGTTCCGCGTTCGACGTTGAAAGTGACGCCATCGACCGCTGTGAACGCTCCAAACCGCTTGACGAGGTCGCGTATCTCAATCATCGCCATCAAACTTTACCTTCTCCTGGCGGGTCTTTGAGAGGTGCATCATTCGAGAATGATCATCGCGGAACGCCGTCATACGACGCCCAACGACTTTGTCGCTTTTGTCGGTCTCCGGCCACATCAGCCGGCCAACGAAGAGCGGTTCGCTGACAAGCAAGGCGCTCTTGGAGATTGGGTGGCTAGAACCGATTGTCAAGAGAGGTCTGCCTGGATTGGGAAGAGTTTTCAACCAGCAAATCGGATGAACGAGATAAATCAGCGTAGATTTCTTAATTTTAGAGTTTTATGAGGGAAATCGCCTTACTTTAGGCTGAGTCGCATAAGATATATTATGGAAAACAAGCCATTCGGGCCATAGGGCAAAAAAAAACAATAACGCCATAAATCGAAAGCCGCTTGGCAAACCAGAGCCAACGCGGTTATAATTCAGATCGCCGATCTATGCGAAGAAAGTTTCTCGCTTTGAAAGTTCTGTTTATTACCTCAAACAGCCTTGGTGACGCGACGCTATCCACAGGTTTGCTCAGCTATCTTGTTGAAACGCGAGCCGACGCTCAGTTTACCGTCGTGTGTGGTCCGATTCCTGCGCCGTTGTTTAAAACCACGCCGCGTTTGGATCAATTAATCGAATTGCGTAAACAAAAACATTCCGCTCATTGGTTCAGTCTATGGCGTCGCTGCGTTGGCATACGCTGGAATCTGGTGGTCGATCTTCGAAACTCCATTGTATCGCGCGCGCTTTGCGCGCAGCGCGTCGCTGTATTGCCTAGGCCAATTCGCGGTCAACATCGAGTCCGTCAAATCGCTGCAACATTAAGGCTCCCAGAAACACCGGCTCCGCGTTTGTGGTTGACCTCCGAGGATCATAACGACGCTGAAGCCTTAATTCCATCTGGAGCGCCGGTTCTTGCCTTGGCTCCGGCTTCGAACTGGCGCGGAAAAACTTGGCGTCCAGAGCGATTTGCAGAGCTTGCGCGCCGTTTAACCGATGGACCTGACGCGCTTTTACCCTCAGCGCGGATTGCGATTCTCGCGGCGAGCGGAGAGCGTCCTCAGACGCAGTCCGTCATCAATGCTCTCGATCCGTCGAGAGTCATTGATCTGGTTGGTCGCACAAACCCAAGACAAGCTGGAGCTTGCCTTGCACGCTGTGCGTTGTTTGTTGGCAATGATTCCGGCTTAATGCATATTGCCGCCGCTGTGGGAGCGCCCACTTTGGGGTTGTTTGGGCCTAGTCCGATGGATTATTACGCCCCTTGGGGACCGCGCGCCATTACCGCATCCACCGAAATTCCGTATGCGGCTCTTGTCGGCGCGCCGGATTTTGACCATCGCAATACCGACACCCTTATGGACACGCTTTCCGTCGAAAGCGTTTTAAAGAGCGCCCGCTGTTTGCTGGAGATTGTCTAGGGAATGTTAGATAGGTCTAGTGACTAGCGTCTCTGGTCGCGGGAAGAATCATAGATCACAAAAAGGGGGCGCGATCGCCCCTCTTATTTGCCGTAAGGCAAAATTCGTACAAGCTGCAATCGGACTTTCAGCCGTTCCTCTGTTCATCGGCATAATCGTGAGAATAAAGCGCGCAATTCTTTCCGACTTTGAAAAATCGGCAATTTTGGTTTTGAAGCGCGAGTTGGCTCCAAAGCTAGTCCTGCTTCAGTAACGGCGTCATCACCATCAACCGCACGAACAATAAGCTCAACAGGGCCTAATGGCAAACGATCACCCACCTCAACTTTTCCGGAAAATTCGCGATTAAAAAAATCGGCAACACTCAGACAACGTAGTTCTGTCGCCACAGGCAAGCCATAAGTGTCGGCAAGCTCGCTCAAAAGCGTGTCCGGAGACAGTTGAAAATCGCCAAAAAAGTCACGATCATCCTCAACCAACGGCGTTGGACTGGCGAACAGACGATCCAACAGAGGAATTTGCGGTGTTTGCGTAAAAATATAAACTTGGTCGCCCGACAAAAGATTTCCTGCGTCATGAATGCGCATCGAGCGCCCATAACGAACGACCAAAGATGGCCTCGCCCAACGAGGCAGCGCTCGCCCCTTCGCCACCGGACTTTCAGGGGCAATACGATACACCACCAGTTCGTGTCCGGAATCTTGCCCGGCGACGCCAGGAAGCTCTAACTCGACGCGATCCACAGGCCCAAGACGAGGCGGCACGATCAGTCCCAACCAACGAGCCATCGGGCGAATTGTCCATCCTTGCACCAACAAAGAAAGTAACACAACGATAAACGCCGCATTAAAGAAAGCTTGACCGCTGGGCATGCCGCCGATCACCGGAGCTAAAGCCAGAAGAATAGAAACCGCGCCACGCAAACCGACCCATGCGACGAAGGTTGTTTCATTGCGACTAAATCCGAACGGCATTAAGCACGCCCACACCGCCAAAGGACGCGCAACAAAAATCAACACAAATGCAATCAATAGCGCTGGAGCAATCACAGAAAGAAATCGAGAAGGCGTCGCCAATAATCCCAGCGTTAGAAACATGCCAATTTGGCATAACCAAGTCATGGCGCTTTGAAAACGTCGCAGGGTTCCCCCCATTGGGCGGATGTGAGCGTTTCCAATCAATAAACCGCACAAATAAACAGCTAAAAAACCGCTGCCTTCTAGTAAATTCACAGCGGAGAACACAGCTAGAACTAAACTAAACACAAACACTGGATAAAGGCCAGAATCAAGTTTAAGACGATTTATAGAGAAGATAATTATTCCTCCCCCTAAAACGCCACCAAGAACCCCTACCCCCAATTGACTTATGAACAAACGAATTACGTGAAAAATCTGCGCTGAAATAGTCTGGTCGACGTTGGTGAGAGTTGCCGCATTGACCAACGCGACGGTTAAAAAAATCGCCATGGGATCATTGCTGCCGGATTCAATTTCCAAAATCGAGCGCACACGATCACGTAATGTTATGCCGCCGATTCGCAACAAGAAGAACACAGCCGCCGCATCGGTGGAGCTAACGATCGCGCCCATCAAAAAACCGTCAAACCATGAAAAATCGAGAACCGTATGAGCAACGAAAGCAAGAATCAGGGTTGTCAACAAGACGCCGACGGTCGCCAACACCAGCGCCGGTCCCGCAGCGACTCGATAACTATGCATACGGGTTTCGAATCCGCTATCAAATAAAATGAACGCCAAGGCAAGATTGCTAATGGCGTAAGCTGTCGGAGCGTCGTCAAAAATCACATGACCGACGCCGTCTTCGCCTGCCGCCAACCCCACCGCTAGAAACACCAACAGCAAAGGCACGCCGATTCGATATGACACCAGACTAGTGACGACACTGACTATAATCAGCCCGGATATCACGAGAATGATAAGATTTAATGTTTCCATCATGGCGAATTCACGATTCCTGATCTTCGGCGATTAGGAATTCAGCCATTAATCTCGCCTGATTTTTGCTCATTTGTTAGTGACGACCGGAAATCAACGCGTCTGCGGCGGCTCTTGCCTCATCCGTGATTTTTGCGCCCGCCAACATACGAGCAATTTCTTCACGACGTTCTGAGCCATCCAATTCAACGACTTCTGTCACCACATGGTCCCCAACGACTTTTTTGCGGACTTGCAAATGAACACCTCCCCGCGCCGCAACTTGCGGACTGTGAGTAACCACCAATTCTTGAACTTCTCGTCCCAAACGCTCCAATCGTTCTCCTACGGCGGCGGCGACGGCGCCGCCGATTCCGGTATCGACCTCGTCGAACACCATGGTGGGAATCGTGCCGCTTCGCGCCACGACGACTTTTAACGCCAACATAAAGCGCGCCAATTCGCCGCCCGAGGCAATCTTATTCAGTTGTCCCGGAGGCGATCCTGGATTGGTGGTGACCAAAAAACAAACACGATCTATTCCGGCTGTGCTCCATTCGGATTCCGGAAGAGCGTCAACTTGAGTGACGAAACGTGCGCGATCAAGTTTCAGCGGCAGCAATTCTTGAGCAACGGATTGGTCCAAACGCTGCGCCGCCTCTCGACGTAATTTGCTGAGTCTTTTCGCGATATCCACATAAGCGGCGCGCGTATGCTCTGCTTGTTTAGCCAGTTGAGTTAACAGATCGCCTTGGTCTTCAATTAAGGACAACCGCCGCAACATGTCTGTACGTAGAATCGGTAAATGATCTACAGCTATATTATGCTTGCGTGCGGCGGCGCGTAGAGCAAACAGACGATCTTCCAGTTTTTCGAGACTTCGAGAATCCAAATCCAAATTGGCGGCGACATTATGAAGAGCGTGAATAGCTTCATGCGTTTCCGCCGCCGCTTGATCAAGGGCGTCAATTACCGCGTCAAGACGTCCGCCTGCTTTGTCGGCGACTCGGCTTAAAAGCCGTGAGGCTGTCGCCATGGCGCGTTCAACGCCCCGTTCTCCGATTAATTCGGCTTGTGCGGCGCTGATCGCATCAATCAGTTTTTCGCGATGCTGTAAAGTAATGCGCTCTTCGGCGAGGCGCGCTTCTTCTCCGGGTTTAGGGTCCAAAGCTTCCAGTTCGGCGGCGGCGTGTCGCAAATACTCTTCTTCCGCCTGCGCCCGAGTGATATCACCTGCGGCTTGCGCCCGCGCTTTTTCGACCTGACGCCATGAGCGATGCGCTGCGGCAACTTGCGCCGCCATTGTTTCCAATCCGGCGTGAGCATCGAGAACGGAACGGTGAGTTCGCGAGTCCAAGAGGCCATGGGTGTCAAATTGCCCATGGATTTCAACAAGCTGCTCACCAACTCGACGCAACAGCGTCATACTGACCGGTTGATCGTTGACGTAGGCTCGCCCTCGGCCATCCGCGTTCACCACGCGCCGAAGAACGAGAGTTTCTCCGGTTTCCAATTCTTGCTCGCGCAACACATCGAACGCCGGATGTTTGGGAGGCAATTCGAATTCAGCGATTACCGAAGCTTGGGTTGCGCCTCGCCGCACGAGCGCGCTGTCGCCGCGCGACCCCAAGGCCAACCCCAGAGCATCGAGCAAGATCGATTTTCCGGCGCCGGTTTCCCCTGTCAGAACGCACAACCCGCGACGAAAAGACAACGTCAACCGCTCGATCAAAACAACATCGCGAATAGACAGCGAAACCAACATCGCCGCGCTTGGCCTTTGGTTGGAAGAACAACGAACGAATCAGAATCAGGCAAATCCGAAAATCATAAATTTTCCGAGTTTTTGCCATCCTCTATCACGCACCCTCTTCGCAGCATCGGTTCAGAACATCGACCCCCAAGCGCGCGCCAACCAAGAATTATGCGCTCCGGGAGCCGCAAGGTTGGCGTCGACCAACAAAGCATAGCTGTCTTGATACCACTCGCTGCCGGGGTAGTTATGACCAAGAATAGCTGCGGTGCGTTCGGCCTCGGGAATGATGCCGACGGCAAGATAGCACTCAACCAGGCGATGTAATGCTTCAGGAACGTGACTGGTGGTTTGATACGTGTCCACGACGGCGCGAAAACGACCGATTGCGGCGTTATGATTTCTCTGACGCAGATAGAAACGGCCCACTTCCATTTCTTTACCGGCCATATGATCCATCGTCAGGTCATATTTAAGTTTGGCGTCGCGAGCATACTCTGTATCGCCGAATCGACGCATGATCTCTTTCAAAGAATCCAGCGCCATTTTGGTCATTTTTTGGTCACGTCGAACGTCGCTAATCTGCTCGTAATAGCACAAAGACCTCATATAGTATGCATAAGCGATTTGATCGTTTCCGGGATGAAGCTGAATAAACCGATCAAGAGCCAGAACAGCGTCATCATATTTCATATCTTGATAATAGGCGTAAGCCGCCATAAGTTGAGCTTTCACTGCCCATTGAGAATATGGGTGTTGTCGTTCAACCTCTTCGAATAGTTTCGTAGCTTTTTTGAACTCTTTCGCCTCCATGGCGGCGGCGGCTTCATTGTAGATTTGCTCAACCGGCCGTTCGACGTAAGGCAAATCTTCGGTGCTGGAGCAAGCCGTCATAAAACCGACCGCAATCAAGGTCGACGCGACGACAAGAAGACTCCAGGCTCGACCAGCGATGCGATGCGATTTAAGGCAGGTCAAACGATTATTCATTTTACGGCACACTTCCCTGATCCGGCCCACGCACCTGCGCTCCGGCCTCCGCCCCTATATAGCACGCTGAAAGCGCTATTCGGCAAGTTAGAAAACATTGCAAACTCCAGAGCGTTTTGGCCTCTGGAATGAATTTTCTTGGCAAACTAAGCATTGACCGCCAAACGCAACTCTCCCCCCATCTTCGCCGAGATCGAAGTTCCTGTTGAGGCGACTTGGTCCTCTGATGTCATCAGAGTCCAATCCCAATTTTCACGATCGGCAAACAAGGTATGAAGAAGCTGGCTGTTGAGCGCGTGACCGGAACGCCAACCTTGAAAATGCCCGATGATTGGAGCTCCGGCTAAATAAAGGTCGCCAATACTGTCGAGAATTTTGTGCCGAACGAATTCGTCATGATAACGCAAACCACCTTCGTTCAACACTTTATCGCCGCTAATGACCACAGCGTTGGCCAAAGAGCCGCCGCGCGCCAATCCGGCCTGACGCAATTGATCGACTTCATGCAGAAAACCAAAAGTCCGCGCACGGCTTATGTCGCACTTAAAAGCTTCGGGCTCAAGGGAAAAGAACCCTTCTTTGCAGGAAACGGCGGCGCTGTCGAAATCGATTTCGAAACTGAAACTAGAGCCTTTTTGCGGCGCCAACATGGCTCCACGCTTGGAGGATCCGACTCGCACAGGTTTCAGCACGCGAATGGCCCGCCGCGCCGCGTTTTGTTCAATGACGCCAGCGCATTCGACAAGAAACACGAAAGGCGCGGCGCTTCCATCCATAATTGGAACCTCAGCGCCATCGATTCGAATCACGGCGTTGTCGATATTGCATCCACGCAATGCGGCCAACAGATGCTCGATGGTTCCAATACTGATGCCGCTGCGGTTCCCGATCACCGTGCAGAGACGTGTGTCTATAACATTATTCCACAAAGCAGGAATAACGGCGCCTGCTCCGCGTAAATCGGTTCGAATGAAGCGAACGCCGGTGTTGATTTCGGCTGGCGCAATCGTCAAAGCCACTCTTGAGCCGGAATGCAGACCGACTCCCGTGCAGTGGATGGAGCTTTTCAGCGTCCGTTGCAGGACGATTTCCGGGTGTCTGCTGTGGTTTATCAAGTCACATCCCCGTCTGATCTGCTGCCGTAAAACGGCAAGAGTGGGTGAATGATTGCATTTCCGCTCTTAGAGCATCTCCCAGTTTTCAGAGCGCCTACCATCTTAAAGATTAAGAATTAAAACCGCGCTCTGTTTTTTTATTTTTTAATTTCTTTATATTCTTATCCCATTTCTTTTACCTTTTGCATATTTTTGTCTTTTACTGTTATGCAATATCGCGTCTTAAACACCCCAATTATTTTCATCAACACAAAACAATAGAGTTACTTTCCGTCAATTTTTTAAATCACCGTTTTGACTTTTCCGATTTTCGTAAAAAAACGAAACATTTTAAATTTGAAAAAGACCTAAAACAACTTCAACACGAAATAGAAATGTATGAAACACCAACCATCGTTCTGCATTTTCGTTCAGAGTGTCTGCTAATTCCCTACCAGGCTCTGTGAAGCTTCACAAATCACTCTTTGTTACGAATTGTTACGCGCATGCACAATAGATCAGCGAAATCCACAGAGGCTCAATGTAATATAGAGGCGGCTCTGTACAAACACAAACTCTTCCCCTTCGCAGAATCCCCAATAAAAACGGGCGCGCACAATGAATTCGCTCCACACAGGGAGCGTTATGGAAAAAAAAGCCTTCCACGCGGGCGGAGAAAGCATATTCGTCTTTCTCCGCTTCACGAAGAGCATACAAGAACGCATTCAACCGAACAGCGCTTTTGATGCTTGCTTTTCAATGAATCTTTCGTTTGACGCTTGAAAAACAAGCGTCAAACGCTTTCGACTAATTCGCTTGACGACGCAAAAAGGCTGGAATGTCCAGAACTTCTTCCTCGGCGGGAGAAAGCTTTTGACGATCGGCAGAATCAATAGGCTGGCGAGAGGAGGAAGATGGCGAACGTCCAGGAGCGCCGCTTGGAATCGAAGCAACGGAACGCGTTTCTGCGGGCCCTTCGTTCTCACGGCGCGGCTTGTTGACGCCCAACCCTACACGTTCGAAGAACGAGGGACGTTTGCGAGGGCGATCGTCGGAATCTTCGTCATCCGTGCTGGACACAACGCTTGGACGCCCCGCCGAAGAGCGTTCAGACTGAGCCGCTAAAGCAGCGGCGCGAGCGCCGGCGTCTGCCGGCTTGGGCGCAATGAATGCGCCATTGACGCGCTCTCCGCGCAAGGGGCCAACAGCGGCGCGCGCAGCGGCGTTGGCGTTTTTGTTCAGAGCTTCATAGGATTCGCTCTGAACATTGGCGGCGGGACGCGACTCGGAAGAGAGCGACGGCATTGCGGCGACGGCCGTTGATTGCTCTGAATCCGGAATGCGCGCAGAGACAACAGCCTGAGCGCCCATGGCGACGGAAGCCGTTGGAGACGGAGGCATCGGCGCGGCGACCATAGCAGCATGATAGTCGGCGCGCATTTGCGCTGTCGGCGCGGAAGAGTCGACACGCGGTTTGCCGCGATCCCCTCCCGTTAACGAGAAAGCGGCGTTCGACGCAACGCCAACGGCGTTGGAGGCGGACGGACGAGTTGCCGAACAGGCGTCTATGCCTGTGGCCACCACAGACACGCGCATGGTGCCGTCAAGCGAACTGTCGAAGGTGGAGCCGAAGATGATGTTGGCTTCGGGATCGACTTCATCGCGAATGCGGTTGGCGGCTTCATCGACCTCGAAGAGGGTCATGTCGTAACCGCCCGTGATGTTGATCAGAACGCCGCGCGCGCCCTTCATCGACACATCATCGAGCAACGGATTGGAAATGGCGGCTTCAGCAGCTTCAATAGCTCGTCGATCTCCCGTAGCCTCGCCGGTGCCCATCATTGCCTTACCCATCTCGGTCATCACTGAGCGGATATCGGCGAAATCGAGATTGATCAAACCGGGCATCACCATCAAGTCGGTCACGCCGCGCACGCCCGAGTGCAGCACGTCATCGGCCATTTTGAAGGCGTCGGCGAAGGTCGTTTTCTCATTAGCGATGCGAAAGAGATTTTGGTTCGGAATAACAATTAACGTATCAACATATTGTTGTAAGTCGGCAATGCCGGATTCCGCCAACCGCATCCGGTGAGCCCCTTCGAAATGGAAAGGTTTCGTCACCACGCCAACAGTCAAAATTCCGCGCTCCCGCGCTGCGCGCGCGATCACCGGCGCGGCGCCGGTGCCGGTTCCGCCCCCCATGCCTGCGGTGATGAACACCATGTTGGCGCCGTCGAGAAAAGTGATGATTTCATCAATTTGCTCTTCAGCGGCGGCGCGACCAATATCCGGGCGCGATCCCGCTCCCAAGCCTCGGGTGATCGTTGTGCCGAGTTGTAGGCGTTTTTGCGCCAGACTTCCGTTCAGAGCCTGGGCGTCGGTATTGCCGACGACAAAATCAACACCTTCCAGATTGGAGCGAATCATGTTGTTGACGGCGTTTCCACCTGCGCCGCCGACGCCGAAAACAGTAATGCGTGGTTTCAGTTCAGTTTCGATCTTAGGCAGACTCACGTTAATCATGATAAACTCCCTCTCTCTCTCGTAAACCTTAGAGGCTGTTCTTCTCGACTCTACGCCGAATGGATTTCAGCCCCTTGTTGTTTTTTGAACAAGCCGTTGAACAACCGTCCGCTATCACTTTATTTAGAGTTCCGGAGTAATCGACCCGCATCGACTAAGTCCGGCATTCTCTGTTTTAGACGAGATTTTTTTTAGCTTTTTGGTCTGTATGCTTTTAATTTCTATTTTGGCGCCGTGTTGTATTTCTGCATTATGCTCACTCATCGCGTTAAGGGGTTTGCGTTCGCATAGAATGCTCTGCGATCGCAGAGACTTTACTATTTTGTGACATAATACTCATGCGACCGAACTCTTTACACGAGGCGAAAATTATGACTTATTACTCTTAACATCCCGCAATGTCTCCATCACGATCATGGATGATGCAAGACTATAGCTTTGCTTCCACCGTTCACACGTTCACAGCTCTTGCGATTTTTGACCGGGCTTCCATAGACCCTATATGGTTTTTGGGCTAGTCGTGATATCGCGCGTCCAACTCTTTCGGATGTTTACTCACAGGAATATCCATAGAAAATTTTGGACGTGAAGGGCTTTGAGCATAGGTTTATGGAAAATTTCACATGTTTCCAGCTTAATCCTCTTGCTTTCTCCTTGTATGTTCTTGTTTGTCTCTTGTTTTGATCTTTTTTGTTATAAATAATCGCGAAGCCACATTCCGACTCGACCCCAAAGGTTGCCGGAATGGATCATCTCCGGCGCAGCAATCGGAGCTTCAATCGGATGCCGGGCAGCATGCAGCAACAAACCGGCAACGGTGGAAAAGGCGGGGCCGCCGGTCAGTTCGACCAAGCCGCGAATCTTGGTCGGACGCCCGAGACGCACTTGCTTGTCGAGAACAAGTTGAGCCAACTCGCGCGTATTGGGCAATTGACTGGCGCCTCCGGTAAGCACCACTCGACGTCCGGCGAGCTTGGCCATGCCGCTTTCCTCCAAGCGACAACGAACCAATTCGAAGATTTCTTCCAAGCGCGGTTGAATGATGCCGACCAACAGAGATTTGGGCACAGGATTGGAGCGTCCACGGTCTTCCTCGCCGATTTGGGGCACATCAATCACTTCGCGCTCATCAGAGGTTCCGGCGATGGCGCTGCCATAAAGAGTTTTCATCCGTTCGGCGTGAACCACCGGCGTCGTCAAGCCGCGAGCGATATCGTTGGTGACATGAGCCCCCCCCACCGGCACGCTGTCGATGTAGATCAGATTTCCATCGAAAAACACCGATATCGTTGTGACGCCGCCCCCCATATCGATGCAGGTGACGCCGAGCTGAGTTTCGTCTTCGACCAAGCACGCCAAACCGGATGCATAAGCGCTGACCACATGCGACTCAATGTCGATGTGACAACGGCTCACGCAAGTTTTGATGTTGCGCACCGCTCCGGCTCCGGCGGAGATCAGCATGACCTGCACGCCCAACTTTTCGCCGAACATACCGCGTGGATCGCGAATGCCTCGGTTTCCATCAAGCACGAATCCTGTGGGAATCGCGTGGATCAGTTCGGATTCTTCATTGATGTACTGAATGCGGCTTTGGTTTATGGCGCGCCGCAAATCCAGTTCTGTAACTTCACGCTCCATCACGGGCGCTTCGACGAAGACGCTCTGCGCCGTCGGCTGGCCGCCCGACACATTGACCACTACGCTGCGAATCGTTTCTCCCGCCATTTGTTCTGCGGCGTGAACTGCGTTGGAGATTGCCGTCTCAGCGCCCTCCATATTGATGATAGCGCCGGCCTTGACGCCCAAAGAGCTTTGGTGACCAACGCCGATCACCTGGACGCCGCCTGCGTCATCCACACGCGCGATGAAGCAGCAAACTTTGGTCGATCCAATGTCGAGGGCCGCGATGACCCCACCGCGCAACGCTTTCCGAGTTTTTTTTCCGCCGTTGTAGGTCATCATGCCCATACTCGCCGTCTCCGTTCTTTCATTCGCAATTTCAAATAACGCGCTCTGTTGTTTTGATCGTCGCTTGCGACGGGAAGCCCTCCCCATAGATCCTCGTCTTTCGGCAAACCTCGACCTTGTTGTCTTCTTCTTGCTCCGTTATTTTCGCCCGAAGCTTTTGGTCCTCTTGTTTCCATAAACGCCCCATTGTTCTGGATTGGTCTACGCGCTTCGGCTTCCTTGCGATTTTGGCCGACAAAATCTTCCGCATCTTTTTTTATGTCTTATTACTTCCCGGTTTTTCCGGAGGACGCCGTTTTTGTGCGGATTCTGCGCTGGTTTGCACGATCAAACGATCGGGCAAGCGTAGATCCACGGCAACCACGTCGCGATCCAACAAAGACTTTGTTCCCACCAAATCTTCCAGAACTTGCAACGCGCGAACAATGTCGGCTTCGGGCAAACGAACATCGATTCCGTTGTCGAGCCGCAAATCCCAGCGTCGCCCCCCCACCCACACGGCGGCTTCGACGCGCTTGGCGATGTTCGGAGCCAGTTTCAGTTGCGTCAGCAGGCCGGGAGTTCGCGCCGGAGCGTCCGGACCAACCACGATCAACAGGCGTGTAAAGTGATCGATCTGTTGATCCGACAACACGGAACCATTGCGATCGATCACCACCAGCTTACGGTCGTGTTGCCACAGCGCCATAGGCTGACGTTCCGTAATTCGAATAAAGATGGTGTCGGGCAAACGCCGCTCCACCGCAGCTTCGGCCACCCAAGGCAGACGCTCCAATTCGGCGCGCGCTTGCGTCGGGCTGAACTCCAAGATCGGATCGCCGCGTCGCACCCGCAGCGAGCGCAACAACATTTCCTTGCCTGACTCGACCCGTCCTTCGACCAACACATCGTTGATTGCAAAACCAATTTGCGCTGTAAAACCAAAAAAACCGTTGCGGACGTTCTCCACGCCGGAAGAAATCCACCCGGCTTGCCAGAGCCACAGCAAGCTACCGAGCGAGGCCGCGCTGAGACCAACGCGGACGCCATAACGATGTGTCAGTTCCAACCAACGCGGCATGGCGCGACGGCGATTGGCGCGGGCCGCCGCGTGAGCCATGGCGTGGCGCGCTTGATAATCCACGCCGCCCATGTCCGTGTTGGGCTTTAAGCGGGACATACCGCGTGCTCCACGATCCAGTTCACCAGCTCATGATATGAGACGCCGACATGCGCCGCTTGTTCGGGCACCAAAGACAATGGAGTCATTCCGGGTTGCGTGTTGATCTCCAAGAAGAACAACCCTTCGACGCCGGGACGAGAGTCGTCATAGCGGAAATCGCTGCGGCTAACGCCGCGACAGCCTAACGTGCGGTGCGCCAACACCGCCAGACGCTGCGCTTCGGAATAGACTTCGACCGGCAAGGGAGCCGGAATGACATGATGTGCGTGACCTGCGGTGTATTTGGCGGTGAAATCGAACAATCCGCCGGAAAAGCGAATTTCCGTCACCGCCAAAGCCCGATCGTCCATGACGCCGACGGTCAATTCGCGACCGGGAATGAAAGCTTCCACCATCACGCGCTCGCCGAAGGTCCATTGATCGGCGTTTAGGAACGGCGAATCGCCCACCTCAACCAAGGTCACGCCCACTGTCGACCCTTCGTCGACAGGCTTTACGATGTATGGAGGCGGCAGAGGATGACACGTGCCGACCTCTTCGCGACGCAGCACGACGCCGCGCGGCGAAGGCACGCCGACGGCAGCCAACACCTGCTTGGTCATCGGCTTGTCCATCGCCACCGCCGAAGCCAAAACTCCGGAGTGAGAATAAGGAACGCCAAGAAACTCCAAAACCGCCTGCACGCAGCCGTCTTCTCCGCCACGTCCATGCAGAGCGTTGAACACCACGTCCGGTTTCGGAGTCAAAGCCGCCAATAAACTGGAGAGGTCGCGCCGAACATCAATCATCGTCACGCGATGGCCGCATTCGGCCAGAGCCTTGGCAACCTCCGCTCCGCTGGCCAATGAGACTGCGCGCTCAGCGGACCATCCTCCCATCAAGACTGCAACGTGTCGGCTCATGACGGTTCTCCTGTATTGTTGAGGATGGTTCTATCAAGATTCGAGGCCGAGGAACGTCCAATCCGACGAATTTCCCACTCCAAACGCACGCCGGAGGTCTCAAATACCCGCCAGCGCACTTCCTCACCCAACGCCTCTAAGTCTCGCGCGGTCGCCTGCCCCAGATTCAGCAAAAAATTGCAATGTTTTTCTGATATCTGAGCGTCTCCGCGCCGCAAACCACGACATCCGGCGCGATCAATCAATTCCCAGGCTTTGGCTCCACCAGGGGGATTGGCGAAGGTTGATCCTCCCGTGCGCGCGCGAACGGGTTGACTTGCGGCCCGCGTCTCATCGATCTCGGTGATTTTGCGCCCAATGTCCAAAGCGTTTCCGGGGCTCCCCTGCAAAACGGCCCGCGTGAAAATCCAGTCCGCCGGAGCGTCGCAATGACGATAAGTCAACTTCAGTTCCGCCGCTGGAATCCGATGAACGCACCCGCGCCGATCCACCGCTTCGACTTCGATCAACACATCGACCATTTCGCGGCCATAAGCGCCTGCATTCATGCGCAAAGCTCCGCCGATGGTTCCCGGAATGCCGGAAAGAAATTCCAGTCCGGCGATCTCGGCGTCGCGGGCGGCCAACGCCACAGTGCGGTCCAAGGCTCCGGCGCCAACTGTAATTCTGTGAGTTTCAACATCCACCGCAGTCGAGGCGAAGCTTCCCCCCAGACGAATCAACACGCCAGAAACGCCGCCGTCGCGGATCAGCAGATTCGAAGCGACGCCGATCACGGTGACGGGAATTTCTTCCGGCAATTTCGCTAAAAAACCGCTGAGGTCTTCAACATCGACCGGACGAAACAACACCTCCGCCGGTCCGCCGACCCGAAACCATGTCAAAGCGGCCAAAGGCGCTTCAGCGCTCAAACGCCCGCGCGCCGGAGGCAATCGATCGATCAAATGAGCGTTATTCTCGGACATAACCGTTGCAGTTTGCAAAAGCATGGTCATTGTCCGGTTCTCCCTGCGGCTTCGAAAGCGCGATCCAGCTCGGCGGGCAGCGCGTTGGCCCAAGCGCTGATTGATCCCGCTCCCAGACACACCACCAAATCTCCGGGTTGCGCCATACCGCGAATTTGCTCGGCCAATTGCTCCGATCCGGCCAAGGGAAGCGCCATGCGATGACCGCGCATCCGCAATCCCTGCACCAAAGCGTCGCGATCGACGCCGGGAATCGGCGCTTCACCCGCCGGATAAACGTCGGCGACCACCACGGCGTCGGCGTCGTTGAAGCACGAGCAAAACTCTTCAAACAAACTGTGCAAGCGCGTGTAACGGTGCGGCTGAACCACGGCGATTACTCGACCGCGCGTGGCTGTGCGGGCGGCGCTCAACACGGCGCCGATTTCCACCGGATGATGGCCGTAATCGTCGATCACAGTGATTCCGTTAGAGACGCCGGTGCGGGTGAAACGACGCTTGACGCCGCCAAATCCAGACAGAGCCTTTTTCATCACCTCGCCGGACAACCCCATTTCGTAGCCGACCGAGATCGAAGCCAGAGCGTTCTGAACATTGTGCCGGCCATACATGGGTAAATGCACGTCGGTGATCTGAATCGGCTGCGGCAGAGCCGCCCGAGTTCCGGCGCGATAACTGATCGAAACATCGAATCGCGCGCCTTCTGGTCCCAACTCAACATTCAGCCCCCGCACATCCGCCTGCGCGGCGAAACCGTAAGTGACCAAACGACGATCAGGAACGCGGGGAATCATCGCCTGAACTTCTTGATGGTCTAAGCACAACGCCGCAAAGCCATAGAACGGAATATTTTGAACGAAATTATCGAACGCCTCACGCACGCGATCGAAACTTCCATAGTGATCCATGTGCTCGGGATCAATGTTGGTGACGATGGCGATGGTTGCCGGCAACTTCAGGAACGATCCATCGGACTCGTCCGCCTCAACCACCATCCACTCGCCGCCGCCGAGCCGCGTGTTGGTGCCGTAAGCGTTAATAATGCCGCCATTGATCACTGTTGGATCCAAACCGGCTTGCTCCAACAGAGTTCCGACCATTGAAGTGGTGGTGGTTTTTCCATGAGTGCCGCCCACCGCCACCGACATTTTCAAGCGCATAAGCTCGCCGAGCATTTCCGCGCGCCGCACCACCGGAATCAAATGCGCGCGCGCCGCGACCAGTTCGGGATTGTCGCGCTTTACCGCCGAAGACACGACGACGACCGCCGCTTTTCCAAGATTTTCAGCTTTATGACCGATCGAAACCGGAATTCCCAGAGCCCGCAACCTTTTGACGTTGGCGTTTTCCGCAATATCCGAACCCTGCACGTCATACCCAAGGTTTTTGAGAACCTCAGCAATGCCGCTCATGCCGATGCCGCCGACGCCGACGAAGTGCATGGTTCCAATGGTCAGAGATAAATTTTTCATGCCGCGCTCTCCGAAGTTGAAGGACGGGCGCTCGCGGCGTCCAGAGTCCGGTTGTCGGGAAGAAGAGAAGACACTCGATCGGCGGCGGCGAGGTTTTCGATGGCGAGGTTTTCGATGGGATTTCCAGCCGCCAAGCTCAAAACTGCGTCGGCCAAACGCGCTGCGGCCTCAGCGGTCCCTTGCGCGCGCGCCGCCGCCGCCGCTTGCGCGAGCAACATTGAGTCGCCGAAGAGAATTTCCAGTCGCGCCGCCAAAGAGGCAGCGGAGAATGTTTCTTGCGGAATCAACCAACCTCCGCCGCCGGCCTCCAAAGCGCGAGCGTTGGCGGTTTGATGATCGTCCATCGCATAAGGATATGGAACCAAAAGGCTCGGACGACCGATTGCCGTCAACTCGGCGATTGTTGAGGCTCCTGCCCGACAAATCGCCAGATGACACGCCGCCAAACGAGCCGGAACATCGCGGAAAAACGGCGAAAGCTCCACTTGGTCGCTCATCCCCGCCTGAGCGTAGATGTTTCCTGCCGATTCCAGGTCTTCCGGACGGCATTGCTGACTGATCTTTAACCGACGCCGCAAGCCGATCGGAAGACGCGCCATGGCCGCCGGAGCAATCTCACTCAGAATCCGGGCGCCTTGGCTGCCGCCCAAAATGAGAATCCTCAACGGACCTTCAGGATCGACGACGAACTTCTCTTCCGCCTGCTTGTCGCAAGCGCCTTCGCGGCGACGAAAATCCGCAAAATCCGGACGAACAGGATTGCCGGTGTGAATTAGTTTGGCGCGGTCAGCGGGGCGCAACCGCGCGATCTCCGGAAACGCTCCAGCCAAGACATCCGCCCGCCCGATCAACATACGGTTGGCGCGACCAAGAACCGCGTTTTGCTCATGCAGCATCACGGGCAATCCGGCGGTTTGTGCGGCCCACACCGTCGGAACCGACGGATAACCGCCAAACCCAATCACCGCCGCAGGCCTCAGAGAACGCAGCAGGGTATGCGCCTGAAAATAGCCGCGCAAAATGTCCGCCGTCATCCGCGCTTTTGCAACCCATCCAGGCGCGATGGTCGCAGCGCGAATGCGATGTACGGTGACTTCAGGCAATTGTTCTCCAAAAGCGCCACCGCGTCGATCTGTAATTAACGCCACTTTTTGTCCCCGCGTCAACAGCTCACGCGCCAGCGCTTCAGCCGGAAACATATGGCCGCCGGTGCCTCCCGCCGCCAGAACGATCGGCTCCAAAGAAGACGCGACGTAGTGTAAGGAGGACGCTGTCATCGAACTCATACGGCTTCTCCTCCATAGCGATGACGGGTAAAAGCCAGCACCATTCCCATGCTGAACCCCAAAGCGAACAGTGAAGAGCCGCCATAACTGACGAACGGCAAGGTCATGCCCTTGGTTGGCATGAGATGCAAGGTTGACGCCATGTTAATGATCGCTTGAAGGCCAAACTGAGTGAGCAGTCCTCCGGTCGCCAACAAAATGAAGTAGTTATCGTCCTTTAGCGCCTGAGAAAAACCACGCAACACGATGAAGGCGAACAAACAGACCAAGGCCACGCACCACAGCAAACCAAGCTCTTCGCCTGCAACGGCGAACACGAAGTCGGCGTGAGAGTCGGGAATGGTCAATTTAACGGCGCCTTGACCGGGACCAACGCCAAACACGCCGCCATTAGAGAACGCCTCCATCGCGCGCGCGACTTGGTAATTGTCGCCAAGAGTTCCTGGATTCCCCGCATTAGGATAAAGAAAACGATCGATGCGGCTGGTGACGTGTGGGAACATGAAATAAGCGCCGACCAACCCGACGACCCCCGCCATCGCCAAAAACACCACCAGCAGAACATTCAGTCCAGCCAAGAAGAACTGGGTGAACCACACGGCGGACACCACCACCGTCATGCCCAGGTCCGGTTGACGCATCAACAGAGCCACCACCACGGCGTAAAGCCCAATCGAGACCGGCGTGCCTGGAAAACCGCGACACGTCTTCTGTAAAGAAAACAACCAAGCCGCCACCACGGCGAAAGCAGGTTTTACGAACTCGGACGGCTGCAATGAGAGTCCCGGAAAGTGTATCCAACGTCGGGCGCCTTTGATCTCCATGCCGACGAAAGGAGTCATTGCGACCATCAGCAAAGAAGCTAAAAACACTATCAACGCCAAACGTCGAACATTGCGCGGCGCCATCAGCGAAACTCCGAACACGATCGCCAGTGTCGGAACCAACGTCAAAATATGGTGCTGTAGAAAATAATATGTGCTCAATCCAATGCGTTCGGCCACCGCCGGACTCGCTGCGGCGATCAACTCAGTTCCAAATATAATCAACAACCCCAAAGCGCCGAGCAGCCAACGATCGATTGTCCACCACCACCGACCGACAATCGAGTGATCCGTGCGATCAAATGTCATGTTCATGATCAGCAACCTCCCGTTTCGGCGTCGATGACAGACGACGTCGTTTGAATCGTTGGCGTTGCTTGAAGCGTCGCCCAGGATTCGGTTGCTGCAATGAACGCCGCGCCGCGCGCCTCAAAATCGGTGAATTGATCGAAGGACGCGCATGCGGGTGATAACAACACCACCGGGCGCCGCATTGCGGTTTGCGCGGCGCGTTGCGCCGCCATCGCCGCTTGCGTCACAGCCGTCGTCAAAACCTCGCATCGGTGGAAAACCACTCCAGGCGCCCGTCGTTCAAGCCACGCGGCAAAAGCGTCTGACGCGACGCCGATTAAGAACGCCTCTCGAACATGCGACATAAAGGGCTCCAACCCGTCGAGCCCTCCTTCTTTTGGCTTGCCGCCAAGAATCCAATAAATGTCGTCATAGCAAGTCAAGGCTTTGGCCGCCGCGTCGGCGTTGGTTGCTTTGCTGTCGTTGATGAATCGGACGTTGTCGATTTCGGCGATTAATTGTTGCCGATGCGCCAAGCCTGGAAAACTACGCATGGCGCAAGCAATTTCTTCCGGCGTCACCCCTAAGGCGCGGGTCGCCGCATAAGCTGCAGCGGCGTTCTGTCCGTTATGCTTCCCGACCAAAGATGACACGCCGGACAAATCCATGACTTCTCCGGCGCCGCCGAGCGTCTCATCGATAAGCCGCCCCTCATGAACGTAGACGCCGCCAACGACCGGACCTTCCGCCGAGATCGGAATCACCCGCCATCCCTCGTTCGCCAAACGCGAGGCAATAGCGCGACAATGGGCGTCATCAACGCCGATCACCGCCGTTTGCGGAGCCGAGACGCTTGAAGTCTCTCGCCGCGTCGAAAACATCAATGTTTTCGCGTGAATATAGCCGTCCATTCCGCCATGACGATCAAGATGATCCGGCGTGATGTTCAACAAAACCGCGACGTCGTAGGCTATCGAAAAAGTCAGCTCTAGCTGATAAGAAGACAATTCAAGAACGTAACAACCGTCTCGCCCCAATGCGGGCAAGGTCAAAACCGGCGTGCCGAGATTCCCGCCGATCCCTACAGGACGTCCGCAAACAGTCAAAATATGTCCGGCCAAGGCGGTGGTGGTCGATTTGCCGTTCGAGCCGGTAATTCCCAAATAACGCGCTTCCGGCTGCGCCCGCCCGAGCAATTCGACGTCGCCGATGATCGGAACGCCCGCCAATCGCGCCCGCGCCGCAACTGGATGAGGCGCGGGATAGGTGTGCGGAATTCCCGGCGACAAAACGAGCGCGCCGACCTCTTCAAACCGACAGGTCGTCAGATCACGCAAAGAAGCTCCCGCCGCAGCGGCGACAGCGCGTCGATCGGCGTTATCATCCCAAGCCCACACGGCGACGCCGGTTTTTAGAAGCTCCGTCGCCGTCGCAAGGCCCGATTTTCCGAGCCCCATCACCGCGTAAGGCCGATTGGTTTGAAGAGACAATTTAATCATTTGATTACCGCAACTTCAGCGTGGACAGGCCGACCAGCGCCAAAATCGACGCAATGATCCAAAACCGAATAACCACAGTGGGCTCGGCCCAACCTTTCTTCTCGAAGTGATGGTGCAACGGAGCCATACGGAAAACTCGTTTGCCGGTCAGCTTAAAAGAAGCAACCTGCACAATGACTGAAACGGTTTCTAAAACGAATAGTCCGCCAATGATGACCAAAACCAATTCATGCTTGGTGATAACCGCAATGCTTCCCAGCGCGCCCCCAACCGACAAAGAGCCCGTATCGCCCATAAACACCATCGCCGGAGGCGCGTTGAACCAAAGAAAGCCCAGACTTGCTCCAACCAGCGCGCCGCAGAACACCGATAGCTCGCCGGCCCCGGGGACATGATGAATCTGCAAGTAGGTGGCGAAAATGACGTTGCCGACCAGATAAGAAATCAAACCGAAACATCCCGCAGCGATCATCACCGGCACGATCGCCAATCCATCCAGACCATCGGTGAGGTTGACTGCGTTCGAAGCTCCGACCATCACAAACACGACGAATGGCGCGAACAGGATTCCCAGAGGAATCAGCGCATCCTTAAACAACGGCACAGCCAATCCTGTGGGAAGTCCCGTCGGCTTCAAATCGGAGGTAATGAACATAATCAACAAAGCCGCCACGCCCGAGATCGACACTTGAGCGACTAATTTCAGCCTCCCGGATAGCCCCTTGGGATTGCGCTTGGTGAGCTTCAAATAATCATCGCCGAACCCGACAAGTCCGAACCCAACCGTCACCAACATCACGATCCAGGTATAGCCGTTGGTCAAGTCGACCCACAACAAAGTGCTGACGATCACCGCGATCAAGATCATCAGTCCGCCCATCGTGGGCGTGCCTTTCTTCTTGAAATGACTCTCAGGACCATCAGTGCGAATTGGTTGGCCTTCGCCTTGCTTGCGCTTCAGCCAACGGATCAGACGCGGGCCCAGTACGAAGCTGATCACCAAAGATGTGATCATCGCGCCGCCGGTGCGGAACGTAATGTACTTGAACAAATTGAAAATGCTGCTGACGTCTTCGGCAAGCGGAAAGAGCAGATTGTATAGCATGGATGTTAGGCTCCTCCGCGTTAAACGGCTGCGGCGGTCAAAGCCGCCGAAAGGCTGTTGGATAAATCGGTCGCAAATCCTGTGGCGGACGAGATTAAAGCCGAAGCCGCCGATGATGTTTTATGTGATTGCTCCACACGCCCACATTCGGCTTCGTAACCTTGTTCGCTCTCTAAAGCGTTGAGCGCTTCAATCACAAGGTTCATACGACTGCCCGCCGAACCTTTAACCAACGCCACGTCGCCTTCCCGAATTTCAGCCGCCACTTTTGAAGCCAAAGACGCGCTGTCTTCAGCAAACAAGCCGCGTCGTTCCATCGGCAGAGCTTCGTGCAAGCGCCGCATGTGCCGACCGCAGCAATGAATCACGTCGATGCTTGCGCTCAAGAGCGGCTCGACCAAAGCGGCGTGGAATTCATCCGAACGCTCGCCGAGTTCCCTCATGTCTCCCAAAATGGCGACACGGCGTCCGCCGCCTTTCGGTTGGAACTGAGACAAAACTTCAAACGCCGCCCGCATTGACGCCGGGCTGGCGTTATAGCTTTCATCGATCAGCAATACGCCGTCGCCGAAGGCGATGTGACGATGCGCCCCCCGTCCCTTGATCGGCGTCATGCGCTCCAAAGCTTGAGCTGCGACGGCGCAATCGCCGCCCAAAGCCCAAATCGCCAACAACACCGACAAACTGTTGATCGCCCAATGACGACCGGGAGCGCCGATCCGGTAGGTTAAGGACGCGCCTGCGATCGTCACCGTCGCCAAGCCGCCCGGCGCTCTTCCACCTGCTTCCGAGGACGCAAAAGACTCAACCGAGTGCGCGACGAGGCGCGCGTCGGAGTCCGGATGACAACCGAAACTGAGAATGCGACTCAGTCCCTGCGTTCGAGCCGCAGCCAGCAAACGACCAAACTGCGGATTGTCGCGATTTAGAATCGCCACGCCGTTCGGACTCATGCCTTGAAAGATTTCCGCCTTAGCGTCGGCTATTGCTTCTACGGAAGGAAAAAACTCCAGATGCGCAGCTTCAACATTGGTGATGATCGCCACGTCCGGCCGCACTTGTCGTGATAACGGCGCAATCTCTCCTGCGTGATTCATCCCCAGTTCGAACACGCCATAGGCGCAATCGGCAGGCATGCGCGCCAAACTCAATGGCGCTCCGAGGTGATTGTTCAGATTGCCGACGGTGGCGTGAACCCCTTTGCCGGTCGCGTTTAGACACAATCGAAGCGTTTCCTTGGCGCTGGTCTTGCCCACCGAGCCGGTCACCGCGATGACCTGCGCTCGCGAACGCAGACGGGCGGTGTGTCCCAAATCGCGCAACGCTGAGAAAGTGTCTTCAACCACCAACAACGGCAACCCAACCGGCGCGTTTTGCGGAACATAAGACACGCACGCCGCTGCGGCGCCGGCGTCGGCCGCTTGCCGCAAAAAAGCGTGGCCGTCAAAATGATCGCCGCGAATAGCCACAAACAAATCCCCCGGCGCCAAAGACCGGGTGTCGATCGAAACGCCGCCGGCGCGCCACAAAGCTGTGGTCCGACCGCGCGTCGCCGCCGCCGCATCCGCTGCGGTCCATAAGGCCGACCCTTTGGGTTCCATTTTCATCATTGGGTCTTTGTCCCCGCCCCGGTTTTTGGTTGCGTTTGTTTGTTGTGTCTGTCGTCGACGATCTCCGAGACCGCCGCATACGCGATCGCCGCATCATCAAACGGTCGCACTTCCATGCCGAATATCTGCCCTTGCTCATGGCCTTTCCCGGCGATGACCAGCAGATCTCCGGCTTTTAAATCGCGAACCGCCGCGTAAATCGCTTCTGCGCGATCGCCGATCTCCAAAGCTTCGGGACATCCATCCATAATCGCCCGACGAATCTCCGCAGGCTCTTCAGAACGCGGATTGTCATCGGTTACAACCACACGATCCGCCAGGCGTCGCGCGATCTCCCCCATAATGGGCCGTTTGCTGCGATCTCTATCACCGCCACATCCGAACACCACGATCAACCGTCCCTCAGCGTGAGGCCGCAAAGCCGTCAGCACCGTAGACAAAGCATCAGGCGTATGTGCGTAATCAACGAAAACGGGCGCGCCCGAAGGGTGACGCGCAACCTCTTGCATACGTCCCGGAACCCCCCTCAGCTCAGACAAAAGCCCGGTTGCGTCATCGATTTCTCCGGCGTCGCCATAGCCGCTCGCCAGAACCAATCCCAGAGCGCACAGCGCGTTCCAAGCTTGGAACCGACCGACCAAGGGCAACGTCGCTTCAAGACGTCGTCCAAGAACATTCAAATTCAGACGCTGACCATGCGGCAGAGGCGTGACGCTCAAAACCCGTATAGCGTCGTTTCCACCACACCCTTTCGACACCGCGCCGCTCGGAGAAGAATAAACAGTTACATGATCTCCCGCCGCCGCGCGTTCTCCATAAGGAATGACTCGTATTCCACGACGCGCGCACAGCGCCGCCAAGGGGGGGTACTCTGGAGCGTCGGCGTTCAACACCGCTGCGCCGCTCGCTTCCAGCACCTGTTCGAATAGTCGCGCTTTCGCGGCAAAATAGGCGTCCATCGAGCCGTGGTAATCCAAGTGATCCAACGACAGATTGGTGAATCCAGCCGCCGTAATCCGCACGCCGTCCAAGCGATGTTGGTCCAATCCATGGCTGGAAGCCTCCATCGCCAAACGCTGGATTCCGGCGTCCGCCAAAACCGCCAGTTCTTGATGCAGCGCCACGGGATCCGGCGTGGTCATCGAAAGTTTTTGACCGGCGCGCGCGGGCGGAGCCTCCAAAGGCGATGATGACGACATGCAAGGCGCCGTCAGTCCCAATGTCCCCAACGCCGCCGCGCGTCGTCCCATGCCTTCCCAAATTTGCCGCGCAAATTGCACGGTGGAGGTTTTTCCATTGGTTCCGGTAACGGCGGCAATGACCGCAGGCTGTTTCATGCCGTGGAAATACGCGGCAAATTGCGCAAACCGCCGTCGAGGCTGTTCGTCTTCGATCAAAATCACATCGCCGTGAACCGGAACATTCGCGGGCAAACGAGAGCCGGTCGGAGCGAGAATAACCGTTGCGCCATGAGCAATGGCTTGACCAATATAGGCTCGACCGTCAGACCTATGCCCAGGAAAAGCCGCGAATAACCCACCTGGTTGCACGGCGCGCGAATCGGCGGTGAGGCCGGTGACAATCGGGCCGCGCGGCCACAATGCGCGAGGGGCGTTCAGAGACGGGTTAGCGTTTTCCGGTTCCGGGAAAGCGTTCTCAGCGGCCATCGGGGCGAACCGTCGTGTGAGTGGGAGAAACCGGCGGTTGAGACGCCGAATCGGGTGACGCCAGGACAGGAGTCGTGAGAGCAGGAGGCGTGGTGGACGAAGCGTGCGGCGCAACACGCGCGGCAATGGGAGACACGCGCGTCGAAACCGGCGTCAGATGAGGCGCGGCATTGGAGGGCGCCGCAACAGGAAGAGGCGGCGCAACAGTTGTCGGCGCTGTTCCTGGAGCCACGGAAGAAACAGGGCTGCTGGGCATGCGATAGTCGATCTCCACCATTTGTCGGATGTCCGGACGACTTTCATCCACTGTCGGAACCCCAAGCAACGGACCGATCTGTTTGATCACGCGCCCAACCGCCGGCGCGGCAACCCAACCGCCGGTGGCGAAACCATAGGTTTTTGCGGTGGCTTTGGGTTCGTCGATCATAATCAGCACCAGATAATGCGGATCATGAATCGGAAACACTCCAAGAAACGACGACAACCGCGCGTTTTGCGCATAATGACGTCCACGTTGTTTGTCGGCGGTTCCCGTCTTTCCTCCCACTAACAAGCCTGGAACATTAGCCGATTTTCCGGTTCCTTCCGTCACCACCAGTCGAAACATTTTGCGTAATAATTGTGAAGTTTGGAACGAAACCACTCGTTCTCCCCCCAATTCTTTGTGCTCTGCGGGAGAATACTTGAGGATGGTGGATGGCCTCATAATTCCCCCATTAATTACCGCCGACGCCGCCGTTACGAGGTGAATTGGGCTGACCGAAATGCCGTGACCGAAAGAAATGGTCATCAAGTTGACTTCACGCCAAGGATTGGGCGCTAACGGTCTCGCCAATTCCGGCAGTTCGATGGTGGAGCGTTTAAGAAACCCCATCTTGGCCATGAAGGCTTTCTGCGCAGTGACCCCAATAATTTGAGCCATGCGCACAGACCCTAGGTTCGACGAGTGCAGAAAAATTTCCGCCACCGTCGCCATGCGGTTCAATGGATGGAGGTCCTTAATGGTGAAGCGTCCGATATGGATATTATGCATGGCGTCGAAGCTATCGGAAATCCGGATTTTTCCCGAATCCAAGCTCATCGCCGAATTGAAAATCTTAAAAGTCGATCCCATCTCATACACGCCGAGCGTGTTGCGATTGAATCGCGCTTCTGATTCTGAATCGCCGGGAGATTGAGGACTAAAATCAGGCAGAGAGACCATGGCCAACACTTCGCCGGTGTTGACGTCGGAGACCACCCCTGCGCCGCCAATCGCGTGAAATTCATCGATCGCCGCCAGAATTTCTCGCCGCAAGATGTGCTGCACCCGCACGTCAAGCGCTGTTTGCAACGGCGTGCTTTGTGTCCGCAGCGTCTTGTCGAAAGACTGCTCCAGCCCCGCCAGGCCGTTGTTGTCAATGCCGCTATAGCCTACGACATGCGACGTCAGAGGCCCTTGAGGATAGAAACGACGCTCTTCTTTTTGGAACATCAATCCCGGCAATCCCAGACGATGAACCGCATAATGTTGACGAGGCGTAAGGTTGCGTTTGATCCAGACGAAGCGTTTGTTATCGTTTAACTTCTCGTAAACTTCGTCATATTCCAGGTCTCCAAGAACGCTGACCAGCTTACGCGCAGCGTCTTTGGCGTCCAGCACCAGCTTGGGGTCGGCGTAGAGCGATTGCGTCGCCAAAGACGTCGCCAACTGAACGCCGTTGCGGTCAACAATATCCGCGCGACCATTGTTGGCGGACAAACCTCCAGCCGGACCACCGCTATGAATTGTGTCGCCGCCGCCGCGAATCACCGTCACCTCGACCAGGCGCAGGCAAATCACGAAAAAGCATAAAACAACACCCAACGCCACTAAAACCAAACGGTTGCGACCACGCTCGACGGCTTCGTTCAATCGCGCTATGTCGCCGTTCGACGGGTCGATGCCCGGACGATGCCATTGCAAAGCGTCCAATCCGAGAGATGATTTTTCTTGTAAAGGCTCTCTTTCGACTTTTTTGGTCGAAGTCGAAGTTGCGCTTGTTGCGCTTGTTGAGGTTGTTGCATCGGCAAAATCGGACTCGATCTCGGCCTCCGCCATAGAATCGTTTTGAATCGCCTTCTCTTGGGCAATTCTTCCAGCAGTCTGAGGAAACGCAGGAATCGACAAGTCGGACTCAGGCACGGAAAAATCGGACAAAGTGAGGTTGGTCTTCGCGCCCGAAGCAATGTGAGGCGTGGAAAGACCGGATGTCGTTGGAAAATCGGTCATCGCGTCCCTCCCGCTTGTCGATTCACAAACACTCCCATTTGATCCCCAGAAGTCGAGGGCGCAGCCGTTTGGTCGGGTAAACGACGATCATTCGTGCGCAGCAAATCAATCGGACGCGCTTCCATCGTCGGACGCCCTCCCGTTGTCACTGAACGTGTGGCGGAAGAAGTCACATCGCCTCCCGATGACCGAGCAGTCTGCGACGCGCCGCCGGCTCGAACATTCACTGAGGTTGAAGATGACCGGACTCCACCGGATGACGCGGCGCCATGAGAATTCGGCGCGACGCCGTGAGAAGCAATATTCGATGCAGAATAATTATGTCCCGTGCGCGGCGCAGTAATAACAGGCCTCGGCGTTGCTGGACCATTGCCCGGAGGCACCACGGCCGGGTTTACCAGATTGGCCGCACGTGAAGCCGCCAAATTAAACGGGCTGCCAACACCGACCACAACGGGGCGCGGCAAAGCGGGCGTTGAAACCGCAGCAACATTGCCGCGCCTGGATCCAGCGGCGCCTGCCGCCGTTGCAACAGTAGTAGAAGACGCAGCGCCGGATTTCGTCGCCGCAGCCGATGACGCCACAACCGGAGCAGAAGGACATCCCGCCGTTGAGCCGGCTCCCCCCGCTGATGCGCCGGAGGCCGCATTTGAACGCGCTCCAACCTGAGGCGTCGTGGTTTGAGAGCGGGATGGTTTCCCGTTCACACAACCTACTCCCGGCCCGCCCGGCGCAGGCTGCACATTACGCACCATCACGGGTCGCCCATTTTCATCCAACGGACGCATCGGAATGGCGTCGATCGCGGCAAATTGATAATTTCCGGTCAGACGCAACGGCAAATGTTGACCAACCAATTGCTCCAGTCGAGTGGGTTCGTTCAAAAAGCTCCATTCCGCCTTCAAAACCTGAATTGCTTCGTGTTCGCTTGTGATCTTCCGTTTGAGAACCGCCAATTGCTCTTCCAGTCCCTGAACGCGATAACTGGTGTTGAACACCATGCCGCCGGCGATCGTAATTAGGCCGAGCCAGAATAAAATTGATTTACGCATCACTCGGTCTCCTCATTCGGCAATAAACCGTCTGCCGCCCATAAAACATTCGCCCCCACAACCGCCGCTGTTCGCACCGCCGCTGTTCGTTCGGCAACCCGCAACCGCGCCGAACGCGCTCGCGGATTGGCCGCCGTTTCGGCGGCGCTCGGGGTGATTGGTCTGCGATGAATCAGGCGCAACGTCGGTTCTTGACGCAAAGGGCGCAACGGCGCCGGACAATGACGAGACGGTTCTGCGACTTGCCCTGCCCGCTCGCGAAAAAATGTTTTCACGATGCGGTCTTCCAACGAGTGAAACGACACCACAGCCAAACGTCCCCCTGGTCGCAACAAACGCTCGGCCGCATCTAAAACACGCCGCAACTGCCCCAGTTCGTCATTGACCAGAAGACGCAATCCCTGAAATGTGCGAGTGGCGGGATCGATTCCGTCTCGACTGCGCGGGACCGCCGATCGCACGATTTCCGACAATCGCCATGTGCGCTCTATCGGCGCTTCGCGCCGCGCGGCGACGATCGCCCGCGCCACTCGCCGCGCATGCCGCTCTTCTCCCAAATAAAACAGGGCGTCGGCTAATTCTTCCTCCGACAACGAGTTGACCATATCGGCGGCGGTTGCTCCTTGAAGGTTCATGCGCATGTCGAGCGGCCCGTCAAATCGAAATGAAAATCCCCGCTCCGCTTGATCGAGTTGCGCCGACGACACTCCCAAATCGAGCGCAATTCCATCCACCACGCCGACTCCCCGCATCGCCAACGCTTCATCCATCACGTCGAAGGCGCTTTCAATAACTTCCAGACGTCCTGGAAACTGCGCCGCCAAGACCCGACCACGCGCCACGGCTTCGGGATCTCGATCGAACGCCCACACACGCCGCACGCCCGCCTTCAGCAACGCCAAGCTGTAACCACCAGCGCCGAACGTGCCGTCCACACACACGCGATCTTCTTCAACCGGCGTTTCGAGCGTCCCCGTCAAAGCGTCCACAACCTCTTGCAACAGCACTGGAGCATGTACGCGATCGTGACTCATCTGATCCAAAGGATGCTCCGAAACCGAATGCTCTGAATTGAGAAACTCTACGCCACTCATTTTCCGCCTCCTTCAGAAGTGCGGAGAGCGGAAGCTTTAGATAAAATTTTACTTAAAGAAATGTCTTTGTTGCGAGCCTTCTCGCGAGACCGGCTCTCGTATTCGGCAAGAGCCTTAGGCTCCCAAATTTGGAACGTCTTACGACGACCGACAAACGCAGCTTCTTCTGAAACGCCGGCGAACTCACACATCGACCGAGGTAGAATGACGCGCCCTTCATTATCCCACGGCAATTGCGCCGAGCCGCCAAAGATCGTCGCTTCGATGACGTCAAGTTCATCGCTCGGTAAATCCAAGGACTCGAGGCTCTCGCTTAACTGTTCCATGTGTTCCGCACTGCACGCTTCTAAAGCCGGATGTTGCAACGAAGGAAATACGACGACGCCTTGATAGGTCTGTGATTGAAGAACTTTTCGGAATTCTGCGGGAACCGAAACTCGGCCCTTTCTGTCAATTTTATTGACATATGTGGACAGGAAAATCGCCACCGCATCCTCAAGCCCTCAAACGCGATTCGAACGGAACACAACAGACGACGTTCGCAATCTTTTAAGATCATTCCTTAGTCCGTCCTAAGCGCTCCATACGCCTTCCCTAGCGATCCAGGCAACCACTGGGGAGAGGCGCCCATGCTGTTTGGGCAGATTTGGTATAGCATGGGATTTCATGGGCGGTCAATCCAAGCGCCAATAGTTCTCAATGTGCGCGAAGATCAAAGAGCGCCCAGACCTCCTCTTTTCCCGGTCATTTCCCTTTATCTTATTGATTTTTAACCCATATCTAGGAACAAAAGAAAAATTTCCAATAAATCCAAAGCATTGTTCGATTTATGTTCTTTTGTTTGTTTTCCACAAAATATATTCGAAGTAAAGACTGAACGAGAAACGCCCATACAAAGAATTCAATAAAAAGAAAATTATTTTTTCATAGATAGAACAAATCTCTGCCTTTTCGGGAAGCTAATCGGAAACATTTCCGCCTGCTCAGAGTCCCCTTAGTCGAATCGATTTTAGTGGAAAAAGTTGTGGAAAAGCTGTTAAACCTGTTGTCAATGGTTGTGCGCAACCTAAAATTAGGTTTTTTGGTTGAATTTTTGAGAACCGACCTTGTTTTACAATGTTTCCGTTTGCCTAGAATCCCCTCAGTCGAATCGCGCTTAGTGGAAAAAAATTGTGAAAAAATCGTTAAACCTGTTGTCAACGGTTGTAAGCAACCAGAAATCGGATTCTTTGATTCAATTTTCGAGAACTGATCTTGTTTTACAGAGCTTAAGAAGGATTTGGCCTTCATTCGGTTTGGTGTTTTGTTGAGAATGGCTCCGCCAAAACATAGGGTGATTCATGAACGAGATTCGTCCGGCGCCCTCTTTCGAATCGGAGTGTCTTTCTTTGTCTATGACGTTCTTTAAAAAGAGCAAAAAACAATCAATCGCGTTGAAAGCTTTGGCGCGCCTCACCCCACATTGACATAACATCGAATCCGGAACAAAAACAGATCAAGTCAACGCACACTCAACGAGCCTCCTTTTTCTGCCTCTTCCATCCATATCATCCCATAGTTTCCCATGATGTTTTTTCCATGAAATTCCATGACGATCCGCATAATTATTCTGGGGTCAAGCCATGGAACATTCGCGCCATATGAACTCGACATCGGTTCACGGCGTGTCATAAAAGAGAAACGCACTGAAGTGGAATGTTATGAAAATCGCCAGATGGTCTATAAGCCGGGTTCTGTCTTTTCCTCTCTCAACGCTAAAGCATCAAGAGATTCAATGGATGACCATTCCTCTGGGACGTTCGTCGCCGAACGCCTCTCGCAACCGACCCGGACAGCAACGCAGAAACCCGTTCGACGCCTATGTCTTTTGCGATATCGAGCCGCTTACGCCGCATAAACGACGAAAAACCCTCTCGAACCGCAGAACGACACAGCGTCCGGCTGTCCCTATTTGGTCTTGCTCCCGGCGGGGCTTGCCCTGCCGCCTTCGTTGCCGAAGGCGCGGTGCGCTCTTACCGCACCGTTTCACCCTTACCGATCTACGCCGAAAAAACATCCGGATCGAGCGGCGGTTTATTTTCTGTGGCGCTTTCCCTAAGGTCGCCCTCGCCAGCCGTTAGCTGGCGCCGTGTTTCCGTGGAGCCCGGACTTTCCTCTCTTCGAACATTTCATCGCCGAAAAGCGGTCATCCAACCATCTGGCGAAGCGCACCCTAGTTCTTCAGCCCACTCTTCGGCAAGAAAAAAAGAAACGATTACACCCGACTGATTCGAGAATCAAAAAACTGACCGTTGGGCGCGTGAAGCCAACAGACTCTAAGCCGGCAAGCGGCGGCGTGGTTTGGAAAGCGTGCAATCCTTGATCAACAGAAGACTCTGGATTATCGTCCTTAAGGTTATCAAGGTGGCAAACAAAAACGTCCGACGATTTCGCGCTTGAGCAAGATGATCAAAACCACAAAAAACGCCTCACCCTTTATCTCGTGATTCTTATCAGGATGCCAACGCCATGGAAAACAACATCGCAAGTTTTATCGGCGACAATCTCAACAAATACCCAAAAATCACCTTTCCGAGAGGTCATATTATCTTTCAAGACGGAGCAACAGCAGAACAAGCGTACATCATTGAATCCGGCATAGTGCAAATATCCAAAGTGAACGCCGCCGGAGAAGGGATGGTTTTTGGTTTGCTTAAAGCCGGATCAATGTTCGGAGAGTTGGCGCTGATTACAAAAAAACCACGCAGCGCGACCGCCACCGCGATGTCCGACACAGTATGTCGTGTAATTGCCAAAAACGATTTCGATGAAATGATGACGCGCTTAGACCCATTCACAAGAAAAGTTATGCAGCAACTTATTCGCACGTTATATCGCTTAACCAATCTTCATGTTATTTCCATTGTCGAATAATTTCGGGTGATTTTCGTTTTTTCTTATGGCGGTTGCATCGGAGAAAACGGAGTTTTTGCACCGCTTGGCGGCAAGCTCCTCTAAAGAGTTCCATCAGCAAGCTTAAAGGACGCAGTATCATGCGCATTCTTTCTTATTATATGTTCGTTGCAACGGCGATTGCCATCGGCGCCGCTTCCAACGTCGCCTTTGCAACGGATGTCGTCGGCAATGTGAAAACTTTGGAAGGCGAAGCGACGCTCGTCAGCGGCGGCAAAGCAATTCCCGTCGCTCTCGGCGCGGAGATTCATATAAACGATATTCTCCAAACCAGCCTCAACGGCGCCGTCGGCGTTACCTTTCGTGACAATTCACGCATCTCGATTGGTCCCGATACGGATTTTTATGTTGAGGACTACCTCTTCGATCCCCATAACAACAAGCTCTCCTTCGTTTCCAACATCCAAAAGGGAACACTGGAGTATGTTTCCGGGACCATCGCCAAGCTGGCGCCGGATTCCGTTTCCATGAAGACTCCCAGCGGCGCCATTGGCGTTCGAGGCACGCGTTTCGTGCTAAAAGTCTCGGATTAGAAAAAGGCTTAATCAAGTTTGCGCCTCTTTTACGCTCTACAGAAAACAACATAAGAGAATGGAGTCATTCTCATGAAACGTCGCCTTTCAAAACTCCCGCTCATCTCTGCCTTACTGCTGCTTTCCGCCTGCGGCCCCAGCAACTACGTTGTTCTTCTGGCGGACGATGATGGTAAAATCGGAGCCGTCACCGTAAAAAACGCCGCTGGAAGCCAGGTCATTAATCACGCTTTGTCCGGAACCGGATTCGACAGCATCGATCGTCCTCCCAGCGCCCCCTTCTCCGTCACAGAAACCGAGGTGAAAGAAGAGTTTGGACGCGCGTTGGCCGTGGAGCCGCGCAAGCCCAAAACATTCCTACTCTATTTCGGCACAGACGAAATGTCGCCGAACGACGAATCAATGAAATTGATTCCAAGCATTCTTGAAACAATCAAAGATTGGACGGTGCCCAATATTGCGATTGTCGGTCATGCCGATAAAGTCGGCGCTCCAGAGTATAATGATATTGTCGCACGACAACGAGCGACTTCTGTGCATGATCTGATAACAAACAAAGGCGTGGCTGCGTCAATCATCGAGGTCTCGTCTCACGGCGCCAACAACCCTCTGATTCCAACGCCGCCCAACACCCCTGAACCACGCAATCGGCGCGTTGAGGTGACTGTGCGCTGAGAAGAAAAGAAAAGCCTTTCAAAAATGGTTTCTCACAAAGGCCGGGAGATCGCTCCCGGCCATGGCGTTTCCAAAAACATCAAGTCTTTGGAAAACAATGGCGACGAGTCTTTTCTGGATATGTTTGTTATGAATCTCCGTGACATGAAGCTCCATGAAAAAAAACTCCCTCGGCATGACATTTTCCGCTTGCCTCGAACTCCCATCTCCGCTACAAACACTCTCGCCGACGCGATGTTGGGGCGTGGCCAAGAGGTAAGGCAGCGGACTTTGATTCCGCGATCCCAGGTTCGAATCCTGGCGCCCCAGCCAAATTCTTCAATGCTTTTTAGGGTTCGGAGAAATATACTCCGAGGAGAGACTTCATTCCCTTCTGGAGAGTCGGTCGGTGTTTGAAGCTTTTGTTGTTTTTTTTCAGGGTTTTATCTTAGGCCTGGCTATTGCCGCGCCTGTAGGGCCCATCGGTTTGTTGTGTATTCGACGCACGCTAGAGCACGGGCCTGTTGTCGGTTTCGCGACAGGAACGGGCGCAGCTATTGCAGACACTATTTTCGGCGCCGTTGCGGCCTTTGGCATGACAGCGGCCTTTGATTTCCTTGCTGGACACCAAACAGGCTTTCGTCTGGTTGGTGGCGTCTTTATGATAATTATTGCTATTAAGACGTTTCGCTCCCCCTCAATTAATACAATCGAACCAAACAAAGACCTTGATGTTGCTGCGCGCACAGCAGCTGGAGGTTTTTTTACGGGGCTAGCTTTTACTCTCACCAACCCGGCCACTATCCTTGCTTTCATTGCCCTTTTTGCAGGGTTTGGATTGGGCAGCAATTTGGGGCATTTCAATGCCGCCACTTTAGTATTCGGCGTGTTTTCGGGTTCTGCAAGTTGGTGGTTAACGCTTTCTATTGGCGTCGCTTTGGTGCGTCATCGCATTTCCGACCAGGGACTTACGCGCATCAGCCAAGGAACCGCCGTGGCTTTGGTGGGGTTCGGTTTTTGGGCAATCGTCACCGCTCTCACTCGGATGGTCGACTTTGCCGTGAACTCCGTTTTTTAGCGGAGACATAAAACTTTCATTGAAGAAAAACGTTGGTTCAACGCATCTATTTCTTACTGTTTTTTGCAACAGGAGCAAGGTTGACGCCGTTAACCGAAATATGAACGGGAATTGCGCCTTTCTCTTCAGCGACGGAAGCAAAAGGCGACGGCGTAACAACATCAGACGCCGATGGAGAAATTTGGCGAAACCCAAGATCAACTTCTGCGCTGCTTCCAAACTGGACTCGCACGCTTTCGAACTTGAGACCTTTATTGAGAACGTACTCTGCGCGCTCCGAAGCTTCGAGTAGAACGGCGATGATCAAGCTGACGCCTTCTCCAACTAAACCGGATTCTCTCGCGATGATGTCTCGAAGATCGGCGCGCTGACGATCATCGATATGGCGTTCGAAGCCGAAAGTCAAACCGACATTGATTTTACGAACCGGATCATAATCAATGCCGTCCAAACGATAGCCGGCGGTATCAACCAGCATTTCAAAATCACGAAATCCTTTGGCTGAGCTGTTTAATAATTCCGGACCAAGTCGAACATAGCCGTTTGATGCGCTTGCCCAACCGGAGACCCACATAAAACTTGAAACAAGGGCGTTTGACGTGTAATCAACAGCGGTAAGCGTACTGTTCTTAACGATTTCCCAAAGACTTTCTTCGTCGCACTCTGCTTCGCAAGGCGAAATATGAGTTCCATAGGCAACATTTGAAAAACTGAGAACACCCGCTAAAACGACTGCGGTAACAGTTCGAGGAGCGACTCCCCGAAAGGAGGATGCGCTAATCACCATATTTCCCTCTGGTCGCCTCTAAGACATGGCGACGGAACGCCCCTACCCCTCCGTTCTCTTCCGGCAATTACAACAGGCCGGATTGCTCGTCTGTTTCCGCAGCTCCACGTCAAGCAAAGCGTATGTGCGAATTCAATTTATGAACGACGACAAAGAACGTCTTGATTAAGGTCCATGGTTTGCCCGCCTGTATTTCCAAGCCATTATCTCAATTTTTTTGCAAAAATCAAGAACAGATCGCGCCACCCCCTTGGAGTACTCTCTGTTTACCTCAAGCTCAACAGAATCAGGTGAGACATTAACCAAATGAAATATCTGATCTTGATTTCTTCTGAAAAATTGAATGGGTCCAGAGACTGTGCTCCTGGTCGCAGGAAATCATAAGGGGAAAGCGAAATTTCTCTTACGATCCCCTACGACCAGAAGCATAGTCTCTGGACCCATTCAATTTGTTCTTTCTTGTTAAATCAGCTCTGAACCGGACCAACTTCTGCGGGAAGGTTTTCGTTTAATCCCCACTCGGCCCAAGAACCATCATACACGGCGACATCACTTTTTCCGGTAAGATAAAGCCCAAGCGCTAAAACACAGGCTGTAACGCCGCTACCACACGAGCAGATCACCGGGCGATTGCGATCAATCCCGGCGGCTTCAATTCGTGCGACAAGAGCATCTTGGTCTAAAAACAGCTTGCTTTCGGGATGAAGAAAATCGTTGTATGGTAAATTGAGACTTCCAGGAATATGACCGCGACGACGTCCGATCCAAGGTTCGTCTTCGGCGCCCTCAAAACGAGTGACGCTGCGAGCATCGACGACTTGCTCACGTCGATTTTTGATGTTTGCGGTTACTTGCTCGACGTCGCGCACCAGTGTATGGTTGAAATGCGCGACAAAATGCCGTTGCCGAGGCATAGGCGGATCATCACTGACAGGTCGTCCTTCCGCCAACCATTGCGGCAATCCACCATCCAACACGGCGACGTCATTATGACCAAAGACGCGGAACATCCACCAAGCACGCGCGGCGCTCATCATGCCGTGCGTATCATAAATTACAATGCGGTTGCCATCACCCAGCCCCATGTTGCGCATCCGGCTTGAAAACTTCTCCGGCGACGGCAGCATATGCGGCAGAGCGCTATTCGTGTCGGCAATTTCATCGATATCGAAGAACACGGCGCCGGGAATGTGACGCTCTTTATATTCCTCACGCGCGTTCCGGCCTGCGCTTGGCATAAAATAAGTCGCATCGACAATGCGCACGTCCGGCGCATTCAAATGACGAAACAACCATTCGGCGCTTACCAGTGCGTCTGGTTTGGAATAGGGCATTTTACCAATCCTTCTCAATCCGTTTCCTGTGCCGTTTCAAGATCTTTTTGCCAAGATCTTTTAAACGCTCGATATCTATTATGAGGAGGCGCCGGAATGCAACCAACGGCGCCGCAAGGTGTCGCGATGACGTGCAAACCAAGACAAGGCGATGATCGCCACACCGTTGTTGAGCCGATCTTCGTCTAAAATTTCAATGGCGCGGTCTGCTGATTCAACGATAACTTGGATGTCTTCATTTTCATCATCCAATCCGTGAATCTCTCCGTTTTGGGGCGCAACCGTTCGGCCACAGAAAACAATCACCGATTCGCTGGTTCCTCCTGGGCTAACCAAATAATCGCAAATTTTTTCCAGAGTCGTGACCACGCATCCGGTTTCTTCAAATGACTCGCGACGCGCCACCTCTTCCACCGTCTCACCCGGACCGATAATTCCGGCGACAACTTCCGTCAGCCACGGCAGACGCCCGGCGGCGTAAGCGCCGATTCGGAATTGTCGAATTAAAACCACGGCGTCTTTTTCAGGATCGTACAACAAAACCGCGACCGCGTGTCCTCGTTCGAACACTTCACGCTCAATCGGCCTTGTCCACTCTCCATTGAACTTCCGGTGACGCAGACGATAGGCGTCAACCTGAAAATACCCTTTATAGGCCTCTCGACGCTCTTGAATTTCAACGTCAGCTTGAAAGGCGCCAGCTTCCGGATCAAACGTAGAATCGCAATGTGTCATAAAAACAAACCTTTAGAAACAGCTTCCGCAACAGAGCGCGCTATATGCCTCGTTCTCTTTCATCAATACAGAGGTTGAGAAAACGCCACAAGCCCTCCATGGAGCAACACCACCAAATTAAGATCGTTCAAAACATCGAAACCTTCCCCATTAAAAGGCCGCCAGAAAAAGCATCAATCTTTCCAAAGGGTTTTTCTGAATTGTACACACAACGCCAATTTCAAACGCCCAAACTTCGGCGCCCAAACTTCGGCCTTCGATTCCAGCATAACAATCAAAAACAGTCCGGAAATTATGTTCCCAATCGCTCGAACCCAAAACGCCTCCCTTTCTTATTCGCAAAACGATCTTCCATTGAAAACATCAATTTGGTCATCTTTTTTATTGCAAACTCTACATGCAAATGATTTCAGTGGAGGATCGTTTCGCGAATAAGGCTGGCTTTTGTCCTTGGCCCAGGCGATTGGGACGTGGGAAGATAGCCTCTCGAACTGATTTGGTTTATTATTCTGCTGCGTGTCGAAAAATCGAGTGAAAAAGAGGAAAGAGTTCTCGATGTTTCTGGAACAAAAACCAGTCGGCGTTCGTCGATTCGAAACCAAAGGACGGGGACTATATGCGGTCTCTCCGATTCGCGCCGGAGAATTGATCGAGTCTGCTCCCGTCTTAATTTTTTCGAATCCTGAGCGACGGATTCTCGAAAATACGCGAGTCGCCCACTATTATTTTCATTGGGAAGAGTCTGAAACTGACGGCGAAGACTCATGGAGCGCGGCGCTGGCTTTGGGCCGCATCAGTTTGTGCAACCACGCATCCCCTGCAAACGCCCGTTTCGTCTTGGTCAAAGAAGACGAACGGATTGATCTTTTCGCTGCGCACGATATTGACGTTGATGAAGAAATTACGATTGATTACGACTGTCCTCTGTGGTTCCAACCCAGCAACGCCAACGCGCAATCGGAATGACGTAATAAGATTCTCAGAGTTCTCCCCTCTCTGCATAATGATAAATATCTAACTCTCTGAGAAGCGCCAAACAAAGGATTTAACGGTGGCAACCAAACGATACGAAACCTGCTACACCTGCCGTTATTGGATCGGTCAGGGCGTGCGCGAGCGTGGCCCTAAAGGATCATGTCGACGTTATCCGCCTGTGGTTACAAATCGTCATCCTGAAGGCGTCTTTCCGATCAGCTTATCGACCGATTGGTGTGGAGAATGGCAACGCGCTTTGCCGCCCGGCTTAGACAACAACAGCCTGGACGTTGAAAAAGATCATGGCGACTTGTTGGCGGATATGCGTTTGTAGAAGCAACCTTTAACTTTGAAATCAAACTCGGAATTCTATGCGTTTCCCGCTCTTATGCATGAAGGAGTTCAGTTTGTGATTCGCCCGCTTTATGATTGGACGATGCGCTTGGCCGCCGGTCGTCACGCTTTGCCGGCATTGGCCGCAGTCTCCTTCATCGAAAGCTCGTTTTTTCCCATACCGCCAGATGTTTTGTTAATTCCGATCATTCTCGCCAATCGCCGCAAAGCTTTCTGGATTGCTTTTTTGTGTACGGTGGCATCTGTCATCGGCGGTTATTTTGGATATGCGATAGGTTATTTCCTTTTTCAAACCATCGGTCGACAAATATTTGAATTCTACCACATTATGGATAAATACACGACGCTGGCGAAAGGTTTTGAAGAATGGGGCGTTTGGATTATCATTGTTAAAGGCATGACGCCCATTCCTTACAAACTACTGACGATCGCCAGCGGAGCCTTTCATTTTAACATTTTACTGTTTTCTGTTGCTTCGCTCATCTCCCGTAGTTTGCGTTTCTTTTTAGTCGCGACGCTCTTGTGGAAATTTGGAGAGCCGATTCGAGAGTTCATTGAGCGCAGATTAACGCTGGTGACGACGTTGTTTGCCGTCTCGGTGATCGGCGGCGTGTTGTTGCTTATGGCAATCTAAAGATTATCCGGATAGCCTCCTTAGACTCCGTCCTTGTCGGAGTTCGGCTGTTAGAAAGGCAAATCGAGTTCATGATGCGCACGGCGTTAATGTCTGCTTCTTGTTGGAGCGAGGGTGTTTTTAAATCACCACATCATACGGCGTGTTTTCTCGCCGCCGCCAGCGCCGCCTTATTGATCGGCGCCATAACAATGCAGTTCGGGTTCGGCGTTCAGCCATGCGAACTCTGTTTGTGGCAACGAATTCCTCATCTCGTCGTTCTGCTGTTCGCCGGCGGCGTCGTTTTGGCAAAACCTCGCCAACCGTGGCTATGGGTGGCAATGTGCGGCGGAATCCTCTTAATCGGTGGCGCAATCGCCGTGTTCCATGTTGGAGTCGAGCAACATTGGTGGTCAGGAACGCCGCGTTGCGGTGTTCCCGACACAACGCCGGCAAGTTTAGAGGAACTCGAACAAATGATCATGAAACAACCAATTATACGCTGTGATAATGTTTCATGGTCCCTATTCGGCGTGTCTTTGGCTGGTTATAACGCCGTCCTCTCGTTAAGCTTGGCTCTGTCGACGTTCGGCGCCGCTTGGCGAGGTCAGAAAAAGCAGAAGCGTCAATAAGGAATCTCAGCATGTCACAACAAGAGGCTTCCTTCGACTTCACCACCGTCGGCAACAACAACACAAGACCACAGAAAACCGCAGAAAACACTTTGCCGGGTGATCTAAACGCGCAACAGCTTCTAGAGCGCATCATTCGCGTCGATCATGCCGGAGAATACGGCGCCAAGAGGATCTACGAAGGGCAACTAGCGGTTCTAGGCAAAAGCGCATGCGCGCCGATGATTCGCCATATGGCGAATCAGGAGCAAGCACATTTGGAAGAGTTTGAACGCCAGATCATCAAACGCCGTGTGCGTCCTACGTTATTACATCCTTTTTGGCATGTGGCCGGGTTTGCTTTAGGAGCCGCAACCGCTTTGATGGGAGAAAAAACCGCCATGGCTTGCACCGTGGCGGTCGAGCAAGTCATCGACGAACATTATGGAAAACAGGCGGAGAAATTAGGTGAAGACGAAGCAGAGCTTCGTCGTAAAATAGAAGAATTTCGTGCCGATGAAGTCGAACACCGTGACGCGGGGTTGGCTCATAATGCAGAGCAAGCGCCAGGCTATGAAGCCATCAGCGCTTTGATTAAACTGGGAACGAAAGCCGCCATTTGGTTTTCAGAGCGCGCATGATGCTTTAGTGATCTCAATTTTTAACCCTCATTTCACAATATAGGGCTGCTCTCATGGGCTTTGTTATCCCTTCTCCACGCCCCATCTTTGTCGCTGTTTCCGGGGTCTCTGATTTGTTTCCTGTTCGCCGCATATTCTGCGTTGGAAGGAACTACGCCGCGCATGCTCGTGAAATGGGAGCAGATCCGAATCGCGAACCTCCGTTCTTTTTTACCAAACCGGCGGACGCAATCGTCCCCAATGATGGAATCGTCCCCTACCCTCCCGCCACCAAGGATTTACAACACGAAGTAGAATTGGTGGTCGCTCTAGGACATGGAGGCCGAAATATTCCAACGACAAATGCGCTCGAAAATGTTTTTGGATACTCGGTCGGATTGGATATGACGCGACGAGACTTGCAAGCCGCCGCAAAAAAAGTTGGCCATCCGTGGGATATGGCCAAAGGATTCGATCATTCAGCGCCGTGCGCTGCGCTTCAGCCAGTTTCCGCCATCGGACACCCGAAATCCGGCGCTATTACACTTGCCGTCAATGGAGCGCTTCGCCAAAAAGGCGATTTAGCTGATATGATTTGGTCTGTCGCAGAAACCATCGCCTCACTCTCTCAATTGGTTGCCCTAGAACCTGGAGACTTGATCTACACCGGAACTCCTGAAGGCGTTGGCCCCGTCGTTCCAGGAGATCGACTTGAAGGATGTGTGGAAGGTGTAGGAGTCATCAATATCACTATCGGAAACTAAACTTCTTCTTCCAAATATTGTCTTTTCTCACCATTTATGGCGTCCTGTGCGAATCATAAGCTGGAACATAAATTCCGTAAGGCTACGGTTGGATTTGTTGGAGCAATTAATCGAGCAAACCCAACCTGATGTTCTATGCCTTCAGGAAACGAAAACGACGGACGACGCTTTTCCGCGTCAGGCGTTTCATAAATTCGGCTATCCACACCAGTTAATCAATGGTATGAAGGGTTATAATGGAGTCGCTATTCTTTCGCGCTTGCCGTTGAAAGGTGGGCGAGCGCAAAATTGGTGTGGACGAAAAGATTGCCGTCACCTCTTGGCGACGCTGCCGAACGGCGTCGAACTCCATAATGTATATGTGCCCTCTGGAGGACAGTTCCCGGTAACAACCAACGAAAAATTTGTTCACAAACTACAGTTTCTTGATGAAATGACGGCTTGGTGGCCCAAAGAACGCACATCAGAATCTCCAATAATTTTAGTTGGCGACCTCAATATTGCGCCATTGGAGAACGATGTTTGGTCACACAAAGAAATGATTGATGTTATTTCTCACACATCGATCGAGATTGAGAAACTGAGCGCAATGCAGAACACAATTGGTTGGGTAGATGTCGGTCGGCATTTTGTTCCACCAGAGAAAAAGCTTTATACATGGTGGAGTTATCGCGCTCATGACTGGATGACATCAAATAGAGGACGGCGATTGGACCATATTTGGGTGACTTCTCCTCTGGTTAGCACTCTGAATCAATTTTCAACAATTCAAGAGGCCCGTGGCTGGTTGCCAAAACCCTCTGATCACATCCCCGTAATTGTAGATATCGCGTTGTAAATTTGTAGAGCAAATTTGTAGAAATGTCTTCTGAATAAAAACTAGAAGGGTCCAGGAACACAGTTCCTGGACCCTTCTAGTTTTTATTCAGAAGACTCGCACTTTTATTTTCCCTAGGCGACGTCACCACTCATCGCTTCTTCCAACTCTGCGGAGGCCTCCAACCACTCTTCTTCCATCGCAGCAAGACGCTTTTCAACATCGCCTCGTTCAATTTGCACTCGGCTAACCTCTTCTCCCGTTTTGTTGTACAGAGCCGGATCAGCCAAAGTTATATCGATCTTTCGCCGACGTTCTGTTAGGTCAGCCATTTTCTTTTCCAACGCCATAATTCGCCGCTTTAGCGGCGCAACCGCTGCGCGCATTTCCGCTGCGGCTCGCCTCTGATCTCGACGGCTATTCGCAACATCACCACTCCCCTTCTCTCCGTTGCCAGAAGAACCAGCAGTTCGCGCCCGTTCAACCAACAAACGACGATAATCTTCCATATCGCCTTCAAAAACACTGCACGTACCTTGATCCACCAACCATAAACGATCAGCGCAGAGGCTTATCAAATGCGGATCGTGACTGATCAAGAGGACAGCGCCTTCAAACGCATTAATCGCTTCGATCAAAGCAGTTCGACTATCAATGTCTAGGTGGTTCGTCGGCTCATCGAGCATTATAATATGTGGAATTTCACGAGACATGAGCGCCAGCAATAACCGGGCTTTCTCTCCACCGGACAAGCGCCCGTTAAGCGTTTCTACACGTTCTTGCGAGAATCCAAATCGACCAAGGTGCGCGCGAATTTTTTCGTCGACCATATTCGGCATAACAAGCCGCGCTTGATCAAGCACGGATATATCGAGAACTAACTCTTCCGCCTGATGCTGCGCAAAATAGCCAACTCGCAACCGAGAGGAACGCCGCACCTCTCCAGACAACGGAGCCAACCGCTTAGCCAGTAATTTAATTAATGTTGACTTGCCGTTGCCATTAGCGCCCAACAAGGCAATTCGGTCATCGGGATCGATCCGTAAATTCAGTCTCCGCAACACGGGCTGATCATTATAACCAACAGCAACATTCTCAAGAGTCATCAGTGGCGGCGCCGACTGATCCGGATCAGGAAAATTAAAGCGAGGGGTGTGCTCTTCAACAATGCCGACAATCGGCTCTAATTTCTCCAACATTTTGATTCGGCTTTGTGCTTGGCGCGCTTTGGTCGCCTTATAGCGAAACCGATCAATAAATGATTGGAGATGCCGTCTGTGCGCAGCCTGGCGCGTCTGCATCGCGGCCATTCGTTCTAAATTGGCGCGCCGAGCGCGCTCAAACTGATCGTATCCACCGCTATATGTCGTTAATTTACCCTGATCCAAATGAACAGTTGTTGTGGGCACAGCATTCAACAACTCACGATCGTGACTAACCATCAAGATCGTATGAGGATAATGACGAAGATAGGCTTCCAACCACATCGTCGCCTCAAGATCGAGATGATTGGTCGGCTCATCAAGCAACAACAGATCGGGCTGAGAAAACAACATGCCCGCCAAAGCAACGCGCATACGCCATCCACCCGAAAAATCTCGACATGGACGCGCCTGCGCTAAACTGTCGAATCCTAAACCTGTCAGAATTTCCGCCGCACGCGCCGGCGCCGTGTGCGCTTCTATATCTGCTAATCGCGTATGAATCTCTGCGATACGATGAGGATCATGTGCATGTTCCGCCTCGGCGAGCAATCCTGTGCGTTCCGTATCGGCAGCCAAAACGGCGTCAAGCAAAGATTGATCGCCGCCAGGGGCTTCTTGAGCAACCACACCGATACGATACCCTGGAGGCGTTGCAATTGAGCCTCCATCCGGCGACAACTCCCCAGCAATCAAACGCAACAACGTTGTTTTGCCGGTTCCGTTGCGACCAATCAGAGCAACACGATGCCCTTTAGGAATAACAGCGGTAGCTTGATCGAACAAAACCCGACCGCCGAATCGAAACACAAGATCATTAATTTGAAGCATGGCAACAACGGAAAGAGTGTAGTGTCGAGTGTTTTAGGTTTCATAACTGCGCGAATGATCGAAAATCGCGCCTCTGGATCACGAATCTTCATGATTCTTCTTCTTTTCAACCCAACGGCACAAGAAGATAGAAATTTCGTAGAGAAGAAGAAGTGGAATCGCCAAGCTAATCTGACTGATAACATCAGGTGGCGTAAGAACCGCAGCAACAATAAAAATCAGCACAATTGCATAACGTCTACGCCGCACTAAGGACTCTGCGGTCACGAAGCCAATACGCGCCAACAAAGTCAAGAGGACCGGCAACTGAAACGCAATTCCAAAAGCAAAAATCAGCGTCATAACCAAAGACAAGTATTCTCCGACTCGCGCTTCCAACTCAATCGGCAAAGCATTTGTCCCAACGGGATGACTTTCAAAACCAAGAAAGAACTGCCAAGCCATGGGAAAAACTAAATAATACACGCACGCGCCCCCTAAGAAGAACAGAACGGGCGTAGCAATCAAAAAAGGTAAAAAGGCTTGTTTTTCATGCCGATACAAACCTGGCGCGACAAACAACCATATCTGGCTTGCAACGAACGGAAAACTGATGAAACCTCCCGCCCAAAAAGCAACCTTTAAGTATGTAAAGAACGCTTCCGTTAGATCTGTATAGATCATTCTTCGTCCCTGCCCCGTTAAAATAGAGGCCAGCGGCTTAACCAAAAAACCGTAAATATCCGCAGCAAAAACGTAACAAATAACGAACCCAACCAAAACCGCAATCACGGAATAAAGGATGCGATTACGCAGCTCGATCAAATGATCGAGCAGCGGCATTCGCGATTCCTCAAAAGGATCGCGAGGCGACGCATGAGGCGAAAGGTGATCGGTCACGACGCATTAGCCCTGAACGGCAGAAACGGAAGGAGTGGGGGTAGACGAAACTGAAGACGGCGAAAGAGCGTGGGCGGCGTCGAAATCTTCCAACTCTTCGGCCACGCAAGGCGCATCCGAGGAGGCTCGACCATCATCGCCGTCTGGCGGACTCCCTGGGTATTCTGAGGCATGCGCCGCTTCTTTTTCATCTGCAACGGAAGCTGCATTGCCCATTTCTGTTGGATCCCAAAGTGATTGCCTTATTTCTTGTGAGAACTCCGCACGATGCGCCGCCATTTCTTGCTCTACGGCGGCAGCTTGACGACGCATTTCATCCAGCTCAGCCTGACGCGCCATTTCAGCCAAACCGCGTTGCAGTTCTCCGGTAAACGCACGCGCCTTCCCAACCCATCGACCGATTTCAAACAAAACCCTGGGCAAATCCTTGGGCCCAATCGCCACAAGAGCAACAACGGCAATGACAAGAATCTCGGACCAACCGACGTCAAACATCTGTTGTTTTATCCTATCATCGCCGAAAACATTTTCATTTCAGGAACACAAATATCTATGCTTTGCGTTTGCTCGGCGGAACCCGAACCGTCAAACCATCCAAAGCGTCAGCCATAATAATTTGACATCCCAAACGAGATGTTTTGGTTAACGCGAACGCCAGATCCAACATGTCTTCTTCGCTTTCCTCTGCTTGAGGCAAACGACCATACCAATCATCATCAATAATCACATGACAGGTCGAGCAGGCTAAAGAGCCCTCGCACGCTCCCTCGATATCAACCCCATTTTTATGAGCAATTTCAAGAACAGACAACCCAACTGGGGCATCCACCTCTCGCCGCGCGCCGTCTGTTTCAATGAAGGTCATTTTTGGCATAAAAAAAATCCCTGTCAATCGCGTGAGTAACGGCAATTTGCCTGAAGAATGTTTGAGAAAAAAGACAAAAGTGCTTTCTTGCTGAAAACTTCATTTTGGTTGCGCTTTGCCCTTCATCTTCTTGATCAGCGCCGGACGCAAGACAACCAAACATCTAGAAAACGGTCGATGTCGGCGGCGCTGGTTAAAGTCCCCATGCTAACTCGAATGGCGGAGGCCGCACTCTCTTCATTGCATCCCATCGCTTTTAAAACATGCGATGGGCGCGCCCGCCCACTGGAGCACGCCGCTCCAGCACTCACCGCAATTCCTGCCAAATCCAGTTTTATCAGCAAAGTTTCGCTTCGCAAGCCCTCAACACCCAAACAGCATGTATTGGCGACTCGCGGCGACTCTGCGCCAAAAATCCGCACATGAGGAGCCTGAAGTCGCACTTCGCGCTCCAGCCGGTCCCGCAACGGCGCAACGGTCTCAGAATAAACGCCTTGTTCCTGAAGCGCCAGCATAGCGGCGCGACCGAAGCCGATAATTCCTATGATATTTTCGGTTCCGGCGCGTTGTCGGCTTTCTTGGCCTCCCCCACGTAGAATCGGCGTCAATGGAGGGGCTTTCGGCCCAAGAATCAGCGCGCCGACTCCGGAAGGGCCGCCAATTTTATGAGATGAAACGGTCATCATATCAACGTCGAGCTTTGCCATATCGATCGGCGCACGCCCCAACGCTTGCACTGCGTCGCAATGCAGCAAACCTCCCACTCGACGCACCCGCGACGCGATCTCGGCAATAGGCTGAATAACGCCGGTTTCATTATTGACCAACATGGTTGAAACCAGCAATTTAGGGGAGTTTTGGGTGGATTGAATTCGAAGAAATCGCTCAAGACGACAATCGAGAGATTCGAGATCAATCACTCCGCCAGACGTTATCGGAAGACGTTCAGCTTCTGATCTTGCGGCAAGAACAGATTCGTGCTCAATCTCAGATGTCCAGCATAAAGAATTTTCAATTCCCAATAACGCTAAGTGATTGGCTTCCACTCCACCACTCGTGAATACAACCCGAAACGGCTCTGCGCCGACCAAACGCGCAACGCTTACACGCGCATCTTCTATCCTTCGCCGTATTTCACGACCAAAAGAATGTACAGAAGACGGATTGCCTATTAACGATAACGCCTCGATCATGGCGACGCGCGCCTCGGGGCGCAACGGCGCGCTGGCGTTCCAATCGAGATAAATCCGGTTTTCCGACATTCTTTCGCCGCAATTCGCTATCTGTAAAGAGCGACAATTTTTTCATAGGTTCCATCGATGCGCATTGCGCTGAGAGCGTTAAACCAACGACGCGCCTCACTTTCAGGAATTGCAGGATTTCCCGCGAAATAAATCTCAATATTTCGCAAAGAAGGGCCATAAACAATGCGATTGGGATCGAATCCCACATTGCGCATAGCCTGACGAATCATCAGACGATACCCCAACCACGCCTCGATTCGCCCGGCCATTAACTTTCGCGCATTAATCTCATCGGTTTCAGCAGTATCTATGTCAAAAAATTTATGCTCTCTAAGATAACGCTCTGTAGCGCTACTTCGAATCACTCCGATTTTAAGCGGCTTAAGCCCCTCTGATGACGCCAAAGCGATATCGCCTCTTCCCGCAAACAACCACTGATCCGTCAGAAGTGGCGCAATCCATCTATACTGCCGTTCACGTTCCGGCGAGCGCGATTGCTGCACCAAAATAGCGCTCGGATCATCCTGCACCATTTGTTGAGCACGCGCCCACGGAATAAACTCAATACCTCCGGAATAACCAACCCGTTTGGCCATTTCCATCACAAGATCATAGCAAACCCCTACAGCGCGATCGCCCCTCATAAAACTATAAGGAGCAAGTTCCGCTGTAATCAAGTGAACTTGATCTTCAGCGCGCGCGCCATTAAGAAGAAAACACGCAAGAAATATGATGCTTTGTGTTAAACAAAAACGAAAAAACCGCCGAACATTGCTTATTCGGCGCCGGTCAACACAAGCATCTACTGCGTTGCACTTAACGTAAACACTCCTCACGACAAAAGAACCTCACGAAGCGGTATCTTAAAAAACGTCTTCCAACGGAGCTTTGCGTTTGCGTTCAATAACCGGAGTATCGCCTGCCGTGACGGGCTTGCCTTGAGCAGCGTTATCACGCAATCTTTGAGCCTCTTTTTGAGCGTCCACAACAACATAGGGCTGTTCTTGTTTCTGCCAGAAAATCAAAGAATCAACCCACTGACGGTCGGCCGAGATCAGAGCCGTCGTTTCTTGATCAACAATCGCACGGATATTCTGCTGAGCAGAATCCGCTCCAGCCTTTTGGAGAAGTTCTTTTTCTCCTTTGCCAATCATAGCGAAACCAGACTGACCTTTGTCGGAAGCGCGTTTCGACGTCGAGCCCGTAGAACCGAAAACAGCGCGAGCAGCTTGTTCGGTTGGCGCAACATCTTGAGGTCGCGCACTCCCCGGTCGCGGCGGACGTAATTTAAAGTCAGGCGGTAAAGTTAAAGGAGCTTGCGCAACAACTGAAAATTCATCCGGCGGCGTCCGGTCAAGCCCAAAGGTCTTACGCGCATCGCCGCAACCACTCAAGACCACTGCGCCCAACGCCAGACCAAGAACCGCACCTGTTGCAGGCTGGCGGCGCCGGCGGGGCCGGAGACCGCTATATTCTTTCATCACGTCCGTTTCCCCGTCTTTTTGACTGAACGACACACACAGAGCGCTTTGCCCGCGCGCCTTTTATTACATTCTCAAACGACGCTGCGCAACGGAATGTCGTTTTGATTTAACCCCGAGTTTTTATCAGCGAAATCGCACTATCATCAGAACGATTTGACCGATGTTAATCGTCCTGGGAATGGTTGACCAGACTATCGATGACGATTAAGGCCACTCCGATGGAAATTCCACTGTCGGCGACATTAAAGGCCCAAAAATGAACATCGGCCAAATGAAAATCCAGAAAATCAGTGACGGCGCCGAATCGCAAACGATCAATGGCGTTTCCAAGCGCGCCGCCGATAACCAAACCAAGCCCAATTGCCGGAAGAAGTCGTTCGGCCTGAGATAACCAAACGAATAACAAAACAGACAAGCCGACAGCCAACCCCGCCAGCGTCCAAGCAACGGCTCGACTGTCATGCGCAAACAGCCCGAAACTGACGCCTCGATTCCAGGTAAGCACTAAATTAAAAAACGACGTAACCGGGAACATACGAGGCAAAATCGGCGATTTCGACGTTGGTTCAAAAAAAGAAAGAATCCAGAACTTAGATGTCTGATCCAGAACCAAAGTCGTAAGAGACGCCCATACACCGAACGACAAAGGATGCTTTTTCCAAAAGGCGATCGACGCCATTTTCTTTCCTCACTTCTCCGTCGTTTCGGCTCTTTTACGCATTCTTAATCTCGCCGTTTCTTGGATTTACATTGCCTCAGACACGACGGAAGCGCAACGCTTGCATAACCCTGGATGTTCTGTAATCGAACCAATTTCCGGCAACAACTTCCAGCACCGTTCACACTTCGTCCCCTTCGCCAAACCGAACGTCACCACGACGCCGGGAACATCGTCGAGACGAAAGGCTTCCTGCGGAGGCTGTTCATCCGTCAAGCACAAGGATGATGTAATTGCTAGATCATGCAACTCCACGCCTTCCAACAAAACGCGAGTCGCCGCGTCAACATATACAGTTGGAGACGCTTGAAGTGAAGAACCAATAGTTTTAGCGGCGCGCTCACGTTCCAATGCGCCGGTGATGACTTTTCTTACCGCGCGAATTCGCTCCCAACGCTCACCAAGCGCTGGATTGCGCCATTCAGCGGGCATCTCCGGAAAACGCCGCAAATGCACACTATCCTCATCTGCGCCGACCACGCCGCTCGGATAAAGTTCATCGGTTTTCATCGACTCCGGACGCGCCAACCACGCCTCTTCCGCCGTAAAACACAACACAGGAGCCAACCATGCGGTAAGACAATGAAACATCGCCTCCATTACAGTTCGCACGGCGCGACGACGCGGCGCTTTAGGCGAGTCGCAGTATAGGCTGTCTTTGCGCACATCGAAATAGAAAGCCGACAACTCTACTGAACAATAGTTATGTAAAGCGGAGAATAGGCCGTGAAAATCATACGAAGCTATACAACCGCGAACAAGCTCATCCATCTCAACCAAACGGTGCAGAGCCCAACATTCAAGCTCGGGCATGTCGGCTAGATCCACGCGCTCTGCGCACGAAAAACCATCCAACGCGCCGAGCAAATACCTCAGAGTATTGCGCAATCGCCGATAGAGATCGGCCTGATATTTAATGATTTCTTTTCCGATCCGAATATCCTCAGAATAATCGGAGCCGACCACCCACAGCCGGAGAATATCCGCACCGTATTGGTCGTTAATCTCTTGAGGAGAGACGACGTTGTTAAGTGATTTCGACATTTTACGCGCTTGTTCATCAAGCACGAATCCATGCGTTAAAACGGCGTCGTAGGGGGCGCGGCCACGCGAGCCACATGATTCCAAAAGCGAAGAATGAAACCAACCTCTATGCTGGTCGGATCCCTCTAAATAGAGAGAAGCCGGCCACTGGAGGTCAGAACGCGCTTCAAGAACAAAGCTGTGAGTAACGCCCGACTCGAACCACACGTCCACGATGTCGCGCACCTGATCGAAATCTTCGGGATTATGCGAATTACCCAAAAAATCCTGCATCGGACGAGCAAACCATGAATCCGACCCCTCTTGTTCAAAGATATCGGCAATGCGCTTTAACACCGCCGGATCAGTCAAAGGCTTGCCGTCGGATTTGCGCACGAACAAAGCAATCGGCACTCCCCAAGCCCGTTGACGGCTGATGCACCAATCCGGCCGATTTTCCACCATGCTGTAAATGCGGTTGCGCCCTTGTGGAGGCACCCAACGGGTTTCATTAATCGCCTTTAACGCCACCCCGCGCAAGTCGTTGCGACTCATCGAGATGAACCATTGCGGCGTAGTCCGGAAAATCAACGGCGCTTTCGAACGCCAAGAGTGCGGATAGCTATGTGTGATCGCTCCCTTTCCCAGCAAACCGCCGCTTTCCGTAATCGCACTGATGACGGCGTTGTTGGCGTCGCCCGTTTTGCCGTCGGCGGTGTACACACAACGCCCGGCAAACAACGGAATATGCGGAAGAAACACGCCGTCCTCACCGACGGTTTCCGGAATTTCAAGACCGGCGCGCACTCCCAACTGAAAGTCGTCATCGCCATGGCCAGGCGCGATATGCACAAAACCCGTGCCGGTTTCCATGGTGACGAAATCTCCCGCCAACGCTGGAACCGCGAAGGAATAACCGTGGGCGCTCAACGGGTGACGGCAAACAACCCCTTCCAAACGCGAGCCTTGAACGGTGGCGAGCTGCGTCCGGCGCGTAACGCCGACTGCGCGGAAAAAGCTTTCGGACAGGGCTTCGGCTACAACCAAGCGCTCTCCGGGAACCGCCAAACGGCCTTCCGCGACTTCGTCAACGCGATACACGCCGTATTCATAAGACGCGCCAAACGCGACGGCGCGATTGCCGGGCAGCGTCCAAGGAGTCGTAGTCCAAATGACAATTGCGGCGCCGTCGAGTTCCGGGATTGCGTTCTCAGGAGAACTTTCTTTCGGCCCGGAAGTTACAGGAAAACGCACCCATACTGTCGTCGAGACGTGGTCCTCATATTCAACCTCCGCTTCCGCCAGAGCGGTTTTCTCAACCACAGACCACATTACGGGCTTGCTGCCTTTGTACAAGCCGCCATTCAGCAAAAATTTGTGAATTTCCCGCACTATTTGGGCTTCAGCGGCGTTGGTCATGGTGGCGTAGGGTTTTTTCCAATCCCCAATCACGCCCAAACGCTGAAACTCTTCGGATTGCTTTGAAACCCATTCTTGCGCAAAAGCCCGGCATTCCGCGCGAAACTGCAATATCGGAGCTTCGTCTTTATTTTTTCCGGCTTTGCGATAACGCTCTTCGATTTTCCATTCGATCGGCAGACCGTGACAATCCCACCCCGGGACATAATTGGCGTCGAACCCCAACATCTGTTGCGTGCGATTAATAACGTCTTTCAAAATTTTATTAACGGCATGCCCGATATGTATGTTCCCGTTGGCGTAAGGAGGGCCATCATGCAGAATAAATTTCGGACGTCCCGCCGACGCGGCGCGCAGCTTCTCATAAAGGCCGATTCGTTCCCAGCGCTTCAAAATCTCCGGCTCTCGATTCGGCAAATTGCCTCGCATCGGGAAATCAGTGCGCGGCAGGAAGACGGTGCTTTTATAATCGCGGGTCATATTGGGGCGTCTTTCAGAGCATCACGCTTGGGGCTATAACAAACGCCGAATGTACCAGTCCTGAACCCGTCGTCAAGTCCATTGGTTCATAGCGACGGAGATTTTTAGAACACCCGCCCATTAATAAAATATGAGTTTTTCCTTTAATTAAAGGAAATAAATCCTGTAGCGTAAAGCGGCCAACGTGGCCGATTCCGAATTTGTTCTAAAATTAATAAAATCCAGGGACTGCGTTCCTGGTCGCGGACGTTCATAAGAAAGGAGCCCTCCCCTTATTCGCCGTAAAACGAACATCTCGCAACTTGTCCGAATTTTGCTTTACGGCAATGAAGGAAGCTTTTACTCCCCCTTTATGCGTCTATAGACACAGCGGCTCATGCTCCGAACTGCGATAAAGATCAGCCACAAAGCAATCAATTACAAAAAACTCTCTATATACTCCGTTCGGTTGAGAACCCGAGAATTATGCGGCCTTCCCGAATTGAAACGGCCCCCTCTCATTCAATCGTTACAAACTCCAAGTCATGGTTTCCAAAGGCCTTCCGGCCTTTGGCGGGTCGAGGGCGGAGCCCCGAATTCTTTCGGAGTTTTTTTCGGGTTCTCAATTGGACAGATTATACACAAAAAAAGCGTTTTCCGATTTCAAGCTTTTCAAGCTCTGATCAGAAAACGCCTAAATATAATTCATCGTCATTACGGAATTCAGACATGCCTTATAAGACTTCTGAAAATAAATCGCTTCGAATCTCAACCCGGCGCATCATGGAGTCTCTTAATTTCAACATTGCGCGATGCTCAAGCTGACGAACGCGCTCTTTGCTGACGCCAAGCTCCCGCCCTAATTCTTCCAAAGTGGCGCCTTGTTCACGCAAACGCCGTTCGTTAATAATTGTTCGTTCACGGGGACTCAGTTCTTCCAAAGCCTCCGCCAACCATCGCGAACGAGTTTCGCCATCTCTCATACCGATTACCACGTCTTCCGGAGACGGACGATGATCGGCAAGAAATTCTTGCCAATCATCTTCTCCTGTCTCACCAATAGGCGCGTTCAGAGATTGATCAGCTCCATTCAAACGCATCTCCATGGATTCCACGTCCAACACACCGACATGCAGCTCGGTGGCGATTTTTTGCCGCGCCTCATCCGTCATTGCGTTCCCGACAACAGCATCGTCAATTTTCGAACGCAGACGTCTGAGATTAAAAAACAACGACTTTTGCGCCGCTGTTGTGCCGGTGCGAACAATAGACCAATTCCGCAAAACATAGTCCTGGATCGCCGATCGTATCCACCACGTCGCATAAGTGGAAAAACGAACTTCACGATCCGGCTCAAACCGAGCAGCAGCCTGCATCAAACCGACATTCCCTTCCTGCACCAAGTCTCCAATCGGCAATCCGTAGTTCCGAAACCGAGACGCTGTAGAGACCACCAATCGCGCATAGGAACGGACCAATTCGTGTAACGCCTGTTGATCACCATTTTCACGCCATTGATGCGCCAATTCAAACTCATGATTTCGATCAAGCAAGGGTTCGCGCATGGATGATCGAATATAAGTAAGATTGGCTCGTTGAGTTTCTGGATCGTCGATATGTGGCATGATACTTCCCCTCTGCCTCAGTTCTATTTGCAATGCGTCCGACTTTTAAGCATTAAATTTATATACGAACACAATAAGCAGGGCGAAAATCATGTAATTTCGACATATTAAAGAAAAACATCCAATAAATATTCTTTCCATATTTCAATTTCATTTACCATGCGCCGCAATAATTAACGCGGCGTATGTCTTTTCATTTATCGTTACCTTATACATTAATATAGAAATTTATTCGTATCTATTCGGTTAACATTTCTGTTTTCTAACGAAGCAAAGCAATTTAAGACGCGGAGAGCAGAAACCGTACCAAAAATGTCCTGTTTTTGATGAGCAAAATTATGATCGTCACACTTATTTATGTAAAAATCCTTTTTCTTTGCTCTGCTCTTACGATTTCTGCTCTTGCGATAACCGTGCCAATCACTATATCTCCAAACAGTGGCCACTTGATCGCTGGTTTCGAATCACAGGAGCGGATGCGCCGAGCGGGCTGCCGAGCGGACGTCGGCGCTGAATGCAGGAGCAGCATAATGGATTTCGAAAAATACACTGAACGCAGCCGAGGATTTATTCAATCCGCGCAAACCATGGCGATGCGACGAGGCCATCAAAAGCTTCTGCCCGAACATCTGCTGAAGATTCTGCTTGACGATAAGGAAGGCTTGGCCTCCCGACTGATTCAAGCGGCTGGGGGCGATCCCGCCGCAGCTCTTGCAAAAATAGAATCCGAGCTTGATAAACTTCCCAAAGTTGAAGGCAGCGGCGCCGGACAAGTGTTTCTAGGGCCGGAGCTGGCGCGTCTGTTTGAAAGCGCCGAAAAACTTGCTCAAAAAGCCGGAGATAGTTTCGTCACAGCAGAAATATTGCTGTTGGCGCTGGCCATGGCGCATGGAACGCCCTCGGCCAAAGCTTTGGCGAACGCGAGAACCTCGCCGCAAACTTTAAACAAAGCCATAAAAGACATGCGCAAGGGGCGCGTCGCCGACAGCTCCGGCGCAGAGCAAAGCTATGACGCCTTAAAAAAATACGCGCGAGACCTCACCCAAATTGCTCGTGAAGGCAAACTCGATCCGGTAATTGGTCGAGACGAAGAAATTCGTAGAACAATTCAAGTTCTTGCTCGCCGCACAAAAAACAATCCGTTGTTGATAGGAGAGCCGGGCGTAGAAAAAACCGCCATTGTCGAAGGATTGGCTCAGAGAATTGTTAACGGAGACGTTCCGGAAGGACTTAAAAACAAACGTCTCTTGGCCCTCTACAATCTTTCCCTCTAGAATCCGTGTGGCGAGTGGATTTTGCAGTGTGCGTTGAATGACTCGTTTTAGAGGTCGAGCGCCATAGACAGGATCATAGCTGGTTTCAGCCAACCATTTTACGGCAGAATCGTCAATTTTCACGCTGATGTCGCGTCCTGCGAGAGTGGCTTCCAGGCATTTCAACTGAATATTGACGATTCCGCTCATATGTTCGCGGGTGAGGCGATGAAACAGTAGGATTTCATCAAGTCGATTGAGAAACTCCGGCCTAAAAGCTTGCCGAACTGTTGTCATGACTTGTTCGCGAACGAATGCGATGTCTTCCGAAGTTGCAAGATCGGTGTGTCCGGCCAAGAACTCGCTGCCTAAGTTTGAAGTCATGACAATAAGGGCGTTACGAAAATCGACGGTTCTTCCCTGTCCGTCGGTAAGACGACCATCATCCAGAACTTGCAGCAATACATTGAAGACGTCCGGATGCGCTTTTTCCACTTCATCCAGAAGGATCACTTGATAGGGGCGACGACGCACGGCTTCGGTTAACGCGCCGCCTTGATCATATCCGCTATAGTCCGGTGGGGCTCCGATCCTACGACTGACCGCGCGTTTTTCCATATATTCCGACATATCAACACGGACCATTGCGGGTTCGTCATCGAAAATGAACTCCGCCAACGCTTTGGTGAGTTCTGTCTTGCCCACGCCGGTAGGGCCCAGAAACAAGAAAGATCCTATCGGTCGGTTGCTGTCTTGCAAACCTGCGCGCGCTCGACGAACGGCGTTTGAAACCGCAATGATCGCTTCGTCTTGGCCGACGACGCGACTTCCCAACTTGCGCTCCATGGTCAACAATTTTTCACGCTCGCCGGTGAGCATGCGATCTACAGGAATTCCAGTCCAACGGCTGACCACGGCGGCGATGTCACTATCGCGCACTTCTTCGTTGAGCATGCGATTTTCCGCTGCTTGCTCTGCTTGAACCAGACGCCGTTCTAAATCCGGAATGATGCCATAAGTCAATTCTCCTGCTCGTCCCCAAATCCCAGCGCGCTGCACTTGATCCAGTTCGACGCGCGCCTGATCCAATTGTTCTTTGATCTTCTGAGCGCCCGCCAGATGTTCTTTTTCAGCTTGCCAACGTTCCGTCAATTCAGCGGAACGGCGTTCTAATTCTTCCAATTCGCCTTCCAAGCGTTCAAGACGCTCTCGCGATCCGGGATCGTTTTCTTTGCGCAACGCCTCTCGTTCGATTTTGAGCTGAATGATTCGTCGATCAATTTCGTCGATTTCTTCCGGTTTGCTGTCCACCTCCATTCTCATGCGCGCTGCGGCTTCGTCGATGAGGTCCACCGCCTTGTCGGGGAGAAAACGATCGGCGATATAGCGTTGCGATAGAGACGCGGCGGCCACGATTGCGCTGTCGGTGATGCGCACGCCGTGATGCAGTTCGTATTTTTCTTTCAGGCCGCGCAGAATGGAAACCGTGTCTTCGACTGAGGGTTCGGCGATGAACACCGGTTGAAAGCGTCGCGCCAAAGCGGCGTCTTTTTCAACGTGTTTTCGGAATTCATCGAGTGTGGTTGCGCCCACGCAATGCAACTCGCCGCGCGCCAGAGCCGGTTTCAACATATTGGAGGCGTCCATTGCCCCTTCC
>CAUYUA010000229.1:0-28430 GCA_963575675.1 Azospirillaceae bacterium
GCTTATGGGGCGCCTTTGTCGGCGCCGCTTTGATCGTTTTGTTGCCGAATCTGCTGTCGAATCGCTCATTGTTCCAGCTCTTTTCGATTGGAGGCTTTCTAGCGGCCTTATTTGCGGGCTTCCAACAATTTTCAAAGAATTCCGGTCGGCTGCCCTTTCAAGCGTTAGCTCCCATTGTTGCTATGGGGATTCTCGCTCTGGGCGGTTTCTTTGTGACAAATACAGAGGATTGGCGTAAAGCGATCTTTGCTTTGATGTTGTTCTCGGTGGTGGTGGGACTGCCCGAAGGGCTTATGGGAGTGGTCTCTCCGTTTCTGGTGAAGCTGTTCCGAATTGATCCTCCTGCATTTCCGCCGTTCTCTTCCATCGACGAGGTTTTGCCGGTAAAGCCCGTTACGGGTAAGCCTTTATTGGTTTTACAGGATATTAAACGCTACTTCGGCGGTGTGAAAGCGGTTGATGGGGTCTCGATAACGGTGCGCTCCGGCCACATTCATGGCTTGATCGGTCCCAATGGCTCCGGCAAAAGCACTGTCGTCAACGTCATTTCCGGTCTTTATGCTCCTGGTGGCGGAAAAATCTTTTTCCATCAAAAGCCGTTGCCAAAGGGAAGCCTCTATCGGGCGGCTCAGTGCGGCGTTGCGCGGACTTTCCAAAATTTGCAATTGTTCAGCGCTCTGACGGCGTTGGAGAACGTCATGACGGCGCTCCGCGATGTCTACCGCGCGCCGTGGCCGCTGGTGGTGTTGGGGCTGGCCGTTGGAGAAGAGCGGCGCGCGCACGCCAACGCTCTGGCGCTGTTGAGTTTGGTTGGTTTGCAAGATCAAGCTCGACGTCCCGCCAAGGATTTGACTTATGGAGCGCAACGCTTTTTGGAAATTGCGCGGGCTCTGGCGCGTAAACCGGACTTGCTGATTTTGGATGAGCCTGCGGCGGGATTGGCGTCTCCGGATGTCGCCCGCTTGATCGAGATCATCCAGACAATCCATCAGAGGGGCGTGACCATCATCCTGATCGAGCATCACATGGATGTGGTTGCGGCGTTGTGCGATGTGGTGACTGTGCTTGATGGTGGAAGGGTGATTGCCGAAGGCGCCGTCGCCGAGGTTAAGCGCAATCCCAAAGTAATAGACGCTTATTTGGGCGCGGAGCTTGTGTTGGAGACCTCTCCAAATTAAGGGGGAGGCCGTATATTCTGTTATGGCTCTGTGATAGACAACGGCGGAAGAGATTTTTTTATGGCTCTTTTGCTTTTGTCCAACGAAGAGAGGCGCGATATGTTGGTTGTGGAAGAATTGCACGCTGGCTACGGCGCCGGAGAAGTGTTGAAAGGAGTCTCTCTGCAAGTGCGCGTAGGATCCGTCGTCGCCCTGATTGGAGCCAATGGGGCGGGAAAAACCAGCACAATGCGAGCGATCTCTGGAATGTTGAAGCCTAACCGAGGACGTGTGGTTTTCGATGGTCGTCCCGTGCAAGGTTTGGATGCTTCGCGGATTGCGTGCATGGGGTTGGCGCATGCGCCGGAAGGGCGGCGGGTGTTCGCGCCGTTGTCTGTAGAGGACAATCTTTTGCTTGGGGCTTACAACCGTTTGCCGCGTTTTTTCGGCTATCGTCGGAAGGTGAAAAGCGATTTAGATCGTATATACGAGATGTTTCCTGTGTTGAAGGAGCGAAATAGGCAATTGGCGGGGACTTTGTCGGGAGGGGAGCAACAGATGCTCGCCATTGGCAGAGCGCTGATGGCGAAGCCCAAGGTGATGCTGCTTGATGAGCCTTCTATGGGGCTTGCTCCGGTGATTGTGCGAGAGGTGTTTCTGATCATTCAGCGTCTAAAAGAGGCGGGAATTACTTTGCTTTTGGTTGAACAGTTTGCTCAGAACGCTTTGGCTGTTGCTGATTTTGCCTATGTTATGGAAGGCGGACGCATTACTATGGCGGGCGCGCCTGCTGAGTTGCATCGGAATGAGCGTGTTCTTGCCGCTTATCTTGGATGAGAGGGCGTGGATGGCGCGCAACAGGCAAACGCTGCGCCAGGAGATGATCGCTCCGCGAATAAGGGGGGCTTTCGCTCCCCCCTTATGATCCCGAGCGACCAGGAACACAGTCCCTGGACCCTTTTAATATTATTCGGAAAAAAAAACGAAGGCGCCGTCGTAGGAATCAATTTTCGCTGTGGTGCTGGATGATCAGATCGACTTCGTTCTTAGATCCCAAAATGACGGCAACCCGTTGATGCAAACCTTCGGGTTGTAGCTCCATAATCGAGCGACGGCCTGTGGTGGCTCGTCCACCGGCTTGCTCGATGAGGAAGGACATCGGGTTGGCTTCGTACATCAAACGCAGTTTTCCGCCTTTTTTCTTGTTTTCAGAGTCAATTGGATATAGGAAGACGCCGCCTCGGCATAAAATTCTGTGAACGTCGCCGACCATCGAGCCAACCCAACGCATGTTGAAGTCTTTGCCGCGTGGCCCCTGTTTTCCGGCGAGGCACTCTTCAACATACCGTTTGATCGGCGGCTCCCAGAAGCGGGCGCGCGAAGCGTTAATGGTGAATTCTTTGGTGTCGTCCGGCATCAGCATGTTGGGATGCGTCAACACGAATTCGCCGATATTCAGGTCGAGCGTGAAACCGTTGACGCCGTTGCCGGTGGTGAGCACCATCATGGTTGAGGAGCCATAGACGGCGTATCCGGCGGCGACCTGCTGAATTCCGGGTTGTAGGAAGGCTTCTTTGGTGTCGGCCGAAACGCCGTCGGGTAAACGAAGAATCGAGAAAATCGTGCCGACCGAGATGTTGACGTCGATGTTTGAAGAGCCGTCCAACGGATCGAACAACAAAAGATAACGTCCGGAAGCGGCTCCGGTGACGGCGTAGACGTCGTCCATTTCCTCTGACGCCATGGCTGCGTAATTGCCGCCAAGAGCGTTCATGTGCAGAAAAATGTCATTGGCGAGAACATCGAGTTTTTTCTGCTCTTCGCCCTGGACGTTTTCAGACCCTGCGACGCCGAGGTTTCCCGCCAGCGCGCCGCGATTAACCTCGTGAGAGATCATCTTGCAGGCTGTGATGATGTCGGTCATGAGGGAGGTGAAAACGCCCGAGCGTCCCAAACGACGTTGTTCTTCGAGCAGGTAGTGAATCAGCGTAACGCGTTTGTAGGACATTAAGATAAATCCTTTGTCATCTTTGATGAGCTGGACGCAGTCGTACACCAATCAAGGCGCGACTGACAACTGACTTGGCAACTATTTCGGGGGAGCGTCGAAAAATTAGATGGGAACGGCTTCCCGTCGCCGGAGCTAAGGATGAAAATTCTCCTGTCGCGTAAGTTGGGCGCCGTATTTTGCTTTGCTACGGATCAAGGGAGGGAGTTTGTTTTTGCTTTCGGCGATGATCCGCCGGATCGCAATAGAGTCTTTTAAATCAATGGCGTTCTCTAATAATATTTTTTAATGATACGAAGAATGGAGCCTTGTTCACGAAGATTCTTGAGAGATTGATTGATCCTCATCACCATTCCCTCCGTCACAGTGGCGCGGCTTAGCATGAAGCGATACTCGAAGCGATCAAATATGGGGCCGACAACACTAATTTGATCTTTTAAATTGAGTTCTTGCGCTAAAGCCAATACGGGCACATCTTGCCCTATAAAACCATTGATGCGACCTTTGGCCAACATCAATAAATTTGTTTGAAAGTTCTTTGCCGGAGTCAATTGCGCAGCGAAATTTGGATTGTTGTTGACCAAGAGATCAAAGTCTTTTCCATAGGAATATCCGTTTACAATTCCGATCTCCCCGGGAAATTTCAGCAAATCTGCAAGTTCATTTATTTTATACGATTCTGCGTCGAGTTTTCGCACAAAAAACCGAGCGTCAACCTGAAGATAGGAGTCGCTGAACCATGCGTAGATGGCGCGTTCAGGTTTTTCCAGAGCGTTCATCGCCACCTCCAAGACGCCGGTTTCGATTGAACGCAAAATGCGGGCCCATGGCATGGCGACTAGGTCGATGTGACATCCGATTTCTTGGCCGATGAGGAGCAGCAGTTCGATTTCAATTCCACTGAATGAATCGTCTTCGCGCAGTATTTGAAATGGAGGATAGGGAGCTTCTGAACCTGCGCGCAACACACAGGAAAAGCTTGGAGCGATTCCAAAAAAAGTCGCTAAAAATATTGTTATGGTAATGATTTTGATTGTTCTGGGCATTGTCAGGCCATTTTTTGTTCTCGGTGAGTCAAGGTAGAGCGGCGATCTCTTGAATCAACTTTCTGCGAATCGCTTGAGAAAAACTCGCCCGGTTTTCCGCAGAGATTACAAAGGCGCCGGAGCCTCCGATCACAAAATCCGCGTAGTATGATTCCAGCCATTCGTATTCATCAAGAATTGCCAGCGCGTTAATGCTGATGCCGGCCGCGATCGCGATATCGCGCGCGGGTTCAGGAGGAAGACCGCTATTGTTGAATCCATTCGAAACAATATCAATTGCTAAACGATCCGCCCGCACTCCGGACGAGCGAAATAATGTTTGCGCCTCCGTCAGGGCGGATCCCAAAGCTGTGCTTCCGGCTTGAATTGCTCGTGGCGACGCCAGAATTGCGTCGGAAAATGCAATTGCTTCAGCGGCGTTGGAGATAACACGCCACGGCGTGCGGACAGTAAAAGAATTTGGTCCGGAGAAACTGGCGAAGGTCACGGCAATTGCGCGTCGTCGCCCTCCGGTGATTATGCGAATTACGGCCTCGTCGCGGAAAGCGGCGGCGTGTCCACGCAATTCGAATTCCAAATCGCCGTCGGAAATACTGGCGGAAGCATCCACCATCAGAACCAAGGCCAAGTCCACGGCGCGCGGCTCTGCGGCGCGTGTTGCGTTGGTCAAGAGCGTCAAGATTAGAGATGCGCTGATAAGAACGGGAAATTGAGCTTTTTTAAAGGCATTCCTATAATGCCGGCTCCATTCTTTTGAGAAATCAAAGAAACGATACGTCATCATTTCATTCCTGTGGCGAGAAGAAAATTAAAAGAGTCCAGGGACTTTGTTCCCAGTTGCTCGGGCTAAGGACGAAAGTTCTCTTTATTCGCGAAATTCGCGAAGAGGCGCTTCTTTCGTTTCGAAAAAAACATTAAATTTTTAATGGGTTCGGTGTTCGGGCAATACGGATAATCAATTCCAGAGGAGGATCGTTTGGCGAATCAGGGGGAGCTTTGCTTTCCCCCCTTTAGATTTCCCATGGTCGGAAACACAGTTTCTGGACTTTTTTTAGGTTTTATGTAAAAATCGAGGAGCATGAGTCAATCATTCGGCTTGTTGGCGTCGCTTCTGAAATCAGCGAACTATACTTGACTTGGGTCTCTGTTGACAGCGCTAAGTAATGGCTCGAATGCCGGTCTCAGTATGTCTAGGTTTTGATTTATGAATACAGACATAAGTTGTGTGAAGCTATGAATAATTATAAGCGCATTGATTCCGGCGTCACCTTGGAAATGTCCGGCTTTAATTCTCTCGGTCATGGAAATTAATAATTTTTCAAAATGATTGTATATTTGGTCCATGCCATGTAGTTCTTTGTCAAAATCATGTCCGTCCTTGTGCTTAAAATACTGAAACACGAGATAAGTCGATACAACTCTTGAAAGAGTTTCTTCAAGCGTGGCGAACGGCAAATGAAATCTTGCCATGGGTTTCAGAAAATCAGTGTAAGGACATGAACTTGCTGCTAATACGAATAGTATCATAGATCGTATCGCGTCTTGCGCCGAGGTTGTTATCGTCGTGGTCCTCTCTTCTGTAACGACGCTGCATGTTACAATTTCATATGATATCAATGATTTTATTGGCAATATAACATTACTGATGTTTGTTGCGGCGGGACAGAAGGTTTTGTCGATGATAGGGCAATGAGGACATTGACAAAACGTAAGCGTTCTCCTGTTCCCACCTTGTCAAACGCCATTTGATAGGCGAGACTTTGCCTCGCGCGCACGATAGGCAGAAATGAGGGGAATGGGAAAAGAGGGTGGCTTGTGCGACTTTTGCGCATACGATGGTATAGCCGAGGCGAATAGCTCGGACCGGACGTCGCATAGATTGTCGGTTTACGGGATGGCCCTATCCGTCTGGGGCTGTGCAACAACTTTTCTGTAAATTTTTCCAGACAACTTTTTCAGGCGACGAGCGAATTACCCTTTCAGGTTGAGATACATTTTTCCTGACATCCACTCTTCGTCACACTCAGCGAGCAGAGCAGAGACCAATCGTAGACATGAAGCGGTATTTGGAAAGATTGAAGCCACTCGGGTGCGGCGCTTGAGTTCTCTGTTTATCCTTTCGAGTCCATTGGTTGTTCTTAGTCGAGTGCGATATTGTTGGGGCAACTCGAACACCGAAAACCCCATAGGCAGGTTCTCTTCCGCCCATTGCGCAAGCTTTGGAGCGTCTTTAGCCCATATATCCACGAATTTTTTTAGCAAACGCTCGGCCTCGACTTTATCAGGAGCATTGAAGATTGTCTTAATTTGCTGAGCGACAGATTTGCGTTGGTCGATTTTCGGGACGTAGGCTTGGGCATTCAACTGCAAATGGAACTGGCAGCGTTGCCATGGGACGCTGGGAAGCACGGCTCTGCGAGCCGCTTTAAGGCCAGCATGGTCGTCTGCGATGATCATTTTGACGCCCATCAAACCACGCCGCACCAAGCTCTCCATAAAGGCGCGCCAATGGACTTCGGCTTCCGACAAGGCGACGGAAACACCGAGCACGCGCCGAATTCCGTCCGTTGTGATGCCGATAGCAACCAGCACGGCACAATCGACCAAATGCCCGCCTTCTCGCACCCGTTCATATCGGGCGTCGAAGAAAACATAGGGAGTTTCGCCAAGTGGCCGTTCACGCCAAGCCGCAAGACCAACGTCGAGAGCTTCGGCCGCACGGCTGACCTGGGCCGACGAAATTGAAATCTCCGGTCCAAGTAAAGCTTGAAGAACCGTTATCACCTTTCTGGTTGATACCCCCTGAATATACATTTCAGCCAGGGCTATATTGACGGCTTGTTCGGTCCGCGATCCTTTCTCAAGCGCGCTTGGATAAAAGCCTCCACCGCGAACTTGAGGCACATCGAAGGTCACGTTGCCGACGCGTGTTAGAACCGTCTTTTGCTTATAGCCGTTGGCATAATCAGTACGTTCAGCGGTTCGTTCGTGAGATTGAGCATTCATAAAGTGGGCTCGCTCGATCTTGCTTGCTTCATTAACCAGAATGCGCAGAGCTTCGCTCGCTCCGTCAAGTCCATTTTCAATTAACGCTGCATAAGCATCGTCAAGGGGGTGTTTTACGACGCGCATTGCCATATCTGTCAACTCCTTCGTTACATTTCCAAGTAATACTCCGAAGAAGTCGTCCGGGAAATTGCTCTCCGTGGTTCCTCCAGGCATGCAACCGTAGCGCAAAGAGCTACACCTCGAAGCGTGGAAGGCTGCCCACCCAGGGAAACCCGAGAGAGAGGAATTTACAGAAACCATGTTGCACTAACCCGTCTGGAGACTTTTTTGTGTTTTTAAGCTTCCAGTTCCAGGGAAGAAGTTCGGGCAAGCGGTTGGCCGGAAAGCCTCCGACCATCTGCCTCAAGACATCCGTAAGCCAAGCGAAAGGTTCGACGTCGTTGAGTTTGGCCGTTTCAATGAGCGAAGCGATAAGGGCCCAATTCCGGCCACCGGCGTCGCTCCCTGCAAAGAGAGCGTTCTTGGCTGTAAGTTTTTGCGGTCGCATGCCGCGTTCAACCGTGTTGGTGTCCATTTCAACACGGCCGTCTTCAAGAAAAACGCACAATCCGTTCCAGTGATTTATAGTATAACGAATGGCTTTGGCGAGTTCGGTTTTTTGGGAGATTTCACCCAGTTTCTCCATCAACCAATTTTTTAGATCATCCACCAAAGGTTTAGAGCGCACCTGACGAACAGCGCGACGTACTTCTGAGGTTTGACCGCGAATAGTATCTTCAACGGCGTACAGCATTGCAATACGCTGTAAAACCTCCAGAGCAATCGGCGATTGATTCGCCTTGTGGATGTCGAAGAATTTGCGTCTTGTATGCGTCCAACAAAAGGATAGTACAATGTTTTTCTCGGATATTTTGTTTGCTTTAGCGATTGTCTTGTAGGCGGCGTAGCCGTCGACTTGAAGAACTCCGGAGAAATTTGTCAAATGCTCCGCTGGGTGCTTTCCTTTCCGATTTTCGGAATAAAAATAGACAATGGCCGGAGGCAATTCGCCTTTCCAGGGGCGGTCATCACGAACATACGCCCAAAGACGGCCGGTTTTGGTTTTGCCTTGGCCGGGATCAAGGACCGGAACGGTCGTATCGTCTGCGAATACTTTACGAGAGGACAGAACCTCCTTGCTCAGCAATTGATGCATCGGCTTCAGCCACCAAGAGGCTCGTCCGACCCATTGGCTCAAAGTAGAGCGGTCCAGTGCAACGCCTTGTCGAGCGTAGATAACGGCTTGCCGATACAAAGGCAGGTGGTCGGCATACTTGCTGATCAAGACATGTGCGATCAAAGCTTCCGTCGCCATGCCGCCGTCGATCGGCCGCTCGGGCGCGGGCTCCTGAACGACGGCTTGTTCACAGCCACGGCATCCATAACGAGGGCGGCGGATGACTTTGACCTTAAACTGAGCCGGAACGACGTCGAGCTGCTCGGAGACGTCCTCGCCGATAACGTGCATATTGCCGCCGCAACAGGGGCAGCTCTTGTCTTTGGGCTCGATCACCACTTCTTCGCGGGGCAAATGCTTGGGAAGAGCCCCTCGATTACGTTGGGGAGCAGGGCGTTCAGAGCGAGGCGGCCGGTCGGGTTTATCGCCCTTTTTCTGTTCCAACGCCGCAGAGGCTTCAGCTTGGGCTTGTTCAGTATCTTCAAGAGCAAGTTGAAGTTGATTGGGATCAATCTTCTCAGAGCGCCGACCGAACATAGCGCGTTGAAATTGAGCAACCAATCGTTGAAGTTTCTCGATTTCTTCGATGTAATTATCGCGCTCTATCTGTATAGCCTGGCGTTCCATGCTGAGTTCGTTCAGCATGGTTATAAGGCTATTTCTATCAAGCGCGTCGAAGTCTGGAGATGAATTCATGCGATTGATTATAGATAATTTTTTCATCAAAGCAAGAAAAACTTCAACATACACGCAGCGGCGTTTTTATTGTAATTGGCTTTACTCTTGACCAATCCAACCCTTCAAGCAACATACTCAACTGTGCCGCGCTTAAGGTCACAACGCCGTCGCGAACCGGCGGCCACTCAAAACGCCCTTGTTCCAACCGCTTTTGGTACAACCAAAGACCCGTTCCGTCCCAACCCAAGATTTTAATTCGATCGGCGCGCCGGCAACGAAATATGAATAAGTCGCCACAAAAAGGATTGGCTTTAAGAGCTTGCTGAACCAAGCTGGCCAATCCGTCGTAAGCGTTCTCCTGTTCCCACCTTGTCAAACGCCATTTGATAGGCGAGACTTTGCCTCGCGCGCACGATAGGCAGAAATGAGGGGAATGGGAAAAGAGGGTGGCTTGTGCGACTTTTGCGCATACGATGGTATAGCCGAGGCGAATAGCTCGGACCGGACGTCGCATAGATTGTCGGTTTACGGGATGGCCCTATCCGTCTGGAGACTTTTTTGTGTTTTTAAGCTTCCAGTTCCAGGGAAGAAGTTCGGGCAAGCGGTTGGCCGGAAAGCCTCCGACCATCTGCCTCAAGACATCCGTAAGCCAAGCGAAAGGTTCGACGTCGTTGAGTTTGGCCGTTTCAATGAGCGAAGCGATAAGGGCCCAATTCCGGCCACCGGCGTCGCTCCCTGCAAAGAGAGCGTTCTTGGCTGTAAGTTTTTGCGGTCGCATGCCGCGTTCAACCGTGTTGGTGTCCATTTCAACACGGCCGTCTTCAAGAAAAACGCACAATCCGTTCCAGTGATTTATAGTATAACGAATGGCTTTGGCGAGTTCGGTTTTTTGGGAGATTTCACCCAGTTTCTCCATCAACCAATTTTTTAGATCATCCACCAAAGGTTTAGAGCGCACCTGACGAACAGCGCGACGTACTTCTGAGGTTTGACCGCGAATAGTATCTTCAACGGCGTACAGCATTGCAATACGCTGTAAAACCTCCAGAGCAATCGGCGATTGATTCGCCTTGTGGATGTCGAAGAATTTGCGTCTTGTATGCGTCCAACAAAAGGATAGTACAATGTTTTTCTCGGATATTTTGTTTGCTTTAGCGATTGTCTTGTAGGCGGCGTAGCCGTCGACTTGAAGAACTCCGGAGAAATTTGTCAAATGCTCCGCTGGGTGCTTTCCTTTCCGATTTTCGGAATAAAAATAGACAATGGCCGGAGGCAATTCGCCTTTCCAGGGGCGGTCATCACGAACATACGCCCAAAGACGGCCGGTTTTGGTTTTGCCTTGGCCGGGATCAAGGACCGGAACGGTCGTATCGTCTGCGAATACTTTACGAGAGGACAGAACCTCCTTGCTCAGCAATTGATGCATCGGCTTCAGCCACCAAGAGGCTCGTCCGACCCATTGGCTCAAAGTAGAGCGGTCCAGTGCAACGCCTTGTCGAGCGTAGATAACGGCTTGCCGATACAAAGGCAGGTGGTCGGCATACTTGCTGATCAAGACATGTGCGATCAAAGCTTCCGTCGCCATGCCGCCGTCGATCGGCCGCTCGGGCGCGGGCTCCTGAACGACGGCTTGTTCACAGCCACGGCATCCATAACGAGGGCGGCGGATGACTTTGACCTTAAACTGAGCCGGAACGACGTCGAGCTGCTCGGAGACGTCCTCGCCGATAACGTGCATATTGCCGCCGCAACAGGGGCAGCTCTTGTCTTTGGGCTCGATCACCACTTCTTCGCGGGGCAAATGCTTGGGAAGAGCCCCTCGATTACGTTGGGGAGCAGGGCGTTCAGAGCGAGGCGGCCGGTCGGGTTTATCGCCCTTTTTCTGTTCCAACGCCGCAGAGGCTTCAGCTTGGGCTTGTTCAGTATCTTCAAGAGCAAGTTGAAGTTGATTGGGATCAATCTTCTCAGAGCGCCGACCGAACATAGCGCGTTGAAATTGAGCAACCAATCGTTGAAGTTTCTCGATTTCTTCGATGTAATTATCGCGCTCTATCTGTATAGCCTGGCGTTCCATGCTGAGTTCGTTCAGCATGGTTATAAGGCTATTTCTATCAAGCGCGTCGAAGTCTGGAGATGAATTCATGCGATTGATTATAGATAATTTTTTCATCAAAGCAAGAAAAACTTCAACATACACGCAGCGGCGTTTTTATTGTAATTGGCTTTACTCTTGACCAATCCAACCCTTCAAGCAACATACTCAACTGTGCCGCGCTTAAGGTCACAACGCCGTCGCGAACCGGCGGCCACTCAAAACGCCCTTGTTCCAACCGCTTTTGGTACAACCAAAGACCCGTTCCGTCCCAACCCAAGATTTTAATTCGATCGGCGCGCCGGCAACGAAATATGAATAAGTCGCCACAAAAAGGATTGGCTTTAAGAGCTTGCTGAACCAAGCTGGCCAATCCGTCAATCCCGCGACGAAAATCAACCGGCTTTGTCGCCACCACGATCTTGGCTCCGGACGGGGCCGAGATCATTTTAGCCTCCGAACGGCGTCAAGGACGTGACGGAGATTGACGACATCGACTTGTCCGCCGACACGGACGACAACATCGCCGATCGCAACCTCAATCGTTCCGGCCTTGTTCGCTGTCTCCGATCTCAAGTCGTCGAAGACAACCACCGGCGCAAAACTTTGCGTCTGGTCGTCTCGCTTCTCCTCGGTGCGAAACTGCCGACGCCAACTAAAAAGCTGACTGGCATAAAGACCGTACCCTCGAGCTATTTCCGAAACGTTGATGCCTGGCGCAAGCGTCTCAGATACGATCCGGGCCTTTTCTTCAGACGTCCACCGACGACGACGACCTACACCTGTAATAATCTCAACCCGTTGGATAGTGTCCGGTTGACGGCAATTGCCGGAACTATCTGTATAACTAACATTATAACCAGGCTTATCACTAATATTATCCATTGGGGCTGACCTCCATGCTTTAGGTCAGCCATTATTTCATCCGATAGTTAGCATAACAATGTGGGGGCGGGAGAACGCTTACGCCGATTATAGAATCGGCGTTTTCCGTGCGTTGTTGTGTCTTTCTCTCAGTGTGTCGGCGTCAATGATGTGGCTCGGAGCGTCACCGGAACCACAATCCACAACAAAAAAAGCGGCCCCTTTCGGAGCCGCCTTTTTTTAAACACGAAGAACGGATGGATTAGAAATCCATATCGCCCATGCCGCCCATGCCGCCCATGCCGCCAGCGCCGCCAGCCGGAGGAGACTTTTTCTCTGGCCGCTCGGCGACCATCGCCTCGGTGGTGATCAACAGACCGGCAATCGAAGCCGCATCCTGCAATGCGGTGCGAACGACCTTGGTCGGATCGATGATGCCCGCCTTGAACATATCGACGTACTGGCCGCTCTGAGCGTCGTAGCCCTGGCTGCTGTCCTTCAGGTCGCGCAGACGACCGATCACGATGGAGCCATCGTCGCCGGCGTTGATCACGATCTGACGGATCGGCGACTCTAAGGCCCGACGAACGATGTTGATGCCGACCTTTTGGTCTTCGTTGGCCGGCTTCAGAGCGCTCAACGACTCGGCTGCATAGAGCAGAGCCACGCCACCGCCAGGAACAACGCCTTCCTCAACCGCTGCGCGCGTTGCGTGCATTGCATCGTCGACGCGGTCTTTGCGCTCTTTCACTTCGACTTCGGTGGCGCCGCCAACTCGAATGACCGCCACGCCGCCGGCCAACTTGGCCAGACGCTCTTGGAGCTTCTCGCGGTCGTAGTCAGAGGTGGTTTCTTCGATCTGCTGACGGATCTGGTTGCAACGAGCCTCGATTTCGGTCTTCGCGCCCGAGCCGTCGACGATCGTGGTGTTGTCCTTGGTGATCACGATCTTCTTGGCGGTGCCGAGCATGTCGATGGTGACATTCTCCAGCTTAATGCCGAGGTCTTCAGAGATCACTTGTCCGCCGGTGAGGATCGCCATGTCTTCGAGCATCGCTTTGCGACGATCGCCGAAGCCGGGAGCTTTCACCGCCGCGACCTTCAGGCCGCCGCGCAGCTTGTTGACCACCAGGGTCGCCAGAGCCTCGCCTTCAACGTCTTCAGAGACGATGACCAGCGGCTTGCCCGACTGAACCACAGACTCCAACACCGGCAACAGCGCCTGCAAGCCCGAGAGCTTCTTTTCGTGGAGCAGGATGTAGGGATTTTCCAGCTCACAAATCATCTTTTCGGCGTTGGTCACGAAGTACGGCGACAGATAGCCGCGATCGAACTGCATGCCCTCGACGATTTCAATCTCGGTTTCCAGGCTTTTGGCCTCTTCCACCGTGATCACGCCTTCATTGCCGACCTTTTCCATGGCCTGGGCGATTTTATCGCCGATATCGCGCTCGCCGTTGGCGGAGATCGTGCCGACCTGGGCGATTTCCTCGTTGGTGGAAACCTTGCGCGAGCGAGCCTTAATGTCCAAAACCACAGCTTCGACCGCAACGTCGATGCCGCGCTTCAGATCCATTGGGTTCATGCCTGCGGCAACGGCCTTCACGCCTTCGCGCACGATCGCCTGCGCCAAGACTGTGGCGGTGGTGGTGCCGTCTCCGGCGATGTCGTTGGTTTTGCTGGCGACTTCGCGCACCATCTGCGCGCCCATGTTTTCGAACTTGTCGGCAAGCTCGATTTCTTTAGCGACCGTCACGCCGTCTTTGGTGATGCGCGGCGCGCCGAACGACTTGTCCAGAACAACATTCCGGCCCTTCGGACCTAAAGTGACTTTCACCGCATCGGCCAAAATATCAACGCCGCGCAACATGCGGTTACGAGCGTCACTTCCGAATTTAACGTCTTTGGCAGCCATTGTATTTTCCTATTATCTTCTTCTAGGCGTAAAACCGCGTTTCCACGGCATATTCAGCATTACGAGTTTCGAAGGCGAAAATTACGCCTCAACGATGCCCATAATGTCGCTTTCTTTCATGATCAGGAACTCTTGGCCATCCAATTTGACCTCGGTGCCGGACCACTTGCCGAACAGAACGCGATTGCCCGCTTTCACATCGAGCGGCTGAATTTTGCCGTTCTCGTCACGGGCGCCCGGTCCAACAGCAATCACTTCACCTTCCATCGGCTTCTCTTTGGCGGTGTCAGGGATGATGATGCCACCCTTGGTCTTCTGATCCGACTCAAGACGCCGAACAACGACGCGATCATGCAGCGGACGGAACTTCATTAACGACCTCCTGTTGAGACAGACAATTTTTTTGGTTGTCTGTGGTGATAATTTCGTGTCCGGGCCTGTTAGCACTTACGCCCGGCGAGTGCTAATGACCTAATGTCTTTTCGCGGCTCTTTCAAGGGTGGAGAGGCTAAAAAATGATTTGTTTGAAAAAAAACTCGAAAAATCCGGAAGAAACCGGAACGGCGACATAAATTAAAAATTAAGGAGACCTGGAGACCGTGTTCCCAACAGCCCTAGTGACGACGCAACGCCATGATCGCCAGCGTTGCAAGCGCCAGCAATCCGGCAAAAATCATATCGCCAAAACGTGCGTAAACTGTTGGAGACAACGCAAGCGGCAAACCCGAATCGACAACGCCTCCAACGCCCAACTTCAATGAGGCGATAATTCGTCCATATCCATCAACAATTCCGGATATTCCCGTATTTGCCGCTCGAACCAACGGCAACCCCTCTTCCACCGCTCGCGTTTGCGTCATCGCAAAATGCTGATGCGGTCCCGCCGTTCGCCCATACCAGGCGTCATTGGTCACGCTTAACAGCCACTCGGGACGATCTCGAGAGTGCGTCACTTCTCCCGGAAAAATTCCTTCATAACAAATCAGCGGGCTTACCGCCGGAATCCCCGCAACTCGAATCGTGCGAGCCCCTGTTCCCGCAGAAAATTCCGCAGTTCCGGCCGCGATGCTGCTCACAGGCAGCCAAGAAGGAAGCCAACGTCGCAACGGCACATACTCGCCAAACGGCACCAAGTGGAATTTATCATAAGTCTCCACCACCGCGCCGCTGCCGTCGATCATCACCAAGCTGTTCCAAAAATGTCGTCGCCGTTCGGCGTCAAAGGTCATGCGCGGCGCTCCCACCAAGTGCAAGCCGCCAGTCGGCGTTACCGAAGCAATCGCCATTCGTCGCGCGCCGTCCGCATCAAGGAAGGAAGAAACCGCTGTTTCCGGCCAAATGATCAATCGTCTCGAAGGTTCAGAGAAACGCTCACTTCCGTTTCCGGCGCCGAACTCCGGCTCGACAGCAGTCGCCCCGACGGCGGCCGATCCGACGGCGGCCGATCCGACGGTGGCCGACCCGACGGTGGCCGACCCAACTTCGGCGGCGGTTTGTGTGGCGGGCGCGGAAGGACCACGCACGATCTGATCTCCCGGCGCCAAATATCCGGCCGCCAACTCCAAATGTCGCGAGAAAATAATATCGCGTTGAATAGGATCCCACTTATCGCTTTGAAGAATATTCGGTTGGATCAAGCGCAGGCGAACGCCTGGGGTCATGCCCTGGGCGATTCCCGTTTTGTTGGCGGAGGAAGGCAGAGGCGGAGCGTAGGTTAAGCGAATCGCTCCAAATCCGAAGATTGCGGCCAAGAAGACGGCGCCGCTCACAACAACCGTCCAAGCGGGTTTTCGTGGAACCGCAACCTCACCGAGCAACGTCAACAGTCCGGCACAGCAGACGGTCATCAAGCTCAGTCCGTAAATCCCTGTGATTGAAACGACTTGCAACACCTCGATGGTTCCGACCCAAGCGTGTCCCATCAGATTCCAGGGAAATCCCGTGAACAGATGCCCGCGTAGCCATTCGGTTGTCGTCCAAAAAACGGCGAAGGTCAAAATCCGCGCAATTCTCCAGCGCAAGAGGCGTGCGCCATTTGCGCGCTTCGCCGTCCAAGAGCGCGTCAATCGCCACGTCGCCCAGGTCGCAACGCCGGAGTACAGCGCTAGAACCGTCGGCGGTCCAAAAGCTGAAAACGGCAACAGCCACCAAAAGCGCTCCAGGTCCACGGTGAGAGCAAAGGAAATCCAATAGAGGCTCAGTAGAAAGAAACCGAAACCAAAGCCCCATCCAATTAAGAAGGCGCGTCGTCCTCTGTTCTGAGAATGCTCGAATGGGTCGTTTTTCTGATTTTCCTCCCAAGACGAGACATCATCCAACAGCCACAACAAAACCATGAAACACGGCGCTAAAACGGGCCATGCGCCAAGCGGCGGCATAGAGAGAGACGCAACGCCACCCGCAAGAATTGCAGCGCTCCAACAGCGCCATCCGTCTAATTGTGTGAAGAAGCGCTTTAGAGAGGACATTCGCACCAGTTCCGGCCTCCAGCCATTTCAATTTTGTTGTGCTCTGTCTGAACGCAGCAAAATAACGAATCAAATGAGTCCGGAGACTGTGTTCCCGGACTTTTTTTATGCTCTTGCGCATAAATTAGTTGTGTCGGACAAATCCCAAGAAACCATCCACTTCCTTACGCAAAGAATCCAAATAAGACGTGACGCCAACGGAAGCTTGCAACACATTTCCGGCGGCTTTTCGACTATTATCTGCGGCTTCCTGCACTTGATGGATGTTGGAAGTGACTTCTCCGGTTCCTTGAGCCGCCTGCTGAGCGTTCCGGGCAATCTCTTGAATGGCGGCTTCTTGCTGTTCGACGGCCAAGGAGATAATCGAGGCGATTTCGTTGATTTCACCGATGACGCCGCCGATTCCCTGAATCACGAAGACGGCGTCGTTGGTGGCGGCTTGGACGGCGGCGACCTGCTTGGCGATTTCTCCGGTGGCGTGAGCGGTTTGATTGGCGAGGCTTTTCACTTCATTGGCGACCACGCCGAACCCTTTTCCGGCGGCGCCGGCGCGAGCGGCTTCAATCGTGGCGTTCAACGCCAGGAGGTTTGTTTGAGAGGCAATGGAGTTGATGAGTTTCACCACATCGCCGATTCTTTGTGCGGCTTCCAACAAACCGCGCACCATGTTGTTGGCGCGCTCGGCGTCGCGCACGGCGCCGAGCGCGATGCTGGACGACTGCACGACTTGACGTCCGATTTCACTGACGGAGGCGGTTAATTCTTCGGCGGCGGCGGCGACGGTTTGAACATTGCTCAAGGACTGCATGGCGGCGGAAGCGACTGCTGTGGCGCGTTGTGTGGTTTCCTCGGCCGTTAAAGTCATGGATTGGGCCGTGTCGTCGAGATTGACCGTCGCCGTGGCCACTTGCCCCAAAACGCTGGAGACGTTTCCATCAAATCTGCAAATGGACTCCGACAACGCCGCTGCGCGGCGATCTTTTTCTTCTTGCCGCAAGTGCTCTTGTCGACTCATTTCAACCATATTCTGAGCGTTTTCTTTAAACACCTGGATTGCGCGCGCCATGTCGCCGACTTCATCATGTCGATGCAACGCCGGAACTTCGGTTTCTAAGGCGCCATTGGCCAAAGAGGTCATGACGATGTTCATCTGCCCCATTGGAACCAAGATGATCCGTAATCCGGCATAGACAATCGCCAACACCACCGAGAAAATAACCACGCTGAAGACAGTTTGTTGAATCACGTTCTTACGAACAGCCTCCTCCAACGGCTGAGTGGAAAATAAAATTTCAATACGGCCGATTTTTTCATTTTCTCTTACGATGTCTGCCGACAAATGCAACGCATCAAGGGTGTCAAGCGTTCCGTGACGATGCAGTTCTTTGCCTTCCGGATCAAGAATGCGAGCGCCAACGAAAGTTGGGTCTCGGTTCAAACTTTCCAGTTGTTGTTTCACGACGGCGTCATCGACATTCCATAATGCAGCCATTATGGCGTCGGCCTGCGCCTGCACAAACAGACGGCTGCGATTTTCAAACAATTCATGACGTTCATCCGACTGACGCACAGCGTTGATCACGGCGCCGACAAAGAAAATGACAGCCATAGATGATGCAAGAAAAACCAAAACTTTAGTCTTGATTCCCCATCCTTGCCGCTGTTTTCCCGTTCTTCTTGCCGTCATCTTCATAACGTCAACCTTTCGCTTTGATTATCCCTGGACAATTCACTGTTCCAGGTTTTATTGACACTAAGAGCTTCTTCAAAGAAGATAGAAATATATCCGAAGGCTTTTTATGAGGAGCTCCCTGTCACGGTCAAAAAATTTGAGCCGCCGAACCGACCTCAAGCGATCAACCGCCAGATATATTTGGAAACATTGATATTTTTCGGACGTCTTCTTTGAACGGCGCCTGTTCCCCACCAGCGCTTTCTTGTCCGTTCTCTATTGTTTTTTTATGGTTTTAGACTCTTGTGTTAAGACGTTGGAGCTTTCCACATTAGGGCGTCACAACAAAATACGGAACACCTGAAATGCCGCAGCAACAAGTTAACAATGCATCATCCGGAACGGAACATTTTTCTGCAAAAAATTATAAAAAAACACCGTGTTTTTCTTTTTTCTTATTAAATTAAATTAAATCAGAATAATCGAAACCAGATTCTGGAGAAGCCTTTGGGAGCTATGACGCGGACTTTGCGACAATAGAAGGCAAAGTGAATCTATTGCCAGATTTGCATTAATCTTTTTATTGTGTTATCATTTTCTGATTAAAATACAAGATTTATTTAAGAGCGCAAAATTTGTAGCGCCGAAATGTGAGGCGTGCGAGAATGGAGAGCGTTTGTTTTTTGAAGAATGGAGAGGGTTTTGTTCGAGGACTCGGTGGCGACGAGCATAATTTTTGGATTCATCGGGTTTTTTACCCGAGACTACGATGGAAGGCGGAGAATACAGTTCTCCGCCATTCATCAGTAGCGGCGTGTTTTTTGCTGGTTACTTTAAATAACGGGCTAGAATCTGGTCATAACGGCCATCTGCGCGCATCGCTTTTAAGGCGTCATTGATTCCCGTAACCACCGCCGGATCGACCGATTTCTTGCTGAACATAAAGCTGACGACATCGGAGCTGATCGGAGTTGGGTGAATTTCAATTTTATCGCTAAGATTTTCTTTTCTCGCCAAAGCCAAGCCGACGAAGTTGTTCTCCAACAAACCATCTATCCGGCTTGAGGCTAATTTCCGCAAATTCAGTTCGGTGCTGGCGGCTTCGTCGACTTGTTTGCCCAGAGGTTTCTTCAAAGCGTCGAAAGATTCTCCGTATTCATAGCCGCCGACGATTCCCAAACGAAACGGTTTTCCAACCAACGAAGCAATGCCTGTCGCTTCCACTTTGCTTGCTTCGCCTTTGCGGACGAACAACACAAACTCATCTTTACGATAGCTTTCGGAGAAATGGCCGAACGCCTGTCGCTCTGCGGTGATCGAGGCGCCCATAGCCGCGTCCATTTTTCCGCCTTCGATATCAATCAGCAAGCGTTTCCATGGAACTTCTTTCAGCGTGACGGCGCAGCCCGCCTGTTTGGCGGCCTCAGAGAACAGATCAACATCGATTCCTCCGATTTTTCCGTCGGAATTTTTCATTTGGAATGGTTCATAAAGCTCCCATCCAAGTTGCAACGAACATGCGGCGTGGGACGCTCCGGCGGATGAAACCACAACGGCAGCTAAAACAGCTCCGAGAAACCGACAAGAAGAAAAACGCATTAGTTTACTCCCCTCAAGAAGTGATCAATGGATTAGATGGAGAAGGGTGGCGTGGGTGGTCGAGCGCGTCAACATAAGATGGATGCGGACGAGACAGAATGAGAATGATAAACTTAGTGACATATTACACTAAAATGATACGCCAATTCTAACTAAAATCACACCACATAATACCAGCGAACCGAATGATTGACGCATGAGCCTCGATTGCATAAAAATTAAAGAGTCGGGGCTGTGTTCCTGAAACGCAACGGTGTATCGGTATGGCCCGATCTCATCCGAACTACAGTTTAGAGGTCTTCCTAAAATTTTATTGACGTTATTTCTTGAATTAACGGCATCGCGTTCAGGATTTAAAAGAACGTAATTTTCGCGTGAAATTTACGAAATCGTCAAAATTTTACTTGCCTTTGGGAGTAAAGGAACTTATAACACAAACTTGATGATTGAATTTACCGTTGGGCAAGCTCCGATATGAACATTCTTCCGCGCGTCGCTAAGGCCGATCAGCGCTCTAAAGTTGAGCAGGCTAAGGAAGTCAGTCGTTTTTTGCGCGGCGCCATTGCCGATGGCTTGGCGGATCCGGGACTGGCGCAGTTTGGAGAAGATGACGCAAACTTGTTGAAAATACATGGAGTCTATCAGCAATACGATCGAGATTCCGCTACGGAGCGAAAGCACAAAGGAAAAGAACGCAGCTTCCAATTTATGACTCGATTGAGGATACCAGGAGGGCGGCTTTCCGCAAGCCAATATCTTGCCTGCGATGATTTCGCCGACAGATTTGGAAATGGGACATTGCGCATCACCACTCGCCAGACATTCCAATACCACGGAATCCTCAAAGGAGAGTTAAAAGGACTTTTGGCCTCTATTCATGGCGCCGCTTTAACGACCTTTGCGACGTGCGGAGACGTCGTTCGCAATGTTGTTGCTCCGTCGTCGCCCTATCACGGGCCGGTTTACGAGACGATGCAAGATTTGGCCCGAACATTTTCCACTCGATTCTTGCCGCAAACAAACGCCTACGCCGAAATCTGGGTTGATGGCGAGGCGGTGGTCGGCGAGGAGGTGGAGCCTCTCTATGGCGCGACGTACTTGCCGCGCAAATTTAAAATTGCTCTTGCGACGCCGGACGACAATTCGACCGATGCTCTGACCAATGATCTGGCGGTCATTGCATTGTTTGACGGCGATCATTTCCTGGGAGCAAATTTGGCGGTCGGCGGTGGTCTTGGTCTGACTCATAACAAAAGCAAGACCTATGCTCGATTGGCCGTTCCGTTGTTGTTCGTCGAGCCGGAAGCGATAGGCGACGCGATCGAGGCCGTAATTAAAGTTCAGCGCGATTATGGGGATCGCTCCGATCGCAAACATGCTCGGCTGAAATATCTTGTGACGGAGAAGGGGCTTGACTGGATCAAAGCGGAAGTCGAGCGTTACGCCGAGCGGAGTTATGAAGCGCCTCGGCCAATGACGCGGTTTCGAGTTCCTGATCTGTATGGTTGGCATGCGCAAGGCAACGGATCTTGGTTCTTGGGGACGCCGATTCCGTCTGGGCGCATTGCGGATCGCGGCTCGCAAAAGCTGAGGACCGCGTTGCGGACGCTGGTCGAACGGCATCAACCGACTGTTATCTTGACGGCGACTCAGGATATTTTGTTTTCCGGCCTCAATATTGCCGACCGAGACGTTATTGAGGCGTTGTTGCGCGAGCATGGCGTGGCTTTGGCTCAGGATTTGGCGCCGATACAACGCGGGGCGATTTCATGTCCGGCGCTGCCGACCTGCGGCCTGGCTCTGACCGAAGCAGAGCGCGTGCGACATGAAATTCTTGATGAAATTCTAGAGCGCTTGAAGGCTCATGGTTTGGAGCAAGAACCGCTGAGCCTTCGAATAACAGGCTGTCCGAATGGTTGCGCTCGTCCTTATGTCGGCGATATCGGCCTCGTCGGACGCATGCCGGGTCATTATGCGCTTTATCTGGGGGGAAACGCCGAGGGAACCCGACTTTCAAGTTGCGTCCTTGACAAACTTGCCAGGCGCGACATTTCTCAAGCCTTGGAGCCCATTTTCTACGATTTCGCCAGGCGTCGTCAGGGGATTGAGAGTTTTGGAGACTATTGTTCTCGGTTGGGAAGCCGTTATCTGGCCGAACTGATTTCCGATTATCTGTCGCCGGTGATGATCTGATCGTTATCTCCGAATCTCCGAAATGCACTCGCAACAAGGATTGCTCGAATGACGTTGTTGACGGAAGTCTCATTGGAACAACGTCTCGTCCAGCTTCGCGGTTATACGGAAGGTCTGGAGGGGGAAGCTCTTCTTAGAAAAATCATGACTCACGCGCTGACGGGACGACTGGCGGCGGTGTCGTCATTCGGCGCCGAGAGCGCCGTGTTGTTGGATATTCTCGCTCAGGTTGATCGAGCTGCGCCGGTGATCTTTCTCGACACCGGAAAATTGTTTGCGGAGACGCTGGCTTATCGTGACGCTCTGATCGCGCGGCTGGGGTTAAGCAATGTTTGCACCGTGCAACCTTGCGGCGAGGATTTGCAGCGAAGCGATCCCAATGGCGATTTATGGCGAAGCGATCCTGATTCCTGCTGTTTTTTGCGTAAAAGCGAACCGCTTGATGCGGCGTTGGCTCCATTCGACGCCTGGATCACCGGACGCAAGCGTTTTCAGGCAAAAAGTCGCGCGGCGCTGTCGACAATTGAAGGCGATCCAGTCACTGGAAAAATCAAGATCAATCCGCTTGCGACGTGGGGGGCGGAGGATATTGAACGTTATCTAACAGAACGGGATTTGCCGCGCCATCCCTTGGTTGCCGCACACTATTTGTCCATTGGTTGTCGGCCTTGCACTCGACCGGTTGGGCCGGGGGAGGATCAACGCGCTGGTCGTTGGTCTTGGTTGGAGAAGAAAGAGTGCGGCATTCATCGTTCTGGTTTGTGACGCCAATGTGCGAACTGCGGACACATGATTTTGGATTTTTCATAGAAACTGGAAGGGGCTGTGAAACTGGAAGGGGCTGTGTTCTCAGTCGTTCGGGCCAAGGACGAAAGCCCCCTTTATTCGCGTAGCGATCTTCCTTTGAAAGTGTTTGCGTATAAAGTTTGCAACAGAAAACGACGAATGGCCGACAACCAATGGCCGGCGGCAAAAGATTCCAAAGGAAGATCGCCACGCGAAGAAGAGAGGCTTTCGTCCTTGGCCCGAGCGACTGGAAGCACAGTCCCCGGACCCTTCCGATTTGTTGTTTTTTGGCCGTGTCTCTCCGTTGCATCTCCTTTTAAAGTCTAAGACTCCTTTAAGGATCATCTGCAATGTATCAAGACCTTGACGAACTTGAATCTCGCACGCTCTATATTCTGCGCGAGGCCTTTGCTAAAGCAAAGCCTTTGTGCATGTTGTGGTCTATCGGCAAAGACAGCAATGCTTTGTTGTGGATGGCGCGCAAAGCTTTTTTCGGCGTTGTTCCTTTCCCATTGGTTCAGCTCGACACCGGCATGGAGCTGCCGGAAGTTTATGAATTCCGAGACATGCTCGTCAAATCCTGGGCTTTGGATATAAAGGTGGAGGAATGCCCACCAGAGTCCGAGGTTGATCAGACGCTTCCACCGGCCAGTCGTTCGGCGGCGCGAAAAACCGCTGGGTTGCGTAATTTAATTCAGAGAGACGGTTATCGCGGCATTTTTCTCGGCATTCGTCGCGACGAACAAAGTATGCGCGCCAAAGAGCGGGTGTTTAGTCCAAGAACAGTTGATGGCGCTTGGGACTTTAAGGATCAGACGCCGGAATTCTGGAATCTCTATCACACCGAAGTTCCAGAAAAGGCGCATATTCGCATTCATCCTATCCTACATTGGACCGAATTGGACATTTGGCGTTATACTCAGCGCGAGAATATTCCGATTGTGCCTCTTTATCTTGCCCGCAATGGTATGCGGTATCGTTCTCTGGGTGAGCGAAACATTACTTTTCCGATTGTCAGCAATGCTTCTTCGATTAGCGAAATTATTACCGAACTGGCGACCACTCGAGAACCGGAGCGTGCAGGACGAGCTATGGACCGGGAAACCGAAGACAGCTTTGAACGATTGCGCGCTGCGGGTTATATGTAGCGCAAGCCGATAAGATAACAAATTAAAAGGGTTCGTGGACTGAGTTTTCAGTCTTTCGGGCCAAGGACGAAAATCTTTCTTATTCGCGAAGCGATCGTCCTTTGGAATCGTTTATGTCCTAGAATCGTTCATGTCCTAGAATCGTTCATGTCCTGTAATCTTTTATGTGTAGAGTTCGCAACAGACCGGCTCTCTGATTGAAGGGTAATTATTCCTATGCCTCACCGTTTGACGGCGCAACTCAAGATTGTCGTCGCAGGTCATGTTGATCACGGCAAATCAACGCTGATCGGTCGTTTGCTCTATGACACGGACAGCCTCCCTACGGGCAAATTGGAGGAGTTGCAAGCCGTCAGCTCCAAACGGGGGATGGCGCTGGAATGGTCGTTTGCTCTGGATAGTTTCCAGGCCGAGCGGAATCAGGCGATTACCATCGACACCACTCAAATCCGTTTTAAGACCAGACAGCGCCCGGTTGTAATTATCGACGCGCCCGGTCATCGAGAATTTCTAAAGAATATGATCAGCGGCGCGACCAGCGCCGACGCGGCTTTATTGGTGGTTGATGGCGTCGAGGGCGTTCGAGATCAGACGCGCCGCCACGCCTATCTTTTGCATCTGATCGGCTTGCGGCAATTGGCGGTTGTTATCAATAAGCTGGATATGGTGGACTATTCCGAGGCGCGCTTTCGCGCGATTTCCGATGACGTCTTGGCCTATCTGAAAGAGCTGGGTTTAAAACCGGAAGCCGTGATTCCGATCTCTGCCCGTCATGGAGACAATCTCGCCAATCGTTCGGAGCATATGTCTTGGTATAACGGCCCGACGGTCTTGGAATTGCTTGATCGGCTGCCGGCGACGGCGGCTCCGGTGTCTCAGCCGCTCAGATTGCCGATACAAGACGTCTATAAATTCGACGAGCGGCGCATTTTGGTTGGACGGGTTGAAACCGGCTCTTTGAACGTCGGGGAGACTTTATTGTTTTCGCCTTCTGGCCGCACGGCGCGCGTTCAGAAGATCGAAGCTTGGAATCAGCTTGATTCTCCGCAAAATGCCTACGCCGGACAATCGATCGGCATCATATTGGACGAACAAATTTTCGTTGAGCGCGGCGATATCGCCAGTCGGGTTGACGCTCCGCCTTTGCGGGCCGATACGTTTCGTTCGACGATTTTTTGGCTCAGTCGGCAGCCGCTTTGCGAGGGCGCCGACTTTATGATGAAGCTCGGCACGGCGATGACCGGAGTGACCGTCAAGGCGGTTGAGCGCGTCATTGATACGGAGTCGCTTGATGGCCGCAATGTTCGGGAAGTCGGCGTCAACGAGGTGGCGGAGGTTGTTCTTCGCGTTCACAAGCCTTTGGCGTTCGACGCCGCCGCCGATCATCCGGCGACGGGTAGGTTTGTTTTGGTGGATGGTTTTCAAGTCGTCGCCGGAGGGTTGATCGGCGCTTCATTGTCGGACTCTGAGGCGATGTCGAGTTTATCCGACAATGAAACGATTTCGGCGGCGGTTCGTGCGCGTCGCAATCGGCATTGTGGCGCTGTGGTGTGGTTTACGGGGTTGTCCGGCTCCGGCAAAAGCACGATATCGGTGGCTGTCGAACGCGAACTGTTTCGGCAAGGGCGACAGGTCTACGTTTTGGATGGAGATGTTTTACGGAGAGGCATCAACGCCGATCTGGGTTTTTCGCCGGAAGACCGCGCTGAGAACATTCGTCGAGTGGGCGAAATAGCGGCGTTGTTTGCCGATGCCGGCGTGATTGTTTTGGTTGCTCTGATTTCTCCTTACCGTGTCGACCGGGCTATTGCTCGCGCTGCTGCGCAAGGCTCGTTTCATGAGGTTTATGTTTCGGCTTCTTTGGCGACCTGTGAGCAGCGGGATCCCAAAGGCCTTTACGCGCGCGCGCGTCGTGGGGAGATTGCCGATTTCACCGGAGTGACGGCGCCTTATGAACCGCCGGAGAAACCGGAGTTGATCATTGACACTGCGGCTCTTTCGCACGCTGAATCGGTTCATGCCGTCATCAAGTATCTAAATGATCGCATTGTCCAAACGGTGGAGGAATTTGAAGTCCATATGTCTGGAATCTGAATCACGCTGTTGACGCATGATCTTGGATTTTCACGGCGAAAAAAATGGGGCGCAAAAAAAAAGGTCCGGGAACATAGTCCTCGGACCCTTTTTTACTCTTTTTTTATTTCCGCTTCTATTCCACACTCTTCCCTCTGTTCTTACTTTCCTTCACGTTTCCATGCGCCGATCAAGCCGCCGAGCGCAAAGAGCAAAGCTAGGGTCACCGGCAGCAATGGCGCATCGGAAACTCCCGTCACCACATAATCTCCATTGCTTTTGAAACCAATCCATCTTGTTCCCGCTTGAGCGCCTCCTGTTCGAGTTCTTCGCACATCCAACGTCGAATCCTCAAAATCACTCAACCAATGAATTGATCCTCCGCTCGCCTCAATTGCCGGGGCGAGGCGTTCCGGCGTCGAGCGCACATCCGCCAATTCCGGAGGATTAATTGCTCCGACAATCGCAAGAGCCGTTCGAACTCCATCCGTTACGCGATAAAGCCCCGGTTCTCCCACCGTCGCGGCGGCTTCCGCCCGTCCATCCATCGTCGCCGTCAAAGTCAAAGTTTGAACGGCCTCCGAAGGGCTGGTCATCGTCACAGAGCGTGAATCATCTTCCAGGCTTCGACGCTCAACGATGACGCGATTGCCCTCCGCATGTGCGCGAAGGTCGTTCTCTTCCAGCTCGGGCTCTTTCATCAACCAGTGGGCCAAACGTCGCAACAACTCCGCTTGAGGCCCACCGCCTTCAAATCCGCGCGACCATAACCATATGTGGTCGCTGGTCAACTGAGCCACGCGCCCCTGACCAACTCGGTCCAAAACCAGCAGAGGCCGATTCTGCAAGCCCGCCATAATCACCGAGCCTCGTAATGGCGTCACGTCGTTTTGTCGAAACCAGCGTCCCCACTGCGGCGCGTTGTCGCGGCGGTCTCCCGGCAAATCCGCCGTCACCGGGTGGCGACGCCCTAAAGCCGTCACTGTTGGTTGAAAACCTCCGATCACGGGCATGCCTACGGGCTCGGTGGGCAAGATCACGCCTAATGGAGTGCGTGACAGGCTGCCGGCGTCTCCGGTGGCGGGGCCGCCTGCGTCGAGCAAAGCGCCGCCGCGTTCGACATAACGCACAAGATTGTCGAGATACACCGCAGGCAAGACGCCGCGTTGGCGGTATCGGTCGAAGATGACCAAATCGAATTCTTCGAGTTTTATTTCAAAGAGTTCACGAATAGGGAAGGCGATCAGCGAAAGTTCTCGGATTGGGGTTCCGTCTTGCTTCTCCGGAGGCCGAAGGATAGTGAAGTGAACTAAATCCACCGCCGGGTCGACTTTCAGAAGATTGCGCCACGTGCGTTCTCCTGCGTGGGGCTCGCCGGAGACCAGCAAAACGCGCAATCTATCTCGCACGCCGTTGATGACGGCTGCGGCGTGATTGTTGGCCAGGGTGAGTTCTTGCGCTCCGGGTTCGACGCTGAGTTCCACGACGTTTGGCCCGCTATGAGAGACGGGCGCTTCGAGATGAACGTCTCGACCGACGGGAACTCGGATGACGCGAGGTTCGACGCCTTCCTGACGCAGCGTGACGGAGGCGTGTTCGGCCATTTTTCCGGGGCGGTCTTCGACTCGAATCGCCAGAGTCGCCGATTTTCCGACGATGCCGTAGGAGGGCGCTTGAACGATGGTGAGCCTGCGGTCGGCTTCGTTGCGGTCTCCGGAGAGAAGAGCGTGAATAGGCCCGAAATCGGCGGCGGTTTGTGCGAGAGAAGGGACGTCGTGAACTTGACCGTCGGTGATCATGGCGACGCCGGCCAAGCGGCGGCGCGGGACGTCGGCCAAAGCGCGGGAAAGGGCGTCGAAGAGGCGGGTTTCGGTGATTGTGGAGGCGTCTGTTCCGACGGTGACGATTCGGGTTTCGAGGTCGGGAAAGGCGGCGAGTTTTTCTTTAAGCGCCGTCAGCGCTTGAGCCGTGCGTGCGGCGCGGCGACCGATGGCTTGACTTGGGGATTGGTCGACGACGATGGCGGCGACGTCTTTGATGGGATCGCGCTGTTCTTGGAGCAGGACCGGGTTGAGGAGAGCGGCGACGGCGGCGCTCCAGGCGAGCAGGCGCAACAAGACGCCGTCGCGGGCGGGGTGAACGCGGCGAGTGAGGAAGGCTCCCGTTGCGAGCGCCAGACCGGCTAGAATCAGCAGCGGCGCCAGCAGAGACCAAGAAAGCTGGGGTTGCAGAGCCAGCGAGAGACCATCCGTCACCATTCACTCTCCCAATATCTTGATGTTTAAATTTTTAATGGATCAAGAATGAAAAGTCAATGAGGCCGGGGGGGGGGCGTTTCAGGCCCTTTGAGATCATAAAAAAAGGTGTTGTCTATCATTTCGAAGGGAGAGCGTTATATATCTCCCGTTCGATTGCAAACCCAAAAATTATGTAACTTTCCCGAATTGAAATGGCCCACTCTCATTCGGTCGTTACAAACTCCAAGTCATGGTTTCCAAAGGCCTCC
>CAUYUA010000230.1:0-27195 GCA_963575675.1 Azospirillaceae bacterium
GGATGATCGTAACCGGCTGTTATCCCGGCGTGAGTCCGTGGTCGGAGGCTTTACTTCAGACCAGCCCCGGCCGGATGCATTGGGTCGTCGGTTCGACCTTTGCCGATATCAACGGAACCGCAACGATCGACATCGTTCCGCGTTTGCGAGAGCCGCCGACTGAGATCGTAGAAACGACGAACCAATCGGTTTTGATGCGGTTGACCTCAGGCGAAGCGCTGTCGTCGCCGACAACGGCTCCGGCGAAAGCAACCTATCAACTGACTTTCGAGGAGGCCGTGCCGTGACCGGACGTTTGATCGGATTGCCGCAGGCGGAGACCTATAAAACGGTCGTTCGCCCGATCTTGATCGCTCAGTTTGAATTCGAAACCGAAACCTCTCGGTTATGGTCCGGCATCGGCTCGCTGATCTGGAATGGCTTCTCGTGGCTAGGTGTCGGAACGCTTGGAACCGTGTCCAGTATCGAAGAAACCGTCGATATTCGAGCCGTCGGGGCCAGCTTTCAGCTTTCCGGCGTCCCGTCCGATCTGCTCAACCAAGTCATGGCCGAGAACTTACAAAGCCGACAAGTCAAATTGTGGCTCGGTTTTCTTGATGAAGCCTGGATCATTATCGCCGACCCGGTCTTATTATTCAAAGGTTATATGGACACAGTCGAAATCCAGGACGGCGCAGCGACCGCTCAGATTACGCTGAATGCCGAAAACCGATTGCGCGATCTCGAACGGGTTCGGGAAAGAAACTACACGGAATCTGATCAAAAATCTGAATATCCCGGCGATCTCGGCTTCGACTTCGTTCCGGCGATGCAGCACGTCTCTTTGCCCTGGGGATCGTAACGTGAATTATGACATGGATTTGGCGGCGCAACTGGATGCGTATCTTTCGGACTGTCGTTCTAAGCACTTTTCCTGGGGGCAATTCGACTGCGTGCTGTTCGTCGCCGATTGGATCAAACACCGAACCGGCTGCGATCCGATTGCCGACTGTCGCGGCCGATACCAAGACGGCCGAAGCGCATATCGAGCCATGTATCGAACAACCGGGCGGCTTCAACTAGTCGAGGCTGCCGGTGTTCTCTTGGGGCTGCCGCTTGAAACGCCTCGCTTGGCGCGCCGAGGCGATATCGTCGCCGCCGCCGCTGGTGCCGACGACAACCCGTCGCTTGGAATTTGTGCCGGAACTCACGCTGTGTTCGTCGGCGCGTCCGACTTATGCGCTAGACCTCTGTTGACGATTGAATGCGCCTGGAGATTGCCATGCCCGCCGCACTCCCCTTAGTTGCCGGATACGCCGCATCGGCTTTATTCGGCGGCGGCGTGATCGGCGCGATCGCCGGGCTCGGAGCCGCCGTCGCCGTTCGTGAAGTCATCGGCTCCAATCCGTCCAATTCAACGCCGGAGCCCGCGCCGACACCGGCACCGTTGCCGCCGCCGCCCGCAATCATTCCGACGCTGACCTCGGCAACTTCGATCTCCGGATCAAGTTATGAGCCGAGCGTCTCGCCGACCCAGATGACTCAGCAGCCGATCACGCCGCACAGGATCATTTATGGCGAAACCCAGGTTGGCGGTCCTCTGGTCTACACGCACCTCAGAGCGCCTTCCGGTTCAAGCAAACGAGACATTCTCCATCTGGTCCAAGTCCTTGCTGCGCACGAGGTCCAAGACATCACTGCTGTTTACTTTGGCAATACCGACATCAAGATGGATGCAAACGGCAATCCGACCGTTGCTCCCTGGAAGAACGGCGCAGCCTACTACGCCAAACTCTACAAACATTTAGGCGCGGCCGATCAGAATGCCGACTCTGTCCTGGTGGCCAACAGCGGCGGCGAATGGACTAACGCGCATAGGTTGCGCGGTCGAGCCTATCTTCACGCGCAACTGACATGGAACGCCACCGCCTTTCCCAACGGCCTGCCCAATATCTCAGCAAAAGTCAAAGGCCGCAAAGTTTTTGATCCCAGAACCAACACCACGGCCTGGTCCGACAACGCCGCGCTCTGTATTCTTGACTTTATGAAAGCACCGTTCGGGTTGAACTGCACCGACGATGAAATCGACCTCAATTCCTTCATCGCCGCCGCCAATATCTGCGACGAAACCGTCGCCCGTCCCGACGGCAATGAAAAGCGATATACCTGCAACGGCACCATCGATCTCAACAACTCTCCGGTCGCAATCCTGCCGTCGTTGTTGTCGAGTTGCGCCGGGCGGCTGACCTGCACCTCAGGCATTTGGCGACTATTCGCCGGAGCCTATTATCCACCGCTCGACGGTCTCGACGACGGTGATCTGCGCGATCCGGTCACAGTTCACCCGCAACGGTCTTTACGCGAGCTGATCAACACCGTCGGCGGAACCTTCATCTCGCCTGCGGCCTACGGCCAGCCGACCGACTATCCGCCGGTCACCGTTGCCGCCTACCAAACGCTCGACGGCAACATCAAAGTCAAACGAACCCTCGATCTGCCGTTTACCAATTCTCCCTATATGGCGCAAAGGATCGCCAAGATCACTCTCGAAAGCAACCGCAAACAATTGTCGGTCGAGTTTCCAGCTAATCTTGCCGGTCTGCGCTTCGTCGCCGGGCAAACGATCTCTGTGACCTTGTCTCGATTTGGAATCACATCCCGACCGATGATCGTCGCCGGATGGCGGATGTCTGATTCCATGGGCGTTGACCTCTCTTTGGTGGAAGACGGCGCGAGTATCTATGAAATGGCGGTCGGAGACATGATCACCGCTGACACCCTGCCGCCGATTACGCTGCCGTCCAACGCCTCAGTTCCTCCGGCAACGCCGACCGGACTGACCGCCGTCGTCTCCGGATCGAATGTTCTGCTGACCTGGTCGCAAGTCGAAGAGAGCGACTTCGATCATTTTGAAATCTGGGAAGCGACAACCTCAAATCTATCGAACGCTTCATTGATCGCTCAGTGCTCTCAAACAAACTGGATAAAGCAAGGACTGTTGCCAAATTCTTCGAGAACTTGGTGGATCAGAGCCGTCGATCGGCAACATAACAACAGCAACTATTCGACCTCGGCGTCTGTAACCATGCCGGGCAGTCAAGCCTTTCCGATTATTTTGGGGTGAACCATGGCCGACGTCGTCAAAGTCTCTGATTTACCGGCGGCGACCGCTCTCGCCGACGCCGACCTGATTCCTGTGGTCCAGAATGGTTCCGGAGCCAAAGCCACCGCGAGCCAATTCCTGAATCGCGCTTATCATACCGGAACCCAGGCGATATCAACCGTGGTCGGTCTACAAACCGCACTTGACGGCAAACAGACGGCAGACGCCACGCTGACCGCTCTGGCCGGAGCCACCGGAACCGGCGTGCTGACCTTTTCCGCAACCGACGTCGTCGTCGTTGTCGCAATTGGCGCAACAAACGCAACCGATATCCTCAATCGTCAGGCGGGCGATGGGCGCTATTTGTCGCTGTCGACGACGTCAACTCAGGACGGATACTTTGGCGATGTTTATCTCAGAGACGATACCAACCCGTCTCATTATTTAAAACTTACCAACGCGCAAGATTTATCCGTTGCCTGCTCATTGTCGATTTCTACCGGCAACGCCGACAGAACTTTGACGATCTCCGGCAACGCAACCGTCTCTGGCACCAACACCGGCGACCAAACGATCACGCTGTCGGGAGACGCATCCGGCTCAGGAACCGGAGCAATTGTCGTGATCTTGGCCAACAGCGGCGTCACCGCAGGAACTTACACTAGCGTCACAGTCGACGCCAAAGGACGAGTTACTGCCGGAACCAATCCATCATCGCCGCCGGGAGCGCTCTCAAATAGCATGACCTCAACGCAAGATGGTTACTTCGGCGATCTTTACTTAAAGGACGACACTAATCCGTCCCATTACTTGAAAATCACTAACGCACAGGATTTAAGCACAGTTCGAACGCTGTCGATTTCCACCTCAGATGCTGACAGAACTTTGACGATCTCCGGCAACGCAACCGTCTCTGGAACCAACACTGGCGATCAGACGATTACGCTGTCGGGAGACGCATCCGGCTCTGGAACCGGAGCAATCACGGTTGTTCTTGCCAATACTGGCGTTACGGCCGGAACTTATACCAGCGTTACCGTTGATGCCAAAGGACGAGTCACCGCCGGAACTAATCCTGGAACGCCAACGGGAGCGCTCTCGAATAGCACGACGTCAACTCAGGACGGCTATTTCGGCGACATCTATCTCAAAGACGATACCAATCCTTCTCATTACTTAAAACTCACCAACGCTCAGGATTTAAGCGCGGTTCGAACGCTGTCGATTTCCACCTCAGACGCCGACCGAACTTTGACCATCACCGGCAACGCTACACTCTCTGGCATCAACACCGGCGATCAGACGATCGCGACGATTTCCGGACTGCAAACCGCGCTCGACGCTAAAGCGCCGCTGGCGTCACCAAGTTTTACCGGAACCGCGTCTTATATCGGTGGAACCTACGCGCAGCGTGTTGAGTGCATCCAATTTAGGGTTTCCGATTACGGAACCGGCAAACCCTACATCTTTATTAAGCCCGGAGCTACCGCCCCCGACTGGACCATTGGAACCTGGGACGGTTCAGCGAGCCCTGGCCAGATCAATTTCCAATGCGCTTCGGTCAGTGGGCCGACACCGACCGTTGGCGATAACTCGACTAAATTCGCGACCACGGCGTTCGTGGCTTCGTGCTCACTGCCAGCAGGATTCCGAAACGCCGTTATCAACGGCTGCTGTCGCGTAACGCATCGTGCTGCAAAGACTCTGTCGGCGTCTTGGCAATATGCGCAAGTCGATCTTTTGGCCGTTCGCGCCGATGGAAGTCCAACGGCAGGAACCATTAAACAGGCTACCGGAACGACGACGCTGACGACAACCGGCTTTGCCTGTTTGGTTCAAGGCGCAACGCTCGGTTCCGGCGGTGCGATCTGGTGGCGACACCGTATCGAAGCTCGTGACGCTGCTCGATTACGCAGCGCCGCAGCCGTGTTGTCGGCTCGCGTTTACCACGACGTCGGCTCGGCGGTGACGTTCACCATAACGATTAATAAACCCAACGCTGCCGACGATTTCTCCGCCGTCACCCAAATCAGCACCGGCACCGTCTCGATCGCCAACACCACAAACGCCGATCTGATCTATTCGATCGCCGACATGACCGACTGTTCCAATGGACTGGAAATCTTAATCAAAGCCGCCTGCGGAGCCGTCTCGAATAAATGGTTCTATCTCGGCGATCTGCAACTCGAACCCGGATCGGTCAAAACCGCTTTTGAACGTCGTTCGGTGGCCAACGAAATCCAACTCGTCAATCGCTATTTGAGGACGTGCTCGGGGCTGATCGGCAAAGCCAATTCGGCAAGCAACATGCAGATATCGCTATCGCATCCAGATATGCGGATTGCTCCGACGTATGAAGCGACCGCAGCGTTGGCGTTCACTGACGCCGTCACGGCCGATTTTACGCAGTCGCAAGCGAACGTGACAGTCAACGAACGAACCGTCGACAACGGCCGAGTGTCCTGCGGTTACTTCTCAGGTTTGACGTCCGGAACTATCCTGATTCAACGCGGAACCGGCGGCGTTATTCTTGCTTCTGCGGAGTTCTGATTATGGCGCGGATTGATGACATTCTTCTTAACGGCGTGGCCGTTTCCAAAATGGATTTGCGCCGCTATCTCGGAACGCGAGAAATCGCAACGCCTGCCGATTACGGTGCCGTCGAAGGAGGCGTCGTCGATTGCGCTCCGGCCTTTGCCGCCGCTTTCGCCGTGAATAAAGCCGTGTTCGTTCCGCCCGGAACTTGGCGAATCAGTGCGCCCATCGTTCTGAATTATGGGCAGTCGCTCTTTGGAGTCGGCGACGCTTCCGTTATCCAGGCTCGCGAAGCGCCCTGGGACGGAGCCGCTTTGCCGAGCTATCCGTCCGACTTCAATGCAATCGAAATCCAGGACGGTTATTGCAGCGTTCGTGATCTGAAAATCGTCGGCGGTTCATCGGGCGTTAAGCTGTTCGGTGTCGCCGGGCCATGCGTAAAAAATGTTCTGGAGAATCTATCAATTTGGGATTCTCGAATCGGCATAACCTTCGACGGCAACGACAATCCGGACAAGCCATGCTATTGGAACCACTGCGCGCGGATTCTCATCGCAAGGCCAAGTCTGCACGGCGTGCTGTTAACTGTCTCAACCACTGGCGATACGCCAAACGCCAATAAATTCAACGATGTTCGTGTTTATTCTCTGTCCGCGCCGATGACGGGCTGCGGATTTTTTCTGTCCACCGCTCGTTACAACAACTCGTTCATCGATTGCGAGGCCAACGTCCATCCATCGGCGGAAGCCTGCTTTCGGCTCGGAGCCATGACCAGCGAAACCCGGATTCTGAACTTTTACGCCGAATGCTCCGGAGCGGTTCCCGGAATTCGAATCGACAACGGTTCAACCAACACCACGATCATTGGTCTGTTCTCGGCCACCGGCGGAGCGCCGATATGGGACACGAGCGCGAAACGTCAATATTCAGCGTTCGACGCTGGGTATCCGACAACGGCGCTGTTGAAACAAACCACCATTACCGATTTAACGGTTGAAGGCTTATCCTACGCGACTCGATTCGTCGAAGGCCAAACTCAGGTGACGCCGGACTTTTCCGTTGCTCCGATGTGGCTGGTCAGCGCCTACACCGCCGCAGTTCGAGTCGAATTGCCATTGCCTTCGAATTGTCCCGGCCGGTGCGGAATCATCAAAAAAACCGACAACACCTCAAGAACCGTTACCGTAACGCTGCCGTCTGGCTCCGGTCCCGACAATAATGCCGCCGTTCTCAGAGCCTACGGTGACTTTGTTTCCATCATCTCAAACGGTTCATCCTGGTTTATCACTTCGCGCTATTACAACACGCCGATCGGAGGCTGGGTTAATCCCGGCGGTTCTGGATTCAATCGAGGTGATTTCAACGCCGATGATATCTCGAATGTCGGGTTCGAGTATGATCGAAACGTTGTCAACGATCTCAATTTTCGGCTGCAATCGACGCGACAAGTTCTCCGCGCCCTAATTCTCGACCTGAAAACCAAAGGAATCATCAGTGATTGAGTCTGCGCCGGTGAGCGGCGAATCTTTCGACTCAGCCAGTTCACCGGCGCATTCCATTTCGATTCGCGGCGGGATCGACCATTATCTGGAATCCGCAAACGCCACGCGGGCATAATGCCCTTGCAGGCTAGTCCGAGTTCGTCGGAGTTCCTGCCGCCACCATCTATTCAGCCCTTTCGGGTGTCGTTCCTTCCGGTGGTCCCCAGCTTACCGGCTCTGGGTCGCCATGGTGTTCAGTTCACGGTGCGGTCTACAAAAATCTCTGCGATGCTTTTAGCATCGATTGCGCGGTCAAACCACAGTTCAATTGATTCTATGTCCGCCGACATGATCCGATCGCGGATTGAAGAGGGCAGGGGGCCAAAGCGGCGTTCGGTTAGGCGGATAAGGGCAAGTGTTTCGCCTTCGGCCTTACCTTCAGCCTTACCTTTAGCAATACCAATAGTTTCGCCTTCGGCTTTTCCCTGAAGGCGCCCAAAATTAACCAATTGCACAAGGTAAGGATCTTGCTCAATATCGACTTGTAGCGGCATGTTTTTAGCCTCTTCTAAAACGACTTTGGTTGCCTTACGCAAACCAGAAAGAATCAACAACTGTGTCAGAGCGTCGCGCCGTTCTCGTTTCTTAAGTTTGGCCATTTTTGACAGGATAGCACGAATCCGCGACGAAAGGTTAATCGGTTTTCCGAACAGAATCGACAAAATATTGTCTTCGATAGCATCGCTATTTTGTAGCGGTGTCGGGTCCAAAGTTCGACTGTCAATAACGCGGTTTTGAATCCCGAGAAACTGGCGGATTTTCAGGGATTTTTGAAACATCAACACAGAAGGTGAATTAAGCCTATGGAAATAGGGACACATTGACTTCACAAATCCATCGTGGTCCGAGACGCTTCTTGATACCAGCGAGGCGTATAGACCCAAGCGCCGCCATCCATTCGTGACACTGTTTGCGTCAACGAAGAACCAATAAGAACAACCGTTCTCATATCAATAGGATGTGTTTCCATCTCTCCCAATGTTGTCACAATGAGAGTTTCATCCGTGCGATCAATGTTCCGGCCCAAAACAACAGGTGTTTTGGCGTCCCGATAGTGACGCAAAATAGACAAGGCTTGAGAAAAAGCGTAAGGACGCGCCAATGAGGCCGGATTGTAAAGCGCAATCACCAAATCTGCGGCGGAAACATGATGCAAGCGTTTTTCGATAACGCTCCAGGGCTTCAGATTATCGGAAAGAGAGAGAACACAGAAATCATGTCCAAGCGGTGCGCCGGAACGCGCCGCCGCCGCCTGAGCCGCAGAAACGCCGGGTTGAATAATAAGCTCGACGCTCTGCCACGTCGGCTCGGCTTCGAGATGGAGAACTTCCATCACGGCACTCGCCATAGCAAAAATCCCGGGGTCTCCGGATGAAACAACGACAACACGACGTCCTTGCGCCGCCAACCGAAAGGCAAGGCACGCCCGCTCCTTTTCAACGCGATTATCCGATGCATGGACGACTTGATCGGAACGGAAAGGACCAGCCAAATCGACATAGTATTGATAACCGACGATGTCTTGGGCGTGATGGAGTTCTTCTTTGACGGTCATCGTCATCGATGTTGAGGCTCCCGGACCGATGCCGACAACCGCCAAGCGTCCTCGAGGACGGCCAACCGGCACGATATCTTCAGGTCTGTGAGCTACGGCAATAGTGATGGTTTCTGAAATATTGATAAAGTCTCGCGGATCGGGCACCGCCATGCGAGCGAAGTGAGCCGCCGCCCTCACCTGATCGGCTTCAATCAGTCTTAAAGAACCTCCAAACCATGAGGCAAGATCATGCAACGCGAATTGAGCGGCATCGGCTTCTGGAATCAGCAACTGCGCAACCGCGTGTCGAGACAAATGAGCAGAGGCAAGCGCCGTCTCAACTTTCGACAAAAGAGAGGTTTTCTCAGCATTCAAACCTTCAGCCCCAAAGCTTTGAGCCCCAAAATCTTGAGAGTGAAAATCTTGAGACGATGCAACCGCGACAACGACCGTTTGAGCATGATAAATCAGCTCATTGAATGCTGGAGCCTGCTCTCGATCGGTGATGCGAATACAGAGCGAGCCATTGTCGTCTTGAGGCAAAGACATTTGCGCCAACCACGGCGCATCTCCGATAATTTTGACGGTTGCTCCCGCCAAAAGATCGGACATAAACCGTTTGCCGTCATCGGGATTCCGCAAGACATAACCGACCGGAGGATGTTCCAATGCCGAACGAAAGCGAATTTCTCCGGTTGTTGTAATCGCCGGAAGAACAGAGAGCGCCTCACCGATCCGACGCGCCAACATATTGACGCCTCGTAATCCGCCTAACAAAGGGACAACGGCGCTTCCATCTTCTGCGACCGCCAGCACAGGCGGTTCGGCTCGTTTATTGTGAAGAAGAGGCGCTAAAGAACGGATAATAATCCCCGAAGCACAAAATGCCACAATCGGAACGTCGCGAGCAAAGAAATCTCGAATGGTCTCACCGAAAACAGCATAGGCTTGATCCGCCCCCTGAACGCGGGACGCAAGACCGTAAATGATTGAGCCGGGACACGCAGCCTGAATTCGCCGAGCCGTCGGTAAGCTGCCGTTGCCGAGAATGATGAGTGCCGGGGCATCGTTCATGGCGCATTCCAGCGTTGGCCGGGGACCAAAATCATCGCAAAATAGGGAACGCCGTCAGGCTCGACTTCGGCCAAGGGAGCGATCCTCTGCTGAGCCATCGTCGCACGCTCAATATAAAGGGCTCGGTTCATCAACCCCAAATCCAAGAGAACACGTCGCACCTTCTCAAAATGTCGGCCAAGCTTCATAACGGCGGCGGCGTCCGTTTGAGCCAATCGCTGTTTTAAATCCTCCTCTGAAAGAACCCCGGACAAGATCGTCAGGACTTGATTACGATAAACCAAAGGCGTTCCCAAAACAGAAGCGCATGTTGTAACAGAACAAACTCCTGGAATCACCGTCGTCTGATAACGCTCGGCCAAACGATCGTGCAAATACATGAAGGAGCCGTAGAAAAAAGGATCACCTTCACACACAACCGCAACATCTTGACCGTTTTCCAGATGAACGGCCACCTCGGACGCTGAATCATCATAGAAACGACTTAAGACGGATTCATAACAAAAAGGCGGCGGCCAAGAGTCTTCTGTTACGGGATAAATCAAAGGCAAACGAATTTGCGCATCCTGCAAATAGTTTTCAATAATCGTCAGCGCATAGCTTTTCTTTCCTTTTGCGACAGGATACGCAATGACGGGCGCTGCTCGTAAAAGACGCAGCGCCTTAACGGTAATCAACTCGGGATCGCCGGGACCGACTCCCAAACCGAACAAACGACCTTTACGATCCGTCATTTACGAATGCTCCGATCGCATCAGAGCATTGACCGCCGCAGACGCCATAGCGCTGCCGCCTCGTCGCCCTCGCACCGTCACAAAAGGAACGCCTCGACTGTTGTTCGCAAGTTCTTGCTTCGATTCCGCTGCGCCGACGAAACCAACCGGCATGCCTAAAATTAAAGCCGGTCTCGCATCGCTTTCATCCAAAATCTCCAACAATCGAAACAACGCCGTCGGCGCGTTGCCGATCGCAACAACCGCGCCGTTCAGCATCGGTCGCCACAACTCAAGTGCGACCGCCGATCGCGTATTCCCAAGTTTCCGAGCCAAATCCGGAACATCCGGATCATTCAATGTGCAGACAATGCGGTTTTCCGCCGGTAAACGCGATCGAATGACGCCGTACGCAACCAAGCGACAATCGCACAAGATCGGGGCTCCGGCCGCCAGAGCGGCTTGACCGGCAGTCCCGGCTCCGGTTGAAAAGATCAGATCATCGATGATTTCCGGCATCCCGCATGCGTGAGCGACACGGACCGCTAATTTCTCCAGATCGGCGGGAATGCGCTCTAAATTCGCTTCTCGACGAATGATCGCAAAAGATTGGCGATAGATGTCGTGAGCATCTCGGTTATAGTCAATCACAGCTTTATTCCTTATAAAGAGAGTATGGGAAAACGACCAGCCATCCAATCCGTAATTTGTTCAAGCGATAGGTTTGTCGCGATGGGGTGGTCCCAATCCGCCGCCGATTGAAGTCGGCGTTCGAAAATGTGATAATGCTGCATGCCGACGGCAAGCAATGTCACGTCCGTTCTCCGCGCCGACGCACATGACTTGGGACACCCCGTCATATGAATCGAAAAAGGTCGACAACGTCCCGCTAATAGCGATGAAAGGCGGTAAGCATCGGCTTTCGTATCGCTTTGCGCCGAAGCACACCCCGCAGTGCCAGAACATGCAACGACCCCGGCCAGCACAGTCTCTGGATCACAGAGTAACCCGAGCGCCGACAAACGCGCCTCTATTTCTGAACATCGACTTTGACGGATGTTCGGCAATAAAATGCTCTGCCACGGCGTCAAGCGGAAGCCGTCGCCTTCCTCATTGACCTGTTCCGCCATATCCGCCAAACCACGCAACATGTCGGGCGACAAGCGTCCCAGAGGCGGCATTGCGCCGATCATAAAACATCCCGCTTGCTTCTGTTCACAGCAACCGATAGGCCCTCTTTGCGCCGGAGCGGAACGACACCATTCTCCGATTTCAATGAAAGGAAAAGACAGACGGTTCGCCAATCGTGCGATCAGGGTCTCGAACGGCAAAAAAGACAAAATATGCCGAAAACGACGGATTTTCGGCTGATCCGCCGCAATCTCCAAAAAGAGATCAAGCGCCGCCGCAATCGTGGGAACCACATAATCGGCGGCAACGGCAAACAACGGTTTAGGCTCCGTTTCGCAAAACGACGGACAACCGGCGAAACCCAGAGCAAAAAGTACATGCTGCCGATCTTGGAACGCGGACAGCCACAGGTCGTGAGGATGATCAATCACGGCCGCACGGCCGCCGCCGTCGAGCAAGATCGAAAATTTCGGTGAGAGTTCGTGATAGCGGGGCGTTTCTTCCAGAAGAGTCAGAACCTGAGCGGCAAGGTCGGTACAATCGATGATCTCCTGACGATCAAGTCCCGATGTCGGGCTGATCATGACATTGCGGACATCATCGGCATCGGCAACAGTCGGCCCTAATCCTGCCGACAGTAAAAAATCGATCAGCGACGCTTGATCTTGGCCGTTGCTTGCTCCAATGCCTCGGAGTTGCAGATTGGCTCGGTTTGTGACTTCGATGATTCCGTTGCCGAAACGAGAAGCCGCTTCCGCGACTTTATACGCCTGAGAGACCGATAATCGGCCTCTTGGACATTTAATCCGGCAAATCCCGCCGTCACGAGCCGGAACAATACGAAACAACCCCGGACAAGGCGACTCCCTTATCCGGTGAGGCCGTTCTTGTCCCGCTCTTCGATAGGCCCGGTTTTCATAGTCCTCAAACGCGCCGCTGCTCATAACCAACCGCCCAACCCAACCATCGCAGCGAACCGACGCTCATCTGATCAAGATGAGACTGACGTCACCGATCCTCTCCGCCCGGTGTGTCCACGCGCGACTCCACTCGGCGGCAGGTCTCCTGGCTGACGGGTCTTCACGACGTCAAGGTCTTCCCAGAAAACATCCAGTGACCCTAAGCGAGACGCCGCTCTCCGTCGACAGTTGCGGAGGCAGCCATGGTGAACCATGTTCCCTCTTAGGCCCCGAAGGGCACCGTCGATTAAGACGATTTTCTAAATCATCTTACGATCGAAAGCAAGATAAAATGAGAGGCTTGAGAGGAGCGCCGTTTTTCTCGTATGATCGCCGCGACCAACGGAGGAACAAACACTATGTCGTCGGTATGGCTGACCCTTGTCGGCATCGGAGAAGAGGGCTGGGACGGACTGAATGCTCAGGCTCAAAACGCGGTTCGGAAAGCGGTGGTCCTCTTCGGCGGCGAACGGCATCTCGCGATGATTCCTCCGATCGAAGCGCAAGTGCGGCAGACTTGGCCCAGTCCGTTTTCGGCGGCGTTCGACCAGATCATTGCGCATCGTGAAGCCTTACGCAATTCACCGATAAGCGAGCCGACAGTCTGTGTTCTCGCCAGCGGCGATCCTATGCATTACGGGGTCGGCGCGAGCCTGGTTCTGCAAATTGCCGCCGAGGAAATGTGTATTTTCCCGGCTCCGTCATCCTTCTCGCTGGCGGCGGCGCGGCTGGGGTGGCGTTTGCAGGATGTCGTTCCGTTAACCGTTCACGGTCGGCCTCTTGAACTGGTTCATCCGCATCTTCATGTCGGCGCACAATTGCTGATTCTCAGTGAGAACGGTCAAACACCGAATCGTTTGGCCGGTCTGTTGACGGAAAGAGGCTTCGGCCCCAGCCGTTTGACGGTTCTTGAGCATATGGGAGGCTCTTGCGAACGACGCAGAGACGGGCAAGCCGATCAATGGCCCGAAGAAGCGTGTGCGGCTCTGAATGTTGTCGCCGTCACCTGTCTCAGCCATTCCCCAACAGCCGCACAATCCTGTCTCGCAGGATTGCCGGATTCCGCTTATCGGCATGACGGTCAATTGACGAAACGCGATGTTCGCGCCGTAACGCTGGCGCGTTTGGCGCCGTGCCCCAGAGAACTGTTATGGGACGTCGGCGCCGGATGCGGCTCGATCGGTATTGAGTGGATGCGCACTCATCCTTCATGCCGCGCCGTTGCGATCGAAGCCAATTCCGACCGTCAGAGCATGATCCGACAGAACGCCGCAGCACTCGGCGTTCCGGGATTGATGCTGGTCGCAGGAAAAGCGCCGGAAGCGCTGACGATGCTTGAGTCCCCTTTCAACAGGCCGGACGCAATTTTCATCGGCGGCGGCTTAACCATTGACGGTGTCTTTGAGACCTGTTGGCAAGCGCTCAAACCGGGGGGCCGTTTGGTTGTCAACGCCGTTACGGTTCAAAGTGAGGCGCTGTTGGCGGTTTGGAAAGACCGGATCGGCGGCGAGCTGACTCGATTTTCCGTTTCTCACGCCTGTGCTTTGGGAAAATTTGACGCTTGGCGTCCGGCTATGCCGGTGACGATTCTATCGGCGACAAAGCCGACATAAGAAACGGTTCGGAACCGGCGCTTGATCCGACCAACCCTCCTTTGCGATCGAACACCAGCACATCGACGTGAATCGGTGATTCCCCCAATGCGCGCTGAACGATGATTCGAGCGTCACTCGCAATGACCGTTCCAAGCGGTAATCCGACGGCCACAGCCAACTCTAAAACCTCCAAGGCGGTATTGGCAACGGCGGCGCGTTGAACAACGCCGTCCTCTGCGCCTAAATCACGCAGCTTTTGTGCCAGGAACGCAAAATCCACCTGACTTCGCTTCGAATGCAGATCAAGATGTCCCGCCGCCAATTTCGAAAGCTTGGCAAAACCACCGGCAATCGTCACTCGTGGGATAGGATGATGACGTAAATACTTCAACATTCCACCCGTGAAATCGCCCATATCAATAATAGCGTCTTCAGATAAACCATAGAGACGTCGCACCGCCTTTTCTGAGACATTTCCTGTGCAACCTGCAACATGCGTCAAACCACAAGCTCGGGCAACGTCAATCCCTCTTTGAATGGCGTGAATCCACGCCGAACAAGAATAAGGAACAACAACGCCCGTCGTTCCAAGAATAGAAATGCCTCCCAAAATTCCCAATCGCGGATTCCAGGTTCGTTCTGCGATCTTTTCGCCGTTCGGCACGGATATCTCTATTTCCAAACCTAACCCGGTTTGAAAAGCATCATCTTTATTTATGCCCTTTAGCGCTTCCTCGACAACATCGGTAATCATTCGACGAGGAACCGGATTAATCGCAGGCTCGCCGACCGCTAAAGGCAGACCGGGCTTGGTCACGGTTCCCACCCCGGCTCCGGCTCGAAACCAAAGCCCCGGCTTTTCAGACAGACGGCGCACGGTTGCAACAATCATCGCCCCATGAGTCACATCCGGATCATCACCGGCATCCTTTACAACACCGGCGCGAGCCCAACCGTCTCCGGCATCATGACTTGTCACGGAAAACAGCGGCGTTTCGCCCTTAGGCAGAACAAGCGACACCGTTTCCAGTTGCCGTCCCGTCAACAAAACCGAGCAAGCCGCTTTAACCGCAGCTGTTGCGCAAGCGCCGGTTGTCCAACCTTTTCGCAAAGGGCGATCTGAATTCGGCTCGTCCATCTTATAAAACCTGATCCACCCAGCTTTGAACTTGTTCAACGGTTTCAACAACCGGAACTTCAGGACGTTGCGGTCGTTTTTTTATAACAACCCGCACACCGAGATTGCGCGCCGCCGATAATTTGGCGTCGGTTGCCGTCCCTCCGCTGTTTTTGCAGACGATTGTGTCGATCCGGTGATTCTGCAAGAGTTTCGTTTCGCCCTCTAAAGTAAAAGGGCCTCGCGCCAAGAGAACATCAGCTTGAGCAAAAACTTTCGTCGGCTCGGGCGCATCAACGGAACGAATAAGGAACCAAATATGATCCAATCCGACAAAAGGCTCCAACTCTTTCCGTCCTACGGCCAACAATACACGCTTTGCCCCGGAATCAAGGACGGTAACGGCATCATCCCAACCCTCGACTTCCGTCCATAGATCACCGGCTTGCGGTCGCCAGGCCGGGCGCTCCAGACGCAACAGAGGAACGCCGACAGCCGCACAAGCACGCGCCGCATTCCACCCCATCACAGACGCAAACGGATGAGTCGCATCAATAACGGCGGCAATCGAACACTCCCGCAGATAAAGCGCCAGACCTTCCGATCCACCAAAACCGCCGCTCCGCACCTCGCCGCAAGGTGCGCGCGGCTTGGAAGTCCGTCCGGCAAGTGAACTGACAACATGAACACCCTGTTTATGATTGAGAACGCGAGCAAGTTCGTAACCTTCTGTGGCGCCTCCTAAAACAAGGATTGTTTTGGTATTCCTGTTATCCACCGGCTCCATTGCTTCAATCCACAAATCTTATCAAATCATGAAACGACCGACAATTTACCGAACTAAACCTTTCTGAGATAAAACTCAATGGATTTGAATTGCGTCGCGCATAGAGGTATTCGCCTCACTGAAAAAATTGGCTGCTCGCTAATTTGTAACCGCTCTAGATTCTAAAATTTATCGGCGCATAAGATAAATTAAGTCTAACGAAAATGAAACGGGATGATGTATGTCAATTGAGACTCCGTCATGCTTTCCGGCGGTCGAGGAAACGGAGCCGCTGTATGAACGGCCTCTAATGCGATTTGATCAAGAAAGTCAATGCTGCTTGATTTTGAAACTGAAACATCCGTTAATTGCCCCTCGTGCGAGAGTGAAATTTTAATAATCGTCGTTCCACGAAGTTTAACGTTCGAAGGGCGGTGAGAAACGACCCGAGCCCATACTATTTTTCCGTATAAGATTGCTTCCTCTTCTTGCGATTTATATCGATTGCTTGCGGTTGACACTTGCCGGGTTGCATCCGGAGATGATTCCGATCGAGCCGTCGGCAACGATGTATTTATTGAATTGACAGCCGTGTCGTCGGCCTCTCGAACCGAAACGTGCGAAGACGGTGGACTTGATGGAACAGGATTTTCGACCGGTCTCGACGGAGGCTTATTCGGCGTTCTTTTTGGTCTTGAACCTGATGGGGAGCGCTTTTTGGAAGGCGGTTTGGGTGATGGGGGAGGTTCTTCCATCGGAGAAGGAGGCGAATTATTCACACTCTGAGGTGCAATAGGGGGCGGCTCCGGAACAGGCGGTGAGGGAAGAACCGACACCGTCGGTTGCGGTGTATCGACACTCGATTCAGTATTCGGCTCGACACGAGAATTCGTACTTGGTTCTTCTTTCTGTTTCAGAGCAGAATCTTGATTGCTTTGAGGCGCGGAATCCGTCAAATCGATTCTATTCGGCAGCGTTTCATTATTTTGTGAATCGCTTTTCGTCGTATTTTCGACATTGAGTGCTTCAATATCAACAATCTCAATGGAGATGGAGGAATCTGATGGAATAGCTCCATCTTGCGTGAACTTTACGGCAGAAATTCCGATGACGATAATTGCGTGGAGGGTGATCGACAGAAGCAGCAATAGAAAAAAATGCAGAAGATTCCTTTCCGACGCTCCCCGTCTCTTAGAATAAAAAGCGTCCTCCCGACCGATCTTTGAGGATAATAATCGACCGGAACAATTTGTTACGGAATTCGAGCGATAAGAGAATTTCTCCGTTATTGACGATGCGACCCGAAGGCCGCATCGTTTTTGCGTAATCGTCTCATTCATTCGATTTCGTCGCGATTTCATTAGAATTTTATGGTCACCCCGACGTTGAATGAACGTCCGGGACCGGGAAGCGCTCCGATCGGTCCCGTTTTGCCGTCGGCCTTATAGTCTCCGAAATCAACGCCTCCCAACGGCAAAGAGTAGCGGGTATTAAATAGATTCTCTATGCCGAAACCGACTCGGATAGTCTGTAGAGAATAGCCGGTTCGGATATTGACCAACGCATATTTCGATGTTTTCGGCTCATTGCGCAGATTGTCGACTTTGTCTTTGTCGCCGACCATTTGAAGCTCAAGAGCGCTGCTCCAGTCGCCCAAGCTATGACCCAACGTCAACCGAGCATTGATCGGCATCATGTGATAAATGCCGTTGTCGGTGCCGGTGTTAAGGGTTTTCCCGCGAATCCACCCCAGCATGCCGGACAGATCGATACGGCCGTAGGCCGGATCGTTCCATAAAGCCGTGCGTCCCGAGATATCGACGCCGTAGAATTGAGCATCGTGATTAGCAAATCGTAGAAAGGCAAAGGGCGGATTAGCCGCCGAATTGAAAGAAATGCGATTGACGCCGATGTAATCTTGTACATAGGTATAATAGGGCGTAACTTTGATCTCCCAATTAGAGCGCTCGGCATCGTGTCGGCCTGCCGTAACGCTGATCGTGTGAGCGACTTCGGGCTTCAGATCAATGTTGCCGATGTAGCCGTTGCCGTCGCCGTACCAACCAATCATCGAGCTTGCCATTGTTCCCGTCGACCAGGAATAGCGTTCATAAAGATTTGGAGAACGTGATTTTCGAGAATAACCGGCTTCAAACGTCGTCGTTTTGGACGGCTCAAATCGAGTGAGAGCCGTCAGATCAAAGTTGAAGTCGGTCTTCGCGTGGTTTTGAGCATTAAACGCTCCGGCGTCTCTTAAATAATTGACGGTCGTAGTTCGGCCCATCATTGTTGCCGAATTGACGTTGCTGTATCCGGCAACGTTTCCAGTGTCCATCATAACCACGTCGTTGCGGACGCCGAATAATGTGGTCCATTCCGGCGTCCATTTGGCTTCCCATTCGGCATGAGTTCCGAGGCGATCTCGACGACCGTCGGCAATATTAACATAGTTATTGCAGCACATGCTGGGATACATGCCGGAGACCGGCGGCCACCAATCATTGAGCGTGAAATGGTGGAATTCGTTGCCGAAACGAAGAGTATCACGCTGAGACAAAGGAATTTCGGCTTTGAGTGCATAGCCCAAATCGGAACCGTGCGTCGTCATCGGCATATTTATGCCGCTGAACTTATCCGACAAGAAATCCATTTGATGGTGAACATTTTGCCAGAACAAACGACCGTCCAGTTTTCCCCAATCGAATGAACCCTCGTAATGACCGTTGACGAATTTAGCAAAATTATCGGTCATATCCATTCGTTGATTGGGAAAACCTTCGTATGGAATATAGTGGATGCCGCCGCTGAGAGAAAATTGATGATTGTTGTTTCGTACCGCCAGAGTGATTTCATTGTCGGCGGTTTCGTAAAGCGACGATTTAACCGTCGGTCCATGGCCGCCGGCTTTGTAGTTGCCGGCCTTCGTCCAACTACCGTTGTATCCGATACTGAAATTCTCGGTACCGGCTGAAGCGGTCGCGGCTGTTGTGATTGCACGGTTGACGCTGCGAAATGAACTTGAGAAACTGCCCGTCGTATGAATGCCCTCTCCGGCGCGCGCAAATGCGGGCGGTGCGGATTCAATGGATATTGTGCCCGCGATGCTGTCGCCTCCCAAGCCGACCGGGGTCATTCCGGCAATAACGTCGATTTGAGCGACATTCGACGGATCAATGTAAGAAAGCGGCGAATTCATATGATTAGGGCACGCAGCAGTCACCGGACGACCATTGATCAAAGTGCGAACGCGATCGCTCGCCATGCCGTGAATCGCAGGCAAACTTGAGACGCCGCCAGCAGAATAAAGCGAAATCTCTGGCAGGCTCTGCAATAGAGCCGCAGTGTCGCTGGTATTCAAACGTTTAGAGGTCAGCTCTTCGCCGGAAAGCGTCGAACCGCTGAGCGGCGCAGTGATGTCGGAGCCGACATCGACGGAGATCGGAGGCAATGTTGTTGCGTTCTGAGCATAGACCGTCGTCGGCGTCAGTCCTGCTCCCGGTCCGATCAGAGCGATGACGGCTCCTGGAACCAGAATTGTAAAAGAAAATGGGTGACGAACAGACATGAATAATCTCCAAACCATTTGGCGAGCGCTTTTGTAATCGCGCGAAATCTCGTCGCAAATTTTCTTTGCGCCGCTTGAATTTTGAGCAGCATAGAAAATGCGTCGATGGTTCAAGGTGCAACATCGCAATACGTCGGAAAGAGTACGGCTTAGATCCGCACACTCCTTTCGAGTATTTTTGCGTGGTGTATGGGGATTGCCGCCCGGCCGATCCTCGAATGAAACACTTCCTTTTCGGCAAATGACGTCCGATAAGGTCATCTTGTTTGCATTGAGAATGTCGTTGAACTTGTTTCGTCGAAAAATAGCCGACACCCGACCAACAAATCGCAGAAACGACGTTGGAATTAATTTATCATTAATTCTTAGGGTAACGCTTTTCGACAAAAAATCAAACGAACAAGCCGGTTCGACGGACAGGAGGCGCTCGGCTTGGATGTCCGATAAGGAGATAAAATTCTGGGATAAATAATCCAAAATCTAGTCGCTGTTTGCCGTCGTCGAGTTCAGTTAAGAGAAGCGGCAACGAAATAACTGGAGGAGATAGGCTGAAACCTGTGTGAGCAAAGCAAAAGGGGCACGTTGAATCAGGTTTCGATTTGTCGAGAGGTGCTGGAGCCCCATTGGAATCAAGAACAATTGTTTGAGCCCCGTGCTCTGTGCATATTACTATACTCGAAGAGCCGTCGTTGCTTCTGAAACTCCTTCCGGCAGAGGCATACGGCATCATCTGCAAGCCAAGCAAACCAATAAGCACAAGGCACACAACACCAAACTTCAACAGCGGCTCCAGGCTGTTGTTTTGTGCGCAGTGAGTTTTGCCGTGACGGTGTCTCATAATAACTCTATGATTACCTCTTGCACCAACAGGTATCTAAACATACCGTAACTAGAAGTTAGTGCAACATGGTTTCTGTAAATTCCTCTCTCTCGGGTTTCCCTGGGTGGGCAGCCTTCCACGCTTCGAGGTGTAGCTCTTTGCGCTACGGTTGCATGCCTGGAGGAACCACGGAGAGCAATTTCCCGGACGACTTCTTCGGAGTATTACTTGGAAATGTAACGAAGGAGTTGACAGATATGGCAATGCGCGTCGTAAAACACCCCCTTGACGATGCTTATGCAGCGTTAATTGAAAATGGACTTGACGGAGCGAGCGAAGCTCTGCGCATTCTGGTTAATGAAGCAAGCAAGATCGAGCGAGCCCACTTTATGAATGCTCAATCTCACGAACGAACCGCTGAACGTACTGATTATGCCAACGGCTATAAGCAAAAGACGGTTCTAACACGCGTCGGCAACGTGACCTTCGATGTGCCTCAAGTTCGCGGTGGAGGCTTTTATCCAAGCGCGCTTGAGAAAGGATCGCGGACCGAACAAGCCGTCAATATAGCCCTGGCTGAAATGTATATTCAGGGGGTATCAACCAGAAAGGTGATAACGGTTCTTCAAGCTTTACTTGGACCGGAGATTTCAATTTCGTCGGCCCAGGTCAGCCGTGCGGCCGAAGCTCTCGACGTTGGTCTTGCGGCTTGGCGTGAACGGCCACTTGGCGAAACTCCCTATGTTTTCTTCGACGCCCGATATGAACGGGTGCGAGAAGGCGGGCATTTGGTCGATTGTGCCGTGCTGGTTGCTATCGGCATCACAACGGACGGAATTCGGCGCGTGCTCGGTGTTTCCGTCGCCTTGTCGGAAGCCGAAGTCCATTGGCGCGCCTTTATGGAGAGCTTGGTGCGGCGTGGTTTGATGGGCGTCAAAATGATCATCGCAGACGACCATGCTGGCCTTAAAGCGGCTCGCAGAGCCGTGCTTCCCAGCGTCCCATGGCAACGCTGCCAGTTCCATTTGCAGTTGAATGCCCAAGCCTACGTCCCGAAAATCGACCAACGCAAATCTGTCGCTCAGCAAATTAAGACAATCTTCAATGCTCCTGATAAAGTCGAGGCCGAGCGTTTGCTAAAAAAATTCGTGGATATATGGGCTAAAGACGCTCCAAAGCTTGCGCAATGGGCGGAAGAGAACCTGCCTATGGGGTTTTCGGTGTTCGAGTTGCCCCAACAATATCGCACTCGACTAAGAACAACCAATGGACTCGAAAGGATAAACAGAGAACTCAAGCGCCGCACCCGAGTGGCTTCAATCTTTCCAAATACCGCTTCATGTCTACGATTGGTCTCTGCTCTGCTCGCTGAGTGTGACGAAGAGTGGATGTCAGGAAAAATGTATCTCAACCTGAAAGGGTAATTCGCTCGTCGCCTGAAAAAGTTGTCTGGAAAAATTTACAGAAAAGTTGTTGCACAGCCATCTAGAATATTCACAACTAAAAAAATGGTTAATAACGCTTAACGAATCGAACGAAGGCGAGAAAAACTACTTATTATACCAAAGGCCCTATGAAACATTACACTGTGCCTTAGAACGGATGTTCCCCCATTGTTTTTGGAATTCTTTTTAGAATCAAAGAGTAAAACGTTTTTTCTTTATGCAGTATCCACTAAAATATGGAAATTTGCGAGAAAATCTATTGCAATTCCTCGTTTTATATGCAATAGTCGTATCCACTATGCATATAGATCACTCTACTACATGCCGAAACGGCAAAACTTACACCAGAACCCTTCTCCGCGAAACCTATCGCGAGTCTGGAAAGGTAAAGCATCGCACAATAGCCAACCTGTCGCATTGTAAGCCGGAAGAAATCGAAGCGATACGTCTTGCCCTTAAGCATAAAAATGAGCTATCCGCTCTTGCTCCCGAATCAAAACGACTTGACGTTAAAACAATCACATCAGAATCCGTGACGCTTGAACAAGGTGTGTCAGTTGGAGCCGTTTGGTTGCTTTCTGAAGTTGCGAAAAAGCTAGGCGTCACAGCAGCTTTAGGAAATGATCGTCAGGGCAAATTGGCCTTGTGGCAAGTTATTACGCGGGTTCTCGATCAAGGGTCTCGATTGTCATCTGTGCGCCTTGCAAAGAACCATGCTGTTGGTGAAATATTGCAGTTAGATTCATTTAATGAAGATGATCTTTACAAAAACCTAGACTGGTTATCTAAGAATCAAGAAGCAATCGAGAAGAGATTGTTTATACAACGATCATCAACTTCGACTTCATCTGATATATTTCTCTATGATGTTACAAGTTCGTATTTAGAGGGCGCGCAGAATGCTTTTGCAGCCTTTGGTTATAATCGAGATCGTAAGCAAGGTAAACGACAGATTGTCATCGGTTTACTCTGTGATGCAGAAGGTTGTCCGCTCTCGATAGAAGTATTTCCAGGAAATACTTCTGATGTAAAAACATTTACATCGCAAATCAATAAGGCGGCGTCTCGATTTGGCGCAGAAAGAGTAACTTTTGTCGGCGGTCGCGGCATGATTAAAGCCTCACAAATAGAAGAATTGGGTGTTGCAGGATTCCATTATATTACGGCAACGACGAAATCTCAAATTGATACTCTTATTAAAACCGATGTTATACAAATGGACTTGTTTGATAATACTCTAGCGGAAGTTGAAGGGTCTGATCAAAAACGCTATATTTTGAGACGCAATCCGGTGAGGGCCGAAGAGATAGCAAGCTCACGGAAAGAAAAACTGGCCACATTAGTCAATACAGCGTCAAAAAGCACAATATATCTAGAATAACACCCAAAAGCAAAAACAAGCACTCAGCTTAAAATCTGCGAAGATAGAGCAGAGAAACTAAGAGTTAGAAATATAGTTAATATCTCTGTTCTTGGGCGATCCATTATTGTATCATCGAATGATGATGAAATCAATTCTGTTTCTCGTCTTGATGGTTGCTACGTCATTCGCACCGATCTCAAGAAGGAGACGGTTACTAAGGAATTTGTCCATGATAGGTACAAAGATTTAATGCTGGTTGAAAAAGCATTTAGAGATAGTAAATTAACTCATCTCGAAGTACGACCCATCTTTGTTCGTAATGACGCTCGGACACGAGGACACGCTCTCGTTGTTATGCTTGCTTATCTCATTTTACGACATCTTCGCTTGAGTTGGCAATCGATCGATGCTACTGTCCAAGAGAGCCTCAATGGCTTAGCGAGCCTAACTGCGATAAATGTTCGCATCGGAACCAAGGGCTCTTGTTTACGGATACCGTCTCCAAGAGACGATATAAAGCTCTTATTTCAGATGGCCAATGTTTCGGTTCCCTCTGTGCTTCCTGGAATATCAGCTAATGTATCCACGAAGAAAAAATTAATAGCTCGTAGAATTCTAAAATAAATCATGGCGTTAGGCGATGGAAACCCGCGTCGATACCGGGGAACATCCGTTCCAACGGTGTAGAAATCTTGTAACTGCCCAGGTTCGGCCGTCGGATGGGGGGGCATGAAAGGGCTTGACAGGCGATTCGTCATGGATTCCAAAGGTGTTCATGATGGCCAACCAAGCTCCTCCTGCTCCTGGCGATGCCACCGCGCCTGCCGATGATCCGGCGGCGCTGAAGGTGGAGAACGCCCACCTGCGGGCCGAGAATGCGGTCAAGGACGAGACAATTCGGGTGCTGACTGTGCGCGTGGCGGAGTTGGAACGCCGACTCGAGCTGAACAGCAGCAATAGTAGCAAGCCGCCGCGAACCTCGAGCTTGCGCGAGTCGTCCGGTCGTAAACCGGGCGGGCAGAAGGGCCACAAGGGCGAGACGCTACGCCAGGTTGACGAGCCCAACGCCACAGAGAACCATGTGCCCCCAGTCTGCGCGGACTGTGGAGCTGCGCTGACTGAGGCGATGTCCACCGGTTACAGCGCGCGCCAGGTGTTCGACCTGCCCGAGCCGCTGACGGTGACCGAGCATCGAGCGCACGCCTGCCGCTGCGGGCAGTGCGGTGCAGTGACCCGAGCGGAATTTCCCGAGGGAGTGACGGCGCCGGTCCAGTACGGTCCGCGAATCACTGCCTTCGTGCTCTATCTGCTCCACTATCAGCTAATCCCCGAAGACCGGCTGACCGAGCTGATGGCCGACCTGTTCAACGTCAAGCTCGCAGCAGCGACCATCGCCCGAATGAGCACGGTCTGTGCCGGCCGCTTTAGTGGGTTCGTCGCCGCGATCTTGACGTTGCTCAAGGAGGCGGCGGTCAAGTGTCTGGACGAGACAGGTTTCCGCATCGGCGGCAGACGATGTGGCTGCATGTTGCCTGCACGGTTTGGCTGACCTTTTACCGAGTCTCGGCCAAACGTGGCGACGTTCTGGATGGTCTCAGCGGGATCGTTGTTCACGACCACTGGAAGCCCTACTACACTATTGATGGAGTGCTGCACGCCCTGTGCAACGCCCACCACTTGAGGGAACTCAAGGCACTGATCGAGATCGAAAAAGAGCCATGGGCCGAGCGAATGCAACGGCTTTTGCGCCGCGCCTGCCATGCCGCCAACCTGGCGCGCGAGCGTGAGCAGCCGCTGAAGCCCGCCCTTGGCCGAACCTGATACGGCGACGATACGATGCGATCGTCACCGCAGGACTGGCCTACCATGAAGCCCAGCCGCCGACGGCTGGACGAAGCGTCGCCGCAGGCAAACGGCACGGCCGTCCGGCTCGCCGCACCGGCCATAACCTCCTGCTTCGCCTACAAACCCGCAAGGACGACGTGTTGCGGTTTCTGACCGACTCGGCCGTCCCTTTCACCAACAACAGCGCCGAGCAGGCCGTTCGCATGATGAAGGTCAAGCAGAAAATCTCGGGCGGTTTCCGCTCCGAGCAGGGTGCCAATGACTTTGCAGTGATCCGCACGGTTATCGCTACCGCCAAAAAGCAGGGCTGGAACGTGGTCCAGACCCTGACCCAGACTCCCGACGCGCTCCTCGTTCAACTTCGGACCGCATGAGCCCCCAATCTGGGCAGTTACATGAAATCTTAAAAATTTCGCAAAGAGTTCCCATCAGCGGCAAATTTATTACTAATGTCAGTGGACTCTATCGATATAATGCTGCAACGCAAAAATAAAAAACTTGACAGTTGACTTGTAGCGTATCAAGTATAGCAATCGATTCGCGACGCTCTCCAGCCAGTTATCGCAACACAATCCAAGGGGTCGTTTTTAATGCCAATCGCTATATATATACTGGAGCGACTATCCCCGAAGCTGTTTAAACAATAAAATAACCATAATTTCTGCCTCTTAACCAAAGCGCATGTAAATATCGATCCTTGATCCTCTGCGCTGTCGAATAAATAAGGCATTTACAATCAGTTACCATGGAAAATCAGAAAATCAGGACGAATCGGAATAATATGTTGTTCTGAAATCCAACTCCATTGCAAGAAACAGCGGAATACACTATAATATACTCCCTTAGAGAATTCGAGCCATGAATGACCGACCCCACGCAACCGCACGATAAACTATTCAAGGGTCTCCTTGACCAGCCAGGGGCGGCAGGTGCGCTTTTGCGTGAGCGGTTGCCGCCTGAAATTCTTGAGTTATTGACCGATGATCCTCCGATGCAAGAGCCGGGCGAATATGTCGACGAAGCGCTAAGAAAAAGTTATAGCGACCGGTTGTATAGCTTGCGTTTAAAAACAGGAAAGAAGCTTCTGCTCTACGTCCTGATTGACCACAAAAGCTATCCCGATTACGGTGTGCTTCTGCAATTGCTCAGCTATATTATAAAAATTTGGCGACGATTATCCGCAGAGAAAACGGATTCATTTAGAAAACTGCCGCCGATTCTACCAATGGTCGTCTATCACGGCGCTGCCGAATGGAAAGTCTCACTTTCGCTTCGTGATACGATTAATGCGCCGGATGTCATTAAGCATCTTCAGCCTGATTTCTGTTATGAACTCATCGATCTCGGGCCAATTCAGAACGAGAAATTGTCGTCATACCCGCCATTGCGAGCCGGTTTGTTGGCGCTTAAATATTCACACAGAGATGGTGATCTCGAAACCGTACTGATGCAAATTTTCACGGATGTCGGCGATGAACGCACTCTGTTCTCAATGTTGGTTGTGTACATTACAAAGGTTTACACAGACGTAGATTCTACGTTATTGCAAAAGGTAATACGTAAAGTTAAGCCGGAATGGGAGGAAGATATGGTATCGATTGCCGCTCGTGAATGGATGGCCGAAGGCAAAGCCATCGGATGGATTGCAGGCAAGGCCGAAGGCGAAGCCTCGGGCAAAGCCAATATGCTCCTCCGCCAACTCCGTCGCCGATTTCAAACTCTGCCCAGCCACATTGAGGAACGAGTTCTGAAGGCTACCAGTGATCAATTGGACGAGTGGAGCGAGCTTATACTCGATGCAACCTCACTGGACGACATTTTTGGTTCGCCGCAATCGCACTGACGATCCCGGAACCTGTAGTGTGAGAGTTTGTTTTGCGTAACGTTCGCCTATCAGTCGGAATCGTGCCCAGAATCGATTCTCCAACCTGGAGGTTGTAGAAAACCTGATTCAAACCTGAAGTGTGCCCCTTTTCCCGGAACGAAATTATTTATGACCTGCAACCCACTGAAATTACAGCGGAGAATATTTTGCGAAGTGTCCCGTCCCCTCAACCAGTTATACATACTAAAACTCTCTCAAGCCCGGAAAACTAAGGCAAAAAGC
>CAUYUA010000231.1:0-26716 GCA_963575675.1 Azospirillaceae bacterium
TCAACGCTCGCCAACAAGCGTCGACAACACCTTCCTCCGTTATCCCCCCCCCCCAATAAACACCGCATCCGGCGCCTCCAACCCCTCTAGAACACCCGGAGCGCGCCCAATAACCAATTTCACCCCCCAAGCCTCCAACGCCGCGCGATTTCTCTCAATCAAGAGACCACGCGAAACATCGCTCTCAACAGCAACCGCACAACATGATGGATGACTGCGCGCCCACTCGATTCCAATCGAGCCACACCCGGCGCCGACATCCCATAGCGCCTCTCCCGGCTTCGGAGCCAAACGAGCCAATGTCATCGCGCGCACATCGCGCTTGGTCAATTGCCCATCATGCTGATACGCCTCATCCGGCAATCCCGCCAAGCTCGACCAAACCCGGGCTTGCGTCTCTGCCCAACCGGCCTCGGCCTCCGCCCGACACGCCACCGCCGTCACGTTCAAATCAGCGCAATCATCATATGGCCAATCCTCGGCAATTCCTTCCAGCCGACGCTCCGCAATTCCTCCCATGCGCTCTAAAACAATGATTCGACTGGCTCCAAACCCTCGCTGAGCCAACAATCGGGCCAACTGCGCCGGAGAGCGCCCATTCTCAGACAAAACCAACAACCGCGCCCCCAAACGAAGATGCGGAAGAACAGTCGTCAGAGGACGCCCATGAACGCTGAGCAAAACAACATCTTGCAACGGCCAACCCAACCGCGCTGCGGCCAAAGAAAACGACGACGGAGCCGGAAACACGCGAATTTCTTCCGGATCGACCAAACGCCAGAGCCCCACGCCGACTCCGCACATCATAGGATCGCCGCTCGCCAAAACGCACACAGAGACGCCACGCCAGGCCAACACCATTTCATATGCGCTGGAAAACGGCTTCGGCCATTGCAGACGTTCTTGCATCGCGACTTCGGGAATCATGTCGAGGTGACGCTGTCCACCGATCAGCACCTTGGCGTCAAGAACAATCCGACGCGCCTCCCCCCCTAAACCACTCAATCCGTCTTCGCCAATCCCCACGACGTTAAGCCACGCCGTCATCACCCGCCCCTCATCCCACACAGAACAAACAATCTCAACTCTTTGTCGTAAAACGACGAAAAAAGCGGCCAACCGATCCCATAACTCCAAACGCCTCGTCGTTCCGCTCACACCCCATATCCGCATCCGCGCAAGAGGAAGCCACAACGCGCGTAGAAAGCGCCAAGAAGTCATCTTCACTTCTCTTTGGCGACACAGCTTTATTCGGCATGGACGAACTTTGAATCAGCGCCGCCCCCTGCATGCGCAATGTTTCCGGCTCGATAGAAACGCCGCTTGCGCTTAAAGTCTCTCGCAGACGCGGACTCAACCTGCTGATATCTGCTCCCGAGTCCAGCAGCATGCTTGTCAACACACGACAACCAGCCTGCGCCGCAAGAAAAAGCGCTGTTTCTCCATGATTATTAGCAGCGTTCACTTCTGCGCCACGCGCCAACAACAACTTCACCAATGCCGAATCGCCCCGACGAATGACCGCTCGCGTCGCCATCATAAGAACTGTATTTCCGTTGCAATCAGTCGCCCTCATATCGGCGCCTCGCGCAAGCAACAACGACACGGCGCCCCAATGTCCCACAGAGGCCGCAGCCAGCAGCGGCGTTGCGCCCCCCTGTCGTCGCCCGATCTCTATATCGGCGCCGTCGCTGAGGAGCAAATCGATTACCTCACGCCGCCCACAAAAAGCGGCCCAGAATAAAGCGGTTCGTCCGTGAACATCGCAAGCGTCGCGATCAACTTTACGCTCTAAAAGCAAGCGCGCCACACGACAATGCCCTCCGACCGCAGCCCCCATCAAAGGCGTGGCGCGGTCTTTATCGCGCGTACAGATGTCGGCGCCCGCATTCAATAAGAACTGAGCCGTATAGAAGTGGCCTTCCCGCGCGGCGACGTTCAGCGGAGAAACGCCTTGAAAATCGATGGCATTAATATAGGCGCCGTTTTCCACCAACAACCGAACCGTTTTGATGTGCCCCTGACGCGCGGCCTCCACCAACGGAGACGTTCCGTCCATATCCGGATGATCGACGGAAACTCCGGCGGCCAATAACCTTTGGACGTCGTGAATCTCACCCTTTCTTACCACATCGACCAGCATTTCGGCTTATCCCCGGCGGCGGACGATTTTGACGAGCCACGAAATTCCCGCTTGTCGCTCAGAAAGTCAATCCCTTCGGCAGCGTTTCGAATCAAGGCGCCCGGATACGCACTTACGCACAAAAAAAAACGGCGGCGTATTGCGCCGCCGCCGTCTTCTTAAAAATAAGCAGTTCGACGATTAGAACACGACTGCCGAACGGAGCAACCAAACGCTGCCCGAATCGCTGGGGCTGAAGGCTGCCGCCTTTGCACGATCGCTCTTGTTCTCGTAGAAGGTGCCTTCCATGCCGCCCAGGAAGCCCGGAGCAATGGTGTACATGGCGCCGAAGGTCACAGCGTCGGTAGTGCGCTTGCCCGCGACAGCCAGATTGCCTGCATCTTGATAAGAGGCAAACTTGACGCCGGCAACGACGGTGCCTGCATTGGCCTGAGACCCAGTGGCGTACTGCACGCCGACATTCCAAGACTGCTGATCGCTCAGCTTGGTCGTAACATTACCAGCGGCGGTCGCAGCTTTTGTCGTTCCTGTGCGGTCGATATACGGAGCCTTGGTGTAGCCGCTCTTGCCCATGTACAAGTAGCCGCCGCCCAGGGTGAAGCCGCTGTAGCTGACGTTCATGCCGGCCTGAACGGCGGACAAGTCATGGAACTTATTGAGGTTAGTGGCCGACGAAACTCCTTTGGAGGCGTCGCCGCCAACGTAAGCCACGCCGCCCTGAACTTTCCAACCATTAAAGGTGTTGGTGTAGTTGGCGCCGATTTCGTAGACGTCCTGGAAATTGCTGGAGAAAGGAGTGGCGTTAGTAACGATGCTGCCACGCGTTACGTCAACAGCGTTGCTGTCCGTGCGCGGCAAATAGCTGAAAGTGGCCTGGAAACCACTGAAACGCGGCGTGAAATAGTTCACGCGAGTGCCCGCGTTAGCAGCAACCGGAAGCTGATAACCAACGGTCGAAGCGCCGCCAGTCCACTGAGAGAAGGCAAGACCATCGACGACGCCAGCGCCCGCCGCAGTGTTGTTCAACGTGTTGGCACGTTGATCATTGCGCGTGAAGAGCTGCCAAGCGTCATAGATCGCCAACGCTTGGAAATCCATCGGATGACCGGTCATGCCCACTGCGTAAGCTTGATCGTTCGGGCTGTTGACGCCACCGGCCTCAACACGACCGAATTTGCCTTCAGCAAATAAGAAAGCCCGATCATGATCGACGGCAGAGTTGGGCGTATTCGGAGCGGCGTTCAAACCGGCGGCGCGGATGCGCAGACGAGCGCCGTAGGTGATTCCGTTGTCGGCCTTCGCTTGCGGCGTGATGACGAGCCGGAAACGATTGTTGAACTCAGTCACGCGCTGATCGCTGCTACGATCCTGGCTGACCGCGCCAGCCTGGAAGAAGGCGTCGCCGCCCATCAGGATTTGGAACTTTCCATTCGGAACGTCAGCGGCGTTGGCGGAACCGACACCATACGCAAGAGCGGCAACGGCGCAGCCGGCCAAAAGAAAACGCTTCATGATTTTGCCTCCATCATCCTGGCGAGTGTTCAGCTCAGTTCTTTTTTGTCCAATCCAAGCTGAACAAGAAGTACGCAGACCGAGGGCAAAGCGCAAAGGGGAAAGAGAGTTCATGCAGCGTTGATAGAACAGTGTTGCTTCTAAAACACAGATACCCCCTCCCCCCATAAACTCTTCAGAATCGCGACAAACAGCGCCCCATCCCCAAACCCCAGGCCATCCTGTTGATAAAAAACAGAAATGTCTCGAATTGTCCGCCGAATGCGCCCATTGTCGCCTTTCTTCTCAATTGATTTCGGAAAAAATCCATGAGATAGCCAGCGTCGCCGCGCGACCTGATCGACGGCAAATCCGCCGATTTCGATTCAAACGTTTGCGACTCAACCCGCAAACACCGATCGTTAATCGACACACGCTCTCGTCCGCCACAGGCTATCGTCCACCCTCCCTCTCCCGCCGATCCACGCCTCTTGCCGAAGCGCAAAGGCCGAAAATCGGAAACAAGCAGGGCGAACAAGAAGAACGAGCGCGGAAAATGAACGGTTACAGAGCGCGCCGGTTTCGCGACCGGGCGGCAGGAAGGACCGCGATATGGCCGACATGAACGACACCCTCGCCCTCTGCTCTTCCGAACTGCTTCAAAAGACGGTGGATGCTTTCGCTTCGGCGGCGTTCGTGGTCGAACGGAGAATCGACGGCGCGTTTCAATGCATCGCCTTCAATCAGCACGCGGAGTTCGGCTCCGGCCTGAGCCGCGAGGAGATTCTCAACCGATCTCCAGACCAGATTTTTCCCCCAGAAGAGGCGCGCGCGCTCGAAGAGCACTATCGAGAGTGCCTCGAAACCCAAAACAACATCTGCCACGACGCGCGCCTGACCTTTCCTTCCGGAAAAATCTGCCGCCGCATCGTTCTCATGCCGATGACGGCTCCGGACGGGCGCGTCGCCCGCATCCTGGGAGTCGCCGATCGCATCACCTTTCAAAGCCAATACAGACAGTGGGTTCAACGCGACATCCGGCGCCTGCTGGCGTATCTCCCAGAGGCCGCGCTGCTGATCAACAGCGACGAAGGCCGCGTCGCCGCAGCCAACCCCGCCGCCGTCGCCTTCTTCGGGCGAATCGACGAAAATGAGCTGATCGGACTTAGCATCATCGATCTGGTCGTTCCAGACGAACAACAAGACGCACGTCAACGGTTGAAACGCTTTTGGCAGACTCGCGACAAACTCCCGCTGACCGAGCAACGCTTCCGCCTTCCCTCGGGCGAGACGGCCTGCGGTGAGGTCGCCTTGGCCCCCATGCCCGGAGACGATGACGAACATCCTTGGGCCATCGTCACGATTCGCGACTCGTCACAGCGACTCGCCGCAGAACAGGCATTGCTCGATTCAGAGCATTTGACCCGCGTCATCTTCGACGCCGCAGCCACCGGCGTGATCACCATTGACGAAAACGGAATCATTGATCGCTTCAACGCCGCAGCGGAGAAAATGTTCGGCTACGCCGCAGCAGAGGTTCATGGTCAAAGCGTTGCGATTCTCATGCCCGATCATCACAAAATTCTGCACTGTGAGTATATTCGTCAGTATCTTCTCACCGCACAGGCCCAGATCACCGGAGTCGGACGCGATGTAATCGGTCGTCGTAAAAATGGCGATCAATTCCCCATCTTTCTCGCGGTCAATGAGTTCCGGTGGCGCGGCCAACGCATGTTTGCCGGAACCGTCGTCGATCAGACCAACCTCAAAGAACTGCACAACCGTTTGGAAGTCGCCGAACATCGTTTGCGCCAAGCGATTCTCAACATCAATGAAGGATTCGCCATCTGGGGCGCCGAACGGCAACTGATCCTCTGCAATCCCCAATACCGAAAAATGTACTCCGCCATTGAAGACATCCTGATTCCCGGCGTGTTCTTTGAAGAAATTATGGTCGCCGCCATTCAGAGAGGTCTGTTCGACACGAATCTTCGGCCAAGCGAGGACTGGGCGCGCGAATGGAGACGCATCCATTATGAAGGCGGCGTAATGGAGCAACGGCTCTCTGATGGGCGCTGGCTTTTGCTCAGCAAGCGACTCACCGAGAACGCCGACCTCGTGGGAATCCAGGCCGACATCACCGTTTTAAAAACCCGAGAACTCGATTTGGTCGAAACTCAAGGCAAGCTGGAGCGTCTGGCCAAAGACCTTGCGCGACTCGCACGCCACTTTGACGAAGCCCGCCGACAGGCCGTGAAAGAAAACATCGAAAAAACACGCTTCCTCAGCCATATGAGTCATGAACTGCGCTCGCCGCTGAACGCCATTCTCGGATTCTCCGAGATCATGATCGGCGAGATGTTCGGCCCCATCGGTTCGAGTCGCTATCTGCAATACATCAAAGACATTCACCAGAGCGCCAATCACTTATTGCTCTTGATTAACGACATTCTCGATTTGTCGAAGATCGAAGCCGGAAAGATGGAGATTCGCCCCGAGCGACTCCAGCCTCAAGAGATCATCTCGGCGTGCCTCAGCATGGTCAAAGCGATCGCCGATGAACGCGACGTAAAGCTTCACACGCACTGCGCCAGTGAGAACGCTTCGCTCTACGCCGACCGTCGCGCCGCCAAACAGATTCTGCTCAATCTGCTTTCGAACGCCGTAAAATTTACGCATCCGGGCGGCGTGGTCCGACTCGAAATGACGTTTTCAGTGGAAGGCGCGACTCTCATCACGGTGTCCGATACAGGAATCGGCATGACGCCGGAGCAAGTTCAGATCGCGATGAAACCGTTCGAGCAAATCGACAGCTTTTTGGCGCGTCAACATCAAGGAACGGGGTTGGGCTTGCCGATTGTTATGGCGCTGGTTGAGTTGCACGGCGGACAATTCGACATTCAAAGTTTGGCGGGACAAGGCACGACAGTTCATGTGCGTTTTCCGCCGCCGCCCCCGAATTCTTGATCCTTGACCTTTTCTCCATAAAAATCAAAAGGGTCCAGGGACTGCGTTCCTGGACCCTTTTAATTGTTTGCTCGTAATCTTGCTTCTAAAAATAAGACCCTATTTGGAAACGTCGGCAGCCACCCGCATCTGAATGATCTTGTCCGGATCCACAACCCGGCCATTCTGCGACGAAGAACCCTTTTTAATCTTATCGACAAACTCCATGCCTTTCACCACTTGCCCCCAGACGGTGTATTGACCATCCAAGTGAGAAGCAGGCTGGAACACGATAAAAAACTGACTGTCCGCGCTGTTCGGGTCATTGGTGCGCGCCATTGAAAGCGTTCCGCGCAAATGATGAGCGTTCGAGAACTCCGCCTTTAACTTCTTGCCCGAGCCACCCGAGCCCGTTCCCGTCGGATCACCCGTTTGCGCCATAAATCCATCAATGACGCGATGGAACACCAAGCCGTCATAAAATTTCTGACGAGTCAATTCCTTGATCCGCGCCACATGATTCGGAGCGACATCCGATCGCAACTCGATCTCAACCCGACCGTCCTTTAAATCCAAATACAAAGTATTTTCCAAATCCATCGCTACTGCTCCTCCGCTCCCTGCCAAAACAATCATCAGGGAAGCCAGGAAGCAGCATTTCACCCGACGGTTTATGGAAAATATCTGTTTCGTCGCCGGCGCGCGCCCTGCGACCGACGCCGAATTGCGAGAAAACATCCGCCTAAACTCGAACATTGAGGAAAAACTCCATCGCGTGGGCTCCGCGCAGCGCACGCCGGACCTCGTCTCCGGACCTTGCCGCGTCGGCAAAATCAAGAATAGTCAAACCCGTCTTTTCTTGCACGGAAATCTGCGTTATACCTTAGAAATCATTCGCATGGCGCGTCCTCCGGTCCAAATCGACGGCTGTGGGCGTCAATCAAAGCGCCTTTCCGGCGCCTCTATGGAGAGCGACATGACCAAACGCATGGCGTCCCCGGCACTCGTCCTCGCCACAATAAGCCTCGCCACAATCAACCTTTGCGGCTGCGCCTCAAACGGAACCGCCTACGTCCCCGCTTACGGCTTCATCCCCAACGCAAACGCCCGCGCAAACGCCCCCATTACGGCAGCCTCCCCCGCCTTGACGTCGACCTTGGCGGTCGCTTCGACCCCTGTCGGCAGCCGCCAAGCAAAAAATCAAATGGCGACAAATCCAACGGATCCCTCGGTGATTATGGCGGTTCCGATTTCCACCGCCGCCTCTCCACGCCCCTCCGCCATGCCCCGTCTTTCCCCGCCGGTTCCGATGCACGGATCAGACAAGCTCTTCCCCGTGATCGCCGCCTCCGGAAACAACGCCGCGCCAATGGTCGCCGCGCCGATTCTCACGGCCTCCGCGACGAACGCCGTCGTCGGATACGGTCCCATAAACGCCGTTCCCATCCATGTCTCTCGAATCGAAAACAACGACGAAGACATCATGTCTCCTCCGATCGTGACGGTGTCCTCCATGAGGGCGCCCGTGATAACCGCTCCGACGTGGGCTTCAGGTGTCGCCAATGGGCGTTGATTTTCGTTTCGCGCGGCGGCTCGCAAAAGGGCTGATTGCAGGGGGATGTCTCTTATCTGCGGCGTGCGCGCCGGGAGGCAATCCCAGCGATCCCTCGGTAATGACTCCGGTCGCCATCATCGAGCCTAGTTATGTCTTCACTTTGGGAGCCCATCAAGCCGACGTCGTCGCCATGCTTGGGCCGCCCTCGCGAGGGCCGCGTTTCGATCGCTACAGCCAGACCAATGAGTTGATCTATTCTTACCCTTATCCAATTATTCAAGCTGAAAGCGTCTTTCCAAATCACGCCACACGCAACGAGATGGTTAAGAACATTCATATGTTTTTTGACCGAAACCAAATCTTGGTGCAAATGGCGTACAATATAAATTATTATTATCCCTCCATCACCAACATGCCGGTGCATCGAATCACCGTCTTGCCGCGAGTGGTGGAAAAATTAGGATTTCCGACGACTCCGAGCAAATCCAACGAAGCCTCACCACCCGCCGCAACGACGGGGACAGAAACCCCGGTCGCCTCGGCTCCGAACGAATCACGCGAAGCCGTTTTGCCGCTTCGTCCAAATGGAGCCCCTATGGCTTTGATTCCGGCGGCTTCGGAAGGAGAAAAACAATGAATTGCGATTCGCGCTTTTCTCGACGAACATTCTTAGGCGCGTTGTTGCTCGGAGCCGTCGCGGGATGCGCAGAGCGCGCGCAAACTCCTTTGATCATGGGAGCAACGCCGGTGACATACACGGCGCCTCCGGTGGCGAGTCCGCCGACGTCCGCCAAAAACAAGTCGACGTCCCCGAGTAAGAAGCCGAGGAAGTCCAAGAAGCCCAAAAAACCGAAAAAAGACGCCGCGCCTAAAAACCAATCTGTTCCTGAACGCTAGAGAACGCCTAGAGAAATAGGGAAATAGAATTAAAAGGGTCCAGGGACTGTGTTCCTGGTCGTCGGGGATTATAAGGGGGGAGCGAAAGCCCCCCTTATTCGCGAAGCGACCTTCCTCTGGAATCGTTTATGTGCTTTTTTATGTGTTCTGTATGTTTTATGTGTTTTGTATGTTCTGTATGTTCTGTATGTGGAGTTTACGGAAAAAAACGACCAAAGATTCCAAAGGAAAATCGCTTCGCGAATAAGGGGGGCTTTCGCTCCCCCCTTATAATCCCCGACGACCAGGAACACAGTCCCTGGACCCCTTTAATTCTATTTTCTGTTTCTTTGCTTTCGCTTTTCTCGTCTTCCAGTTCCCTACTTATTCCCTACTTACTGCCGCAAGCAATAACCCAAACATCGTAAATAGGATGCTCCAAACCGGAAAGCGCCGGACTCGACGCAAACATCCAACCGGAAAACACCTGTTCAGCTTGCTCGCCAGGGCTAATCTCAACAATCTCCAAATACGCAGCCGCCTCCGGCGACTCAATCGGAGCCGACTGCCGACAAGCCCGCAACGTAATTCGCAACCCAAAAAACGATATCGTCTCGCCAACAGCAATCGGCAACGCCGAAACTCGCGCCGTAATCTTATCCAACCCCTGCAACAGAGCGCTGTTGCGCTCGTCAAACTGAGGCCCGGCGGCCACAAAACCGCTCCCCCACAACACGCCGACGACCAACAAGAACGCGGCGAGAGGCAAACGAATCATCACACTTCGCCTCCGTTAAGACTGACGCAACCGACCCGCGCGCACCCACCAAAGCGGATGCTCCGCAGAAAGCTCGCGCGCAGCAATGCACGCAGCTTCAAAATCCGGATAAAGACCAAAACATGTGGCGCCGCTTCCCGAAAGCCGCGACAACAAACGCCGAGGCGAAGCCTCAAGAGCCGCCAAAACCTCCGCCACCGCCGGAACAACGGATATCGCCGCAGACGTCAAGTCATTGCGCCGCAGCGATAAAGCCGCAGCAAACGCCGCAACGTCCACAGGAGCGTTCTCCAGCCGCGCCGAACCGGAAAACGCCCCGGAACGCGCGCGAAACACCGCAGGCGTCGACAACGGAACGCCGGGGTTAACCAAAACACATGGACACTCCGGCAGAGCGGGCGCAGGATCAATGATCTCGCCGATTCCTCCGAAATAAGCAGGCTTCCCCACCAAACAAACCGGCACATCCGCTCCCAACTGAGCGGCCAAAGCCAGAAGCTCCGGAGAAAGCGCCCCGACGACGTCCGAAGCAACCCAAAGCCGATTCAAAGCGCGCAGACAAGCGGCGGCGTCCGCCGAGCCTCCGCCGATTCCCGAAGCAATCGGCAGCTCTTTAATCAAACGAATCGCGCTCGCCGGAAACCGCTTGGCCACGGCGGCGCCGTTCAAAGAAAGCGCTTGCGGCCAAATCCGCTCAACCCATTTCCGCGCCGCGCGCGTCACCAAATTGTCGGCGGACGGCTCTTGCGCCAAAGCGGCGGCGAAAGCCCCCTCTATGGTCAACGGAAACCCCGCCGCCTCGTCGGCAAGAGGACAAACCTCGATTCGGTCTGCAATGTCGGCAAACATCACCAAACTGTCGAGTTCATGATATCCATCGGACCTTCGCCCGATGACGTGAAGATAAAGATTGATCTTCGCCGGAGCCTCGACCGTCACAACATTCGAAGCGTCACGATCGAAAGCAAAAGATTCAAAAGGCGCGATCATGGGGTCTCCGGACGGCTCGGCTCCAGTTTCTGAACGGCGGGCGCGACGACGCCGGGAGTGGAGAACGCGGCCTTTCCAGCGCCGCCAATCGGCTTCTCTTCAAACAGCACGCCATGAGCGCGCAATTTTGCTTGCAAACTTTCAATCAGCTCGACCTCTTCGGCGTTTTGATGGGCGCGTTGCCACTGGAAAACGGCTTCGTTTTTGCGCCCGACTTTCCAATACGCATCCCCTAGATGATCATTGATTGTGGGGTCAAGAGGCCGAAATTCGACGGCGCGCTCCAAATAGGTCACGGCGCCCGGCAAATCGCCCATGCGATAGAGCGCCCATCCGAGACTATCGACGATGTAGCCGTCACGCGGTCGGGCGGCGACGGCGCGCTCGATCATCAGCTTGGCCTTATCGAGATTGCGCGCGCGGTCAACCCAAGAATAACCGAGATAATTCAACAACAGAGGTTGATTCGGGTTCAGTTCGAGAGCGTGAAGCAAGTCGACCTCGGCTTGCTCCCATTTTCCGTTGCGCTCATAAGCCATGGCGCGACCATAGAGAACCGGCCAGTAATGCTCTGTGACAACTTTCACCTGATCGAGAGCCCGACTATAGGCGTCCACGGCTTGATCATAACGCTTGGCGACACGATGCTGATCTCCGAGTCGAATTAAAGCATCGATCATCCCAGGCCGCTCACGAGCCAGCGTCTCCAACAAAGCGGTGGCTTCGACGTCACGCTCGGCGCGGCTGAGGGCGTCGGCGATTCGCAAACGCACGGTCCAATCAAGCGCAGAATTATTGGTTGCTCGAACCTCGCGGAACAAAGCGACGGCGTCGTCATACCGATTTCTCGACACCAAGACGTCGCCCGCCATAAGCTGAGCCAAGGGGAAATCCGGGCGCAAGAACAAGGCCATGCGATCATAAGCAATGGCGACGTCGTCGGAACCGTCCTGGTGCAGAGCGCTGGCCAAACCGAATAAAGCCTCCGCAACGCCGTCGCGGGCTGAAGCCACAACGGGCGGCGGAGGCGACGCTCCGGCGTTTTGCGCCGCAACCAAGGTCTCGATCAGCAGCGTGTCGGGATTCTGAGTCTGAAAAGCTTCGTAGAGGCTGCGCGCTCGTTCAGGAACGCCGCTGCGTTGAAAGAAGCCGCCGGCAATCTCCACCATGCGGAACGTAGGATTCTCAACGGAAACGGCTTCGGAGAACCAACGCTGCGCGGCTTCGCGATCTCCGGCCAAATCGCTGATCGCTCCGGCGTGCAACGCGCGCAACGCGGAGAGCCCTGAAACCGTCTTCAACGGAGCCAAGAACTCCACGGCGCGCTCATAAACGGCGGGAGAGGGAGGCTCTTTGGCGATCAGGGTCCAAGCGTTCAACAAAGGCTGAATGAATCGCGTGACGCCCTCGGCGGGCAAAGCGGCGAGACGCGCGGAGACTTGATCATGCCTCCCTTGATTAAAGTCATCGACCAGCAACAAGGCGAGCGCAATGGGGGATGAGGGCTCGCGGGAGACGATTCGCGCGGCGAGCTTGAGCGCACGCTCGATTCGTCCTTCGCCCAACTCCAAAAGAAAGGTGCGACGCATCAAGTTGATGTCGTCGGGATCGCGCTCCAGAGCATCGGCCATGTAGGTCGCCGCAGCCGCCCAATCTTCCAAATGAAGAGCGAAACGCCCGGCCAAATAAGCGCCGACGCGGGGCACGCGCTCATTTTGGTCGTTTTCGCGCGCAGCGACGCGGCTTCCTCCGACGCACATCATCCCGGTGGCTGCAACGGCAAAACCGGCGACGATCGCCATGGCGCGCGCCCGACCTCGCAGCGTCTTCCCGACTCCATTCGCGCCGTTCATGCTGAGCTTTCCTTATCCGAACCGAAATCTGTTTCATCGAAATCTGTTTTCTTCGCCGCCTCGGACCGCGCGAAATGCGAGAAACGCGCCAGACTCGCGAGAGCCACAGAAAAGACGCGGCGGCGAAGCATATCACGCTTCGGGCGGTCGCCAAAACGCACGGAGATGATAAAGGAGTCGGGGGGGACTGTGTTCCAAAACCCGGGGGCCATTGCTAAGGCCTTGGCTCGAACCAAGATTGCCCGGACCAGGGACGAAAGCCCCTTTGTTCGCGAAACGACCTTCCTCTGGAATCGCCTGACCATTTACTTGTGTAGGCCCGCCGCAAGTCCGCCACGGACCATTCACAAACCAACGATGAAAAAAGCCCAACGATGAAAAAAGCCATCCATAAAAACGAAAAAGACAAACGGTTTTAGGGGAAGGGCGCTCCGCGAACAAGGGGGCTTTCGTCCTTGGTCCGAGCAATCTTGGTTCGAGCAATCTTGGTTCGAGCAATGGCCTGAGCAACGGCCCGAGTGATTGGGAACACAGTCCCCGGACTCCTTTAATTTTTTATTCGAAATAAAAGGCCATACGAGGCTCGTCGACGTTCAAGACTCCGCCAAACAAAAAAACTCCCTCACAAACCGGCAAAAGAGCCGCCAAAAGAAACCATCCCGTGAAACAAAGGACGATTCGCAAAAAAATATCCTCGAAAAAAATAAAACTTCGACACAAAACACCCAAAATCCAGTCAAAGGCTTCCCCTAAGGACGTTTTTCCGCTATATGGCCATGAGCCATGAAGCGTGACGGCAACGGTTCAGCGATGTTGCTCGTCCCGACGCACAGACACCCTTGACGGGCGCCCCTCGATCGTTTCACCCTTCGCAAATCATGACGACATTTCACGGCACATGTGTTCTAACAGCGGGCGTCGGCGTTCTGCTGCGCGGACAATCAGGAAGCGGAAAATCAGACCTCGCGTTGCGCCTAATTGAACAGGGAGCCATTCTCGTCGCAGACGATCGAGTCGTTCTGACGGCGGCGGATGGATGCTTGTTCGCTCAAGGCCCGGAACGTTTGGCCGGATTGATCGAAGTGCGCGGAGTGGGAATTATGAAAGTTCCTGCAACGCAGCAAGCCGTTGTTGCTTTGATCGTCGATATGGTTCAGCCCGGCGCAATCGAACGAATGCCCGAAGCTGAATGGGAGGACTTATGCGGCGTCCGCGTGGCGCGGCTGAGGTTGACGCCTTTCGAGACGTCCGCAACAGCCAAGCTCAACATTGCGGCGGCGGCGGCTCGGGACGGTGTGCTGGGAAAGGCGCCAGAACTGCAATGATCAGCGTCGGAAATTCGACAGAAAACGCTCTGAGCAACGGAACCGCCGATGTCTCCTCGACGCAAACGGAACCGGCCCCGTTGGAAACCGAAAAAGCCGAGACGCCCAACACAGAGCGCGTCGGAAAAAGAAACATCATCATCATCACCGGCCTTTCCGGCGCAGGATTGTCGGTGGCTCTGAAAGCGCTGGAAGACCGCGGATGCGAAGCCGTGGACAACCTTCGACTGTCTCTTGTGCCTCTGCTCATTCAATCCGGCGAAACATTGTCGGAAGAAAATTCTCGACGGCCATTGGCTCTGGTGATCGATAGCCGAACCCGCGACTTCAGCGCCGAAGCCTTCCTAAGCCATTTGCGGCTCTTGAAAAGTCGCCTCGACCTTCAAACGCAAGTGCTGTTTCTGGATTGCTCCGACGAAGTGCTTCAACGCCGGTTCACCGAAACCCGTCGCCGACACCCTCTGACCGCCGACCGCCCCGTCGCCGACGGCATTCAACGCGAACGCGCGTTGCTGGCGCCGTTGCGCGAATGCGCCGACGTGACAGTTGACACCACGCAATTGTCCATTCATGAACTGCGACGCATTTTGTCCGGCCACTTCCGACTGGACAAAGAATCGTCTCTTCAGATTTTCGTCACATCTTTTTCGTATAGACAGGGAGTGCCGCGCGAAGCCGATCTGGTGTTCGACGTGCGCTTCTTGGCGAACCCTCATTACGAGCCGGCGCTTCGTCCACTCAGCGGCCTCGACGCCGCCGTGGCGGAGCGAGTCGCAGGAGATCCGGACTTTCCGGACTTCTTCCGCAGCCTCACCGGCCTATTACAACCGTTGTTGCCGCGTTACAGTCGGGAAGGAAAGAGTTATCTTACGCTTGCCGTCGGCTGCACCGGCGGACGCCATCGCTCCGTCTTCGTGGCCGAGCGTTTGTCCGCGTGGCTCGGCGAGATCGGATATCCCGTCGGCCTCAGTCACCGTGATCTGGAGCGCGCCGGATCGCGCGCCGGCTGAAAACCTTATGGCCAACGCCGTCCCCTTCCCTCGCCCGCCGCGACGCTCCCAAACGTCCGAGGCCTTCAGGTTTCAGGGTGCGGCCTCCATCGCGTCGGCTTTGTGTGTTCAGCGCTCCGACGCCGACGACGGCGAAAAGGTTTCGACCGTCTTCAGAAATCAGAGCCTCGCGCCGTCCCGGAACGCCGCAGAGCAAAGGAAGTGTCGATGATCGGAATGGTTCTGGTAACCCATGGGCGTCTCGCCGAGGAGTTCATCGCGGCACTGGAACATGTCGTCGGCCATCAGGAGCGAGTGCGCGCGGTGTGCATCGGTCCCGAAGACGACATGGAGCAGCGCCGCCATGATATTCTGGCCAACGTCGCAGAAGTCGATGACGGAAGCGGCGTCGTGCTGCTGACCGACATGTTCGGCGGCACCCCCAGCAATTTGGCGATCTCGATCATGGATAAGGCCAAGGTCGAAGTCATCGCCGGAATAAACCTGCCGATGCTCATTAAGCTCGCCAGCGTCCGCGACGTGGAGATGTTGCCCTTGGCGGTGGAGGCCGCCAGAGAAGCCGGCAGACGTTACATCAACGTCGCTTCGTCGCTGTTGGCCGAGGGGTAAGCCGATGTCTTCCGTCGATGATTTGGAGCCCGGAATGGGCGCCTTGGAGCCGATCTCGGAAGTGTGCGAACGAGTCGTCATCCGAAATCGTCGCGGCCTTCACGCCCGCGCCGCCGCAAAATTCGTGAAATTGGCGGCTCAATTCGACGCCGATATCGAAGTCGAGCGTAACGACTCGACCGTCAGCGGTCAGTCCATTATGGGCCTCATGATGCTCGCCGCAGGCGCCGGCAGCACTGTGGTGCTGCGCGCCTACGGAAACGAAGCGGCGCAAGCGGTCGCGGCTTTAGTCGCCCTGATCACTCGGAAATTCGATGAAGATTGAATCATCCGCTCCCGCGCCGCAGACCGAGCGCATATTGCCGGGATTGGGGGTTTCCTCCGGAATCGCCATTGGTCCCGCCTATGTGGTTGAAATCGGCAGCCTCCCGGTCCCCGAGTACACCCTATCTCCCGGACAGATCGAGGTCGAGCGCGCTCGGTTCGCCGAAGCTACGCTGAAAGCATGTCGCCAACTCCGGAAGCTGAAGGTCAAGGCCGCCGTCTTGCCCGAATCCGCCGCCGAGGAAATCGGATTCCTCCTCGAAGCCCACTTGGCGATGATGACCAATTCGCGTCTGACGCGCGGCGTCGAACGGCGAATCATCGATCAAAAAATCAACGCCGAAGCCGCCGTTCAGACCGAAATCAACGCCATCGCCCAGACCTTCGAGAACATGGACGACGCCTATCTGGCCGCCCGAATCGATGACGTCCGCGAAGTTGGCCATCGTCTCATCCGAAACCTGCTGCAAGACGACTATCAACCCTTCTCCCTTGTGCCTCCCGGCAGCGTCGTCCTGGCCGAAGACATGAGCCCCGCAGAGACCGCTCTGCTGGATCCCGGCGTCGTCGCCGGATTCGCTCTGGTGCAGGGCGGCGCCGAAGGCCACACCGCCATTATGGCCCGTTCGCTGGGCATTCCGGCGGTGCTGTGCGTCGGAGAGCTTTTGCCGGGCATTCGCTCCGGAGACACGCTGATCATTGACGGCCTCTCCGGGCGCGTCATTGTTCACCCCACCGCCGCCACGCTCAACGAGTACCAAAGACGCCGCGAGTCTCTGCTGCGCGATCGCGAGCAACTAAAAGGACTCCGCAATCTTCAAGCCGTAACGCTGGATGGAACTCCGATCATCCTTATGGCGAACCTCGAATTGCCGCGCGAGCTGGAGATCGCTTTGGAGGTCGGCGCGGCGGGCGTCGGGTTGTTACGCACCGAGTTCATGTTTATGAACCGCGACGACCTGCCCAGTGAGGATGAACAATACGAAGTCCTACGCACCGTCGTTGAAGGCATGGGCGGTCGCCCCGTCGCAGCACGCACTTTGGATGTGGGCGGCGACAAATTGCCCAGCACTTTGGCCGACCGATTCGGCGCGCCGGTCAATCCGGCGCTCGGAATGCGCGCGATCCGACTCGGCTTGCGCGAGCCCGCGTTATTGGAGACTCAGCTTGCGGCGATGCTGCGCGCCGGAGCCCATGGCCCTTTACGGATATTATTGCCGCTGATTTGCAGCATCAATGAAGTCCATCGCTTTTATGAGATTCTGCACAATGTTGCGGATTCGCTGAAACGACGGCGCGTTCGAATTGCGGATCCTCTTCCCCCCGTGGGAGTGATGATCGAGGTGCCGGGCGCGGCTTTGGCGGCGGACGCTCTGGCGGCGTGTACGGATTTCTTTTCGATCGGCACCAATGATTTGACGCAGTACACATTGGCGATTGACCGAGCGGATGATCAGGTGGCGGAGTTATACGACACTTTACATCCGGCAGTGTTGCGGTTGATTCAGTTTGCGACCGAAGCAGCGTTGCGGGCTCGATTGCCGGTGAGCGTGTGTGGTGAGATTGCAGGAGATCCGCGATATACAGCGTTGTTGTTGGGATTGGGCGTGCGAGCGCTGTCTATGGCGCCGAGTCGCATTCCGGTGGTGAAACGACGCATTCGGTCGTTGGATCTGAACGCCGCGACTCGACGAGCGCACATCATTATGGATCAGAGCGATTCTCGACGCACAGCAGAGTTGTTGGACGAATTTAACGAGTTCGGCTGAATCGCATGCGGCCTTCCCGAATTGAAACGGCCCACTCTCATCCGGTTGTTATAAACTCCAAGTCATGGTTTCCAAAGGCCTCCCGGCCTTTGGCGGGTCGAGGGCGGAGCCCCGATTCTTTCGGAGTTTTTTCTCGGATTCTTAGATGAACGGAATATATAAAAAGGTCGGAAGACAAAAAAAGACCAAGGCTCCGCCCTGGACCCGCCAAAGGCCGGGAGGCCTTTGGAAACCATGACTTGGAGATTGCAACAACCGAAAGAGCGAGGACTGTTTCAATTCAGTGAGGCCGCAAGAAAAAGACGCCAATATCTTTTTCCTAATTTTCTCCTTGCAAAACACCGGCGAAACGTCTGCGCATCGCCTTCACCAAGACTTTCGCCGCCCCATGAAGCCCCGGAACCTGCCTCAAAGCCTCCGCAGCATTCCCGCTCCGACACGCCACCTCAATCGCCACCGCCATATTCATCACAGCCGTCGCCCCCAGGCTTCCAGAAGAACTCGACAAATCATGCGCCTCCGCACTTACCGCCTTTATGTCCTCCCGCGCCGCCGCCTGCGACAACCGCTCAATCCGCGCCTGAACGTCGTTTAAAAAGCACATCACAATCGCACCCATCTCCGTTGGACGAATCGACGCCTCCAACTCCGCCAATTGCGCCTCATCCAACACGACCTCTTCCTCAGCCTGCAACGGCTCTACTCCTCCAACGCCAACGCCGCCGCCAACCTCTTCTTTGCCGATTTCGGCGTCCGCCTTAGCCGCCTCCACCACCCTAGAGGCCTCGACAATCCGAGAGGACTCGACAATCCGAGGAGACTCGACACCCCCAGAAGACTCGACAACCACCGGAACCGCCGTGGCGACCAATGAAGCAGACGCTGACGCCACAGGCTCGCGCCGCAACCAACGCGCCACCGTCGCCAACAAAACACTTTTGTGAATCGGCTTCGAAACATAATCATCCATCCCGGCAGCCAGACAGTCATGGCGCGCCGCAGGCATTGCGTGAGCCGTCATCGCAATCACCGGAACACGGCCATTCGGAGGCGGTAAAGCGCGAATGCGAATCGCCGCCTCCACCCCATCCATCACCGGCATTTGGACGTCCATCAAAACCAAAGCGTAGTTTCTTCGCCCAACCGCCTCCACCGCTTGCCGACCATCATCCACCACGTCCACCGCGTATCCCGCGCGACGCAGCAACGTCACGGCAAAGAGCTGATTGGTCTTGTTGTCTTCCGCCAATAAGATGCGCGCCGACGCGCCAATCGAGCACTCCCGCCGCACAAAGCCCTCTTCGCCACTCTCGTCTCGAACAACAGACGGCGCCACCGTTCCAGCGCTGCCGGCGCCCGCAAACCCCGGCGATGTCTCAGCGTCTTTCGACAGAGGCTCAGAAGAAAAAGCGCGCTCCAAAACCGCGCCTGTCCTCAAGTCGCCGCTCCTGACATCGCCGACGTCGGAAACGGAAAACAGACGCTCCAAAGTTTCCACCAAAGCCGACCGCCGCGCCGGCTTTTCCAACGCGCCGTCAAACAAGCGGAAATCCGCCGCAGAAAGCGCCTCCGGCATCGCCCTAAGCAAAACCAAGCGCGTTCCCGCCAACCCAGGTCGAGAGCGAATCACCATCGCGAGGTCTTCGCCGCCCATAACCGGCATGTCGCGATCAAGCAACGCCACATCAACGCCGATGTCGTCCCCCCGCGCGCGCTCTAAAACCGCCAGAGCCTGCATGGCGTCCTCGGCGGTTTCGGCCATCATGCCCAACGACTCCAAAGAAAGCGTGAGGATGCGACGGTTGATCTCCAAATCATCAACGATCAAAACCCGACGCCCCGCCAAAACAGCAGGCGGCAACGCCGGAGACGAAGAGAACTCTTCGGCGGGGCGCAAAGGCAGAGCCAAAGTAAAGCGACTGCCGCGCTCGGGCTCGCTGTCAACCTCGATTCGACCGCCCATCAACGCCGCGAGGTGATACGAGATCGCCAACCCCAGACCAACGCCGCCGTAACGCCGCGTCGCCGAAGCATCGACCTGATGAAATTTGGTGAACAAAGCGGCGCGCTCGGAAACGGAAATGCCGATGCCGGTATCGATCACGTCGATTCGCAACGTCAGATCGTCTCCACTCCGCATCGCCTCACGCCCGACGCCGGCCTCAAGATCGGCCTCGACCGCAACGGAGCCGGTCTCGGTGAACTTAATGGCGTTATCAACCAGATTGAGCAAAATTTGCCGCAACCGAGTCGGATCGCCGATCCAACGACCATACAGAGACGGCGCCAGGTAGAGACCAACCTCCACGCCCTTTTCGCGAGCCTGGGGCAAAAGAAACTCCAGCACGGACTCGATCAGATCCGACAAGACGAAAGACGTCGATTCGATTTCGATTCGCCCGGCCTCCAGCTTGGAAATGTCCAAGATGTCGGAGATCACCGATAACAAGACGTTGGCCGAACGCCCCACCGCGCTCGCGAATTCACGCTGCTCCGGAGTAAGATCGGTCTCCAACAACAGCTCCGTCATGCCGATGACGCCGTTCATCGGCGTGCGAATCTCGTGACTGACGGCGGCCAAGAAATCCGATTTGGCTCGCATGGCGGCTTCAGCCTGAATGCGCGCCACTTTTTGCTCGGTGACGTCGGTGCGGATGCCGACCAAGCCTCCGTCCCGAGTTGGCCGGTCGCTGACCCGCAACCACGTCCCATCCTTCAACCGCTCTTCAAACACGGCGTTTCGACCGCCCCGCCGCTTGGCCATGCGCTCGATCAGCCAAGCCTCTTCACGCCCCACGGCGTCGGGAAACTGACCACGCTCGATCCCGCGCCGCAAGATGTCTTCGAACCGCGCTCCCGTGACCATAACGTCGGCGCAATCGGCGTAAAGCTGGCGATTCTTTTGATTGCACATCACCAGCCGATCTTCTGCGTCGAACAGCGCGAATCCTTCCGAGATTGATTCAATGGCGTCGCGCAAGACGCCTCTGCTGCGCACCGCCTCTTCTTCGATTCGCTTACGCTCGGTGATATCCACCGCCATCAGCAACAAGTCGGCCTCTCCGCCTTTCGGATCGGTGATCGGCGCCACTTGCACCATCGCCCAGATCGGTCGCCCATCCACTCGCCGAAACCGACAGTCGCAACGTCGTCCCGCCGCCGTCAGCGTCGAGTCGCCTCCAAGCACCGCCATAATCCGCCGCAACAAAGGCTCGCTCGCATTTCCCGGCGCAGCTTCGCCGACCACAAGCGCCGAGTCGGGGTTTATTTTTCTCGTCTCGCGACGCTCCAGCAGAAAATCAAACAAAGAGCGCCCAATCATCGCCTCGGGAGTTGCGCCCAACATCGTCGCCATAGCGCGGTTCATGAACGTCGTCACACCATCCGGCGCCAACGTCCACAAACCTTCGTCAATGATCTCCACCAACGCCCGATAACGCTCTTCGCTGGCGCACAGCGCGTTTTCGGCGTGAATCCGCTCGGTGATGTCGCGTAAGACGCCAACGAACAACGGTTCTCCGTTGGCTTGGGTCTCGGTAATCGTCAGCTCCAGATCAAGCCGGCGTCCATCCGCGCAAACTCCTGTGACGCGCCGCCCAACTCCGACCATATTTCGCTCTCCGGTCCGAACAAGGCGATCAATAAAGCTCTGATGACGCGGCCGCGCATCTTCCACCGTCAGACGCTCCACGCGCATGCCGATCGCAGCCGCCGCCGAATAACCGAAGATACGCTCCGCCGCCTTGTTGAAAGCGCGAATCACGCCATGGCGATCAACGGTGATCACGGCGTCGGTCCAGGCGCAGAAAAAGGCTTGCAGGGACTGCTCGCTTTCGGCCAAAGCCGCCACGAGAATGGATTCGGACATGGGGGAAACGTCCTGAACGAAGGGAAAGAAAGACGGATACGAAAACAGGAGCAAAAAACTCAACAAAATCAAAATACTCTCAAGAACTCACACAGAGCAATCACATTATGAATTAAGAGGGCCTGGGACTGCGTTCCCAGTCGCTCGGACCAAGAACGAAAGCTCCCCTTATTCGCGAAACGATCTTACTCTGGAATCGTTTAATATTTTATCTGTGCGAACCCTCTTAGACCCGACCAAGCCCCCCTGTATCCGCCGTAGGTCGCCCATAGGCCATCAACAAAGATATACTCTGTCCAATTGAGAATCCGAAAGAATCCAAAAAAAAACTCCGAAAGAATCGGGGCTCCGCCCACGACCCGCCAAAGGCCGGGAGGCCTTTGGAAACCATGACTTGGAGTTTGTGACGACCGGAAGAGAGTGGACCGTTTTAATTCGGGAAGGCCGCATGATTCTCGGGTTCTCAACCGAACAAAGTATAAGAAAATCCCTTCGCAGACCAATCCTCAAGACCAAAACCGAATCGCTTCCACCAACACCCCATCGCTTTCGCCCGAAACGGCCTCCTCAAACCTCCGCCCGAACCCACGTTTTTCACAAATCCAATCTATGAGATAAAATTACAACACTCCTTATCCCTCCTCACCCCAAACACCTTAAAACGATTGCAGATTCCCGCGTTTTCGCAATGCAAGCCGTTGGTTACACCTCTAACGCCACCGCCCCTCCCACGGCAAAAACGCTCCCGTCACCTCCGCCATGCAAAAAAACCAAAGATAGAAACTCTCCAAAAGACGTCACGCCCATTGCTCCCGCCGTCACCCATGATATAAACGCGCGTTTTCGACGACGGGAGAGGAACGAAGTCGTGGCGCTCGATGCATCGGTGTTGATCCTGAACGGCCCCAATCTCAACATGCTTGGAATCCGCGAGCCCTCAATCTATGGCGCGCAAACACTGGAAGACATCCAGACCGCATGCGAAGAACGCGCCGAAAGCTTGGGATTAACCATTGATTTTCGTCAGTCCAACATCGAAGGCGAATTGGTCGCCTGGATACAGCAAGCGCGCGTCGAACACGACGGCGTCATCATCAACGCCGGAGCCTACACCCACACCTCAATCGCCATTTTAGACGCGCTCACCTTGTCCGAGCTGCCCGTGATCGAAGTTCATCTTTCCAACATCTTTCGGCGCGAGGCGTTTCGTCATCATTCTTACGTCTCTCTGGCGGCGAAAGGGGTCATCTGCGGATTCGGCTCCAACGGTTATCTTATGGCGCTTGACGCCATGGCTCAAATCATCGACCAAATCTAAAATCAGCACGCCTCCTTGCAAAAAACCGATTATAAGAACGACCGATAAGAACAACCAAACCTCAATCCAGTTTTATCCGGTTACAACAAGTCTCATAAAAAACTGCAAAAATTTTCCTTATGACATCCGCACTCACAACAGCCTCACTCACGAAGACTCACGCACGATTGATTATGAGAACGCAAGGATAAGCAGGCATCAAACACGGTCAAATCATTCAGAATGCATAAGAGCATTAAACGGAACTTCGAGCGCAAACAGCCTTCAACGTGCGTCTCTTGCGATTGGTCCGCCCGAATAGGTCAGCCAAGCGCGCGAAACAAACGAAGCATATGTAAGTCATACTGAGAACGCAGACACGGAAGATAGATTACCTTCTTAATAATCAACTTCGGGGCCCCGGACCCGCCCGCACCGGCGACCGTCCCCAAGACCAGACGACAGAAAAACGGGCGCGACAGGGAAAAAGGCATGGCAAATTTCGATATCGACGGCGAACTGATTCGCAAGCTTGCGGAGCTGCTGCGCGAGACCGGCTTGACAGAAATTGAATTTGCCGAGGGCGAAAAACGGCTTCGTCTCGCCCGAGGCGTTGCAGCGGCGCCTCAAACCATGGCCGTTGCGGTCCCTCCCGCAACCACCTCTGCACAAAACACCGCTGCGGGTGGACGCAATGCAGGCGCTCCCGCTGGCGCCGTCACTTCGCCGATGGTCGGAACCGCCTATATCGCTTCGGAACCCGGCGCCGCGCCCTTCGTGCGCCCCGGCGACCAAGTCAAGGCCGGCCAAACCGTGCTTATTATCGAGGCGATGAAGGTAATGAACCCCATCAAAGCCCCGCGCTCCGGAACAGTGACCAGCGTTCTGGTAAGCGATGCACAGCCGGTTGAATTCGGCGAACCCCTGCTGACGATCGAATAAACGGTTCAAATGTCATGGCCGCCGGCTCGTTTGAAAAAGTCCTGATCGCCAACCGCGGCGAGATCGCCCTTCGCATTCATCGCGCATGTCGCGAAATGGGCATCCAAACCGTGGCCGTGCATTCCACCGCCGACGCCGACGCCATGCATGTGCGTCTCGCCGACGAGAGCGTGTGCATCGGCCCACCGCCTGCGCGAGACAGTTATCTGAACATCCCCAACATCCTCTCGGCGGCGGCGATCACCGGCGCCGACGCCATTCATCCCGGCATCGGCTTCATGTCCGAGAACGCTCAGTTCGCCGAGATGGTCGAGGAACATGGATTCACCTTCATCGGCCCCTCGCCCGAGCATATTCGAGTCATGGGCGACAAAGTCACCGCCAAGAAAACCGTGGCCGAACTCGGATTGCCGGTCGTCCCCGGCTCCGACGGTCCCGTCTCCGGCGAAGACGAAGCGTTCGAAGTCGCCCGCCAAATCGGCTACCCCGTGCTGGTCAAAGCCGCCGCTGGCGGCGGCGGAAAAGGCATGAAGGTCGCCCGCAACCCAGAACACATCCGCGAAGCCTTCCAACTTGCTCGAACCGAAGCCCGAAACGCCTTCGGAAACGACCAAGTCTACATCGAAAAATATCTCGCCCGCCCTCGGCATATCGAAGTCCAACTCTTGGCCGACATGCACGGCGCAGTCATCCATTTCGGCGAACGCGACTGCTCGGTGCAGCGGAGGCACCAGAAAGTCATCGAAGAAGCCCCCTCCCCCGCCATCAGCGCAGCTCAGCGCGAAACCATCGGCGATCTGGTCATTCGGACCACGAAAAAGCTCGGGTATCGCGGCGTTGGAACCATGGAGTTCCTTTACGAAGACGGGCAGTTCTTCTTCATCGAAATGAACACTCGCCTTCAGGTCGAACACACTTTGTCGGAAATGATCTCCGGCATCGACCTGGTTCGCGAGCAGATACGAGTCGCCACAGGCGCTCCTCTTGGCTACTCTCAAAAAGACCTGCGTTTCTTCGGTCACGCCATTGAATGCCGAATCAACGCCGAGAACCCTGAAACCTTTATGCCGTCCCCAGGACAGATTCAGGGGTATCACGCCCCAGGCGGTCTTGGCATTCGAGTCGATAGCGCATTGTACGACGGCTATCGCGTGCCGCCGCATTATGACAGCTTGATCTCCAAGCTGGTCGCCTTCGGCAGCACCCGTAATGAATGCTTAATGCGGCTCAACCGCGCCTTGGCCGAATACGTCATCGGGGGAATCGAAACCACGATTCCTTTGCAACAGCGTTTGGTGTGCCAGCCCGATTTCATTCACGGCAATTACGACATTCATTGGTTGGAAAGCCTGCTGTCTGGTCGCCGTTGATTCCTTTAACTGAATCAGAAAAAGGAAGCCACGCGGCTTCCTTTTTTGTGCGACAAGACATCCATAAAAAATAAAAGGGTCCAAAGACTGTGTTCCTGGACCCTTTTATTTTTTATGGAGAAAAACCGAAGGCCACGCGTCAATAATCGTGCTCATTCTTTCCTCACTCCGCTCATTTTTGCGACGCACCCTAAAATAGTTACATCGACTTGAGGTTTTTGCAAAGCTGTTATTAAATTACTGATATCTCATGCGATTGGAATTCTCTTGATCTCCGAAATCAATCCCGGCATATTTTGCAGCGCGGCATCGAGCGCTTCTACTGTGCGATTGATGCTGTACGCACTTCTTGGGCGTTTCCTCCCTAGACTTGGGCCGCGCATATGACGCGGCCTTTTTTTTTGCGGTTCACTCCCTTTGTGCTCTTCTTCCTCACCACAGTGCAAAGCAATTGCCGTAAGGCAAAAAATCCACACAGAGCGCGCACCACTCACCATCCGGCAAACGAAGAAAAGAGACTTTAATCTTTAGCCCCATTTAATTTTATAATGCGATTGCCCTACCGACAGCTCTCGCTCTATCATGCGTTTCGCTCAAACCATTTTCTTTTTACCGTGGCCATAGTGTCACGCAGCTCTATAATGTCAGCCTTGAAGCAACGTCTTGTTGTGCGCCTCTTTCATCGCGTTGGTCGAGTTTAAGCTATCCGAATTCGACAACGCACGGTAAAGAGCGCGCCTCAGCGCGTGAGCGAGTGCGTGATCAGGTGAGGAACACATGGACTGGGACAAACTTCGAGTCTTCCATGCGGTGGCCGAGGCAGGCAGTTTTACGCATGCCGGAGAAGCGCTCGCCCTGAGCCAATCGGCAGTAAGTCGACAAATCAGCGGGTTGGAAGAAAGCCTCAGCGTGCCGTTGTTTCACCGACATGCGCGCGGCTTGATTCTGACGGAACAAGGGGAAATGCTCTACCGCACCGCGCGTGACGTGTTCTCCAAGCTCTCGATGACTGAAGCCATCATCCAGGAAAGCAAAGACCAAGCGAAAGGGCCTCTAAAAGTCACCACCACGGTTGCTCTGGGCTCCACTTGGTTAACGCCTCGGATTCGTGAATTCCTTACTCTTTACCCTGACATTCGCTTCACCCTCCTCCTCAGCGACGGAGAGCTGGACCTCGGCATGCGCGAGGCGGACATCGCCATCCGCATCAACGCGCCGCGTCAGCCTGATTTGATCCAGCGCCACTTGATGACCATCCGCTTTCACATCTACGCCCATTCCAGCTACATCAAACGCCGAGGGGCGCCCCAAACCATCCATGACCTCGACGAACATGACCTCATCGCCTATCCCAGTGAATTCCGCCTACAAATCCCGGACATAAACTGGTTGTTGGAAGCCGGGAACCCACCTGCGGGAACTCGCAGAACGATCTTGCTTGTCAACAATGTGTACGCCGTTTTTCGCGCGGTCGAGAGCGGATTGGGCATAGCCGCCATTCCCGACTATATGGTGGAGGGAAACCGCGATATGGTCCGACTTTTGTCCGACGTTGACGCTCCCTCTGTTG
>CAUYUA010000232.1:0-25863 GCA_963575675.1 Azospirillaceae bacterium
GCTCCGCCCTCGACCCGCCAAAGGCCGGGAGGCCTTTGGAAACCATGACTTGGAGACTGTGACGACCAAAGGCGTGAGGACTGTTTCAATCGGATGAAGCCGCTAGTTTTTTCGGGTTTTTGATCAAGTAGTGTGTAACAGGTCTATGTGAATAAGCAACTCCAGGGGAAGATCATTGGTCCGAGAGACTCGATATGCAGTTCCTGGACTGTTTTTGATTTGAAAGACGTCTTCGGAGTTCTTCAAGACATTGGGCATGGTTTGGAGCAAAGCGTTGTTCGGCCCACCATTCCGCGATTTCACGCAATCGACGTCCGGTTTCCGGTCCCATCGGAACGCCCAACGTCGCCACATCCTCTCCTCGCACGGGAAAACGCGCTCCGCGCCAAGCTTCAACCCAGTTTTCCGCCTCTTGCGCCGTTTTCTTCGCTTCGCAATCGTTTGTATTTGTGCAGGATAATCGCGTCAACGCCCAAAACGCCTCTTCGTTTCGCACCGACAACAGCGCGCGTCCCATGTGCTCGGGCTTTCCGACGTTTTCTTTTGAAATCAGCAGTAATCGCAGTCGTTCACGCTCTAGATTCGATAACCGTAATCGCCCGGCAATCCGCGTCACGTTTTCCGAGTTCGCTCCCTCCGACAACGCCGCCAAACGTAGAATCGGCTCCAATCCATCCGTTGACGCTGGAAATATTGCGGTTTGCGCTAAAACAAGGTTCAGTCGCCGCAAGTTTACGGCTTCAGGGATCAGATGTCGCATCACCCCGGTTTCAATCATCAGAGACCACGCCTCAAGACACCGATCGCAGGTCAAAAGTAGAAACAACTCGGCGCGCACGCGTTCGCCCGACAAACGCGGCAACATCGGAGCGCTTTCAACAATCGCCTCCAAAGCTTCCGCATCCGGTTTTCCGACGCCAAATCTTGCATAAAATCGAAACCAACGGAGAAGTCGTAACACGTCCTCGCTGATTCGCTCGCGCGCGCGCCCGACAAACCGAACTCGTCCCGCCTGCAAGTCCGCCACGCCGCCGAAGGGATCATACACTCTGCCGTCCGGAGCGCATGACAAAGCATTAAAAGTCAAATCGCGTCGTGCGGCGTCAATCTCCCAGTCGTCGGTAAAAGCCACTTGAGCATGGCGGCCATTGGTTTCGACGTCGCGTCGCAAAGTCGTTACTTCGAACGATTGACCGTCGATTATCGCTGTAATGGCGCCGTGCGCCAACCCGGTTGGAATGACTGTTGCGCCTATGCGTCGAAGGCACGCCATAACACGTTCCGGCAAAGCCGGAGTCGCCATATCGATGTCTTTCGCATTCTTACCGAGCAGTGCGTCGCGCACGCAGCCGCCCACAAAGCGCGCTTCGATTCCCTCCGCGTTCAAAGCTTCCAACAACTTTTTCGTCTCAGCCGCAACCATCCAAGGTTGCGGCTTCAGCACGAGCGGCGCGCCTTTTTCCATCGGCGTCTCTATTATGCGATGATGTTGTTCTATTGTGCTGTTATGATTTTGCCGTGACGCACGCATTCCGACGCGGCCAGCTCCACAAAGCATCCCGTGACCGACTCCGGCGGCGGCAGAGATTCGGGATCCTCGCCCGGAAACGCCGACGTCCGCATTCCTGTGCGCACCACGCCTGGGTCCACGAGATTCACGCGCACGGATGTCGTCGCCATTTCCGCCGCATAGGTCAAGGCCATCATCTCCATCGCGGCCTTGGTCACGGAATAAGGCGCCCAGTATGGATGAGCCTCTCGCGCCGCGCTCGACGTCACAAAGATTGCTCGTCCGGCGTCGGAGGCTCGCAACAATGGATCCAGCGTGCGAATCAGTCGATAATTAGCCGTCACGTTGATGCGCAGCGCGCGATCCCACTGTTTGGGGTCGGAGTGCGCCACTGGGCTCAGTCCTCCCAGAATTGCGGCGTTGCCGACGAAAATATCGAGTCGCCCAAATCGCTCATAGATCGCGTGTCCCAACATATCCAGTCGTTCGACTTCCGCCAAGTCGAACGGCAGCAAAGTGGCTGCGTTTCCGCCTGCTTTGCGGATTTCGTCATCGACTTCTTCCAGTCCTCCGACTGTGCGCGCGATCAATAAAACATGAGCGCCTTCGGCCGCGAATTTTTTGGCGACCGCTGCGCCGATCCCCCGCGACGCGCCGGTGATAAGGGCGATTCGCCCGGACAAACGAGACATCTTTCCCCCAGAACAGGAATTTGTCGGCATGTTTAGATCAAATCGTCGCCGAAGGAAATCAAGCTCATGAGGCAAGTCTCATTATCCTTAAATTTTTGTGGTTTCTTTCTCGCGGCGTGTCTTGTGGTTTGTTCTTTTCCCTGGCTTGCGCCATGGGTACAGTCAATTCATCGCGATCAGGAGGACGTCAATATGCGTTATGTGATGATGGCTATGGCTTTGGCTATGATGTTGCTGACCTCTCCGGCCTCGGCTCAGTCTCAGCCGGTCGGCGGACAAATGGTTCAGATTTCCGGAAGCGCGATCAATCCTCAAGATTTCCCTGCCGAGCAATGGGTCTCCATTGGCGTTTGGGCTCTTGTCGGGGCTTCCGCCGCCAACGCCGCGATCGAGGGGACGTTGTTTTCGGTTGCAGGAACTGTTGTCGGCGCTCTGGTTGGCGACTGGTGGTATCGCGAGCGCAGATGGCCCTTCCGGTGAGCTTCAGTCTGGGCTGTGAGGCGAATCTCGGTATACTCTGTTCGGTTGAGAACCCGAGAATCATGCGGCTTTCCCGAATTGAAACGGCCCACTCTCTTCCGGTCGTCACAAACTCCAAGTCATGGTTTCCAAAGGCCTCCCGGCCTTTGGCGGGTCGAGGGCGGAGCCCCGATTCTTTCGGAGTTTTTTCCGGGTTCTCAATTGGACAGAGTATAGAACATAGAAAAGAAGAATAAGAAAAAAAGAGAAGGGCCCAGGGACTGTGTTCCCAGTCGCTCGGGCCAAAGCGATCGTCTTCCTCTTCAGAAGGCGTTCGCCTTTGTTGGTTCTCGATGACGTTTGAGATGTTCGGTAAGAGGGGCTTTTGTCCTTGGCCTGAGCGACTGGGAACACAGTCCCTGGCCTCTTTTTATGTTTTATAAAAACACCCGCGTCAACACCAGATCATCACGGTGAATCATTGCATCGCGGCCGTGGAAATTAAGGATCTCCGGAATTTCGGCGCTTTTGCGCCCCATGATTCGGCGAGCGTCCGCAGCCGCATAGGCCGAAAGCCCTCGCGCAATTTCCCGCCCTTGAAGGTCTCGGACAATCACGAGGTCGCCGCGTAGGTATTGTCCTTCGACGCCGGTCACGCCGGCAGGCAGAAGACTTCCGCCTCGCCCCAGGGCCGCCGCCGCGCCATCATCCACCGTCACCACGCCTCCTGCGTTCAAGTGCCCGGCGATCCAACGCTTGCGCGCCGTGCGGGGCTCTGCCGAGGGAATGAACCACGTACAGGGGGCTCCGCCTTCGGCCATGGATTTCTCCAGGCCGCGCAGAGGATTCATTCTTTTGCCTTTGCTGATCACCATGCGACATCCCGCCGCCATGGCGATGCGCGCGGCGGCAATTTTAGTCACCATGCCGCCGGTCGAGTAACCCCCGGCCGAAGGTTCTCCAGCCATGGCTTCTATGTTGGGCGTCAGTTCGCGGACTTCCGGGATCAGGGAGGCGGTTGCGTCTTTGCGGGGGTCGGCGGTGTAAAGCCCGTCGATGTCGGACAGCAGAACGAGAGTGTCGGCGCTGATCATTTGAGCAACGCGAGCGGCGAGGCGGTCGTTGTCGCCGAATCGGATTTCACTGGTGGCGACGGTGTCGTTTTCGTTGATGACGGGAATGGCGCGTAATTTCAAGAGCGTGTCGATTGTGTTGCGCCCGTTGAGGTGTCGGCGGCGTTCTTCCGTATCGTCGAGGGTCAGGAGGATTTGGGCGACGGTGAGTGCGTGTCGGGCGAGAGTTTCTTGATAGGCGTGGGCGAGGCGGATTTGGCCGGTGGCCGCTGCGGCTTGTTTTTCTTCGAGTCGCAGGGGGCGTCCGGTGAGGCCGAGGTGTTCGCGACCAACGGCGACGGCGCCGGAGGTGACGATGACGACTTCTTGACCGCGCGCGGCGCAAGCGGCGACGTCGTCGGCGAGCGCGTCGAGCCAATCACGACGAATGCTGCCTGTGGTTTCATCCACCAGCAGGGCGGAGCCGATTTTGACGATCAAACGACGTGCTGAAAGTAAAGGCGTTGGGTTCTCAGACATGACCACACCTGAAACCGAGAAACAAAAGGAAATAAAAAAACAAAAAAATCGAAGATTAATAAATTTATGGCGCCCTAAAATGAAAGAGTAGTTTCAATTCGATGAAGCAATGTAAGAAGCCATTATTTGGTCGAATGATTTGATCGGATAAGGCGCTCTCTGTTCGGTCGGAAATCTCAAAAAATTTGGGCGAACAGTCCCAGAGGAGGATCGCTTCGCGAATAAGGGGGGCTTTCGCTCCCCCCTTATAATTCCCGGCGACCAGGAACACAGTCCCTGGACCCTTCTAATTTTTATTATTTCTTTGTTTGTTTTTTATTCCGTTCTGCTTTCTTCATTCTTTTTCGCACATTCCTCAGCCGCTGCGCGAGCTTCTCTCACCCGTTGCAACACTTGATATAACACCGTTTGCACTCCCTGTCCCGACACGCCGGATAACGCCAACACAGGCGTTTCTTCTTCCGCCGCAGCCTCCATCAACGCCGCAGTCTTCTCTTCAATCTCTTCCGGCAGCAACGAATCGCACTTATTCAGACCAATCAGCTCTGCCTTGGACTCCAACCCCTGTCCATAAGCGTCCAATTCGCCTCTTACAACGTCATACGCCTCAACCACATCATCCAAAGTTCCATCAATCAGATGCAGCAAAACGCCGGTGCGCTCAACGTGCCCCAAAAAGCGATCTCCTAGACCTAAACCTTCATGCGCGCCTTCAATCAGCCCCGGAATGTCGGCCAACACCAGCTCTTCTTCGCCAATGCGCACTACGCCTAAATTCGGAGTCAGCGTCGTGAAAGGATAATCGGCAATCTTTGGTCGCGCTCGGGTGCAAGAGGCCAAAAACGTCGATTTTCCCGCGTTCGGCAATCCCACCAGTCCGGCGTCGGCAATCAGCTTCAACCTCAGCCACACCCACAGTTCTTCCCCCGGCCACCCAGGAGAAGATTGACGAGGCGCTCGATTGGTGGAGGTTTTGTAATGTTCGTTTCCAAACCCTCCATCGCCTCCCCGCAGCAGAACCACCCGCTGACCAACCGAGGTGAAATCAGCCAGCACCGACTCGCGATCATCGGAGAGAACTTGAGTTCCAACCGGAACCTTCAGCACCAAATCTTCGCCGTGACTGCCCGATCGACTGCGCCCCATTCCGTGATTGCCGCGCGGCGCTTTGAAATGTTGCTGATAACGGTAGTCGATCAGAGTGTTCAACCCATCGACGGCCTCAATGATGATCGAGCCGCCTCGTCCGCCGTTTCCGCCGTCGGGGCCTCCGAACTCGATGAACTTCTCACGTCGGAAACCGACGCATCCCGGCCCGCCGTCGCCGCTTTTGAGGTAGATTTTTACCTGATCAAGGAACTTCATTTCTCTGACCGACCGGCTTTCTGACTGTAAAACGACTGTCTGCAAAAATGCCGACGGGGGATCGGTCGCCCGCTCCCCCGTCGTTTTAATCCAAGAAACGTGTTCTTTGTCGCTAAAACGTGGGGATGCGAATCACTCCGCCGCCGCTTGCTGGACCGATTCGATCACGACCGAGGTGCGGCCGCAACTGTCGGGACGGAAAGCAACCTTGCCATCGATCAGAGCAAACAAAGTGTGATCGCGGCCCATTCCGACGTTTTGTCCGGGATGGAACTTCGTTCCGCGCTGACGGACGATGATATTTCCGGCCAACACCGATTCGCCGCCGAATCGCTTCACACCAAGGCGCCGACCTGCCGTATCGCGCCCGTTGCGGGAACTACCGCCTGCCTTTTTATGAGCCATACTAAAAACTCCGAATAAGGGCGCGGAAAACTAGGAAGCCGCCACGTCGCCGCATGAGACGCCAGTGATTCGCAGGATTGTGATGTCCTGACGATGACCGTTTTTACGCCGATAATTTTGGCGGCGCTTCTTTTTGAACACGATCAGCTTGGGGCCACGGGCCTGTGCGACAACCTCGGCGCTGACGCTGGCGCCGCCGACGGTTGGAGAGCCGATGAGCGGAGCGGCTTCGCCGCCGGCCACCATGAGAACTTCGTCCAACCGGATGGCCGCGCCGGGTTCTGCGGCCAACCGCTCGACGCGGATGACGTCGCCACTGGCGACTTTATATTGCTTACCGCCGGTGCGGATCACTGCAAACATTTTATCACTGCCGTCAAAGCAAAAGAAAAGCGGCGGATCGGAAGGCCGTCCGCTCGCGGGCTAACTGCTTTATAGGCATGTCCGCCGCGCGACCGCAAGAGAGAAAATTAATGTCCGAGGACGGGTTCTGTGATCTCTGTCATGTTTGAGGGGGCTTTTTATGGTTTTTTCAAGATCAGAGTGGCCCATTCTCCGACCGCCAGTTTTTGGCTCAAGACCAACCCATGCGAACGGTAAGCCTGCAACACAAACCGTGTTTGGCGATGAAGCAAGCCGGACAACACCACGCGGCCTCCGCGCGACAAGTGTTTGGCCAGCGGTGGAGCCATGCGCGCCAATGGACGCGCCAGAATATTCGCCGTGATCAATTGATAGGGACGTCCGCGTCGCGCCGCCGTGGTGCGAAAGCCGTCGCCTCCGGAGACTGTGACCCATTGCGCGACGCCGTTGCGTCGAACGTTTTTTTGCGCTTCGCGAACGGTGTCGATGTCGATGTCCACAGCTTCGACGCGGGCTCTCCATGTGCGCGCGACCGCCATGCCCAGAATCGCCGAGCCGCATCCCAGATCCAAAGCGCGCATGACGGGACGGCGTTGTTGGCGGCGCGCCAGCAAGTCCAGCGCCAACAAGCAACCGCGCGTGCTGCCGTGTTCTCCGGTGCCGAAGGCGGTGGCGGCGTCGATTTGCAAGCCGACCGCGCCCGGTGGAACTTTTTCGGCGTAGTGTGAGCCGAAGATGAAATAACGCCCGGCGCGGATCGGCGGAAAGCCTTTAAAGGAGCGGCTCACCCAATCTATAGCGGGAAGGGGGGCTATGGTGACTTCGGGTTCGGGCAGACCGAGCGCTTCGGCAAGAATCGCTACGCGCGTCAGAATGTGGGCGCGGTTGGGTTCGCGGCGATAGGTGGCTTCGACGAGCCAATCGCCGCCTTCGCAAAGTTCGAAGGTTGCGACGGCGTCGGCCTGATCGGCTGCGGCGTCGGCGAATGCTTCGACCATGGCTTCTGGAACGGTGAGAACGACGCGCCAAGGTTCCGGTGATGTAAGAGTCCGCATGATCATAAATTTTTAATCCTGATTCTGAGCCGATTGCGTATGGGTTGCGTTATGGAGAACGGTTATGAACGTGCGTGAATAAACGCGCCGACGAAATAAAAATCAGATGGAGCTCGGAACTGTGCCCCCAGTCTAGGAGCTGTGTTCCCAGTCGCCGGACCCTCTGATTTTTTTTCGGTTTTTTTTGGTTCTGATACAGATTTTCTTCAGAAAGACGGACGCCGGTTGTGTGTGTGGGGCTTGTTGGCGTTATAGCGTCAACGCGCGAAAAGAGCGACATTTGACCGAGGGATGTTGAAAGCCTTTTTCGAATTCAGTTCGGAAAAATATGAAAATTTGACGTGGTTGGAGGAAATTACGTCGTTCGCTCTCTGGTCAGAACCCGCCGATCCGTGTAAGTTTAGAGTTAAACAAACATGGTTGATCAGGCGTTCGATAGCGAAAGACAGTGGCGACGGAGCAGGTATGGCGGGCGTAAATAAGGTGATTCTTGTCGGGAATTTGGGAAAAGACCCGGAAATTCGCACTATGCAAAGCGGAGGTCGTGTTGCGTCGTTCTCCGTGGCGACCAGCGAAGCATGGAAAGACAAGGCCAGCGGCGAGCGCAAGGAAAAAACGGAATGGCATCGAGTCGTTGTTTTCAACGATGTTCTGCTGCCGGTTGTCGAGCGGTTTTTGCGCAAAGGCTCGAAGGTGTATTTGGAAGGGCAGCTTGAAACCCGCAAATGGACAGACAACAGCGGGCAAGAGCGCTTCACGACGGAAGTCGTTCTGAAGAACTACCGTGGCGAACTGCAAATGCTGGATCGTCTCGACAACTCAGGCGGCGGCGGTTATGGCGCTCCGGGGCCCGGCGCTGGAGCGCCTGGTCCTGGCGGTCCCGGCTATGGGGAAGGCGGCGGCTATGGCGGCGGCCCCGGTTATGGCGGTGGGGCTCCGAGCTACGGCGGCGGCTATGGCGGCGGTCCCGGTTATGGTGGAGGAGCGCCTTCCGGCGGGGCTCCGGGCTATGGCGGCGGAGGGGGTGGTTATGGTCCCGGCCCCGGCCCCGGCCCTGGTCCCGGTCCTGGGTATGGCGGCGGCGGCGCGGCGACGCGCGAATCCGGATCGGCGCGCCCGCGCGATGATTTGGACGACGAAATCCCCTTCTAAATGTTAACATGGACTAAATGTTAAGATGGGCTAAAAGTGGGAGTCTGCGCGTAGGGCGACCTACTCCAGAGGCGGCTTATTTCTCCTTGCTTCAAGACGTCTTGCTTGAAGACGCCTTGCTCTATGCGCGGTCGTTTGCGCGCGGCGGTTTGGCGTAAGGCTTGGATGTTCTCAAGGCGCTCGTCGGAAAACGGCGACGCCTTGTTTGAGTTTTGTTTGATTTGAACTTCGGCGCGAAAAATGAGCTTCAGCGCGAGGCTCCGGAACAACCGAACGTCGCGCAAAGCAAAAAAGAAAGCGGAACCGTCATGATCGACAGTCGTCCGAATATCCTGGTGGTTGATGACCGCCCTATGGATTTGGAGTATCTGCGGTTAGTGCTTTCGCAAGTGGACGCGACGGTCACTCTGGCTCATTCCGGCAAAGAAGCCTTGGTCATGGCGCGGCAGCGCGAAATGGCCTTGATTTTGATGGACGTCAATATGCCGGTGATGGATGGTTTCGCGGTGGCGGGAGAGCTGCAACGTGAAGACCGCACCAGACGCATTCCGATCTTGTTTCTCACCGCCGCTTATCGCGACGACGCGGCTCGGATTCGCGGATACGACGCCGGAGCTGTGGATTATATCGAGAAGCCCATTGATCGTGTGGTTCTACTATCCAAAGTTCGGGTTTTTCTGGACCTCTACATCACGCGCAAACACCTTCAGAACGCGCTGCGTCAGCTTGAAGACCATAATCGGCGCCTGGAAACCGAAATTCACCGCTACCGAGAAGCCGACGCGGCGTTGCGGCGCGAGCGTAATTTGTTCATCAGCGGTCCCGTGGCGATGTTTCGGTGGCGAGCGGCGCCTGATTGGCCGGTCGAGTACGTTTCGCGCAATATCTTCGATCTGTTCGGTTACGACCCCGGACACTTCATCGTCGGGGCTTTGTCCTATCCCGAAGTGGTTCACGCCGCAGACCGGCATGTGCTCGACCAAAAAGCCGAAGAAGCGCGCGTCGCGGGACAAAGCGGCTCTGAAAAGGAGTATCGCATTCTATGCGCGGGCGGCGACGTGCGATGGGTGATGGATCGCACTGTGGCGGTGTTTGACGATCGCTCTCGATTGACGCATTTCGACGGCTATTTGATCGACATCACGCAGCGCAGGGTTGCCGAACAAGCTCTGAATCAGAGCGAGCAACGGTGGACGTTGGCTTTGCGCGGCACGAACGACGGCATTTGGGACCGCAACCTCGAAACCGGAGAAATGTTTTACTCCGATCGGTTCCGGGAAATGCTGGGGTATGGACCGGAAGAACTGCCCAATCGCTTGGAAGAGTGGGAAACGCGCATTCATCCCGATGATCGCGACCGCGTGTTTTTGGCGATCGAAGAGCATTTCGATCGTCAAACTTCGTTTTATGCGTGCGAATATCGTTTGCGTTGTAAAGACGGTTCTTATAAGTGGATTCTCGCGCGCGGACAGGCGCTGTGGGATACTGAAACCGGAAAGCCGGTGCGAATCAGCGGCTCTTACACCGACGTCAGCGAGTGGAAGTCGGTGCATGCGGTGATGAGGGCGCGCGAGGAGCGTTATCGACGTTACTTCTCATTGGGATTGATCGGCATGGCTGTGGTGTCGATCGACAGACGGTGGTTGGAAGTGAATGACCGTCTGTGCGAAATGTTCGGCTATGGTCGTGAAGAGATGTTGACGTTGACTTGGGCGGATTTGCTGTCACCGGAGGACGCGACGCTGGACTTGTTGCGATACAAGCAAGTTCTTGCTCGCGATCGCGGCGAAGCCGACGTGCGCTTCACGGGCGACCGGAGGTTTGTGCGTAAAGATGGACAGATCATTAAAACGAGAATATCCGCGCACTGTATTCGACGCGAAGATGGAACGCCGGATCATTTTGTGGCCTTGATCGATTCGATTGACGCGCCGCCGGAAGCAGTGAGTGGACCGGAATGCGCTGAAACGCTGTGAGATTGGCCGTGGGTTGCCTGGAGGCTTTGTTTGCAGCCGATTATTGAAACGATTTGGCGTGAGAAATATCGAGGGGTCGATTTGGACGGGGACTCGGCTAGGCTGACGCCTTCCGACAGCCATCGTCGGGTCTGCGCCGAAGTCTTCGCGCAAGACGCGCGTCGGAGTGAATCCGAGCGTCTGGCGTTGGAAGCCATGGCGCGGCGAGAATGGTGCCCGGGCGGACGAATTCACGCCGGCGCCGGCTCTGAACGACGGGTGACTCTGATCAATTGTTTCGTCAATATGGTGGTTGACGACTCGATGATCGGAATTATGGAGGCCCACACCCGCGCCGCTCTGACCATGCAGCAAGGCGGCGGAATTGGCACCGATTTCTCGACGTTGCGCCCCAAAGGCGCGCGCGTGGAGCGTGTGGGCTCTGTGGCTTCCGGGCCTCTGTCGTTCATGGAAATCTGGCAGGCGATGTGCGGCACGATCATGAGCGGCGGTTCGCGACGCGGCGCCATGATGGCGACGCTTAGTGACGACCATCCTGATCTTCTCGATTTCATCGTCGCCAAAAAAGAAAAGAACCGATTCAGTTATTTCAATTTTTCGGTTTTGGTCAGCGACGCTCTGATGCAGGCGGTGGAGCAAGACGCTCCATGGGATTTAGGTTTCCCGATTCGTCCGGCCGATCCTTCTTTGCTGGTTGAGACGCTGGAGCGCAATGGATCGCCCTGGTATGTTTATCGCCGAGTCTCCGCGCGGTGGTTATGGAATTTGATCCTGCGCCACACCTACGATTACGCCGAGCCGGGCGTGATCTTCATTGATCGAATCAACTACTATAATAATTTGGGGTACTGCGAGACTCTGCGTTGCACCAATCCCTGTGGCGAGCAGCCCTTGCCGCCCGACGGAGCTTGTAATCTGGGATGCGTCAATCTGGCGGTGTTGGTGCGCGATCCCTTCACTCGACGCGCGCAGTTCGATTTTGGACGCCTCGCCGAAGTTGCGCGCTTGGGCGTGCGGTTTCTCGACAACGTCTTGGATGTCACCTCCTACCCGGTCGAAGAGCAACGGCGCGAAGCTGGCGCTGCCGGCGCACCGGCTTGGGAGTGATGGGGTTGGGGAACGCCTTGCAGATGTTGGGCGTGCGCTATGGCGCGCTGGCGGCGGAGGACGTCGCCGGGCGAATCATGGAGACGCTGCGTGACGCCGCTTACGGCGCCTCCGTGGAGTTGGCGCGCGAGCGCGGCCCTTTTCCTCTGTTTGATCGCGACCTCTATTTGGAGCGTCCGTTCGTTAAGTCTTTGCCGCGCGGCTTGCAGGAAGCGATCGCGCGGGACGGCGTTCGCAACGGCGTCTTGATGACGATTGCGCCGACAGGCACCACCGCGATCTATTACAACAACGTCTCTTCGGGACTAGAGCCGACTTTTGGTTGGCGCCACACGCGGCGGATACTGCAAAAAGACGGCTCGTGGCGCGAGTTTTCGGTGATCGACGCCGGTTTCGAAGCCTATTGCCGTCATTTGGACCTGGAGCCGACGTCGGCGCCTCTGAGCGGCCCCAATGCGTTGGTTTTGCCCGATTATATGGCGGTCGCCCATGATCTGACGGTCGAGGACCATGTGCGGATGCAGGCGGCGTGTCAAAGGCATATCGACGCCTCGATTTCCAAAACCATCAATTGTCCGCCCGATATTCGCTTCGAGGATTTCCAGGCGGTGTATCGTTTGGCCTATGATCTTGGGTGCAAGGGATGCAGACCCATCGGCCGAATGGAGCGCGGCAGATTCTATCGGTGTCGGGAGGAGGAGGTTTTGATGAAGGCCGCGTCCGAGACGGCGATCTTCGCGACGGAGATCGCGACGCCGATGAACTGACCTCGGAATTTCCGGAATGGCCCAGTCATCTGCCGATTCGTCGTCCGGAGGTTCTGGAAGGCAAGATACAAAATTAAATGGCCTTTGACCGATGAACGCTCACGTGACGATCAACGACGTCGTCGAGCGCGGTGCGGCGGCCATTCGAGATTTTTATCGCCTCGCGTTCGGCGGAGCACGCCGACCATGTCGGTCGACCTGACGTTGTCTGCGGTGATGCGGCGATCGGAACCCGACTTTTGGTGAAGACTTGGAGCAAGTTCGCGCGGCGCAAGGCGCGTGGGTGAACGGTCGATATGTTCCGGGCGTGGTGGCGTTGATCGCCGGAGTTTTGCGGCGGCATTTGGAGGGATTGGGACTTGCTCCTCCGCGTCCCGGCGCGATGGACGTCGGCGCGTCGGCGCAGCGTTTGGGCGAGCCGTGTCCTGCATGTCATCAACCGACGCTCTTTCGGCAAGAGGGCTGTAAAAAATGCGGCAGTTGCGGTTATTCGACATGTGGATGAAGCGTTCCTCATAGCTTCCAAAAACAGTCGTCTCGTTTTGGTCGATTTTTGGCGGGATTTTTGGCGGATTGAGTGTTCTGAAGAAGTTTTTGGAGCCTATAAATCGGATTGTTGATCCCTTGAATGTTCTTTAAAGGAGACGGCGTAGTGTCGATAAAGCCTGTGTGGGTTTGGCGGTGCGTTGCGGCGATAGCGTTGATTTTGGTGATTGTTCCACAAATTGATCTCGCCGCGTCTCGATTGCTCTTCCGGCCCGTGGGAGGCTTCGTTCTCAGCGGCAACGCGATTGCGGTTTTTATGAGAAACGGCATTCAGGCGTTGTCGTGGGGATTAGGTCTGGTTTTGACATTCGGCGCGGCTTTTGCGTTTGTCCGGCGACGAATTTGGCTTCGGATTGATGGGCGTCAATGGCTGTTTTTGTTGATTGCGCTTATTCTGGGGCCGGGATTGACCGCCAATGTTATTCTGAAAACGCAGTGGGATCGAGCGCGACCGGCTCACGTCGAAGCTTTCGGAGGAAGCAAAAGGTTTTCGCCGGCTCTGGTGATCTCAGACCAATGCGACCACAATTGTTCTTTCGTGTCCGGAGACGCTTCAACAGGTTTTTTCCTGCATAGTTTCGCCTATGTCGTCTTGCGTCGACGTCGCAGGTTGTTTTTCGGCGGTTTGGCGATCGGCGCTCTGGTGGGAGGAGTGCGTATGGCGCAAGGAGCGCATTTTCTGAGTGATGTTTTCTATGCCGGCTTGGTGGTGGTTGGCGTGACGGCTGCGTCTTACGCTTTGGTGTTTGGGCGCGACGCTCTGGCGGCTTGGTGGCGGCAAGTGGTTTTCAGCGCAGAGGCCTCTTCAGCGTGAGTGCGGGGGAGGGAGGCGCAAACAAAGACGAAGACTAATGATCGTTGCTCCCCGCGTGACGGACGTTGGCCTTTGATTGAAACAGATGGGTTTTTTCTTGATGGTTCACTTTGCCTGGAGTCCTGAAGCGGTTGCAAAACAGCGATTAAAAGGACTGTTTCTCGTCTTGATGTTCATTGCCGGAGCGATGGCCGCCGCAGTTGTTCTTCTCGCGGTTTGGGAGCAAAACCGACTCACCGGAGATATGGAACAAAAAGACGCGCGTGCGGCTTTGGTCGAAGCTTCGGAAGATTTCGGTCGAATGTTGCGTTTGGTCGAGACGAAGTTCTGGTTCGGCGCGGATGTCGGCGATGAGCGCGCTTCAGAAAGAGATAATGGACAAACGCTCTCTCGGGATGCGCAATTGACCGAGTCGCTCGGCATTTATTTTGACATGATCATCGCCGTTGACGCCAACAATCATGTGAAGACCAAAGCGTTCAACATCGTCAACGGCTCGACGACGACAGCGATGCTCGGCCCTGGAATGGCGACCTTGATTGCGCAAGCGCGAGGAGCTTCGGCGAGACAAATCGTGCATGGCGTTGGCGTGATCAATGGCGCGCCATGCCTGGTCTCCGCTGTGCGCGTTAAGGCGGAAGAAGGCGCTCGGCAAGACACGGCAACCGTTTTGGCTTTGGTCGGCGTTTTGTCTTCGGACTTCGTCGCCGCGATCGGCGAGCGATTCGGATTGCCGGAATTCCGCTGGCGCAGCGACGTTCGCGTCGGGGGAGAGTGGGAGCGGTTTCCATTGCTTACTCTTGACGGCGTTCTCGTCGGCGAAATGACGTGGCGTTCGTCGGGCTCCAAAGTCGGTCTGCTTCTTCCTTTGTTATTTGTGATCTCGGTGGCGGTTGTGGCCGTTGGTTGGGTTGCGTGGCGGATTCGGTTGACGTGGATGCGTCATGATCGGCAGGCGAGCGTCATTGTTCAACATTTGGCGACGGTGCTCGATCAAACCGGCGATGCGATTCTCACATGCGACAGCAACGGAGCCTTGATCGGAATGAATCGCGCGGCGGAATTTTTGCTGGAGCGTTCCGCCGCTGAAATCATCGGTCGATCGCTCTCTGAAATCATCGTCGTGGGAGAAGAGGACGAAGGCGGCGAGGAGGAGTTGTTGTCGGGGGCGACGCCGCGTCGACTTTCGGCGCGGCAATCCAATGGCGAGTTGATTCCGATTGAATTGCGCGTCAGCCGAATTGAGGGCGAAGATCAGACGATCGTCATTGCGATTCTTCGTGACGATCGCGAACGGCAGTATATTGAGGACGCTTTAAAGCAGGTCCAAGCGTCGGCGGAATTGGCCGAGCGCTCTAAAACCGAGTTCATCAGCAATATTAGTCACGAACTGCGGACGCCGCTGAACGCCATTATTGGTTTCGCCGATTTGATTCGCGGCGAGGTGATGGGGCCGATCATCGAACGTCAATATGTGGATTTCGCCGGAGATATTTTTGAAAGCGGAAATCACCTCTTGGCGGTGATTAATGACGTGATTGATCTGGCGGGAGTGGAGTACGGGCGAGAAATCTTGGTGGAGCGGCCTTTATTGCCGGTCGATGTTGTGGGGGCGTGCGTTCGTTTGGCGCGGGAGCGCGCGGCGCGTTCAGGGATTGCTTTGATTGACGACGTTGACCCGGGAACGCCGGGAATTCTGGCCGACGAGGCGAAGGTGAAGCAGATGCTGATTCACCTCTTGTCAAATGCGATCAAGTTTTCCTCGGTGGGAGGAACGACGACGATTCGGGCGGGGCTAACAGCGGATGGAGAGTTGGCGATTGCGGTGAGCGATATGGGCGTTGGAATTGCGCCGGAGAATATTGGGCGCGTTTTGACGCCGTTTACTCAGGAGGATTCGTCGTTGTCGCGACGGTTCGACGGGGCAGGGTTGGGATTGCCTCTGACGCGGATTTTGATTGAGCAACACGGAGGACGGTTGACGCTGGTGAGTCGATTGGGCGTGGGAACGACGGCGACGTTAATTTTCCCGCGCTCACGTGTGATTGTCCAGGACGATCGTAAATCGGCGGATCAGAATAAAACAAAAATAAGACTCTGAAAGGGTCTAGGGGGGGGGCTCAGTTGCTCGGGATCGTAAGGGGGAGCGAAAGCCCCCCTTATTCACGAAGCGATTCTCTTCTGGAAGCGCCCTTATTCGCGAAGCGATTCTCTTCTGGAAGCGTTTGTCTTGCGAACGAATAGGAACTCAATCGCGAGCGGCCAGGAACACGGTTCCTGGCCGCATTTGTTTTTATGACGCGCTATTCCGCCAGACTTTTTGAGATAATTTCCGACACATCCGATGACAACCCAGGAAACGCCGCCAGACGCTCCAACTGTTCCTTCATCAACGCTTGTCTTCCTGAATCAAAGCGTCGCCATTGCGTAAACGGTCCCGCCATACGCGCCGCCACTTGTGGATTCATCGGATCCAACAACAACACCTGATCCGCCAAAAAACGATAACCATCGCCGTTCGCCGCATGGAATCGCAATTGGTTGGCGCCGAAGCCTCCGATCAAAGCGTAAACCTTGTTCGGATTGCGGAAGTCGAAACCAGGATGCCCCAGCAAACGCCGGACCGTTCCCAAAGTATCCTTCCGGAAGGATCCCGCCTGAAGATTCAACCACTTGTTCACAACCAAAGGATCATGAGCCCATTTTTGGTAGAAATTCTCCAGAACCTCAAGCCGCTCCGGCGCCGAGCTGTTAATCAAAAAACCCAACGCGCTCATCACATCGGTCATCGTTTGCGATTCGCGATACTGTTTGAGACACATCGCATAGACATCAGTCTCATCCAGCACCATTAAATAGCCCAAACACACAGCCTTCAAACTGCGGCGACCAACAGCGGCGGCGCTGACATCGAACGGGTCAAAGGCGGCGCCGGCAAGATAAGTCTTCAACCACAAATCCCGCAGAGCCAATCCCAATCGTCGCCGCACCTCTTGACGGACAAAGTGAATCGCATCAACGTCCACCACAGCCATTTGTTGCGCCAAGAAATTCTCAGTCGGCAACAATAACGCCAACGCCGCGAACGCCGGATCCCGCGCAGAGTCCTCCAATAAACGCCGCGCCGCTGAAACAACCCGCTCGGGTAGGGACTGATCCCGGATTTCTCCGCGTTCTTGATGCTCGCGGATCATCTTCATCAGCATGCGAGTCATCAGCGTCTGGCCGGACTCCCAGCGGTTGAAAGAGTCGGAGTCATGCGCCATAAGAAACGCCAAGTCCTCATCCGAGGCCGACGTTTGCAAACGCACCGGCGCAGAGAATCCGCGCAACAACGACGGAACCGGCGACGATGGAACATTTGTGAATACAAAACGCTCTTCCGAAGCTTTCACCGACAACACGCGATTTGAATCGCCCGGATTTCCGCCGGCGGCGGGATGCGGCGTTTCAGTTTCTCCTTGCAAATACAATGGCAGATCGCGACCGTCTTCTCCCAACAATCCGATCGACAGAGGAATATGCATCGGAGCTTTGGCGGGCTGTCCGGGAGTTGGCGGGCAAGATTGCCGCACCGCCAATGCATAGGTTTTTGCGATGGGATCGTAAACGCCTTCCGTCCACAACTCCGGCGTGCCGGATTGAGAATACCACAATCGGAACTGACGAAGATCGATGCCGGAAGCGTCGGCCATTGCGTCTACGAATTGATCGCAAGTGGCGGCTTGACCATCATGTCGCGAGAAATAGAGGTCCATGCCGCGTCGAAACGCCGGAGCGCCGATCAACGTATGGATCATGCGGATGACTTCAGAGCCTTTCTCATACACTGTGGCGGTGTAGAAGTTGTTGATCTCCATGTAAGATTCAGGCCGAACCGGATGCGCCACGGCGCCCGCGTCCTCTTGGAACTGCCCGGCGCGCAATCTCTGAACGTCGGCAATGCGCTTAACAGGCCGCGAATTGATGTCGGAGGAGAACTCTTGATCGCGAAAAACCGTCAACCCTTCCTTCAGGCTGAGCTGGAACCAATCTCGACAAGTGACGCGGTTTCCGGTCCAGTTGTGGAAATACTCATGCGCAATGACGGATTCGATCGCTTGAAAATCGAAGTCCGTGGCGGTCTCCGACTTGGCGAGAACATATTTTGTATTGAATATATTAAGGCCTTTGTTTTCCATTGCTCCCATGTTGAAGTCGCCGACCGCGACGATCATGAAGATGTCAAGATCGTATTCAAGGCCGAAAACCTGTTCGTCCCACGCCATGGATTTTTTTAAAGAGCGCATCGCATGCGCGCATTTATCTTCATTTCCGGGCTCAACGAAAATACGCAGAGCAACGGTTCGACCGGATCGAGTGACGAATGAATCCTCCACCACGACCAAACGTCCGGCGACGAGGGCGAACAAATAGCACGGCTTGGGGAAAGGATCTTGCCATTGCGCCCAGTGTCGCCCGTCATCGAGCGTTCCGGACCCGACCAAATTTCCGTTGGACAAGAGAACCGGATACAAAGTGGAATCGGCCTCGATTGTGACCGTGAATCGGCCGGCGTCGGGACGATCGAGATAGGTGATCTTGCGGAATCCTTCGGCTCGCATTGAGTGCAAGTTTCCGCTCGACCTATAGAGCCTCCAGAGCCAAATTTTCATGGGGTTTGATTCGGGTGACGATATCCAACGAAAAAGCGTCGGAAAGCAGCGCGCCCGGCAATTCCAAATTGTCTTGCGTAACAACATAGGCGTCAGGAGAAAGCGTTTTTTCATTCAACGCAACCGAGATCAACTCCAGCCGCTGCCCATCCAGCATCAACGGCGGTCGATTGTTTTCCGGTTCATTTGTTGCGCCACGGCGCACAGCCAAACGAGAGCGCACAATTGTCGCTTCTTCGCGCAGGTCGAAAAACAACGCCACGCTGTCGATCAAGTAGGAAGGAGGAGTGTAGTTTTTGCGATAAATGGCCTGAGAGGTCGCATGCGTCATGACAACAGGTTCCGCTTACGTCGGGAGGGCGGCCAGATTAGGCCTTGATCTTGAGAAAAGCGAGAAAAGTAAATGAATCCCGTAAAAGGGTCCAGAGACTGTGTTTGGGATCGCTTGAGTTAGCTCCCTCTTCGTTCGTAAGGCAAATGATTCTAAAGGAGAATCGCTATGCGAATAAGAGGGGGCTTTCGTCCTTGGCTCGAACGACTGGGGACACGGTCTCCATATCCTTTCAATTTATTCTTTATTCTATTCTTTTCTTTATTACGTCTTAGAATCGCCGCCGCATTTCGAAAAGCGCGCCGCAAAGCAGCAACGACGCAAGGATATAAGGCGCGCCGGGAACGCCGTCTCCAAAAGCGTTGGCTCCAATGAAAAACGAGAAGGTTAAAGAAAACAAGCCGGGGCCAATCATGCCGGTCACGCCCTTCAAACTACTGAGAGCCCCTTGCAACAACCCTTGTTCAGAGGCGGGAACGCAGCGAGACATCAAGCTTTGAGCCGCCGGGCCGAACATCCCCCAAAGCGCCAAACTGGGAATCGCGATCCACATTAAAGACCCGCTCCGGGAGCTTCCAAGGCAGAAAAAACCGATGATCCCGAATGTCAGCCCAGTTAACGCCATGCCTCGCTCCCCCAATCGCGTCGTCAAAGGTCGAACCATTCCTCCCTGCACGATCGCGGAGCAGAGTCCAATCGCGGCCAAAGAGAAGCCTATGGTTTGTTGATCCCAGCCATAGCGAAAACCGACATACAGCACAAAAGTGCTGGGAAGAGCTTCATGCGCCAAATTGCTGAGCAGAGCGATGAGGGCTAAACCGAGCAACCGATGATTGGAGCGCAGTAGGGCCAGAGAGCCGATGGGGTTGGCGCGTTTCCAAGAGAATTGCTTGCGGCGTTCAAGAGGCAAGGATTCCGGGAGGATGAAGGAGCCGTAAACGCCGTTGCCAAGACTGAGAGCTGCGGCTGTCCAAAAAGGCAAACGAACGTCCACGGCGCCCAGCAGGCCCCCAAGAGCCGGTCCCAGAACGAAGCCTAAACCGAAGGCCGCTCCTTGCACGCCAAACCCTGCGGCGCGCTTTTCCGGCGAGGTGACGTCAACGATGTAGGCGGCGGCGGTTGCGAAACTAGCCGAAGTGATTCCGGAAATCACTCGTCCAACCAGCAGCCAACCGAGGCTCGGCGCGAATCCCATGAATATGTAATCAAGGCCCAGGCCGAAATTCGACAGCAAGATCACAGGGCGACGACCAAAGTGATCCGACAATCCGCCCAAGATCGGCGAGCACAAAAACTGCATCAGCGCCCAAAGCGTTGCAAACGCGCCGACGGTCTCGGCGGCGTGGACGGTGTCGTTGTTCAGAAACTCGGAGATCAACCTGGGTAAGACGGGGATGACCACGCCCAAAGCCAAGACATCGAGGACAATGGTGATGAAGATGAAGGACAGCGCCGGAATGCGCGCCGCCGGCCGTGTGACCTGATGTCTCATGACTTTAGCGTCTTCTCTGGACGGGCTCTGCGCCCTTGAAGTGTAGAAGTCTATAGATTGTGGGCCAACAATTGAAGGAATGGCCGCGCTTCTTGGATGAGAGGAAGGGTTTCGTAAATCATTGCTTCTGGAGTCAGCTCGTCCTCAATGAAGCTTTGAGAGAACAGTAATATCTTCTGATTTCCATCCAAAACGAACTGAGCGTGCGGCAAATCTTTGGCGGCGCGCAGGATGGAAAGAACATGTTGGCGTTTGCAGACGTTTTGCCCGGAGAACGGCACATAGCCGACTTCCGCCCAGATTTGGCACAGTAAGCGTCCATCTCGGTTGCTGACCAGAAGGTTGAACAGCAACGTATCGATGACGAATCGCACTTGTGACGGTTGGAAGGATTCCACCAAAACGGGAACGCCTTCGGTGGTCACGGCGAGAGTGTTGATCGCCAGAGGCACGTTGGATTGCGCCATGCGGACCAGAGATTTTAAGGCGTCCAGACGAAACGTCTCTGGGCGAGACGATTTTCCGCTCTGCGTTTGAGATGGCGTTGACGAGGAACAGGCTGAGCTTTCAACCATGACGAAACTCCTCTGCGCCGTATTTTGCGCGTCCGTTTTAGAGAGGGGAGGGGATGCGGCGGGCAATGTTAAGCAATGTTAAAAGGGACGTGTTTCTGTTGTTCTTATTCTGTTGCTTGGCAAAGAGAGCGGCCATCGATGATTATTTTTTGCGCGGATTCGGGATCCAAAGGCCGTCCGAACAAAAAGCCTTGTCCATATTCACAGCGCAAGTGACGTAACGCTTCCATTTCCTCGATGGTTTCGACGCCTTCGGCGATGACTTTGAAGCCCATGATTTTGCCGAGTCGGATGATGGTTCGGACAATTTCGCGGTCTTCGGTCGTTTGTCCCATGGCGGCGACGAAAGCGCGATCTATTTTCAGCCCATCGACGGGCAAGCGTCGCAGATAACTCAACGAGGAATAGCCGGTTCCGAAATCATCGATGGATAGGCCGATTCCTATGTCGCGAACTTGATGCAGTGTGGAAATGGCTTCGCGTTGATTGTTCATTAGGCCGCTTTCCGTGATTTCGAGTCGAATCCATGCCGGATCGGCTCCGGTGACTTCCAGCATGCGGCGAATGCCGGTGGTCAGAGCCGGGCCGTTGAGTTGTCCTGCGGAGAGATTGATGCTCATAAACAGAGGCGGCGTGTTTGTCGGGCGGAATTTTTGCCACGCGACAATTCGTCGACAGGCTTCCAAGAACACATGATTGCCTAAGGGCACGATTAATCCGGCTTCTTCGGCCAAGGGAATGAAATCAACGGGCGAAATCCATCCGCGTCGAGGGCTGCGCCAGCGCGCCAGCGCTTCGAACCCCACCAGACGTCCGCTTTCCATCTCGATGATGGGCTGGTAGGCCAGTCGCAGTTCGCCGCCCAAGAAAATGGCGCGCCGAAGATCGGTTTCCATTTGTTGGCGATCGACAAGGCGAGCATGCATTTCGGCGTCGAACAACACCGGCATGTCGCGGCCTTGGATGCGCGCTTGATACGCGGCGATTTCAGCGTTGCGGATGACGTCGGCGGCGTCTTCTTTTCGATTTCCGGTTACGGCGATTCCGATGTTCGCTGTGATGTAGGTGATGCGGTGATCGATGTCGAAGGGGTGGGACAGGATGTGGCGAATCTTATAGAGCGGTTCTTCGATTCTCTCTAAACTGCCGTGAGTTGGAATCAGCACGCCTAACCGTTCTTGATGCAAACGTCCAACGACGCACTCCGGAGGCAAACTGTCGCACAATCGCGCGATGAAGGCCGATAGGATGCGATCGGCGATTTCGTGGCCGAAGCTGGTGCGCGCCATCCAAAACCGATCGAGATCGATCAGCATCACCGCGGGTTTGTGACCGATTTCAATGGCGTATCGCGTATCTCGCATAAACCCCGCAAAGTTCGGCACGCCGGTTTGGCGGTCGACATAGGCGAGTTTCTCTAGAGAATCTTGAATGATTTTGCGCTCGGTCAAATCGTGCAAAAAGAGAGCGTATAATGTTTCTTTGTCGGTGGTCAAAAGAACGATGTGTAATCGCGCCGGAAACGTCGTTCCGTCGACGCGCCGAGCCGTGGTTTCTTTTTCGTTAAGGGAGTCCGCAGAAAACGCGCCATTGGATTCAAGATTGCTCTCTGAATCATCGGCCGGGTTGTTAGGCGTGGTCGGCCATAGGTCCTTTGTGATCTCGGGAAGAAGAGCGCTGATGTTTTGTCCACGTCCGCATTGCTCCGACAAGCCGAACATGCGTTCTGCCGCCAGATTCACGCCATATATTTCGCCGTTTTTGCAAACGGTTAAAATAGCGTCTGGGGCATGGCGAACGATCGCCTGACTCTGGGCGGAGGCAAACGTAGACGTGGCGGTCTCCTGTTTTTGAGTCTCTCTATAATCAGGGGCGTCGTGAAATCAATAGAGAAACCTTCGACCCGGAGACAATACAATTTTTGCGGATGGCGTTGAATTGTGTTTTGTAGAGAAAAACTTTTCCACAGGGCGTATTATGTTAACATAAAAAAACACCTTCCCAGTCTTCGATGGCAAGGACGACCGGGAAGGGCGGTTCGGGAGCTGTCTTGATAGAACTTAGCGTTTAACGTCAATCACCACTCGTCCTTGAATGCGTCCGGAGACGATTTCCTCAGCCAGAGCAAAGATATTGCTCATGGGTTCGACTCGCGTTATGGTCTTAAGCAAGGCGTGGGGCAAGTCTTGTTCCAGACGAGCCCAGGCTTTCTCGCGTTGCGCGCGTGAGGCCATGACGGAATCAACCCCCAGCAGCGAGACGCCTCGCAGGATGAAGGGGAACACGGAGGAAGGAAGGTCGCTGCCGCCGGCGAGACCACAAGCCGCAACGACGCCGTTGCGCATAGTTTGCGCGATGACGTTGGCCAGCGTTTGGCCTCCGACAGCGTCTACGGCTCCCGCCCAACGCTCTTTTTGCAGATGCGGGCCTTTTTCTTGCAGGGCGGCGCGGTCGATGAATCCGGAGGCGCCGAGGTTTTTCAGATAGTCGTGGGTTTCTGGTCGGCCTGTGGAGGCGATGACTTTGTATCCGCGTTTCGCTAAAATGGCCACGGCCACGGAGCCGACTCCTCTGCGGCGCCGGTGACGAGGATCTCTCCGGAACTACGGATCACACCGGCTTCTCCCAGCTTCAGCACCGACAACATGGCGTCCTATCCGGCGGTTCCGATCGCCATAGAGTCTTGGAACGAGAAACTGGAGGGCAAACGAACCAACCACTCTGCCTTGACGCGTTGTTTGGCGCTATAGCCGCCCCAGTGCATCTCCGACATTTCCCAGCCGTTGACCACGACTTTATCGCCGGGGCGCCATTCCGAAGATCGGGATTCAAGGACGGTTCCCGCCAGATCGATGCCGCACACCATCGGCAATTTGCGGGCGATTCGCCCTTTGCCTGTGATCGCCAGACCATCTTTGTAGTTCAATGTCGAACAATCGACATCGATCAAGACGTCGTAATCGGGCAGGTCGGCGACGGAGATCGGTTTTATTACCGCTTTCGGTTTGCCGCCCAGGTCTTCGAGAACAACAGCGTTGAATGTCTCGGTCATAATGTGCGGGCCTCATTGCTGATAGTGATGCTTTGGGTCAATAACCGACGCGCTGTTCTTTGAGTGAGGTTAGAAACCAAAAGGGGCCAGGGACTGTGTTCCCAGTCACCGGACCCTTTTAATTCCAACCTTTGCAACCCTTTGCAATTTCAGTCCTTGCCCGGAAAACCGCGCGTCAATTCCTCAGCTTGCTTCGGCCTGACGGGCGAGGCGTTTGCGATCGTTGGGATCCAACAATTTTTTACGCAAACGAATTGATTTCGGCGTCACCTCAACAAGCTCTTCGTCGGAAATATACGCCAGAGCCTTTTCCAACGACATCAGAATCGGCGGCGTAAGACGAACGGCTTCATCTTTACCGGCGGCGCGGAAGTTGGTGAGCTGTTTGCCTTTCAGCACGTTGACTTCAAGATCATTGCCGCGCGTATGCTCTCCGATGATCATGCCCTGATACACGGGCGCGCCTGGTTCGATCAGCATGGGGCCGCGATCTTCCAGATTCCACAACGCGTAGGTGACCGCCACGCCCTCGCCGTTGGAGATCAACACGCCTGTGCGGCGGCTGGAGATCGTGCCTTTGTAGGGAGCGTAACCATGGAACAAGCGGTTCATGACGCCCGTGCCGCGAGTGTCGGTGAGGAACTCGCTTTGATATCCGATCAATCCGCGTGAGGGCGCAAAGAACACCAAGCGTTGTTTGGCGCCGCCGAGGGCGCATCTCGATCAGTTCGGCCTTGCGTTCAGAGAGTTTATTGACCACGGCGCCGCTATATTCTTCATCGACGTCGATCACGACTTCTTCGATGGGCTCCAGACGTTGCCCTGTGACGGGGTCTGTGCGGAACAACACGCGCGGTCGGCTGATCGCCATTTCGTAGCCTTCGCGCCGCATGGTCTCGATCAAGATGCCGAGTTGAAGTTCACCGCGTCCGGCGACCTCGAAAGCGTCGGCGTCTTCGGTGACGGAGATGCGGATCGCGACATTGCCTTCGGCTTCGCGCATCAAGCGATCGCGAATGACGCGGCTGGTGACTTTGTCGCCTTCGCGTCCGGCGAAGGGACTGTCGTTGACCGAGAAGGTCATGGCCAGAGTGGGCGGATCAATCGGCTGAGCCGGCAGCGGCGCGGCGACGCCGGGATCACAGATCGTGTCGGCGACGGTGGTTTGCGACAGGCCTGCGACGGCGATGATGTCTCCGGCGGCGGCTTCTTCGATGCCGACGCGCTCCAGCCCCCGAAACGCGAGTATTTTGGTGATTCGTCCTTGCTCGATCAGTTTGCCTTCGCGGGTGAGGGCTTTGATCGGCATGTTGGCTCGCGCGGTTCCGGATTGGATGCGGCCGGTGAGCAGGCGTCCTAGGTAGGGGTTGGATTCCAGTGTGGTGGCCAACATCCGGAACGGCGCGTCGTCTGCCGGATCGACGGACGGCGGTGGAACATGGCGTCGCACAAGCTCGAACAGCGGGGTTAAATCGGTTCCGGGCTGATCCAGGTTTTCGAGGCCCACCCTGGCGGCCTGAGGCGAACAATGTGGGAAATCGAGTTGCTCTTCAGAGGCGTCGAGCGCGGCGAACAGGTCGAAGACTTCGTCATGAACCGCGTGGGCGCGCGAGTCCGGACGATCGACCTTATTAATCAGCACGATGGGCCGCAATCCGAGTTTCAGGGCTTTGCCGACGACGAATTTGGTTTGGGGCAGGGGACCTTCGGCGGCGTCGACCAGAACCACGACGCCATCGACCATCGACAAGATTCGTTCGACTTCTCCGCCGAAATCGGCGTGTCCGGGAGTATCGACAATGTTGATTCGACAGCCGTGCCATAATACGGAGGTGCATTTGGCCAGAATCGTGATTCCGCGTTCTCGTTCCAAATCATTGCTGTCGAGCGCGCGTTCAGCGACTTGTTGATTTTCCCGAAAAGCTCCGCTCTGACGCAGCAGGGCGTCGACGAGG